>JAHXHS010000017.1 GCA_025656455.1 Candidatus Thiodiazotropha sp. (ex Epidulcina cf. delphinae) | reverse complement strand
AGGGCGCTGCCATTGCCTGCGCGCTGCGCCTGGTCTTGAGGCATTGACGGGCCTCTGATTGGTACAGTTTATACGTTACACCACACTAGGTCTTGATGACCGCTGTCCGGTCTCAGGCTCTGATAGGGGTAAACCGTTATTGTTTCATCACTGCTGTATCACCGTATTGGGGATGGCTCCTGTCATTTGAACATTGAGTTGCTCAATCAGTTTTTCATATCGCCTGATAAGGTTGCTTGGTTGCCAACACGGCCCAGGCAATCCGCGCCAGCTTGTTGGCTAGGGCCACGATGACCTTGCACGGATGAGCACGACTACTCAGTGACTTGAGCCATAGGCTGAGCTTGTCGGTCTTGGGCCCACACCAATTCAACACCGTTCGTGCACCATGGATCAGCAACTTGCGCAAAGTTCGGTCACCCCGCTTGCTGATCCCCTTCATGCGGCTCTTCTCCCCACTGGCATGCTGGCGAGGCGTGAGTCCTACCCAGGCGGCCATCTGACGGCCATTCTTGAAATAGTGTGCATCACCGACTGACGCCAGTAACGTGGCGGCAATCACAGGACCGATTCCGGGGATGGTTTGTAAACGCTGGTAGTCATCATTTTGCTCAAGCAACGCAAATAGCTCTGTCTCAAGCTCGCTGATCTGCTGGTCGTAGGCCATGAGTTCCCGATACAGGCGGTGAGTGAATTGCCTGGCCACAACGGTTAAGGGTTGTTCGGCATCTTCGAGGATATCCGGCACCTGAGCACGCAGGTAACGTATGCCTTTGGGCAGCACGATGCCATACTCGGCAAGCAGCCCACGCAGCTGATTACTGGTAGCGGTGCGATGTTTCAGCAAGCGTTCACGTATCCGCTGCAGTGATTGGATATCCTGCTGTTCAAAATTTAGAGTGGATATCTAGTACTCCGTCAACCTGATAACTTAGGATGCAGCCAGTCAGGAAGCGGCTAGCTGCTAGGCGTGCGAGCGCAGGACTAGCCGTCGCTAATTCAAGCGAGCACAACAACGCAGATGGCCGCTTCCTGGCTGGCCCAAAGGGTGCGCCCCACATCATCCAATGCGGCGTTGCAGTCCTTGAAAAGGGCATGCCATTCCATCCTTCGGTCCGTAAACGGCACATCCATGTGCCACTTCTCCCCGCGCACTGCGCCCCGGAGGAAGTGCCCTTGGGGTGCGCCTTGCCTTGGATGATGTGGGGCACACTGCATCCTAAGTTATCAGGTTGACGGAGTACTAGGTTATGTTTCTAGGTTATGCCCTAGGTTATGAGCACACGCAGACTCAGTGGCCGAATCTGCTGGCCGCATTCCTGATGGCACTGCTGTTTCTACACTCCGCCAGCTTGATTTTCCGCCAGGCCCGTGGTGAACTTCGCGCCGAATCAGCGGGTCTATCCGACAAGGCAGCCTGTAGCACGAGTGAGAATTAAAGCCGACTTTCGCTAATCCAGGGAGTACTTATGAACAGCACAGCCATCGAACCATCGAGCGTCATAACGCAGCAAATCTGGGGCGTGATCTTTGCCTGCTGGTTACTGGCCACGGTGGGAATGCTGGGGAGCTTGTTCTTCAGCGAAGTGATGGAGCTACCACCTTGCGTGCTCTGCTGGTACCAGCGCATCTGCATGTATCCACTGGTGGTGATCCTTCTGGTCGGACTGTTTCCGCTGGATCTGCGTGTTATCCGCTACGCACTTCCGCTGGCAGTCATCGGTTGGGGCTTTGCTGTCTATCACTACCTCGTCTACTCCGGCTACATTCCGGAATCGCTGCAACCCTGCAGTCAGGGTGTCTCCTGCAGTGAAATCAATCTAGAACTATTTGGGTTCATGACAATCCCAATGATGTCCATCCTCACCTTTTCCGCCATTATCGCACTGTTACTGTTTGCCAAAATCAGGGGTTCTCGATGAAAAAAAGTTATATCGTTGCCGTTGCGGTTGTTGTACTGATTGCTGCATTTATCGGTGCAACCAGCGTCTACCAACAACAACAGGCCAGCAAGTCTGAGGCGATCGCAAATAAGAGTGCTGCGCTGTTGGAGCGTGATTATGCGGCGACGGCAGGCGACCCCAACGCCAAGGTAACCATCGTCGAGTTTTTCGATCCGGCCTGTGAAACCTGCAAGGTCTTCCACCCCTTTGTTAAGCAGATAATGGATGAGAATCCGGGCAAGATCCGACTGGTGATGCGCTATGCGCCGCTCCATGTTGGCTCAGATTATGTGGTTGCCCTACTTGAAGCGGCCAAACAGCAGGGCAAGTTCTGGGAAACACTGGAGGCAACCTATGCCGCCCAGCCTGTTTGGGCCTCCCACGGTAACCCGCAGCCCAAGCGGCTCTGGATGCGGCTTAGCGGCGTTGGATTGAACATGAAAAAGGCACAAGAGACGATGCAAAGCCCGGAGGTTCTGAAAAATATTCAGCAGGATATTGCTGACGGGCGACAACTGGGTGTATCCAAGACGCCGAGCTTTTTTGTCAATGGCAAACCACTTGTCCGGTTCGGCTATGAGCCATTACGCAACCTTATTGAGACAGAGTTAAGGAACGCCTATTGATCGCTTGAGATGCGCTATTTTTGATCCAAAACGAGAAGGACGGAGAAGAGGGAAGAGGATATGGCGGCTCGTTTCGCAAGATTCAAATCAAAACACAACTCCCCGTCTTCTTCTTTGCGTTGTCCCCCAAGCCCCTCCAACAGCCTGATCATGGAACGATTGGAAGCGAGCACGTAACCCCTCAGCACATGAATGCTATTCACTTGCGCATGTGTCATAAGGGCATCCATCAGGATGGAACCCAGCCCGCGATTCTGAAATGCATCCGCGACCGTGATGGCGAATTCCGCCACATTCGGCTCGTCTTTCAACCGTACATACCGGGCAAGGCCGATACCGCGACGTTGATCGCCTTGGGCCTCAGCGGCAACGATCAATACATGATCGATGCCATCGACATTTATCAGATAGGAAAGCTGGGCATCTGAGAGCTTGTTGATCGGCGAAAAAAACCGTTGATGGCGGGATCGTGCGGTTAGCCGATCGAATTCCTGTTCCAGGCACTGCTTGTCGCAGTCGTAATCCAGGAAAACCTGTATCGGTGTCCCGTCTTTAAGCTCAGCTTCAATTGCCTGCTCCCGCATCGCTATTTCACACTGCATATAACAGGTCGGATGATCATGCCGGTACTTCCGGTTTTCGCGCATAAAACGCGGCGCTCCATACCTTGTCGGCAAATATTTTTGCAATCTGCCGGGACGGGCTGACTCCCAGCCCTGCCAAGATCCGCCACAACCGAGGTCTATCCATGGGGAGTTCACCCGAGTCGAGTAACACTTCGATCTCGCCCGCTCCATACACCTTGCGCTTCCGCACTTCCACGCCCTCAAGTCCGGCGGCGCGCAGCCCCTCCAGGTATTCCGCTTCACCGATGGCGCCTGCAACGCAGGCACTGTGGAGCTTCATGCTCCATTTCACCCAGAACGGAAGCCGGTCGACGACGATATCCGTGACCAGCATTTGACCGCCTGGTTCCAGCACCCGGGCGATCTCGGAAAACACCCGTCCCTTTTCGGGTGAAAGATTGATGACACAGTTTGAAATCACCCAATCGGCCGAACCCGTTTCAACCGGGAGATCCTCGATATAACCTTTGCGAACCTCGACATTCTCCATGCCGGCGGCGTCGATATTCTGCCGTGCCCGTACGATCATTTCATCGGTCATATCAATGCCGATGACCCGGCCGGCCGAGCCGACCTTATGGCTGGCAACCAGCAGATCGAGTCCGGCGCCGGAACCGAGGTCGATGACCACATCTCCTTCGCGAACGCCACTGAATGCCAGCGGATTGCCACAGCCAAAAGTCGTTTCCGCCATATCCCGCGGTAAACCCTGCAACTCTTCCGCGGTATAACCTATGGCGATAGCTTGTGGGAGTGAGTCTGCTGTGCACAACCTATCCCCACAATACCCCGTGCCCTGGCTGATCGCTTGGCCATAGGTCTTGGCTACCGCATCACGAACCTTCTGCCCCTTTGCCGGACGTTGCTCAGGATTCATCTTGTACCGCCTCTATCGAGCCAGTTGCCGTACCCCTACCCGCTTGCGACGGACAGCAGGCCTCGATGGCATCGGCCATCCCCCTCAACGTCGATACCACTCCCTCGTAGCGAGCCGAATAGCGCACCTCTTTACCCTGCCGCTGTACCCTGAGAATTCCGGCATCGCGCAGAATCGCCAAATGGCGGGATACCACCGAGATGTCGACCGGAACCTGTTCCGCGACCTGGCTTACCGTCTGCGCCTCGCCGCTCGTCGCCAATTGGATCAGGAGCCCGATCCGCGTCGGGTCGCACAGGGCCTTGAAAAAATCCGGTTTCAGCCGATCGCCAATATCACAGCAACAGGCGCAGCCCGTTCGGGGTCCGACATTTTGTTTGTTCATTTGCGTCATACTGCAAATGATGGCCTATTCTACACTGTCCGTCAATGGTTTAGTTTAGATGGACACCCACTCAAAATTGCTGTTTAGATGCTGTTTAGATGCTGTTTAGATGGACACCCACTCAAAATCATTCGAAATTTGAATGGATGTCTGGGTTATGAATCGTGCCAGACCCACGGTATCCGTCTTGACGTCCCCCAGATCACTCAGTCGTTCAGCCAGCCCTAACACAAAGAGAACATTGGCATAATTGCCCGGCGAAACACCGGGCTCGCCCTTTTCTACCTTGTTCAGGGTCGTACGGCTCCTATCATGCCGCGGTATCAAGCCTTGCCGAGGCTCGCATTCGGGATGGCCCGCTCCATCTCCACGGCCGAGCCTGGACACCAATTCAACATGACAAGTTCAAGTCTCTCAGGGACCCCTTGAAAGACAGAGATGCCGCCATTATCCCGCCTTATCACCTTTTTGAGCCGTGAACTGTGCGCGACGCCCATGACTCTCTCAATGAGACTGAGAATCGAACCGGCATGGGTGACCACGACGAGAGGGTCAGACGCATCAGTTCCACCTAGAAGTTCATGAATGGGCTCCCGGTAACTGTCAAGTCAAAAAAATCCGCGAGGCTGAAAAAGCCAGCCTGGTTAATCGATTGGCCAATGCGACAGTCGCTTTGTTTGCATTTCACCGCGCGGCAAGTCCGGAATCGTACGGCGTCAGGCGGCTTGTCCTGCTTTCATTTGCTTCAGGAATTCCTCCGGAAACTTACCTGTGTCGTAGTAGAGATTGGATGAACGAATCTTGCCGTTCTCCACCACCAGCCATTCGCACATGGGAATCACCGCCTCAAAGGGTGCCTTGACGTGCCAGTTCAGCCGCCTGACGACCACATTGCCATTGCCGCTGAGTTCAACATCTTTGTCCTCCGCGATAAATGGAAACGCCTCCATCACCTGCTCCATCTGCGTCTTGCCTTGCACCTCCATCGCCGGACCTGTGAAGTGATAATCGTCATGTATCAGCCTTGACATACCAGGGATGTCCTTTCGGATAAAGGCTTCGAAATACTGCTTAACAACGTCAATTGGTTGCATGGTTATTCTCCTTTGATTGTAATAGATACTAACCCGAACGTAGGTTATTAACCCGGCACCCTAATAGGTTGCCGGGTTAATAGTATGTCTGAACTACTTCATTTATTGACATAGATGGTTATTGATATTGGCCGGTTGCTGCATCCTGTTTCGTCCACTTGGAAAAAATAAGACCGATCAATAATCCATATACAGCGAACTGGATAAACAGATAGATACTTTCCATCACTACAAACAACATCACATTGCTAATATCCTGTTTTGCCACGAACGCCAAGACATGTGAGGTCCAAAAAAACAATCCAATCACGAACGAAAACTTCAAACCACGTACGACCGTGTTACCGCGAAATGCGGTCAACGGATAAAGCCATGAAAGAACAGCGCCCTGAATAAGAATCGCCATAAAGCCGAGAAAAAAACTTGGCTCCCCTGTAAAGTAGCCGAATGCCTGGTACTGATCATTGAAAACGACGACGTGCCATATTACAGCCAATAGGAAGGTCGCTAACATGTAGCAAACGGTGCCTAGTATTATTGGACGCAACCTCATTTATCTATCCCCACCACGAGACCACTTACCCGTGGCACTTGGCAATCGTTCGCCCAGTTTGTCAAACGTGCCTTCCCAGCCCCACTTGTGCAGCTCACAGGCCTCGCGGCTGGCGAAGCGTTCATGCCTCAGATAAACTTCGGTGCCTTGCGCGACCTCGTTGAATTCGACCGTTACCAGAGTCTCTGTCCCCGCGTCGATCTGGGGCGCCTCCCAGGTCCAGGAGAAGACCAGTTTCTCCGGCGGCTGGATCATGTGATAGAGTCCACGAACGTACTTGACCGGCTCGCCTTCCTCGATGAACCCGAATCGATACGTCCCACCCTCCCGAAAATCGATCTCGATATACTTTGCCTCGATCGCCGGTGTCGGTCCCATCCACCGGTGCAGGTGCTCTGCCCCCGTCCAGGCTTCGAACACCATCGGCCGTGGAAATGGGAATACCCTTCTCACCTCCAGTGACAGATTCTTGTGGGTTGTTAGTGTCGTATTCATTTACCCTCGCTCAGGTCATGCAGGTAGGCTTCCAGGGCATCGAACTTGCTCTCCCAGAACTGTCGATGTCGAATAATCCAGTCCATCGCGTCCTCCAGCGGCTTGGGCTCGAAGTGCAATTGGTGAAAGCGCCCCACCTTGTGTCGGGTAAGCAATGCTGCTCGCTCCAGGATCTGGAGGTGCTTGGTCATCTGGGAGGGACTCTCCCCCAAACCCGCCGATACGTCAGCCACCGTTCTGTCGCCCTCTGCAAGCCGTTCCAATACAGCACGACGGACCGGATGCGCCAGCGCGAAAAACGTCTGATCAATGGGCTGTTCTCTATAGTACACCATTTGGTGTATTATGGCTGCGTATCTGGATCTGTCAAGTTTCTGTTTACATCCAAGGAAGAATATCCACGGACCGCGATGGCCCCGCCAGCGGGCGAGTCCGTGGATCCGGAGGCGATTTCCACCGTGGCCTCGGATTCACCAACGGCCGTGACATGAATTACACCTCCTCTATTGATCAGGCTCGCCCCATCCTGGACAGTCACGCCGTTGGCAACCATGGACACACGACTGCCAGGTGTGAATTCGAGCTCATAATGGCCTCCTTATAGAACTTGCCGGTTCAAAGGAGGCCATTTTTCCTCTCTGCACGCCGGAATTGAGGATATCAAAATAGCCCTGTCGTAATTACCTGGGTTTTCATAAAAAATGGGATTATCGGACAAGAAAAAAGCCGCCCGAAGGCGGCTTAAAACCCCGTCATTACCGCAGGCTATTCGGTTCGCTCTTTTACCAGACTGGTATCCATTGCCGGTTCAGCCGACGAGGACAACACCCTGAATGGCGGGCAAGGGATGGGTTTCTTCATCAACGCGAAGGCCGAGGTATCGTGGCTCTCGTATTGACGAATCCGACTGAAGCCATTCCTTGTTCTGGGATTGGTATGGAGCTCAACCGCGAATGCACAACGGGTATAAGGCCCTTTACTACCGATCTGGCGCAGCAGATGATCCACACCCGCATCCAGGTTGGTCGGTGTGGGGCGGGTGTGGTGGAACTATCACTCTCCACCGTGGTGCCCGAAATGCCCCGTTTAATCGACAGACTGTAGCTGGCGAGAAAATCCCGCTCGGGTGGCAGCTTGTGGTAGGCCACATAGGTCACCCTCACCTGATCGGTCGAACCGTCGTTGTACATGTGTATGCGATGACTAACACGACCTTTATAATGGGGAAGATCTGCCGTGTCTTGCGAATTATTCACATCGCCAGAGTGAACTATTTAACTGATAGATGAAGTACCACCATCGAATCCGGCTATACGAAAACACAAAGGAGCATTGACATGGAAAACTCGATAGCCTGCTGTCCTGAAGTCCCAGATGGAAAGAAGTGTGACTACCTGGATTTCTTGGTGTCGACTCGGTTCGCGATAGTGAGCTCAGCATCACCGTCTCCTATTGGCGGGATCTCGAGTCGATCAAGGCCTGGCGCTTCCATCCCGAACACCGCGAGGCGCAGCGGCTTGGCCGTAAACGCTGGTATCAGCACTACAGGCTACATGGTTCGCCGCTGATGAGACCAGATAAGCGGGAATTTAGACGGCAAGCAAGGCCTGCCTGTCACCATCCGGCAACCTTTAGCTGGACCTACTCAAAATCACTTGAAATTTGGGCCTCTCTTAGTTGAGTGAAACGCTGTTGATACAGTAACGATCACAGATTTTCCCATCGCGCTCGGGACCGTCGGGAAACATGTAGCCAAGGTGTGCATCACACTGTTTGCAACGCACCTCCGCACGGCGCATCGTAAATTGCACAGTGGTACATGCCGTCGCTTTTTTCACCCACGTATTTGCCGCTGAACCGGGCTTCGGTGCCGTTTTCACGGGCAACTCTACAGAGCGCCGGATCAGTTTGTTTCAGTTCTTGGTCTGTTTTCATAACGACTCCCTTGTCTTCTATTACTTACAGGGCAGGAAACGGACAGTGGTGGCCATCTCGTCCAGCACTCTTGCCAGGATGGCGATGGTCTCTTCGATCTCTTCCGAGGTGGTGTCGCGGCAGAGCGAGAAACGCACCGCCGAATGAGCCTCCGCGGCCTCGCGGCCCATGGCGATCAGCACATGGGTGGGGTCGGGCGAGCCCGACTTGCAGGCCGAGCCGGAGCTCAGGGAAACGCCGTGCTGATCCATGGCGACGACCAGGGATTCACCGCGGATTTCCGGCAGTGTCAGGTTGAGAATATTGGGCAGACGGGCACCCATGGGACCGTTGAGGCGGGCGCCGGGCAGCAGGCCGCGGATACCGGCCTCCAGGCGGTTGCGAAGAGTGCGGATGCGCTCCATCCGGCTCAGGTCTCCGGCGGCAATCTCCGCCGCCTCCCCCAGGCCGACGATGGCGGCCACGTTTTCGGTGCCGGCGCGCAGGCCTGCCTCCTGCCTACCGCCGTGGATCAGGGGCTCCAGCTCCACCCTTTTGGCGACGTAGAGGGCGCCGACCCCCTTGGGCGCATGGAACTTGTGGCCCGAGAGGCTGAGCAGGTCGACACCCAGTTCCTCCACATCCACCGGAATGCGGCCCACCGCCTGCACCGCGTCCGTGTGGAAGAGGACACCGGCTCCCCGCGCGATGGCGGCCAGCTCCCGGATCGGCTGCACCGCCCCCACCTCGTTGTTGGCCATCATGATGGAGACCAGGCGGGTGTCGGGCGTCAGCGCCGACGCCAGGTCGACCGGCGAGACCAAGCCATCCGAATCGACGGGCAGGTAGACAATGTCGAAACCGATGCGGGCCAGGAAGTCGGCTGCCTTGAGAATGGCCGGGTGTTCCACTGCGCTGGTGATGATGCGGCCCTTCTCCTCCAGGTGCCTGAAGGCAATCCCCTTGAGAGCCAGGTTGTCGGCCTCCGAGCCGCCGCCAGTAAAGTGGATACGCCTGGCCGTGGCGCCGATCAGGCGGGCCACCTGGCGTCTTGCCCGGATGACGGCCTCGCGGGCGTCGCGCCCTGCCGTATGGATGCTCGACGGATTCCCCGAGACTTCGCCGAGATAAGGCAGCATGGCCTCCCTGACACGCTCCGCAACCCGGGTGGTGGCCGAGTTGTCCAGGTAGATGCGGCGTCGGGGGGCTCTGGCCGCAGTGGAGAAGGTCATTGCCACCCCGGCCTGACTGCGCGAAAGCACATGCCTGGTCGCTTCCGTGCCTGCCTCCAGCTTCTCGACCTGACACAACAGCGCCTTGTAGACGGGAAAACCGGAGACCTCGTCCACGTTGGCGATATCGGTCAGCTCATTGGCGTTCCACAGCCGCCAGGCCTCGGGACCGACGGGGGTACCGCCACCCATGTTGCACTCGACGGCACCCTGGACGATATCCTCGGTGACCCGGGCCCGGAAGGGCACCGCACCCCTTGCCGTGCGGACCTCCACCAGGTCGCCGGTGGCGATGCCGCGGGCGTCGGCGTCGGCGGCATTGAACTCAATAGTCGGTTCCGGGTTGTCCCGGCAGAGGCCCTCGATGCCATGGTGCTGGGAACGGAAGTCGGTCTGCGGCCGGGCGCCTGAGTTGAACACCAAGGGGAAGTCGGCGGTCATGCCGGGGCGGGCCAGCGGGCCCTCCACGGGCTCGGTATAGCGGGGCAGCGACTCGTAGCCGAACTCCTCCAGGATGGTCGAGGCGATCTCGAACTTGCCGGTGGGTGTGTCGAAGCCCGGCTGGCCGTCGGGCCGCAGCGAGCCCTTCTCCCACTTTTTATATTCCATAACCGGGGTGGGAATACGTACTGTGCCGCCGGCTTCCCGAACCTCATCCAGGGAGTAACCCGACCCCTCCAGCACCTGGCGCAGCACCGCCTCCTCGCTCTGGGGATAGAGGTGGCCATAGCCCAGGCGCTGGGCCAGTTCGGCCATGATCAGGAAGTCGTTGCGCGCCTCGCCTATCGGCTCAATCACCTTTTCCCGCAGGCGGAAGATGGGGCCGTAGACCATATAGCTGTCGATCTCGAAACCGGTGGTTGCCGGCAGCACCACGTCCGCATAGGCCATGTCGGCAGTCATCTGTCGGTCGATGGAGACCATAAAGTCAAGTTTGGACAGGGTCTCCCGCCAGACCGGCGTCTGCGGCCAGGAAGTCAGCAAGGAGGCGCCATGGACGATAAGTCCGCGAATGGGGTATGGCTTACCCTCCCGCACCGCATCGACCAGGCCCAGGGCGTGGGACTCGCCCCGGTAGTGCGAGTAAAGTGGAAAGCGGTCGCGTGCCACCGCACGGTCGAGGGCTGGATTGGGCTGGTTGCAGGAGCGGTTGATGGGGAAGTGGCTGTTCTGCATGGCCAGGCCGATGCCGCCCGGCGTATCCAGATGTCCGGCCAGGGCAAAGAGCGACAGCACCGCGCGGATGGCCTGGACCCCCGAGTTGGAGTACTCAAGCCCCGTATACATCACCGGGCAGGCACCGGTGGCACCGGCAATGCGCTGGGCCAGGCTGCGGATGGTCTCCGCCGGAACGCCGGTGATGCTCTCGGTGACCTCGGGCGTGAAGTGCTGGGTATAGTGCTTCAGGTCATAGAAGCCGTGACACCACTGCTCGGCAAAATTCTCATCATGCAGCTCCTCATCCACCATCACGCCGATCAGCGAGAGGGCCAGAGCGCCATCGGTGCCGGGACGAATGGGGATCCACTGGGCGTCGGTGCGGATCACCGTCTCGCTGCGCCGCGGGTCGATGACCACCACCTCGGCGCCGCGAGCCACCGCCGCCTCCAGCCGGTGCATGTCCAGGGGCGGCGAGTCGGTGGCCGGATTGGCGCCCCAGACCACCAGCAGCTCGGCGTTCTCCATGTCGGTGAACATGTTGATCAGCATGCGGCCAAGGGTCACGTGGGGGGCGATCATGGCGAATGAGACGTAACAGAGCGCCCCCACTCCCATGGTATTGGGCGAGCCGAAGGGGAAGAGCACGCTGGAGGCGGACGAGACTGCCACCCCCTTAGGCTGAAACAGGTCGCAGAGGCTCAGTTCGAAAGAGCCCCGACCGGTATAGATACTAAGCGCCTCGGGTCCCGATTCCGCCTTGATGCGTTTCAGGTTGTCGGTGATGAGGTCGAAGGCCTCGTCCCAGGAAACCGGTTCGAACTCGAAAGTACCCTTGGGACCAGAGCGTTTGAGCGGCGTGCGCAGGCGGGCCACCTCAGAGTGGACGATCTCCGGCGCATGCTCGCCGCGGCGGCAGATCATCCCCAGGGGATGACCCTCGTCGGCCCGGATCCCCACCAGCCGGCCCTCCTCCACCCGGACTTCGACCCAGCAACCGGCGGGACAGATGCCACAGATGGTCTTGCGCCAATTTGTTATATGATTTTGTTGATTATCTACCAATTCTCACCTAACAGTTCAAAATGTGCTTGGGGATGCAGGCAGGCCGGACATACTTTCGGCGCATCTTCAGATTCATGAAGATAACCGCAATTTCGACAACGCCATACAACTTTGCCATTCCGTTTAAAGACCCTCCCTGCCGCCAGATTGTCGGCAAGCGCTTTATATCGCTTGCCATGCTGTTTCTCAGCAATTGAGATTGCTTCAAATGCCTGCGCCACTTGATCAAAGCCTTCCTCTCTGGCCACCTTTGCGAAAGCGGGATACATTTCCATCCATTCGTGCTCTTCACCTGCCGCCGCGGCCTTTAAGTTCTCAAGTGTCGTTCCTATTTTTCCGGCGGGAAACCTTTCCGTTATTTCTACATCGCCACCTTCAAGAAACTTGAAAAACCTTTTCGCGTGTTCTTTTTCCTGATTTGCCGTTTCTTCAAATATCTCCGCAATCTGAACCAAGCCTTCTTTTCTCGCTGCACCGGCAAAATAGGTATATCGGTTTCTTGCCTGGGATTCACCTGCAAACGCAACAAGCAGGTTTTTTTCCGTTTGTGTACCTTTAATACTTTTCGACATTTTCACCTCGGAAATCTAACTTTGCTTCGCATGACCAATATTATGCAGATTCCTTAAAAAACCGGTTCTGCCTCGCACCTTATTGTTCATGCCAGAATTGGTTATATATCACCGGCACTGTTTGAGAATTTAATTTACTAAGAGAGGTAACCCTCACGAGCCACCTGTTGCTGGAACGTCAAATGGACGTTTTGAGTATAACTCTGGCAACTCTGTGTCTCAGCGCTGGAACGAGCAACTCTTCAAACCATGGATTCCTCTTCAACCAAATATTGTTGCGTGGACTCGGGTGCGGCAACGGCATTATCTGCGGTCCGTAGTTTTCCCACGCCTTGACCGTAGCGGTAAGACTCTTCTCTGTCTCCTCCAAATGCCAGTTCTGAGCGTACTGCCCTATCACGAGTGTCAACCTGATCTCTTTTAGTTGCTTTAGTAACTGCTCCCTCCATGTTTTCGCACATAGGGGTATCGGCGGGAGGTCACCGGATTTTCCTTTACCCGGGTAACAAAAACCCATGGGCAATATCGCAATTTTTGTCGGGTCATAAAATGTATCTCGGTCAACCCCCATCCAGTCACGCAAACGATCCCCGCTTGGATCATCGAAGGGAACGCCGGATTCATGCACCCGGATACCAGGGGCCTGCCCGGCAACTAAAATCCGCGAATTGCGATCCACCTGTACGATCGGACGAGGTCCAAGGGACAGTTCGTTAACGCATAAGCGACAACCGCGGACTGTGGTGGCTAGTTGTTGTAGTTCATCACCCATGAATGGATTAAATCACATTGTGATCAGGTTTTATACTCTCCATGGCGGTAATTTTTAAATTGCGTACACAAAAGTATTTTATCCGGCGCTAAGTGATTCAACCTTTTTGCTTACCCTGTTCTCATTTCATAAAAAAACCGAGGTCAGCCCCATCACTTCGCTTGCAAAGTGCTGGGGCTGACGGACAATTGAATCAGGGCTTGTTCAGAGTGGGATATCCCTCGACGTAAACCCAATCCCTTACTTTCACAGGTGTGTGGCAGCCAAGACAATCACTTTTGTAATCAGTTGCAACATTTCGCTTTGGTTGGTCCGTCTTGAACAGCGCCCAACCCCAGCCGTCACCCCAAACCGGGTTGTTGCCGAAGCGATCCTTTGTATCCTTGACCAGTCTCGCGCCGTCAGGGAATTGGCCCGTACGGCGGTAGGCATCCACGGTCTCCACCTCCGTGTAGACATCATGAAAACCGCTGGCGCCCCCCTCCGGCACGAACCATGATCCCAGGTGCACCATATTTCTCCAGAAATCATCGGGCAGTGAGATATTGCCTTCCGAATCAACATTGGGTGAGAAGGAGTCCGCTGCATGGACGGGCAGGACCATCGCTACAGCGAGCCCCAGTACAGATAGAAAATAACGGAAAAAGTAAACAATGCGCATCTTTAATATTCCTGGCTGATTGAATAAAAGTCACTGGCCCTGGCCGGTGACTTAAACATCAATGATGGGAATTCAAGGTCAGATTTTAGCGGGCCGTGCCATCGTGGCCCGCGCCCTTTGCTCCGCGCAGTACCGGTAGTACTGGGTAAAGACCCAATCCGTTGACGCGTTGGCCTGGTGGCAGACATTACATGCTTCTGCCGAAAACGGCTTGGCACTGGCTTTCAGCGACTTATGATCGGGCGTTGAGAAACTGAAGAAGGCCCAGTTGCTCGGCTCACTCGGGAAGTGTTCCGCCTGGGCAGTACCAAGTGGTATCCCAGCAAAATCTTCGGCTTTTTCAGCTTTCAACCACTGCCATGTCACCCATCAGGAACCTGTTGCGCCGACCATCTATATGTTGAAAGTAACTGTATCAAAATGCGGGTTTGAAACCAGAGCACGCATAACTTTGATTTGATTTATAACTATCCTGTTGTTTTCGGCGGATTCCACATTTTTACCACTCGAAATAACCATGCACTCTTCACCATCTGAATTGATTAACGTATCGACAGCCATTCCTTGATGAACCAAACCATTTTTCAGTTGTAACTCGACTGGCAAGCGATACATGCATGCAATTTCAATATAGTCATAGAGCTTACATAAAATCATAAGATTTTAGTCCGTTTCAGAGGAAACGAATGCATTGCCAATGCAAAGCGCAACCAGTCGCGAGATAGGGGTATTTGAGGTCATAGTATAACGGTTTAGCTGGAGGTTTAGCTGGACACCCACTCAAAATAACTCGAAATTTGGGTAAATCTCTGGGTTTATTCTTAACAATACCGGTAACAATTCTGGGACACTCATCGTTTGCCTTGTTTCAGGTTTTGGCCAGATTGCCTCACCAGCCAAAAATATCTGGCTAATATTTTATATCGGATGCCTAACACTTGCTACGATGGCAGATTTTCAATATGCCGGCTGTCAAATTAAGTTGACAGATATTGTATTGTCAACTAATATTGACACATGCCTGATATGAAATCACTTCCATCACCTGAAAACCCGGATGAAGCGCTTGCGGCAGTTGTTGCATTGAGGGTTATGGCTGACAGACTGGAGAGAAAATCTGTCGAGAAGGCCATTGAGCAAGGCTGGACTTGGGCACAAGTTGCGGAAGCATTGGGGGTTACAAGGCAAGCAGCGCATAAGCGTCATGCTGCTTTTATTAACACCAAGAAAGTTAGTAAAAAACGAGGTTAGCTGATGTTCAAACGAATCAAGCTTCGCATTCTGGATATGAGAACTATTAGTAAACTCATTTCGGGTGCAGATGAGGAAGCTCATAATAATGGTGAAGATAAACCAGGTGCTGAACACTATCTACTTTCAGCCTTGCGGCTCCCTGATGGAACAGCCAGACGGGTTTTTGAGCGTATTGGGGTTGATCCAGAGCAATTCCAGAAGGCCATTGAGAAGCAGTATAGCGATGCCTTGAACGCTATCGGAATTGATAAGGGAGTATTAGAGGATGATCCTGAGCCAGTAAAGCCTGACCGACTTCTTCATAACTCAAAGCCATCGGGACAATCGGTAATGAAAAAGCTTTATGCTTTAAAGAAAGGCGATAAAGACAGGCCTCTGCTGGGGGCGCATGTTATAAGCGTTATCGCAAATATAAAACATGGTGTGGCAGCTCGCTCGCTTAGGGCAATGGGAGTTGACCAAGCTGCTCTTGCCACGGCGGCTAAGGAGGAGATTGATTCATTTCGTTGCTAAGAAATTGAAAAAAACCATTAGCGCTGATATTTCCTTCTAATATGTCGGTTCAATAACTATTATACCTAGAAATAATCAGGACACAGAATGCTAAGCACAGAGTTTATTATCACGTCATTGATAGTTGTTCTAATACCTGGCACTGGCGTTATTTACACAATTTCGGCAGGCCTGTTTTTAGGTTGGCGAGCCAGCATATTTGCGGCCTTTGGGTGTACCGTCGGGATTATTCCCCATTTACTTGCAAGCATTATGGGGCTGACCGCCATTCTTCATATGAGCGCCATTGCATTCCAAGTCATGAAGTTCATCGGCGTTGCCTATTTGCTTTTTCTGGCATGGTCGATGTGGCAGGAAACCGGCGCTTTGAAAATTGAAGGTGAAAATAATAACAAGGGCGCATGGGAAATTGTTGTCAAGGGATTCCTGATAAATATTTTAAACCCAAAGTTATCCTTATTTTTTCTGGCGTTTTTGCCTCAGTTCGTACAGCCAGAGACAGAATCGCCAACCCTTAATATGCTTTTTCTCAGCAGCATCTTTATGGGCATGACGCTATCTATCTTTATCATATATGGCTTATTCGCAAATAGCGTGAGAGCCTATATCCTTCGTTCTCAAAATGTCATCAAAATGGCGCAACGTACTTTTGCGGTGATTTTCGCAATGCTCGGTGCAAAATTAGCAATGACAGAGCGTTGATGGAAGAAAAAAGGCATAACAGAATGCAGATGCCCTAAAAAGCACTTCTCGTACCTACCTCTGCGTAACCTCAAACAGGATTTCGTCTTCCTCCATGCGAATACGTACTTGGCTGTTGCCGGCACACTCACTGCGCACTATCATCATCGCTAAGGGATTCTCAACCTGACGTTCTACTTCACGGCGTAACGGCCGGGCGCCATAAGCAGGCTCAAACCCGTCCCTTGCCAACTTCTCGATAACCGCTTCGTCGATCTCCAGTAGGAGATCATGCTGTTGCATGCGCCTGGCCAGTTCGTCAATGTACATGTGGGCGATGGCGCGGACGTGCTCTTGCTCAAGATAGTGGAAGACGATGATGTCATCGAGCCGGTTCAAGAATTCCGGCTTGAAGAACTTCTTCACCTCCTGCATGACCAAGGCCTTGGCCTCTTGGTAATCGGGCGTGGCTGAGTGGACGAAGCCGATGGGGCGGTGCTCCGGCGATAGGGATTCCGTACCGAGATTGGATGTGCCGATCAGAATCGTATTCCGGAAAGAGACACTACGACCTTGGGCATCGGTCAACTGGCCATCCTCAAGGATCTGCAGCAGCATATTGAAGACATCCGGGTGTGCTTTCTCAACCTCATCCAGCAACACGACAGTGTAGGGATTGCGGCGCACCTTCTCTGTGAGTTGACCTCCCTCACCATAGCCGATATAGCCTGGCGGCGCGCCGATCATCTTGGAGACTTCATGGCGCTCCATGTATTCGGACATATCCAGGCGCACGATACGCGTTTCATCGTCCAGCAGGAACTGCGCCAATGTCTTAGCCAGCTCCGTTTTACCCACCCCGGTCGGTCCAAGAAACAAAAAGGAGCCAATGGGCCGGCGCGGCGAGGTAATGCCGGCGCGGTTACGGCGGATGGCATCGGCAACAGCGCACACCGCATCCTCCTGTCCAACAATGCGGTGATGCAGGTTCTCCTCCATGCGCGCCAACTTGTTCGCTTCGCTCTCCACCATGCGGGCTACCGGTATGTCGGTCCAGTTGGAGACCACCTCTGCGATATCCTCCTTACTGACCGTCTCATCCACCTCGCCTCGTTTGTTCTGCCACGCCTGACGGGCCTCTTTCAGTTTTTCCTCCTCTTTGAGGATCTCCATCTGCAGGCGTGCGGCCTCTTCAAAATCCTGCCTGTTGAAGGCCGAAGTCTTTTTCTGTAATTGCTCCTGATACCGCTGCTCGAGTTTCTGAACCTCGCGGGGAATGGAAACCAGGCGGATATGCTTGCGTGAACCCGCCTCATCGATCAGGTCCACTGCCTTATCGGGCAGATTGCGGTCGTTGATATAGCGCTCGGAAAGCTCGGCCGCCGCCTCCAACGACACTGGGGCATAGCTTACCTTGTGGTGTTTCTCATACCTGGGCGCGATCCCCTTAAGTATCTCCAGCGTCTCCGCAATGCTTGGCTCGCGCACCAGGATGGGGTGAAAACGCCGCTCAAGCGCCTTGTCCGCTTCGACGTAACGATGGTACTCATCCGACGTGGTCGCCCCGATGACCTGCAGCGATCCCTGAGCCAGCGATGTCTTCAGCATGCTTGGCGCATCCATGCCGCCGGCGCCGGCGCCGGCTCCGACGACAGCATGCAGCTCGTCGATAAACAGGATCACCTTGCCCTTGGCCTGGATCACGGCATCCCGCACCGACTTTAACCGCTCCTCAAACTCACCGCGCATCTTGGCCCCAGCCACGATCTCCGACATATCCAGGGAGAGCAGGCGCTTGTTCAGCAGGGTATCAGGCACATCGGCTTCGATGATTCGCTGCGCCAGCCCCTCCACAATCACTGTCTTGCCAACCCCGGCTTCCCCGATCAGCACAGGATTGTTCTTTTTCCTTCTGGAAAGGGTTTGCACGATTTGGGCAATCTCCTCCTCACGCCCGATCACGGGGTCAAGTTGCGCGTTACGCGCCATATCGGTGAGATCCTTGGTATAGCGCGACAGCACATCGCCTTCGCTCTCAGCAGAATCATTATCGATGGTTTGACCACCACGCCGCTCCTTCAATGCCTTTAGCGCCTGTTCGCGCTTCAGCCCGGCTTCGCTCAGCAGCCGGGAGACGTGGCCGCTGCGAGAATTAAACATTGCCAGGAATAGCGTACCCGTGGAGATATATTGGTCACCTAACCCATGGGCCTCGTCCAAGGCGATCTGGAATAGTTCCGCGACCTCCTGGGAAGCTACGATCTGGGTCGCAGCCGTTGCGCTAGCATGCTGATAGAACAGCTGGATCTGGCTATTGATGTTGGCGATCACCGTCTTCGGATCATTGCTGATACGATCCATCATACGGCGCGCTTCCGAGTCCGGCTGGCCAAATAGAGCTAAAAGGATGAATTCCGGCGTCAGAACATTCTGATGAAGTCTGGCGAGTTCCGAGACGGCCAGCTCCAGGGTTTGTAAAACTTTTTTTGTACTCTGTTCGACGTAATTCTGAAACATGGTACGCCCTGATTCTGGTTTAATACTTTAAGGGTACCTCGAAAAATCTGGATTTTCTTTATTATCGTTGAAAATCGCATAAAATAGATTGATTTTTAGGGGGTTTATAGCATCAGCAGTCCAGGTATTCACCGCAGGCCGGTATGCGTGATAACGCGGTTTCGCCCCGCCTCTTTGGCCGCGTAAAGCGATTCGTCGGCTACGCGGGTGAACTGTTCCGCGTTCATACCGGTGTGATATTGGGCGACCCCGGCGCTGAATGTGACACGAAACGCTATATTATTGTGCATGTGAGTAATCTGGGAAAAATTCCTCCGAATCTCATCAAGTATCTGACAGGCATTTTCAGCATCACAATCGGGAAATATGACCGCAAACTCCTCACCTCCGTACCGGCCTACGATATCGCTCTTGCGCACCCGCCGCTTGATCAGTTTGGCCAGATTTCTGATAATCCGGTCACCGGTCAAATGCCCATAGTTATCGTTGACCCTTTTGAAATGGTCGATATCGAGCATGGCAAAGGACATACAGGAACCGTTGCGATTGCACCGAGACAGCTCGGCCTCGAGCTGCTCCTTGAGACGGGTATGGTTATCCAGCCCGGTGAGGCTATCCAGCACCATGAATTTGCCTAACACCCGCGCGCGTTCGGCACGGATGGACACGGCATCAACCAAGTGTCCGTCCTCGATCGGCTTGGTAAGAAAATCATCCCCGCCCATACGCATCGCAAGCATTTGTAAGTCGATGTCGGTCTCGGTAGACAAATAGACGATGGGTATGCGTAGGAACTCGTTGTGCTGGCGAATGATCTTGGTCAGCTCTAACCCTGAACACTCCTGCATGTACATGTCCATAAGGATAAGTTCCGGGCGTTTGTCCATCAGGCCATCCAACACATCGCGGGTCCGGTTGAACACAGTGACTTCCATCCCCGCCTGCCTGAGCACAAGGGCAGTGCGCTCGGCAAGCGGCTCATCGTCATCCACGAGCATGATTTTATATGGGGCCTCCTCTCTGCATCCCCTAAAACGCTCCAGGTATTCGATCACCAGATCGATATCGACGGGCTTGACGAGATAGGCGCTGGCGCCTGCGCGCACTGCACCGAGCCTGGCGAGAAAATCATCCCGCCTTGATTGGAAAATGATCGGCAGCTCTTCATTGAAACGCTGTTGAATTCGCTCAGCGGCCTGTGTGCCAGCGGAATCGCCTTCTGGCAGGATAATATCCATGATCAGGGCATCGGGACGCCGATTTTCAACCGTGCGCTCCAACTCTGCGGTATTCCCAAAAGTATGCACGTAGTAGCCGAAATGGGCCAACTGCCGTGCAAGCTGTCGGGCCAACTCCCTATCGTCCTCCAACAGGTAGACGAGTGGTCGCTCGTGCTGTCCTTTGGTTGACCGGCGATGGATGGGGAGTAGATCCTGTGGATATTGGGGAGCCCCACCCATCTCAGCCAGCTGAAAGAGAAGGGGCTGGATCCGCTGCCGTTCGGGCTCGCCGGGGAGGGTTCCGGCTTCCAGCCAGGCCCTGAGACCCTGCTCGATATCACGGGCCGTCTCACTCAGGCCAGGAAAGCCGAAGGTGCTGCCGGAACCTGCCAGCCTGTGCACCAGGAGGTGCATCTGTTGGAGAGTCTGCCGCTCCCAACCCTGCTCGCACAGGCGGTCCCAACAGGCTGCGATGGCCGCCAGTCTTTGAGGCAATTCAGCCGCATAGGCTTGCTGCAGCGCCTGCAACTCCGTTCCTTGGTCCATTGTATTTTCCATATCAATATCTTGGCATAAGCTGGCTATTATAAAAGGGTGAGTGATGATCTACCTGTCATTTAACCCAGAGAGTTCTCAGCGGCACCCAGTATCCCCCGTATCTGTTCCTCAAAATCGGGACCGATGGGTTTTGCGAGAAAATGATCGCAGCCGGCATCGATGGCATCGCTGGTATCCTTCGACATCACCGAGGAGGTAAGGGCGACAATGGTGCCGGAATAGTCCTGTCCGCGAAGCCTGTGTGTGGCCTCATAGCCGTCCATGACCGGCATGTGTATATCCATGAGCACCAAGTCGTATGCGCCGGCGAGAGCCTTGTCAGCACCCTCCTCTCCATTGACCGCCGTGTCTACCTGGTGGCCGCTCAGCTCGAGGCGCAGCTGCAACATGCGACTGATCATCTGGTCGTCTTCCACTACCAATATATTAGCCATGGGGTCCATCCTTTGCATTGGGAATCGTGAAAATGAATTCGGTACCTTCTCCGGGGGTACTCGCTACATTGATCGAGCCGCCGTGCAACTCCACCAGTAGCTTGGTGATCGCCAATCCCAGCCCGGTACCACCCGTCCTGCGGGTGCTGGAGCTGTCTACCTGACTGAATTTCTCGAATATGGACGGCAGATCCTTCCCGGGAATGCCGTGGCCCGTATCCATGACCGAGAATTCCACCAAGGCATCCTTGCGGCAAGCGGTCACGGTGATCGAGCCCTGATCGGTGAATTTGATGGCGTTGCCGATAAGGTTGATCAGGATCTGCTTGATGCGCACTTCATCCGCGAATACCAGACTTGTGTCGGCCCTCCCCTCCAAAGAGAGACCCTTCTTATCTGCAGCCGGCCGCAAGGTGGCAATGACGGAATTCACCACTTCATCGGTTGATCGCGCCTGGCGATCAAGCGTTATCTTGCCTGCCTCGATCTTTGAGATGTCCAATAAATCGTTGATCAGGGTGAGCAAGTGGTTGCCGGAACTCTCGATATCCTCTGCGATGCCGGCGATCTTCGACGGGACAGGCAGTTTGTCTTCGTCCTTGAGCAAAGGCAAATAGCCCAGGATCACGGTTAACGGTGTGCGCAGTTCGTGACTCATCATGCTCAGAAATTCGGACTTCAGCCGGTTGCTCTGCTCCGCATCGATCTTTGCCTGTACAAGCGCCTCTTCCGCCACCTTACGTTCGGTGATGTCTTGGATAACACCCACGAACAGGGAATCATTGCCGAGTTTCGCCTTACCTACGGCCAGCTCGATCGGAAAAAAAGTACCGTCCTTGCGCTGCCCGCACGCCTCTTGCCCGACGCTGATGGCTTTGGAATTTCCGGAAATCAGATAATCAGTGAGATAGCCTTCAGATTCAGACTGAAAAAGCTTGGGCATGAGTACCCTCAAGTTCTGCCCGGTCACCTCCTCAACCCGATAGCCGAAGATCTTCTCCGCCGCTGGATTGAATAACTGGATAGCGCCCCGGCTGTCGGTGGTGATAATGGCATTAATCGCGGTATTCAGGATGGCGTGGGTGCGCAGTTCACGCTCCCTGACCTCTTGGTATAACTTGCCAAGACGTATTGACATCTCATTGAAGGCTTGTGAGGTTTCCGCAAGCTCATCACTGCCGAGTACCGGAACCTGATATCCGAACTGGCCTTTTGAAATCTTGCTCGAAGCCATTCGCAGGCGCGAGAGCTGCTTTGTCAGGTAGGCGCCGAGGGCCAGTGAAAACAGCGCAGAGAGCAATATCGCAATAAAGAAAATGAAAGCGAACCACTTCCTTGCCTCCACGATGGTCTGCTCCATATAGTCTAATGAGAAGCCTGCCTCCACCCGGCCAAAACCTATGCCGCCTTCCATGATCTCCCCTTGGGCATCAAAGACACCGTCTTCAACATCGATGATGTCTGCGTCTTTCATGAATGCCTTTGCAAGCAGATTCGTACGTCCATGTTCGGATAAAACCCTTCCCCCTGCATCACGAATTCTCACATAGGCGATATCCTCATGCGCGGCGAGATCGCTTACGAAGTGGTCCAGTGTGGCCAGGTCACCACTGATCACTGCATCCTTGACCGTTGTGGTGTAGGTCCACATTGTCGATCCCACCCGGTTGGTCATCGCCTCCTGGTTTGATGTGCGCAGGAAATGGAGACTGGCCAGTACCAATATCAGCAGCAGGGCGGCCTCGATGATTGCGATGCCAATAATGGTCTTCAGGCGAAACGACATAGTTACGCTTTAATCCCTTGTTTGTCATTTAATCGAAGAAGTGAATACCAGCTCACGGATGTCATCCCAATCACCTGGCACAGATGCCTCGATCCCTTTGAACTTAATGGCGCCAAGAAGCTCTTGCCCCTCGGCGCTCTGATCCATCTTGACCATGACCTCCCGAATGCGCTGAATCACATCCTGTGATATCCGGGGATGAGCCGCAAAGGCATGGGGGGTATAGCCCTGGGATTGCCACAGAATGGCTAGTTTGTCTTGAATCTTAGCGGAACTGTTTTTCAGGGTGCGGATAATGCCTCCACCGGCGGGAAAGAGTCCTCTGGACACATTGTGATAGACAGAATCGTGTGAGGAGACATATTTCACCTGAAAGCTTATCCCCTCTTTCCTGAGAAACGCCCGCGGCAGAATGCTGGCGGCAAATGCGGATGGCGATGGAAAAGCGAGGGTTTTTCCCTCCAGCTCCCGCAATGATGTCACAGGATCACGCTTGCTGGTGACCAGGATACCGACAATCTTCTTGCCCTTCTGCTTGGCAAAGGCCCGGTATCCCGGTGATTTACTGAAGACGAGGTAATGGTAGGGGTTCATATAGGCCAAATCATATTCGCCTTTTGCCAGACGCCTTTCAAATTCAGGGATATTGGGGGCGGTTTTAAATTGGATCGGGTAGCCTGTTTTATCAGATATATCCTGGATAATCGGAATCCATAGTCTGGCGAGTTTTGCCGAAGCCTGTTGCGGTACGATGCCAAAAGTCAGCGTGGCAGGCACAGCATGAGTAGAACCGGCGAGGGCGGCATTCGCCAGCAAAAACAAGAAGCATGAAGATACCCATATTAGGGTCCTGCTATACATTTGTGTCTCCGGATTCTTTAAAGAGACTCTCCCAGGCAGAAGTCAAGAAATACCCGTCGCGTCTTAACCAATCTGAAGACCATGTTGCCAGCCCGAGTGCTTCACTCGGCTTCTGATATTGTGAGTTAACATTTTGATTTAATATATATTTTTTGAATATCAATAAAGTACAAAACGTTACCTGGCAACACTGAATGCGCCCTTGTGTCGATCATGCCGCCCTGGAATGCTATTTTTCACACGCTAGCAAGCCTCAGTCCCAATAATTTCTACAACGTTGGGGTCGACTCAAGTGCAGGCGTACCGCATGGAGCAATGCCCAACAGCTGGAGGCCGGCCCGGAGGGCGCATGACATGGATGTCATTATCTAAATTAAAATTATACAATGAAGCAAAACGAACATATAACACTTTAATTGTTTAATTAATTATATAACGACGCTCAATTACCTGCTCAATGAACATGGTGTGGTACAGGGATGCACCGATTACGGACCAAAGGATGGAATCCTGGCGAGAAATACATGCGAACCAGGAACTGAATGACGGCCGGTTTCCTTGTCAAACATGACTTTATTGGAAGATTGCCTATCGGGGTAATTCCACAAATTTCCCACCTTCGGAGAGTTTGGAAATCCCGACAATGCGTATTGCGTTGTATGTGCCACCTTCAACGGATTCTCTTGAGGATATAAGCAAGTCCTCGATACCATCGCTGTTGAAATCGCCTTTGGCGACCAGTTCAATTTGTTGTGTACCAGCATCATGTTGGTAAAGCGCTTTATTGGCGCCGGCCAACTCAACTGCATGGATTTTATTTACGTCGGACCAATACTTTAACGAGTCGTTTTTTGTTTGTGCCAGACCTTCAGCCACTGAAGTAAATAACGCGAGTGATTTAGGCAGTTGATCTGGCAGGTCTTCGTCGAATCTGAATTCGCTTAAAAAAGATCTGGTAGCTGGTTTGGCATTACTGATCGTCTGAGCCGCACGGCACATGGCCTTTATTTCCATAAAGGCAGACGCTTCATGTTCATTGACTGTGGAAATGGGTGCGCTGCTTATAGCCAAATACTCTTCGCAGGTAGAGAGTGTAAGAGGCGAGATGCTGTTCTCAGACAACACATTGAACGATGCGTACCAGGGCTGCTCAAGCAAAGAGGATATATCACTTAACGAGGTAACCTTGACTGCCTGCTCTAGCAAATCAGGCAATGTAAATCCGCTATACCAGACGACTTCATATCCTACCTTTTGTACGTCATCTTCAGAAAAACGCGCGCTTCTGTCAGCGCCACAGGAGAGCAATGCGAACAGTAACATGAAGGACAGAAGGTATTTTATAACCATGAGTTTCACTTTTAATGGTTAGGGTTGTTTCTTGGCTTTATTGGCTGCTTTCTCTAATAAATCCTTTACATACTTGTTTCTTGCTGCTGAAACAGGGGGTTTGCGTTTGGAATTGTTCGCCGCTTGCTGCCAATCTTTTATCTTTATGTACTTATTAAAAGTCGGCCACTTATTCTTCAGGGTTGGCATACCCAGGTTAAAAATAAGGTCAAATAGGGCCAACCTGACTTCAGTGGGATATTTATCAAAATCCTGGTAGATTTTTTTTAGTTCAAAATAGAAACTGTTGATATGCTTATTAGTGAGATTGTCAATTTCAGCTTGCTTCAAAATCAGTTTTGTATATTTCTTATAATAGCTCGCAATACGATTCTTAGCTTGTTTGTTTACATTATCGTAATCGGTTTTAATTTCTGAGGAAGATGCTTTTTTTCCTGTTTTTACGTCCACGAAAAGCAACTTTTTCGCTTCAGACAAATTTGTTATCAAGTGCCCGACTCCGACCGTAACATACCCATTTGAATCAAGGTACATGTGTGGAATATTCCCTTCATATAGTTGCAATCTTTTTCTAAGAATTGACTTTTCAGCGACTGTTATCATCCCTACTCCTGCTATTCCAAAAAAATTTTGGCTCTTCAGGAAAATTCGTGGGCAAACTTCCCTGATCCCGTCATTCCGGCGGATGCCGGAATCCAGATGCTCCGTGATTATCGACCGTTTGTCATGCAAAAAAACACTTCTCGTTAGATTAGCTCCGGATACAAATCCCGCCAGCGTGGGTTCAGCACTTCAATCGTCTTTTCCTTCCATTTCGTTTGCTGGCTAATAGGTACACGCACGGCTGTCGTTCCATACCCCGCCTCCCTGCCATATTCTCTGGATTCCGGCATTCGCCGGAATGACGTAGTCACACGATATCAATGGGTCTGTTACTCAGGCGGCGTCCTGTATTCAGAACTGGCCCTCGAAAAAAATGCGCCTAATAACCCCAGTATTATGAATATATTTCAATAGGTTAGTGGCATTTATCATTCAAGGATACCCACGAATTTATCTAACCAAGCAAAATTTTTATCCTTTACTGTGCCTACCTGTTATCACATTAACCTCAATACCCCACCCACCAGGGTATCGGAAAGCTTTCGAACAGCACTTTCCATGCCGACACACTGCGATCCCTGCCCTGGAGACACCATCTCTCTCACGATCATATCCCCACGAACTGATAGCCGCCTATACCCACCGCGAATTGCTGTTATGATGGACGCTAAGACACAAACAGGTCAAGCCTATGGCCATGAGTAGAAAAACAGGCGGCTCGGGGACGCCCACAACATCTCCATCGCGCACAGCCAAACCAAAAGCCCCGTCAGTCGTATCACGGGGATATTGGTAGCCCGTTTCAAAATCAAATGCCCAGGCGGCCACAGACGTTAAAGTGGATGAGTAATACATAGCCTCCTGCAAATTTAAAAACTCCCCGACATTGCCTAAGCCGGCGCCTGCGAATGGATTGCCGTCGCTGTCATATGAACCACTGTTTCCAAGTGAAGCATAGAATAAATGCCCCATTTCAGAAGAAGTAACATTTAAAATATCATCATATATAAGTCGGTTCCCCAAGGAATCGGTCCCTCTGTTAATCAACGCAGCCTGGGTAAAACTCGTAGATGCCAAAAATGCGACACAAACGAGAATTGGAACATATTTATGAATAGCCATTAGATTTTACTCCCTACCTGATGGCGGCAGTCCTGTTACCGAACGAAAAGCGAATCCTGCACATTAAAGAACGCAATTCCTATTCCAATAAATATTCCTTAGTAAATACAAGGCATTAGTAAGTAGTGCGTCTTGGGGCTGTAAAAATATCCGACAGAGGCGGAGCCGGAATGTATCAAAGTTCTCTCTATCGACGCCCTATGCAAGGCAAAATGCTCAAAATCAGGCTCTAGTCTGGACTGGGGCCTGTGGTATATCCTGCCCAAGCTTTTGATGGAGTATGTGATGCCGTTATTTTACTTGACAATACGCCTCATGACCTTTAACAAGAGATAGGGTTTTAGCAAGAATCATCCGATAAGGAGCATCGCCGGTTAGAACGCCGTAGCCTGTTTATGGATCACTGGCCCCATACCATGCAAGAAACCGAACCCGCTGAGACCGATCCACCCGACTTTGCAGCGAAAATCGAGCGCAGTCAGGTAGACCTCTCCTACACAGGACTGCCATCCGCCCTCTTTGCGATCATGACTAACGCCACCGTGATCGTGGTCGCCCAGTGGTCGGTTATTCGCTGGGAGATTCTGCTTGGCTGGTATCTTGCGATGCTGGCGCTGAGCGTGGCTCGATACCTGAACTATCGGGATTACCAAAACCATGGATCGTCGGATTCTTCATCCCATATCTGGAAGCAGCGGGCTATCACGAGTAGTTTGATATCCGGTGTGATCTGGGGTTCGGCGGCATTTTTACTGGTTCCGTTGGAACACCAGTTTCATCAAACTATCATCATTGCCGCCCTGATCGGAATGGCTGCCGGTGGTGTCCTGACCCAGGCAGCCTTGCTGCCGGCATCCCTTGGGTTCCTGATACTGGTGATCATTCCCTTATTGGCCCGGCTGTTTACACTGGGCGGCCCGGCCAATATCGGCCTCGGCATCATGACCGGCTTGTTTCTTGTGATAATGGGGACAGGCGCACTTCGTATCCATCGCACGATCTACCAGTCGCTGGCGATGAGTGAAAAACAGCAGCACTCCCGTAGGATAATCGAACATTTGGCCTATCATGATTCCCTCACGAACTTGCCAAATCGCCGTTTACTGTACGAAAGGCTGGCGAAGGATATTGCCCGCTCAATTCACCATTCCCATATCGGCGCTCTGCTGTTCTTTGATCTGGATAATTTTAAAACCCTCAATGACTCTTTGGGGCATCAACAGGGAGACAAGCTGCTCAAACAATTGGCGAAACGTCTGACGGTGTGCCTTCGTGACGAAGATACCGCAACCCGCCTGGGCGGTGACGAGTTTGTCTTATTGCTACCGGAACTCGCCGATGCGGAAAAACAGGCCGTTGAGTTGTCTGAAAAGACTGCGAAGCATATACAGGAATCGCTCTCCCTACCTTTTCTTCTCGGCAAGAACGAGTTCCATTTGACCGCCAGTATCGGTATCGCCCTGTTCCCCACCCATGGCGACAATGCGGACGATCTGTTAAAGCGCGCGGACTATGCCATGTACCAGGCCAAAGCGACTGGCCGTAATACCATGCGCTTTTATAACCCGGATATGCAGGAGCAGGCCAATCTGCTGATGACTTTGGAGCAAGGCATACGAAATGCCCTGAAACATGGAGAACTGACACTCTATTATCAACCACTGGTCTCTATCGAAGAGAGACTGGTCGGGGTAGAGGCGCTGGTGCGCTGGTGGCATCCGGAGAAGGGATTGATAGACCCCAACCAGTTCATTCCACTTGTCGAGCAAAGCGGTCTGATCATTCAGCTGGGAGAGCAGGTACTGGAACAGGCCTGTCTAGCGATCACCCGCTTGACCGAATCCGGATTGATCGATGATGATTTCAAGGTCTCTGTGAACGTCAGCCCTTTGCAGTTTTCCGCCAAGGATTTCGTCAAAGACACTATCAATACCGTGGTGACTCAAGATATTGATCCTAACCGCCTGTTATTGGAAGTCACCGAGAACGCTCTCCTGCTGAATCTGCGGGAAACGGTGAATAAGGTCGATCAACTGCGCCAGGCCGGATTTTCTCTCGCCATCGATGATTTTGGAACCGGCCAGTCATCGCTCGCCTATATCAAGGAACTGCCGATCGACATCATCAAGATCGATAGAATTCTGATCAAGGACATCAACACCCAAAAGGCTGACGCGATAATCGTCGAAGGCACGGTGATTATGGCCAGAAAGTTAGGCGTCAAGGTCGTGGCGGAAGGCGTCGAAGACCGGGAGACCCTTGAAAAGCTCAAGAGCTATGGCTGCCATATCGTGCAAGGGTATCATATCGGCAAACCCATGACCTTCGAACGCTTCATGGACTATCTTCAGCAACGGCGCAGCAACGAAAATATCACCTTAGCTTTCAGGCAAGGCGACAGATAAGTTGCCCATGAATTCCGCTTCCTGTCATTGGCGTTGATCCAATGCCATTCACTCGTGTCTCAGCGCCTGTATCGGATCCAGACGCGCTGCCTGTCTGGCGGGGAAGTAACCGAAAACGACCCCCACCAATGCCGAAAAACCGAAGGCGATGAGGATGATCTCCGCACTCAGCACCAACGGCACCCCAAGCATGCCCGCCCCCGCCCAGGCGGAGAGCACGCCTAGCACGATGCCCGACACGCCTCCCACCGACGAAAGCACAACCGCTTCCACCAGGAACTGCAGCAGGACATTGCGCTCCCGTGCGCCTAGGGCCAAGCGGATGCCGATCTCGCGGGTGCGTTCGGTCACCGAGACGAGCATGATATTCATGATGCCGATACCGCCGACCAGTAGACTCACCGTGGCCACGGCGCCGAGCAGGGAGGTCATGGTGCGGGTAGTGCTGGAGACCCTGGCGGCCACCTCTTTCATATCCCGTACGTTAAAGCTGTCATCCTGGTCGGAGGCGATGCGGCGGCGTTGACGCATCAACTGTTCGATGTCGCGCTTGACCTTCACCGTCAACTCCGAGCGTTTCGCCGACACATAGATCAGATTGACATCACGGTTGCCGGCGATGCGGCGCTGATAGGCCTTCAGCGGCATCAGGATCTGATCGTCCTGGTCACTGCCGAAGGGCGATTGGCCCTTGGACTCCAGGACCCCCACCACCTGACAGGAGACCCGGCCCAGGCGCAGGGAGGCTCCCAACGGATCCTCTCGATCGAACAGCTCACTGCGCACGGTGGCGCCGAGAATGCAGACGCTTCTCCCGGACTGCAGTTCACTCTCGGTAAAGGGTCTGCCGTGGCTGACGGCCCAGTTTCTGGCAGCGAAGTAACCGTTGCTCGTGCCGTTGACGCGGGTGCTCCAGTTACTGTTTCCATAGACGGTGAGGAGGGTTTTGGAGGCGATCGGCGCAATCGCCTTGACACCACCGATCTCACGCTCAACAGCCTTCACATCGGCCAGTGAAAAGGGCTCGATCGGACCGCTAATGCCACCCGGACCCCGATTGCGGGAGCCGGGTCTGAGATGCAACAGATTGCTGCCGAGACCGGCGATCTCGCTGGCCACATGGACCGTGGCGCCCCGCCCCAGGGTCACCAGGGTGATCACCGCGGCCACACCGATGATGATACCCAGCATGGTCAGGGTCGAGCGTAGCAGATTCCGGCGCATCTCACGCAGGGCCAGCAACAGGGTGTTCCAGTACATCAGGCTGCCGACTCAACAGTGCTGTCGGACTCGACCCGCCCGTCCCTGAACCGGATGATCCGTTGAGCGTAGTCAGCCATATCCGCTTCATGGGTCACCATCACCACGGTCAGCCCCTCTTCCCGGTTGAGTTCCACCAGCAGCCGCATGAACTCATGACTGCGCTGGGTATCCAGGTTGCCGGTAGGCTCATCGGCCAATAGGATGGCGGGCTCGCTGACAATGGCCCTGGCGATGGCGACCCGCTGTTGTTGTCCGCCGGAAAGCTCCGCCGGGGTATGGCGCTCCCTGCCGGCCAGGCCGACCTTGTCCAGCGCCCGGCGTGCCCTGGCATGGCGCTCGCTCCGCTGCATCCCCCGGTAGATCAGCGGCAGCTCGACATTTTCCAGGGCCGTGGTGCGGTCAAGCAAATTAAATCCCTGGAAGACAAACCCCAGATAGTGACGCCGCAACAAGGCCCGCTGATCACGGGACAACCCTCCCGTATCCACACCTTGGAACAGATAGGCGCCCGAGGTGGGCGTATCCAGGCAACCGACGATATTCATGCAGGTGGACTTGCCGGAACCGCTGGCCCCCATCACCGCGACGAATTCTCCCGGGTGAATCGCCAGATCCACAGCCGCCAGCGCCCTTATCTCCGCCTCGCCCCGGCCGTATATCCGGTAAACCGACCTGAGTTCAATCAGAGGAGCGCCGCTCATCGCGCCGACTCGGCGACATCGGTGAGCAGCGCCACCGATTCGTCCAACTCCCCACTGAGGACTTGAGTCCAGCGTCCATCGCTCTTGCCCAGGGTGACGGGCAAGCGGAATGGCTGGCCGTCACGCAAGGTCCAGACCTGTGCCTGACCCGCTTTCGCTATCACCTTCCTGGGACGTTTTTTCGGCGCTCTTTTGGGATGCCAGGACATACTGGCGGCCAGTATGCCTCGCTCCCGGGCCGGGGGTTTGTTGACAGGATCCGAGGGCGAAAAGCGCAAGGCGCTGTTGGGAACCAGCAAGGCATCCTCCACCTGTAGCGTGATGATCTCCGCATTCGCGGTCATGCCCGGACGCAGCAGAAGGTCCTGGTTGTCCACTTTCAGCAGGGCCTCATAGGTCACCACGCCATCCTCGTTACGGGGGGCAAAGCGCACCTCAGTAATGGCAGCGGGGAAATGTCTGCCCGGATAGGCATCAACGGTAAAGCTCGCCGGCATCGACTCCCTCACCTGCCCCACATCGGCTTCATCGATATCCACATGCAGGGTCATCTGCCGCAGATCCTCGGCCAGGGTAAACAGCACCGGGGTCTGAAACGAAGCCGCCACGGTCTGTCCCGGCTCGATGCTTCTCGACAGCACGATGCCGTCGATGGGTGAGCGGATCAACGCCTTCTTCAGATTGCTCTGATCCACATTCAGAACACCTTGAGCCTGAGCTACCTGGGCCTTGGCGCCTGCATGAGAAGCCTGGGCGCGGCGGTAGACCGCATCGGCGGTGTCGAGTGCCTGGGGGGCGCAGAGATCTTTTTCGCTCAGCTTGCGGCAGCGCTCCAGCTCCCGCTGCGTCTCGAACAGTGTCACCTCGACCTCCAGCAGCTTGGCCTTGGCCATGTCGAAGGCGGCCTGGGCCTGCACCACCCTGGCCTCCAGTTGATCCGTATCCAGCCGCGCCAGGATCTGTCCGCGGGTTACTCGATCGTTGAAGTCCGCCTCAAGGGTGCGCACGGTTCCCGACAGCTCACTGCCCACGTCGACCTGATTCACTGGCTTGATGGTACCGGTGGCGCTGACCTTGATCAGCAGCGTGCCCCGCTCCGGCAGGGCGGTTTCGTATTGGACGTCGACCGCTGGCTGTCGCGGATAGAAGGCATAGGCCGTAGCGGCGATCGATATCAACAGGATCAATGCCAGCCAGGGAAATCTCCACCCGCGCTTGCGGCCGGCGTTACCGATACCTAGCGTATGGGCCACATCATCCGTCACGGGAGTTGTCTGACTCATTTCATGCCCCATTCAATTTAGCCGAAACCTAGCCTGCATTTCTCACACCCGTTCGTAGCGAGGCGGTTCAAGGGTGCGCCATGGCTGGCGTTGTGTCGGGCGTCCTGCCCTCCACCCTTCGGGCCAGCAAAGCTGTGCAAATCCGCTCCCGGCGGATTTGTCGCGACCGAGGGGCACGCAGGCATAGCCGGCACTATGTCGAGCACCCCGACCGAGCGAACGCCAGACAGGGCGTGCCATTGGGCCGCCGCAGTAGGAGGGGTGTGAGAAATGCAGGCTAGCCACAACAGACGCAAACCGAAGGTCGCCAGGATGATGCCGCTAATGACCCTCAACAGCGTTTGGTAACGCGGAATCTCTATACGGATTTTTTCTGAAAGCCAACCCGTCGCCCCACCGATGAAGTAGAGGGGCGAGGCCGATGTGCCGATGCCGAATACCAGCGCCAACAGGGCGCCGCTGACAAACGACTGAGTGGTGGCGGCATACAGCAACACGGCAGACAGCGGTAGGCAGGGCACCAGGCTAGTGGCGAAACCCAGGGTAGCCATATGCAGCCAGGAGCGTCTTGCAAACGGTACCGATGACGCCGGCTTTCGTTCGCAGGCGGTAGTGGATTTCACCATCACACGCATCCCGATCAGTAGAATCAGAGCGCCTGCCAGGGTCAACAACCAGCCACTATCCATGGAGGTGAGAAGCATCGCTCCGAGCATCCCGGACAGGCCGCCCATCAGGGTGTAGGTCATGACTCGGGTAAGGACAAAGACCGCTGTGGCATCGAAGCCGCGCTTGAAGCCCTCCTGAGTGCCGAAGACATAGGGTGCAATCAAGGGAATGCAGGAGAAACTGCACAGGGTCAGACCATAGAAAAAGCCCATCGCCAAAACCCCCAGATAGACGCTGCCGAAGCCTTGCAGGATATTCAGGTGTAGCTGCAGTTCGGGAGACACCGCCATCAGGCCCTCTCCTTCTGGCGCTCATCTCTGGCGATAAGTGCGGCGCCGACGGCGGTCGTGACCTGTGGCACGCTGGGCGGTACATAGATATCGGTGGCCAGTTCATCCTCCAGGGCCTTGATCAAACCGCTGTTCAGGGCCGGTCCACCGTCGAAAAAGATCTGGTCCGCCGCGCCCACCCGCTTTGCCATCCGGCTCAACCGTTTGGCGATCGCGTAGTGGGCGCCGGCGATGATTTCGCTCTTCTGTTTTTTCCGCGCTATCAGCGAGATGATCTCCGACTCCGCAAACACCGCACAGGTGGAGTTGATGCGGATCGGCACATCGGCCTCGAGGGAGATCGGCCCAAGGTCGGTTACATTGATCTCCAGGATGCGGGCCAGAGTCTCCAGAAAACGGCCGGTGCCGGCGGCGCACTTGTCATTCATGGCGAAGTTCTTGGTCACGCCCTGATCGTCCACGGCGATCACCTTGCTGTCCTGCCCGCCGATATTGATGATGGTGCGAACCTGACCGCCCGAGTTGGCGCCATACCAGAGGGCGCCCTTCACATTGGCGCTGATCTCGCTGATGGTGCTGTTGGCGAACTTGACCAGCCGCCGCCCGTAGCCGGTGGAGGTGACGCAGCTCATGTCATCGAAGGTCAGACTGAGCTGTTGCAGCAGAGCGTCCAGCGCCTCAAGGGCCGTCTCCTCGCAATGGACACCGGTGAGCACCACCTTGTGGCCGAGGATCTCTTCATCATTCATCAGCGCCACCTTGGTGGTGGCGGAACCGATATCGATGCCGACGTAGTAGCTCATATCAGCCTCTTCTCCCTTTCAGGGTCTCTTGAAAGGCTTCAATTCGTGTGCGCAACTGCTCCACATCCTGTGGGCTATAGTCGGTCTCGATCTTGAGCATGGGGATCCCCCGCCTCTCCATCAACTGCTCGATGATCTTGGTCTCCACGTCATACGGGTGGCACCCTTTGAGTATGTGATAGATCACCCCTTCCACCCGATAGTCATCGATCAGTTGCAGCAACCGGTCTTGACGGTCGATGGTATTGGAGAAGATGGGACAGGTGGAGGGCAGCAGATAGCGCTCGGCAACGGCCTGCACCATGCCGGACACTGTCCCCTCATCCACTGCCACCATGTCATTGAGATAGCGGTTGGAGGTGCAGAACTCATCGGCCACCAGTACTCCGTCGAGCTCCTCGATGATGCTCGGCACCTTCCAGTTGGGAAAGACCATGGGGGAGCCGGTGAGCATGATTCTCGCCGCACCGCGCTTGGCCACCTGCCGCTGGTCGCGAATCCGTGTCTCCAGCTCATCGTTCAAGCGCGTAACCGCTTCGGTCCAATCCTCCGCATGATCATAGAAGTAGGCGTTCATCACCTCCAGGGCATCCCGACCGCTGATGACCGGCGGCTCTGCCTTGCGAAGCCGGTGAAAACGGTGAAACGCCGCCTGGGCCCGTTGAATCATGCGAATCGCCTGCTTCAGACGTCGCCGGGTGATGCGTACGCCAGTAGTCTTTTCCACCTGCCGCTTGAATCGCTTTACCTCTTCGAACCAAAAGATCCGCGAGGATTCTTCCTCCTTCACACGGGGCATATCCATCAGATGCACCGGCGCGAACCGTTTGAGTATCTCGGCCATCTTGACCTTCCAGTCGCAACTGGCCGGCATCACCACCAGTTCACACTGATGAAAAAATGAGAGCACCGGCAACGCGGCAAAACCGAGCTCCGACTTGACCATGGGACAGGCCACTTCGGGCAGATAGTCTTCACCGATCTCCACGCTTTCATAGGCCCCCGAGCAGAGCCGCACTGGCCGGGCGCCTGCCGCATAGATCAGCTCCTCGGGTACGAACAGGCAGTAAGTGCCGATGATCTTCTCCCCTTTCCTCGGTATCACCGTCGCTTCACCCCCATGGGCAAAGGTCTCGAAGATGCGATCGAAGTAGGCCATCCGCCGGGGACGCGAACTCTCCTCCTTGATGGGATCGAGCACCTCCCGTACGGACATCGCCAGATTGATCTTGACCTTGTTTGCCAGCCGCTCGCGCTTGGTGAGTTGTTTTGCTGCTTCACTCATGCCCGGCCTCTCTATCATTCGCTGCCTTCACGCCGCCGCCCTGGCGTTTGCGAAATCCCTGCTCGGTGGCGCCGAAAAGGGGAAGACCCAGGAATTCGGCCTTCAGGGTTTCATCCTCGGGGCAGACCTCGACACAGCGCAGGCAGAGGATACAGTCCTGGGTCACCAGATTGGTCAGACGCTTTTCTGTCTCGATCTCCCGAATCTCCATTGGGCAGGCGCGGGAGCAGTTGCCGCATCGGGTGCAGCGTTGCCCCTCCTTTTTCAGGGAGGTAAAACCGATCTTGTCGAAAAACGACAACAGCGCCAGCATCGGGCAGTAGGCGCAGAGGAAGCGCCGTTTCACAAAAGCGGCGGTAAAGAAGAGTCCGGTCAACAGGATCGCCAGGGTGGTCAGAAGCATGCCGGGGCCGTTGGAAAAATCGATATAGATCTCACTCAGATCGCCGTTGAAGACCGGCAGCAGCACCCGGGCGGGACACATCTGACAAAAGGGCGCCGACCAGTCGCGCGAGAGGGGCGACAATCCTGGCAGTGCATTGCCTATGCCCAGGGGGATCAGGATCAGTAGCGCCAGCAGGATGTACTTGACCGACTTGTAGCGTTTGCGCGTCATCCAGGCAAACCGGGAGAGATCAACGCTGACCAGATTGCGCAGCTTGGTCAGCAGATCCTGGATAAGTCCAAACGGACAGACCCAGCCGCACCAAGCCTTATTGAGGACGATCGCCCAGAGGGAAAAGATGCCGACCGCCTTCAGCAGCCGTACGCCGGCATCGCCCCAGAACTCAGCGAACGGCCGGGCCAGCATGTGCTGAAATCCGACCAGAAAGCAACCGCCCCCCTTGTCGTCCACATAGGCGCAGGAGAAGGTAGGCAGACGGTTTCCCAAGTCGATATAGAGCAGCCCGCCGTAGATCAGGATGATGAAGAAGATGCACTGAACAATCAGTCGGATACGTTGAACATTCATGGCCGTCTGCCGCGTCTTCTGCGTAGTGAAATGGCTACTGCCGCGCCGACGATCGTGATAATCACCGCCAGATAGGCCAGACGCTGGCTCTGCCAGTCATCCTTGGCGGGTGAGACGCGAAACGGCAGGGTGGCGATATAGCGTTCGCTGCCATAAGGCGTGCCCTGATAGTCGCCGCTTGTCCCGGTCCGGTGCTCAAGTCGCAGCAGATAGAGTTCGGACTTTCGCCGGTCCACACCATCTTCGTGAAAGTCCTCCTTGATCAGGGTAAACACCGCTTCGCCATTGGCGTCAGTGGTCTGGGTCTGTCGCCACCCCTGACGGGTGGTCAGGGAGAGACGCCCGCCCGCCAGGGGTTCTCCCCTGAACAGGGCGCGCAGCCGAATCCTGCTCCCCACATAGTTGCGATAACGCTCCTCATCGTCGTCGTAGAGACGCACCAGTTCCAGTTCCGGGCTGCCATCCACATACCCTTTGCGCGCCTCGGGGAGCGGTGTCTTCTCATCCACCTCGTCGCCGTGGCTCATGAAGGTGTAGAAAGAGAACAGACGAACACGGCTGCCATCCCGGGCGCCCAGGTCGTTGTAGGCGAAGATCCGGTACCAACCGCCGGCATCCGCCGGGTAGTCTGCGCGATAGGTTGAGCGCCTCTGCTTGAGTTCCATACCCTGGATGGTCTGGTCCGGGCGCTCCAGCCAGATCAGACTGCCGCTGGCGACGTTCTGGCTTTTTTGCGCTTCGCCCTCCACGATACGACCATTCCGGAGCGCATCATTTGGCCTAGGGAATGGGCCGGATCGAAGATAGATTCGCCTGAGTCGTTGGCCATTCCAATTGGCTCTATTTCTCTCGCCGCCATTGGCACGGTTTTGTCGCGGCTCTGCCGACGCTTGGCGTTCGCCCGTTTGAGATTGGACCATCTGTCGCGCCTTATCCCTCATCTCACGCATCGCCTGGTAGCTGAGGGGCTCCAGCCAGATCATCGGCTCCTCTACCCCCGGCTGGGCGTAGGAAAGGCTGCACCAGGCAGCCATCAGCAGGGCGGAGATTCGAAGCCGCATCATCTCGCTCCTCCCCCGGCTAGCGCCAGGTATAGCTCACACCGGCATAGAGACTGCGCTCAGTGCCGGAGGTAAAACTCCTGCCGCCGCTGCTGAACCGGCTGGGGACCGAATAGGAGACCCGCTCCGCATACTGCTTGTCGAACAGGTTCAGGGCATGGGCCCAAAGAGACCAGGGTCCCGTTCCGTAGCTGACCCTGAGATGAAACAGATCCGGCCGCTCATACTGCCCTTGCGGATCGGTGCTGTTGTCGCTGTTGGTGTGATAGGCGGAGAGGTGATCCCACTCCAGCTCCAAATCCAGCTCAGCTCTCGGCGTCCAGGTCACCCTGGCATTGAGATGGTGCAGGGGCGATGCTGCCAGATAGTTTCCGCTGTAGTCGTTGCTGCCGGTGACATATTCCCGGTACTTGTTCCTGGCGTAGGTATGCGCCAGGGCGAATCTCAACCCGTCGAGGGGTCGGTATGACAGACTTGTCTCTACCCCCTTGACCTCGATCTCACCCGCGTTCACATAGGCATCCATCCCCGGCCGGTCTTCTATCACCACCATATCCCTGATCTTTGTGTCGTACAGGGCCACATCGTAGGTCAATCGGCCAGCCATCAGGCGACCGCGCAGACCGAAATCGATATTCTTCGCCTTCTCCGATTTGAGATCGGGGTCGGTGATATAGCGGGTGCTGCTAAACAGGGCGGACCGGCTCGGCACCACAAAACCGGTATTGTAGCCGAACCACAGACTGTTCTCCTTATTCAGTTCGTAAGTCGCACCGGCTTTCGGCGTCAGATTAGAGAACTCGGCCCGGTCATCGAGGCTGTGATCCAGATTATTGGCGTCATAGGTCACCCTGTCGTAGCGGGCGCCCAGGCTGACTCGCATGGGCGCGACGGGAGAAATCTCATACTGTAAGAAAGGGGACGCCACCTCGGCGACAATATTCCAGGAGCGGTCAAGTTCGATGTTGGAATCGGACGACCTGGCATCGTAGCTATCCTCCTCCACATGACTGCGCTGGAGATCCATGCCCACGATCACCCGGGAGCGATAGCGATCAAAGTCCCGGTGGTAGGTGGCCACCAGGTTATGGTTCAGCATATCGTCCTCGCCATAGTCCGCCGTGGCGTTCCAGGAGGGCATGCCCTGCTCCTCATGGCTCCTGACGGCGTATTTGATCTCGACCTCCGATTGGGGGCCGAGGCCGGTGACATACCCCACCGTGGCCGACAGGATCTGCTGATCGGTATAGGCGTCATCGATGGCGGCCTGCTGCCAGTCCTGATCGAATGCCGCTTGATCGAGGGAGCCGGGGCTCTCTTCGGAGGTCTCGAGATATTCCGCCCTGAGGCTGAGACTCGCATCCACATCGAAGTCACGGATCAGCTTACCGCTGACGGTCTTGCGCTCCAGGGCCGTGCGCTCCTGTCCCCCCTCGTAATCGAGTCCGTTGAGGTCGAAGAAATAGCCGAGGTCATCCCTGGAACCGGCGGCCGAGACCCCGCCGCGAACCCTGTCGTTGTTGCCCAACTCGCCCCATATCCGATATTCAGGATGAGACGGCGGATCCCGGGTAATGACATTGATCACGCCACCCAGGGCATTACTGCCATAGAGGGCCGAGGCCGGGCCCTTGATCACCTCGACCCGCTCGATGTCGAAGGTGTTGACCTCATCGATGAAGCCATTGGTGCCACGGCCGAAACTGCGCACCGCCATACCGTCCAGCAGATTGATGGTGTAGTTCTTGCCACCGATGGGAATGCGCAGATTTCGGCTCAGGCTGTTGCCAGGAATGCGATTCAACAACTCGTCGCGTGAATCGACAAATTTGACGGTTTCCAACGCTTGTTGATCGATGATCTCAATCGCTACCGGCGTATCCTTGATCGCTTCAGCGACCCTTGAGGCCGTCACCGATATCATCCCCATTTCCTGACGTTCAATGGGTGGCTCCTGCACTTCCCCAACGGACGATTCCTGATCAGCATCCGCCAACACGGTAGGGCTCTTTGACACTAAAATGACAACTGTCAATACAAACACACGGTGAATCCTGGTGAAAAGCAAAACGGTCTTTTTTTGTTTTGGGATATTTTCCATAGGAGCGATCTATACCCTTTTTTTTTACGAAAAAATGAAAACCTGCTGTATCAGGTGACAGGAAATATACAGAAAACCACATAAAAAACAATTGGTTATATGACGCAGTCTATAGGTCATATAACACAGTTCAAAATCAAGTGGATTAGGGGATAAGGTATGAAAATGCCGTCAATAGACGCCAATCATCGCAAACAATCGGATATTTCTTCACACTTCGGGGTGATGCTGAAAGGGTTTATGAGAAGATCGAGGTGGGCATCATCGACTCACCTCGCCCAACCAGGCCCCAACAATTATTGGTTCTTCACCACATCGAGTGGGTGGGAAAAGCAAAATATGACGATTCCGGCCATCGGTAGAATCGTTAATTGGCCGCTAATGAACGCCGATCACCGCAAATCCAACGCAAATGGTTTCACCCTCTATGACCAGCTATATCAGCACCTGTGACGCTTCCAATCAGGGCCTGTCGTCTTTGAACATGCGCCAACCACTGATCATGGTGCTGATCAGGCTCTGGCGGGAGACGATGTCTTCACGGATTGCCACATAGACGTGAATGATCACGAATACGACGATGACCCACATGCCCCAATGGTGCCATAAACGCACATCCTGACTCTGTCCCACGATGGGTATCAGCCAGCCGAAAAGTTGATCCTGCCAGCTGCCCAACCCGGTCTGTTCCGCATATAGGGAAAAGCCGGTCAACACCATGGCGATGCCACCCACGGTGATAATCGCCACCATGGTGAGATGGGCCAGTGGATTATGACCTTCATACCTCTTCGGCTCTTTCTCCATGAAGGCGTACCAGCGAACTTCATGCATCAGTTCTTTCCAGAATGCGAGACGATAGAAAGGCAGATGAAACAGTTCGCGAGAGTGTTCATTACCCACAAAGGCCCAATAGACCCGGCCGATAAAGCCCACGGTAAAGATATAAGCCGCAGCAAAATGGGCAAAGCGCATATATCCCATGAGGAAATGGTCACTCGCCTCACCCGGCAGGGTCGGCAATGGATTGGCTACGAAATAACCCGTCACGGCCAGTACCGTTATCGACAGGGCGTTGACCCAATGCCATAGCCTGACAGGCGCCTCATAGACATAGACAGCGGTACGTTTGATAGTTGTCTGCATAAGGGTCTCTCCTGAGTCGGCTATTTCCGACCTTTGCATGGATTTAGACAGAAATACCGGTGACCTGATCCGAGCAATCAGGTGTCTGTGATAGGTTGCATGTTTGGCATCCGCTGGTGCGGCAGGGCCACACCCTACCAAACACAGAACCGTACATGGACGCCGATCCCGTAGGGTGCGGCCCTGCCGCACCATTCACGATCCAAAACATCACCTTCAGCTTCGGACACGAAACACCTGTCTGAAAACCAGCCCACCCGCGACAATGGCAAGCAACAAATAGCCATGCTCTGCCAGCAAGTGCACTACACCTGAGAGCCATCCCGCCTGTGCATGCTCACCCACATGCGCCAACAGCGGACTGCTTGCCAATAAACCGGTTAACCCACTCAATCCCGTCATGATGCTCTTCATTTCAACTCCTCACGATCACTCTCTATGTTCGTAACGCAGAAGCCATCCAACCACCTCTTGCGTTAATCGAAACAACTCAAAACTAATAACTCAAAACTCTTAAGTCACCGTACCTTTACCTTGGCCAGCTCCCTCCCCTCTTCACTCATCACATGGGTGGAGCAGGCAAGACAGGGATCAAAGCTGTGCAGGGTTCGCAGGATCTCCACCGGCTCTTCGGCGCGCGCCACCTTGGTATTCATCAGAGAGGCCTCAAAAGCACCGATGTTGCCCTCGCTGTCACGGGGTGAGCCGTTCCAGGTAGTGGGCACCACGCACTGGTAGTTGTCGATACGGGTATCCTTGATGCGAATCCAATGTCCCAAGGCACCTCGTGGCGCTTCGCTGAATCCAACACCCTTGACCTGCTTCGGCCAGGTGGCGGGATCCCAATTGTCCACATTGGCTGTGGAGGAGTCCCCGGCCTTGATATTGGCCATCAGCTTATCCATGAAGTAGCGCATCTTGTCTGCCGCCCAATCGGCCTCCAGACCGCGTGCGGCGGTTCGACCCAGGGTCGAGAAGAGCGCCGTTACCGGCACATCCAGGGTCTTGAGCACGAAATTGATCTGCTCGGTAATCTCCTCATGACCGCTGGCATAACCAACGATGTAACGAGCCAGAGGACCAACCTCCATGGCATGACCCCGCCAGCGCGGCGCTTTGATCCAGGAGTATTTGGCGTCCTCGTCGATCTGTTCGATGTTGGTCTTGCTGCCCTTGGCATTGGGTCCCAATTGGAAGTTGGGTTCAGTGACGCCATCCCAGGGATGCAGTCCCTTGACGCCATCCGGATAGTTGTACCAGGAGTGGGGCACGAACTCCTGGATCTCCTCGGAATCCCTCAGGTCGACCTCATGTACCTCCTTGAGATTACCGTTGATGATCGCTCCCCTGGGCATCATCAGATTGGCCGCGGTGTAGTCGTTGGCCCGGTCTGGGATATCACCATAAGAGAGCACATTGGTGCTGGATAAACCACCACCGTGGAGCCAGCCCTTGTAGAACTGTGCCACGGCCAGCAGATCGGGAATGTAGACGTTCTTGATGAACTCTCTGGTGCTGTCGATAATGTAGGAGATCTGGTTCAGGGGCACCATGTTCAGGGCGCCCACAGAACCGACGCCATCCACATTGATCGGACAGGGCACACCACCCACCAACCAATTGGGGTGGGGATCCTTGCCACCGAGTATGGTGCGGATCTTCATGATCTCTTTTTGAAAATCGAGGGCTTCCAGATAGTGGGTCACCGCCATCAGGTCCGCTTCCGGTGGCAATAGGTAGGCCGGATTGGTCCAATAGCCGTTTTTGAACGGGCCAAGCTGACCGCTCTCGACAAACTTCTTCAAGCGATTCTGGATGTCGCGGAAATAACCCGGAGACGATTTGGCATGCTTCGGTGAAACCTGCTGCTGCAGTTCTGAAGTCGCTTTGGGATCGGCCTTCAGGGCATTCACCGGATTGACCCAATCCAATGCATGCAGATGGTAGAAGTGCACCAGATGGTCATGGGCCTGCAGGGTCAGCTGCATGATGTTTCGGATCGAGTTGGCGTTCTCCGGTATCTTGATCTTCAACGCATCTTCCACCGCACGCACTGATGTCAACGCATGGGTACCGGTGCAGACACCACAGATGCGCTGAGTGAAGGCCCAGGCATCGCGTGGATCACGCCCTTTGAGAATGACCTCCAATCCGCGCCACATGGTGCCGGTGGAGACCGCGTTGCGGATGATGTTCTCCTCATCCACATTCACTTCGCAACGCATATGCCCCTCGATGCGGGTCACCGGATCGACGACCACACGCTGACCGGAGTCGTCCAGGTTAAAACCGTTGGGAGTGGTCTTGGTGCTCATTGATCCCGGTCTCCTTTCTTCTGCGCATTCTTGATGGCGGTGACAGCGGCATGGGCAGCCGCCGTTGCGCCGACGATACCGGCCGCGGCCAAGCCGACCTTATCGGCATTGGCCTCGACGCCAAACTGATGAGTATCGGTGACGTGCTGATAGAAGGAGCCCTTGTCCCAGAAACCGTCTTCGGAGCATCCGATACAGCCGTGACCAGCCTGGATCGGGAACGAGAGTCCGCCGTTCCAACGTACCGTCGAACAGGCGTTATAGGTGGTCGGCCCTTTGCAGCCCATTTTGTAGAGGCAGTAGCCCTTACGTGCGGAATCGTCATCCCAGGCCTCTACAAACTGACCGGCATCGAAATGGGGACGGCGGTAGCACTTGTCGTGGATGCGCTGACTGTAGAACATCTTCGGCCGTCCCTGACGATCCAACTCGGGAAACTTTTCGAAGGTGAGTATATAAGTGACAACCGCTGTCATGACTTCTGCGATAGGTGGACAACCCGGTACCTTGATAATCGGCTTGTTTGCCAGACCAGGCACTTTGTGAACCGGTGTTGCACGGGTCGGGTTGGGACGGGCCGCCTGCACGCAACCCCAAGAGGCGCAGGACCCCCAAGAGATGATCGCTTTGCAGTGCTCTGCCGCCATCTTCAACTGCTCGACGAACGGCTTGCCACCGATGATGCAGTACATGCCATCTTCATCGAGAGGGGGATTGCCTTCCACGGCAAGGATGAAGTTGCCGTCATATTTCTCGATGGTCTCTTCAATGATCGCCTCTGCCTCATGGCCCGCAGCAGCCATGATGGTGTCGTCATAATCGAGAGAGATCATCGACAGCACCACATCTTTTGCCAGCGGGTGGGCGGAACGGATAAACGACTCGGAGCAGCAGGTACATTCCAGGCCATGCAGCCAGAGTACCGGGATGCGGGGTTTGGTCTCCATCGCCTCGGCAATGCGGGGAACCATGGCTGGTCCCAGCCCCAGTGCAGAGGCGGTCAGACTACAGAATTTCAGAAAGCTGCGACGCGTGATCCCCTGTCGTCGCATCACGTCGTAAAAGGTTTCGGTCATCACCGTGCTCCTCCAGATCGAACAAACCAGATGTGCGTTGTGTACGGATTGTTTCGCACTGACTACCCGGAGGGATTGCAACAGTCATGCCATGCTATTTTCTTCTTTTATATCAATCGATTGATTCATCGCCTCCTTTGTCTGAAAAAAAAGAGTGTATTTGAATCGATCTTTATGAGGACGCAACTGGTTAACTGTTTACCAGTTTCCGGGAAGGTAGGGGTAGAGACCGATATGCCTGTTACCGCATAAGAGGCTTAGTTTGGATATCTAGTACTAGACGTCTTCATTCATTTCACTGTCGATGTCGATGTCATGATGCGGGATTAATTCATACTGGCGTATCAATCGACGCAACCGCGGCCTCGAAACCCCAAGTATTGCGCAAGCTTGACCTTTATGCCAACCCGTTGCCTCCAGAACACGTTTGACATGCACACGCTCTATATCTTCAAGGCTTAGCTCAGTCAGAGGCTTATCATCGCGGTCGTGACCTGAGTAGTGAATTTTTTCTGCTCTCAAAGGTTCCGGGAGCTGATCCCTGGTCAAAGAGTCGCCTTGAGACAAGGCGATACTCTTCATCAGCACATTTTCCAGTTCACGAACATTGCCTGGCCATTCGTAGTGTTCAAACGCTTCTAAGACCTCCTTGGTAATATGCGTGATGTTACGATGCAATTCCTTATTGATCCGCCCCAAAAGGGTCTGAATGAGATCCATCAGATCCTCTTTACGCTCACGCAAGGGCGGCAGATGGATATTGACTACCTGCAGCCGGTAATAGAGATCCTCACGAAAGGTTTTTTCACTGACCTTTTCCGCCAGATCGACATTGGTCGCTGTAATTACCCGGGCATCGGTAGTTTGAGACTTTTTGGCTCCCAATGCGGTGAACTCTTTATACTGTAAAACTCTCAGTAGCTTAGCCTGCATACCCGGCGATAACTCTCCAACCTCATCCAGGAAGATTGTCCCACCCCGAGCCAAAGAAAATTTACCCTCTTGACGAACCACCGCTCCAGTGAAGGCGCCTTTTTCGTGACCAAACATGTCAGATTCAAGCAATGTCTCGACCAAAGCCGCACAATTGACGGCAACGAATGGACCACTGGGACTTTGACCCGAGCGGTGTATGGCTCTTGCAACCAACTCTTTACCTGTACCGGATTCGCCTGTAATCAAAACCGTAGCTGGACTTTTTGCTACCAAGCCGATGGTCTTGAATATCTCCTTCATGGCGCGACTACGACCGACCATGCTCAAGGCGCCGCTTATATTTTCAGGACTGGTGGGGATAAACAGATTTTCCGTGTCACCTGTTGTGGTCAATAACCGGGTAATGGAAGTATCCAACTCATCGATATCGATCGGTTTGTGAATATAATCTTCCGCACCCTGTTGCATGGCTTCAATAGTGCTTTCCATATCATGGAAGGCAGTGATCATAATCACATGCACATTCGGTAACAGTTCCCTGAAGTCGGGAAGTCCTTCAAGCCCGGAACGTCCCGGCATACGTATATCAAGGATAATCAAATCGGGATAGTATGAGCCTGCGACAACCAAGCCTTCATCCACACTGCCGGCAATTTCGACATCATGATCCTGGCTTCGCAAATGAAACTGAAGTGTCCGGCAACTGGCCTCATCATCATCAACAATCAGTATCTTGCTCATGAGACGCTCTCCTGAATTGCCATAGCATTATCCTCCATTTCAATTTGGCGCCTGACAGGTATCACAACGGTGATACAACTTCCTGAAGGTATGTTTTGTGTTACAGATATATTTGCCTGATGCTGGTCAAGAATACGTTTGACGATCGCCAGACCAAGACCCGTACCTTTTGCACGGGTGGTATAAAACGGCTCGAAAATCTTCTCCCTCTCTTCTTCACTGATGCCGCAACCGTTATCACAGATTTCAATCCGGATCGCTGTGCCCTCCGTACCCAGCTCCAACATCACATCGATAACCACCATCGGTTCACTGCTGCATTCAGTAGCCTGGGCTGCGTTCGATATCAGATTGGAGAATACTTGTCTCAGCTTTGTTGCGTCGGCATGCAAGGTAGGCAAACCCGGATGATAATTGGTGATCAGCTTAATCTTGTATTCATCAATTCTGCGCTGAGACAGACTGATAGACATATCGATGATCTTATCGATGGTAAGCCATTCCAGTTTCAGTGCATCCGGCCGGGAATAGGTGAGCATATCCGACAGAATCTCTTCCATATAGCGGATCTGCTCAAGTGAGGCATTGCATAGTCCTTTCACTTCAGCGTCGACCTCCATATCCAACTGCTTACCCAGGATCTGAAGGATCATTTTTACCGATGAGAGGGGATTGCGAAGATCATGGGCGATCATGCTCGCCATCCTGCCCATGGCTGCCAGGGTTTCAGAACGCGCCAGATCCCTGTTTTGTTGCTCTACCTCTGCTTCAAGTCGCTTACGCACAGTAATATCCTCCTTAACTGCCAGGAAGTGGGTTATTTTGCCCTCTGCATTTCTTATTGCCGAAATAACCGCACCTTCCCAGTAGAGTTCTCCGTTTTTTCTCCGGTTATGGAATTCCCCACGCCACTCACCTCCTTCCAATACCGTATTCCATAAATTCTTATACTCTTCCTGGCTGGTCTCACCTGATTTCAGAAAACGTGGATTTCGCCCTAGCACCTCTTGTGATTCATAACCGGAAACTTTGGTAAACTTTGGGTTTACATACTCTATAAGACCTTTGCCATTAGTAATGATAACCGCACTCGGACTCTGCTCCACGGCCTGGTATAGCTTCAACAAATCCGTTTCGGCCTTACGCTTGTCGGTAATATCTTCACCAATGCCAGTAACACCAATTACATTGCCATCAGCATCATAGGAGAGTGTATTATTCCATGCGATTAAACGCAGTCCATCGCTCTTTACCTTTACTTTATTCTCATAACGCAGCGGAAAGCTATCAGGATCCCCCATTTTTTCGATTATTACACCGATCTCATCAGCCAGTTCATCGGGAACAAATTGCCGTAACCAGTTTCGACCGATGACTTCGTTTTTATTCCATCCTGATATCTTGAGAAAATAGTCATTACAGAATGTCACGTCTCCCTTGAGGTTGAGTGTCACGGCCGCCAACTCAATATTCTCAAGGGTATATCTGAAGCGTTGTTCATAGTCTCTCTGCGCCATTGCCGCACGGCGATGTTGCTGTGAATAGGCCAGCAGCCATGCCGCTCCTGCAACCAATACCAGCATGGCAAGATAGAGCGCAGAGTGATTCTGTATAAAAAATGGCAATGTCGCGGAGAGTTCACGTGACGAGATACGGGATATGATTTTCCAGTAGTTACTGGGCTTGTCATCTGTGACTAAACTCCTCCTGCCTGATAATTTGGCAGACATGGCCGCAATCCGCGGACGTATGGTCGTATAAGTAAACAGGCCATTGTCGGTCTGTATCTGACCTTTGTCACCGGCAGTGATTTTCAGCCATTCATAGGCATTGCCAACTTGAAAACGGGCGTCATGACCCAGCATGAAACCCCACTCATCTTCATCTCTTGGACTACTCAGCCAATAGCCGCCATTGTTCACCAGTTCGATATGATCGGCAATATTGGCTGCGGCCTGAGTAAAGTTTTGAATCAGGCGATCACCTAAATAGTTCAACAATACAATCCCACGTTTCTCGCCCTGACTGTCGAATACAGGTGCGCCAAATCGGATTACAGGCTTTAATGGAAACTCGATTTCTCCCTCTTCCATGTTCAAATCGAATGGCGAGAGGTAGATGCGGCCTCTGTCTAAAGCCAGCGCTTCCTTAAAATAGTAACGGTTTGCTTTATTCTGCAGCTTCGACTCAGGAACCACCTGACTCTCACCAGGCAAGTAGTTAATCCGTACGACCTCCACCCCTGTCTTATCGATATAGCGTATCTGATCGTAGAGTCCTTTATTTTTTGCAAATACCTTGAACTCTTCAGCGATCCTTTGTTCTCTGGCCCAGGGTAGCGCTTCGGGCAGGCCCCGGCGTTCAATGTGCTCCGCGAGAAACAGTAAATCGCTGACCACATCGGCGATATCCTTCTCGATCATCCGCTTGGCCAGGTCGACATTGAGCAGCTCACTCGACTCAATCGAAGAGCGTTCAGTGGTATAAAAGGTGTAGTAATGCATGATACCGATAATCATCAACACCAGGCACATGGGTATGAAAATAGTCATGAATCCTTTCAGTGTTCCCAGACGGGTGACCGGTGGTGGCGGGTGTGTTATCGGCATTGTTTGTCGATATATTGCTGTAATCTCTCGATATAGTCACCCAGGCTCTCATTGCCTTGACGAGGCACCAGAAACATCAGCCTGGCGGCAATGATATAGGGTTTTCGGTCTCCGTCGCCTGCGGGTTGTTTCTCATTCAGCACCTGTTCGACACGCCCAATGACATCGCCCGGATACTGACAATATCTTGGCATGGTGACATGCTTGCCATACCACTGTGCCGCTATGGAAATTAACAATAGTATCAACAGGATAACCAGAATCAACCTTAACGGCTGAAACGGTGTTTTTTCCTCTGCCTGCAGATTAACTGTGCTCACTATTCATCACTGCCTGGTAGTGTGCCAGAACAAACGGCTGTTCCTGTCGCAGGTCTCGCTCTCCAGGTTTCAGTGTAACAGCTATCGTCTGCGCTAGCCGATGACCTTGAAATATGCGTTCCCTCACCGATACACCGTTTTGGTAGTTGGCATTGAGGTGAAGACCCGGCAACCGCTTTAACCGGCTCTCAATCTTCTCCAGGCGTGCCTGATATTGACCGTGATAGAGCGGCAAACCCTTCTCGTGCCGGTCAATCCTGATGTAGTTTTCCGAGCCATTTATCCCAAACAGTGGTTTCAATCCGGACAAGACTTGCGCTGTTAACTGTTCATCGCTTTTGTCGATCTGTTCAGGATGGCGAACCCCGCCCAGATAGGTGGTCAACAGCGTATTCTGGCTCGGTGCTCTCTCCGGGAACAGGCGACTCATCCACAGGTTGCCGTTGAAATTCAGTCTGTTATTGCGGGAAACGAGGAATCCTGTGCCGTCCAGTGGGTGGTTGATCCTGCTGCTTTCAATGCCAAGGTGCAACACGGCAATGGGTACATACTCAATTTCCGACAGCAACCGACTCAGGGATTCATCGATCGTTTTTAACAGACCGGAAGCGATATCCGCCGGGGTACTCATCACCAGGTGAGGCACGGAAATCTGATGCTGAATCCCCGCATTGCAGGCTGTTACCTGCCAGTAGTCCTGATTTTTCATTAACGATTCGACCTGCATGCCACATCGCAGTGTTACACCCGGTGTATCAGCCAATGCATGAATGAGTTCAGACATTCCCCCGGAAAACGAGAAGGTCTCCGCCTTGTTCGCTCTACGACGCTTCAAAACACGATTGATCAGCATGCCCATGGTAAGGCTGCCGTAGCGCTTTTCCAACGCCTTGAGCCGTGGCAGCACTGAACGGGCCTCCGCCAGGTCCGGATCAGATGCCAGGGTGCCCGAAACGAAGGGATCAATGGCGGTATCGAGAATTTCCCGGCCCAGGCGGCGTTTTATGAAAGCAGAGACAGTCTCATCCTCCTGATGGCTCCTCGGAATCATAATTTCCGTCATCAAGCGAAACTTGGCGGAGAGACTCCAGAGTGGCGAGGCAAGCAGCGCCGGCATCAGCATAGGCACCTGGGTCAACTCGCTGTTATGCACCACATAGCGGTTAAGTGTCTCATCACGCAGTCGTTTGCTGTACGACAGACCGGCCTGCTGAATCATCTGATCGATTTCATTTCTGAAATTGACCAGCAATCCGGCAGCCCGTTCCGTGGTATAGCCCGCTTCACTGGTGGTGCGGATTTTCCCCCCGGGTAGATCATCCGCCTCCCAGACTTCCACAGAGATCCCCTGTTGTGCAAGCCACCAGGCCGTTGAGAGGCCGGAAATACCGCCACCGATGATCAGTACGGAGGTCTCTGTCATTATTGCTCCAACTCCGTCTTCATCTTTTCGAGCATTTCCCGGTCTAACAGACCGAGGCCGCCGCCGTCGGGATCCTGTTTGGATTCCACATAGTGCCGGATCTCGGCAAAACGCTTCTCTGCCTGTACGTTCTGTTTCAGACGGGGCACTCTCTCTCTGGCAATGGCAAAGGCATCGAAATTCAGTTCCCGCATGCCAAAACCCTTCATACGGCGTACTGCTTTCATCATCGCCTGGTTACGAAAACGGGTCAGATCCTCGGAGGTGATACACGCCAATCCCTCGCGACGCGCACCGAATTCAGCGGCCTTTTTGATGCCCGCACGAACAAAGTCCGGCGCTGATTCCACACGCTTGAGTGCATCATGCTCCCACTCAACACCAGCAACACCGGTCTGTACGATTTTCTCCACATCCTCTACAGAAACAACAATGGCATCACGGCGTTTTGCCTCACGCTCGGCAGCAGCCTCCATGGTCGGCTGTACAAACATCAGAACCTGAGGCGGACGATCGGCCAGGCTGTTTGTCAATAGCGCTTCAGCATCTGATTCCCAGGGGAGTTTACGACCTGGTGTATCCTCTTCCTCCAAGCGCTGCAGGAGTTTGATATTCACTTCCAGGCGTCCTTCGCTTCGTGCAACATTCTCAGCGACGGCGAAGACGCCTTCCCGCAGAAAACCCGGTAGTTCATCGAGGTAGGCTCTGGCTTCCTTGGTCCAGGCAAGACCGCTGCTGGAAAACTCCGCTGATTGATCTGTTGGGGTATCCTGCATAGAGGCAGGTCGGTTACCCGGAAATTCGTCACCAAATCGTTTCGCAGCCAAGGTCGCCATATGCTCAGTGGTGATCACGCTCTCGCCCAACTCTCTGACATAGGACTCGGCGCGTTTTCGTACCATTTTGCGCAGAAAACCTGGCACACGTGACAGGCGCTGTTCGGCCTCCGGACTCCAGATCACCAGCGTATCGGGGTTGTCGCTCAACGGTTCGATAACCGGTCGTCCGGAAGGATAATGACCGCACCAGGGATCAGCATCCATGAGCGTGCCGCCCATCGCAAGAGACCGTGCCCGACAGCCGCCGCACAGCTTCTGAAATTCGCACTTGCCACACTTACCCTGAAGTTCAGGATGGCGCAGAAGTTCAAAAGTTGGCGTTTGATCCCATATGTCCCAGAAGGCGTGCTCTCGGATCGAGCCCGCTTCATCCGGGATATAGGGACAGGCCGTCACACCACCTTCCGGAGTGATCCGGCAATAGTGGATACCCGCCAGACAACCACCACCCTCATACCCCTGAGCCCGGGTCATTGTGGATTCGGGATTCGCCTGGTAGGCCACCCGCTTGAAATGAGGTGCGCAACGGGCACGCACAATCAGGTCTGTTGTCTGTTCCTGAGCCTGCACCAATTGCGATAACACCTGTTCATAACGGGCAGGCGTAATATCCGACATGGACTCTCCCCGGCCGGTACACACCAGAAAAAAGATGTTCAGTACATGTGCGCCCACCGCTTTGGCAAAGTCGATCATCGACTCAACTTCATGGGCATTCTGTTCTGTGACTGAGAAGTGGACCTGAAACGGGAGATTATGCTTACGACAGTGATCCATACCGGCAAGGGTCTTATCCCAACTACCCGGACAGCCACGAAAGGTATCGTGACTTTGAGGGTCCAGAGAGTCCAGGCTGATCCCTATCCCCATGACGCCCGCCTGTTTCAGTGTCGTGACCCGATCTTCATTGAGCAGCACACCATTGGTGCCTATGACCATCGAGAGTCCCAATCCACTGCCATGAGCAACCAGTTGTTCCAGATCTCTGCGCAACAGCGGTTCACCGCCGGTTAAAACCACCATGGTTTCATTACTGCGTGCGGCAATCTCATTGAGTAATTGCCCGACCTCATCCGTACACAGTTCATCACTTCCACCACCCTGGCGTGTATCGGCATCCATATAGCAGTGTGAGCAAGCGAGGTTACATCGACGGGTGAGGTTAACGGCCAGCAGAAACAGATCGCTACCACTCATTGATACTGATCCGGATTGGACTCGGAGTGAAAACCGCTACCCATCTGCCAACTCTCACTGGCCCTTTCCACCGCCTCCCTGGTGATGACTTCCAGGCCGATTTCCCGGGCACAACGTTCCACCTCCACCATCACCATGCCGCGGACCACATCGGGAATCCTTTGCATACGCGCCATAGATTCCTTATCCCACTCCATACTGTGTGTCTGCTTTGTTGATCCGGCTGACCATTCAGCATATTTCTCTTCTACCAGTGCTAGAGAGATCTCGTTAGTACCCTTTTTATCCGCATAGGTCTCAATGCGTTGACGTGTAAGCTCACGCATGAATCCCTCTGGAACACGCATAAGACGGGCTAAAGCTGCAGCCTGCCAATTAAAATCGGTTGATGCTGTTTGCCTGGGTGTGGTTGTGCTCTTACCTAAATTGGCAAAAGGACAGTCGCTGCTCGTCTCTTCACCGGACGACAAGGTCTGTTGATTATTCTGCATCGTACTTTGCATGGCTTTGCGGGCCTCGGACAGGCCCGCCTCAGCCACAACGAGGCTGATCTCGGAAACACCCTGTTTTTTGGCATAGGCTTCGATGCGTTGTTTGGAGCTATCACGCATAAAACCTTCAGGCACACGCATCAGGCGCGCCAGCGCGGAGGCCTGCCAAGCGAAGTCAGGCGGGGAGACGTCCTTTTCATCCGGGGGGAATTTGGATGATTGGGTCGTTACAACAGACGCCTCCCCTGAAACGCTATGATCATCAATAAAACTTTGTATATGTTCCGCTTCAACCTCGCACTTACCAGCGGTACGGGCCTTTTTCTCAGCTCGCATACTGAGATTACCGCGTAGACTGAGATCATCGATGCTAAGTAATAATCTTGTTGCCGCCTCACTCCAACGCATGGCTGCTTCAGCATCATGTTTTTGCTTTAACTCACCCCGATCATAGGCCTCAACGATCTCAGTCATTGCCTGTTCCGCATGGCCGGGCATGAGTTGCGCCGTGGCCTCTTCCACAATACTTTCAGTGATTACCGTATGCCCCTTCTCCTGGGCATAACGTAGAATGGCCATGCGCGCCATACCGCGAACGAATGAGGGAACACGCTCCATGCGTGCTTCCGCTTGATGGGTCCAGGAAATAGACACCGAAGCGAGACGATCGATCTGAGGTTGATGCTCACGCTGACTCAGCAACACGGCACACGCCACATCATTCAGCAGGTACTCGCTATTGCCACCAATATCCAACTCACTGTCTGCATGGATACCCGTGGCGCCCAACACCAACAGTGATGGCTTGACACCCAGCAGGTAACGATTAATCACTTCATGAGGCTTACCGTCGAGGAGCACTGTCTCAATCGCCATCCCTTGATCATTGGCAATCGATTGGGCTACAGATAAATGTCCCTGATAGATCTTTGCCAATCCGGAATCAATGATCTCTTCATGAAGTTTTTCCTGTTCTTTAAACTTAAACACCTGCCCCGCCTGTTCCGACAAAACACCGGCTATGCGATTGAAGGCGACATAATGATAATAGGGATCAAAGGCGGAAACCACCTTCACCGCCACACCCCAGGTCTTAGCCATAGAAAGCGCCGTTAACAGTCCGCCGTAGGCTTTGGCTGAACCATCAATCCCGACCACAATCGGTCCTTCCTTTAGTGATTGGTTGGGATTTTTGATAACCAGGGTGTCTATCCGAGAGCGACGCGAAACCCGCTGACAGACTGTACCGATACGGCTTCCCTTCACTGCACCCAAACCTAAGGCGCCCATCACCAGCAGATCATAATTCCCACTGTTGGCTTCGTTCACCAATTCACGGTAGTTTTTCCCTTCCAGGGAGCGCCTGGCAACAGCAATGGAATCGTCTTCAGCCACACGATCCACCTGATCCAGATAAGAGTCAGTAATAATGGAGAGCCCACGGGTGATCAAATCGTCGTGCACATCCCGTTGACGTTCCAGTTCCTGCTCTTCACGAAACTGCTCCGGCAGCCCGCCCTCCATTTGACGGAAACGTAGATCGTGCAGTTTGGCTGCATAAACATGAGCGGCTGTGAGCCGACTGCCGAACTGGTTGGCCAGCTCCACGGCTTCAATAACACCTCGATTGGCGTGATCGGAGGAGTCTACCGCCAATAGAATCGATTCATAGGCGGGAAGTGAATCGGACGCTTGCTTCTCTGTATGAACCTGTACGCTCAAGGTAGATGCCTCTCTCGATCAGTCCAGGGTGGGTATCAGCCCACCCCGTTTGGGTCGGGTTACTGCATAAACCAGTAGCCAAAGATAGAACCGATCACCAATAGGTTGATGATCCCGGCAACGATGGCCATATAGTCAATCAGACTCAGTCTACGCTCCCGCTTATCTATCATGGCAGGATTGGAAATCATCGCTTATTTGAAGATAAAGTCGACTGTTGCGGTTCCGCCTGCATCGACTTTCACCTTTGCCTTCTGATTCTTCAGCATGCCGTGCCATGCCTTGATGGTGTATGAACCGGGAGGCACGTCGCTGATATTGAACGTACCGTCTTCAGTCACTTTGGCGAAATAGGGATTCTTCGCAACAAAAACAAAGCCATGCATGAAGTCATGGGCATCACACTCCACCTTGATGGCAGGCCCTTTTTTCATTTTTATGGTGTTTGTGACTGTCCCTGGATCGGGTTGACTGACATTTGTCAGGGTCTTCTTCGGGCCCTTGGCGTCACCTCGAATCAATTCATAAGTATGAATATTGTGCAGCACCGGATCAGAGTTGATGGCTGATAGCTTACTTTTATTTCTCATGACTTGAAGAAAGGGGTTGAATTCACAGCCTTTCTGGTCAATGCTGGCATCGCCCACATCTGCCTGAAAAGGCTTACCCTCCTTCACTTTCTCAAGATAAACAACCGTATCCATCAAGTTGCCGTTACTGACACGGACATAGTCGATTTCCCTTTTCCCTGTACCACAGACATCGTTGTCCTTTGTGATGCCGTAAACTTTCGGATCCAGATCCTTGCCGGTGAATTTTACGCTGCCGGTTATCGTACCTCCATTGCTTACAGCGCCCTCTTTATAGGCTGCCGCGTTGCCTACGGCTGGCAGAGCGCATAGACTTGCCAGACTGAGGCAAACAAATAATTTCTTCATACTTTTTCTCCTGGTTTCGATCCTGGTATCAGGCTGCCTGTTCAGGCTGCCCCTGGTCAGGGTTGAGTATCTCTTCAATCATTTCGATGAACACACTGCGTTTAACACTATCCTCTGCAGTTTTAAGCTGGGTCAGTAAAGCCCGGCTACTCAAGGATGTATCAAATGCACGCAATGCCTGTCCGATCAGGCGTGCTTCTTCACCGGTGAATTCACTGACACTGGCCACAATCCGCTCAACTGCTCGTTGAGTTAAGGTTTCGTCACGGGTCACCGGCAGAACTTTCGAGAGGCCCCTGGTTGCGGCAACCCGCACCCCGATACTGTCATCATCGAGACACTCCAGCAGTCTTCGAGCCACACCGGTGGAAGGAACGTCCCGTACAACCATATGTCCCGCGACTGTCGGATCCAGGCTGTCGCAGGAGAGTCTTGCAAGACTCTGGATGGCTTCTATTCGCACATTGGCTTGTTTGTCATTCAGCGCTTCCATGAGCGGCGCCAGAGCCGATCGGTTACCGAGAAAACTCAAACTGCGAGCACAGGCAATCTTCTGCTCCAAGTCACCGACTGCCAATTGGGTAATGAGTATTCCCACTGCATCCATCAATTTTGGATTATCTCTATTGCGCTGAGCGATTTCGCCAATGGCTTCAGCCGCCTCCCGGCGCATCAGGTCATCCTCATCGCTCAATGCTTGAATCAAAGCCTCAATCGCAGTGTCATCATTGGCAGCCGCCAACACTCTTGCGCCCAACCGTCGCACGTCTTGATCCGGTGTGATGCGCCTGCTGGCGCGAATGCGTCTCATCTCCGCCTTATTGGCTTCCACTACATCGAGATACTCTTGTGTCGTCTCATCCATCTCAGCCGCCTCTTGCGTTGCCTTGTCCTTATCAAGCATGGTCTCGACATTTTCCATGGCGATAGCATCCAGGGTTGAGATGGCAGGCGACACTTCGTCCACTTCGACAATCCGTGCTGGCGTATCAGGCAGCTTAATAGTCTTAGCTATCTCCTGAGGAATGGGATTTTCGTCTATTTCAGGATCTGCTTTTGTTTCGGCAAAATGTTTCTCCGTGTCTGTATCGAATTCAACCACAACACCATTTTGCACCGTGCGTTCCGACGCTGCATCCAGCTGTTGCTGAGCAACCCCGGCATCTTCAGAAACAATCTCGGATTTACTTTTTTCCGGTACTCGTATACTGCCGCTAACCGCATCGATGATGATAGAAAGCGGCCTGCGAAACACTTCTTTCGCTTCCGCTGAATCCACCTCAACACACTGTGCATCCAATGCCATCAAAGTCGTTAGCGCAGCCAACCTGACCGGTTGCTGCGAATCACCAACAGCATTCATCAGTGAATCAATAATCTCATCGGTTATCTGACCTAACTGACCGATCGCCAGAATCGCTTCACGGCGAACCATGGGATGACCTTCGCTGTTCTTAACATGCTCAAGCAGGGTGGAGATTGCACCAGGATTGTTATTTTCGCCGAGCAACCGACAGGCTGCCGTAGCCGTTTCAGCACTCGCATCGGCTGTGCTGGCAATGACCACTTTAAAATCATCATCCGACAGCGGATTGCCGCCAACAACCGGAACAAGCGTGTTTAGCAGGGTAGCCCTTACCTGACTACTGGGATCAGTCAACATCGGCAGCAACGTTTTCCGCAGGCCGCCGGAGTCAGTAACCTGGCCCGCCAGTTGGGTCACCGCCTTGATAGCGGCATTGCGAACCTCTTCGCTTGGATCGCGTAACAGCAACAACAGCGCACTGAGATAATGCTCTGCTTTTTGATTCGCCAAAGCCTGTGCCGCTTCAACTCTCACTTCAGGATCTGAATCCTGTAACGAGCGCCCCAGAACCTTGGTGGCTTTAGATGATTTCGAACCTGCCAAAGCACGTACAGCACGACGCCGGTGCAGCGCCTTGCTTGATTGATCCCGCAATCGCTCAATCACCCGGTCGAGGCCAACGCCGGAAATGGAAACCAGGGCGCCTAATACCTCATTCTCAATATCTTGCTGAGCATCATCATTGATGAAATCGACAAGACTGTCGACGACCTCTTCCGCACCTGCAGCACCCAATGCTTTCACGGCTTCCAACTGGATATCCCACCAGGTATCCCAATCCCCATCCCACTCAAGACCTTGCGGGCGCTCAGTCAGCACCTTCACGAGCACCTCCACGGAATCGGCACTGGCAATCTTACCGAGCGCTTCCGTGACCATAGAGCAGACTTCTCCACAGGTATCATTTTTCAGTGAATCAGTCAGTGCGGGGACTGCGGATTCATCACCGATTTTCCCGAGGGCTTCTGCAGCGTCGATGCAGACATCAACATCCTCATCCTTGAGCCTCTCTATAAGATGCGGAACAGCACTGTGACTGCGTAGAACCCCCAACGTACGTGCTGCATAACAGCGATCCGCTTCATCCCCTGACTGAAGCAACTCACACAAAACATCAACGGTTTCGTTTTGAAGGCTCATGCTCTCTTGATATCTCTTATTCGGACTGGAGCAATCACTGTAAGCAGAATCTGTACCAGCTTGAGGAAAAGAGATTCTGCCCTAGATCCAAGGTCTTAGTCTGATTGCACCCAGATAGCATTGAATGAATCATTCAATGCCAAGGTATTTACTGATGACCAGGGAACAGATCGTTCAACATCGATAACGAGATATCGACCAAACCGCCCACGCCACACTGACTCAGCTATTCGGCTAATGCGATACTCAGTTGAATATTTAGTCTATTGTGAGACGATGATTTGAACGGATTGTTCAGATTCTCTGCCCTGTACAGCGATGCGCAGGCGTACTGTAGCCCTTATCAACTTTTGAGTGTTGATTGATGATAACTCTGTTAACTACATATCTCTGTTACAGTTTTTATTGATTTGAGATAACCGCCGCTTGAACCGCAAATCCACCTGGCATCTCCATTGCCCCGAACGTGGCCCGTTTTTTGCCTTTCATGCTGGGTTAGGCGCTTCAGAAACAATGTACCTGTAATAACACGAGGCGAACAGGAGAGAGGTATGAATACAACACCCGATCATGATGAAACCAAACAGCCTGAATCTCAAAACCACTCCTGGGGATCCAAGCTCTTTATAGCGGTATTGTCTGCGATTCTGGCCTTTTTCTATTGGCTGTTGATCTACTCAGGTGGTGTCTCAGTACATCACGGCTAGCGCAGGTAATCCACTATGCAAACAAAAAACAGCAGCAGCATCCTCTCCATGCTGGTTTCGCTAATCATCTCATTCGTGATAGTACTGGCCTTCTTTTACGGCCTTGATCACTTTGTCATGAGTATCCAGGGACTGCCATTAAGTCTCAACTTGTCACCCGCCGGCTGACCGGTGAACAAGGAATACGTTTATGAATGAGAGAAGTCTTTCGAATCGCCCTGCTCAATCATCCATATTAAAACATTGGCATCACTTTATATGGATTGTAGTGGCTACCCTGCTGCTATCAACCGGACTGATTCAAGCTGCGGAAGACGCCGATACCCTTAGTCGTATTTCACCCGTGGGGATTGTACAGGTAGAAGGTGAGCCGGCTATTGAAAAGCGCGTCGTAGCCACAATGAAAGTGGAAACGGCAGAACCCATTGTTGCCCCAAAGCCATCCCGTAGCGACTATCCCGATATCGGCGTCAGCAGTCGCGCCGTAGTCTGGATACTCGCCCAGCTGCACCTGTTTTTTGCTGCCTTGGTCCTGGCGGTCCCCCTGTTTGTATTGACGATTGAACTACTCGGTGTGTATACCGGCGATGAACGCTATGACAGCATGGCTTATGAGTTCATGAAAATCAGCCTCACCGGGTTTTCCATCACCGCGATTTTCGGTGGCTCGCTGGCATTGGCGCTGTTTGTACTCTATCCCGATTTCATGGGCTACATGATGCATGTATTCGGTGCCCAGGTTTTGGTTTATGCCATTCTGTTCTTTTTGGAAAGCTTTTTCCTCTACACCTACTACTATGGATGGAATGCCTTTCGATATGGCAATCTGAAGTGGGTGCATCTCTCGCTGGGGCTGATGCTGAACGCATCCGGCCTTACCATCATGGTGGTAGCCAACTCCTGGGCTACGTTCATGATGGCGCCCTCCGGGGTCAACGAAGTCGGTGCAGTGGTGGGCAATATTTGGGAGATCATGAAAGGTCCGTTGTGGAACCCCATAAACCTGCATCGCTTTATTGCCAATATCGCTTTTGGCGGCGCCGTGGTCGGCGCCTACGCGGCCTTTAAATTCCTCAGTACCAACGATCAGGAAAAGAGAGCCCACTACGACTGGATGGGTTACACCTCCAACTTTATTGCTATTCTCGCCTTTCTACCGCTCCCGTTCGCCGGTTACTGGTTGATGGCCGAGATCTATGCCTACTCCCAGCAGATGGGCATCACTGCGATGGGGGGGATTCTCGCCTGGCTGTTCATTGTGCAGGCGGTATTGATCGGCACTATCCTGCTTGCCGGCAACTTTTATCTCTGGGCAGGAATGTCTCGAACAGATGGATCCGACCGTTACAAAGGCCTGATCAAGTTTATCGCCGCGGTATTGGTGGTTTGCTTTCTGATCTGGGTAACCCCGCACACCCTGATCCTCTCCGCTTCTGAGATCTCTTTGCTGGGTGGCAGCCATCACCATATCCTCGGTCCTCTCGGTATTATGCCGGCCAAAAACATCGCCGTTAATCTAATGCTGGTGGCCACCTTTCTCTCCTTCCAGCTCTACCGCCGGTCGGACAAGGTGGCAACCGTCAGTTGGGCTCCGATGGGAAATGCATTGATGGTAGCTATCTATGTTGTGGCCATCGTCAACATCATCTTCCTGGGCGTCTACTACGGCTACTTCACCAACACGGTCTACAAAGTCGGTTCATCCGTTGCACAGGTGGCCTCGACCCTGGTGGTGATCATTGCAGGTATCATTATCGATACCCTGATGTTCAAGCATGCCAAGACACTCCCCTCTCACTGGGGGCGGATTCCGGACCGTGCACAATATGCGCTTTTCGCCCTGCCGATTGCCTTTACCTGGCTGATGGGACTGATGGGTTACGTCCGCTCATCGGTCAAGACTCACTGGCATGTCTATACCGTGATGAAAGACAACTCGCCGGATAATTTTATTCCGACCATCGCCTATGCCGGCAATATGATCACTATTGTCACCGTGCTGTTCCTGCTCTGCGTACTGTTCATGTTCTGGGTGGCCAACCTGAGTTCCACCAGACAGGCCAAACCCGCAGCAGCCGATGCGGGAGGCGTTGTATGATGGTTTTGTTGAAAATCCTTGGATTCAGTTTGGCGTTGACACTGCTTTTCACCTTTGTGACCTATCTCCTACCGCAGGTTGAAGGAGAGGCCCCGGTCGATAAAGAGGTGGATTTGAGCTCCCTTACCATGGATGACTTTATCACCCTGGGAGAGGATCTGTTCAACAATAAAGGCACCTGCACCCTATGCCATAAACCCGCCCCACTCGGCCGCGCACCGGATATTCAGGGTACGGATATGGTTGCCTTAAGCAGTGAACGGCTCGCCGATGAACGCTACCAGGGCAAGGCACAGGATGCGGCAGACTATCTGCTTGAATCGATGCTCGATCCCAGTCGCTATGTAGTCGCCACATGGGGGAAAAAAGGCACTAACGATAGCGAATCTCCGATGCCTGCGATCGATAAGGCGCCGATAGCGCTTTCCAAGATCGAGATGAATGCCATCATCGCCTACCTGCAGGCCAAGGACGGCAATGATGTGACAGTCTCTCTGCCATCACCGGAGGATGTTGCATCCGTGGTCAGTGCGGATGAAAAAACCGTTGCTGCAGCCACTCTACCTGCACCGGCTGCGAGCCTCGAAGAGGCGCTGGGAAAGTATGCCTGTGGTTCCTGTCATGCAATGGAAAGCGCTGACACACTGGTAGGTCCCGGTCTGGTCGATGTCGGCTCACGTCTGAGCAAGGATGAAATTCGGCAAAGTATTGTCGATCCCAATGCCGTAATCGCTGAAGGCTTCCCTGCTGCCATGCCTGCCGATTTCGCAGCCAGGATGACGGTCAAGGAACTGGATATGATCGTCGCCTATCTGGTGGAGAAGAAATAATGAAAGGCTTTAGGATTCCGGCATTCTGGCAAGCAGTCATTGTTGCTATTGTCGCTTATCTTCTGTTTGACAATATGTTCCCTCCTGTACTGCCGAAGACCCTGATGGTGCAGTACATGATCATCACCTTGATCGGTATTTTGCTCTACTTTGCCTTTGACGATAAAAAGTGGGAGGAATTCAAATCTCCGGTCATCGCCACTCTGCGTGATGACAATAAAGCGATTGTTCGCTGGGCCTTTCTTATCATCATCCCTCTGATTATCGGCTATGTTAGCTACGATATCGTCAAACCCAGCAACGATGCACCGGTAGAGTTGAGACAGGTACATCCAGCGCCGCCCGCATCATTGAAAATATTTGGCAACTCCTATGACCTGGCAACCCTTGAAAACCCGGTCCGTGAGGAGATCCTCTCAACCCTGATTGAAGATGAGCAAGCGGGTTGGGAGAGGTATGACGAGGTTGTTCTGGCCGGACGTGACAGCTACTACCAGAACTGCTTCTATTGTCATGGCGACCTGCTTGACGGCCAAGGGCACTACGGACATGGCTTCAATCCACAGCCCATCAACTTCCAGGATCCCACCATCATCCCGCAACTCCAGGAAGCGTTTCTGTTTTGGCGTATCGCAACGGGTGGCCCCGGACTACCCAAAGAGGGTACACCCTGGAACTCCGCAATGCCGATATGGCATGAAATATTGTCCGAAGAGGAGATCTGGAATGTCATCACCTTCATCTTCGACTACAACGGTCAGGTACCCCGCATCTGGGACCCCGAGGTTTCGAAACGGGTAACCGGCATGAAGGATCAAGTGCTGGCAAAACGCAAACAGATGCGGGGCAAGGAACTCTACAAGCTCCGCTGTGAAGTCTGTCATGGCGAAACCGGGGCCGGTGACGGCATTGCTGCAGACCTCATGTACCCCAAACCACGGGATTTCTCCCTTGGCCTGTTCAAATACAAGACTTCACCCGGCATCCTGTTACCCCGGGACGAGGACCTGCGCAACACTATCAAACAGGGTCTTCCCGGTACCGCCATGCCGGGCTGGGGCATTAAAGGGCGCGCACTGCTGACTGACGATCAGATCCACAGTCTGGTTCCCGTTATCAAAGGCTTCGATATCACCCAGGCATGGCCGCCGGAAGATGCGGAAGAGGAAGATTTCGACGATGATGGCTTCTATACCAAGACCGACTTTCAAACAATTACCGACAAAGAGCCTCTGAATGGCCGGATTCCTTATACCGATGAGTCGGTTGCCAAGGGCAAAGAGGCCTTCATCAAATCGTGTAAAGAGTGTCATGGTGTTGCGGGCCGTGGCAATATCACCTCCGGTAAAAAACTTGAAGACGACTGGGGCAACCGCATCTGGCCAAGAGATCTGACAAAGCCCTGGACATGGCGTGCAAGTCAATCTGTGTCGTCGACTGAAAATGAGCGCGACGAGACCATCAAGGCGATCTACACACGCCTGTCGATCGGCATCCCCGGCACACCCATGCCGGCACACCGGGCCATTGAAGAAGGCAATAAAGATCCTGTCACGCTCGAGGATCGCTGGCATATCGCCAACTACGTCTTCAGCCTGCGCTTCAACGCAACTCAGCCGGAAGACGGCCCGGTGGTAACCGGCCTGAAGCTGGAAGGCTCACTACCCGATTCAATCAGCGACGATCGCTGGGAGCAAGCGCCGGCCACTACCCTGCATCTGGTGCCGAACATTATTAAGAATGAGCGTTTGTTCACGCCGTTGAATGATGCCGTCACAGTACGCACACTTTACAATCAGAACGAGATTGCCTTCCTGCTCGAAGTGAATGACCGGACTGAAAGCCGACCCGGCATCGACTATTTCACCGATCTGCAGGATGAGAATCTTGAGATGCATCCGGATGCGGTAGCGATTCAGTTTCCCCACCAGGACGGCTACATGTCGGCGCCCATAGTGGAGAAACCGCTCTATCGGCACGGCGACAACAAACACAACGCAACCATCTGGTATTGGAACGCAGGTAGCGTTGATCCTGCCAGGGAACCGGCAGGCATGTTGCTGGATGGTAAAGGGCCCGATAAAAAGCTGGAGATGCGCAAGGATGACAACAGTCTGACCGCCAATGGCGCCTGGAAGGATGGCCAATGGCGAATCATAATGAAACGTCCCCGTGATCCGGATAATGGTGATGTAGTCTTTAACGAAGGTACATTTATCCCTGTCTCCTTCGCTAATTGGGATGGCAGCAATGGAGAGATAGGTTCCAAGCATACCCTCAGCACCTGGTACTGGCTTGTTCTACCCCCTGAAATCGATATCACGAAGGTTTATGGTCTGCCGGCAGGCATCGCATTGCTGGTATTCATTGCCGGTCTGCTGCTGGTGAAAAGTCAGCGAAGAGAAGTTGTGGAGGCGGGTATATAAAATCAGCCTCTTCCTCTATGAAAGCAGAGACCCAATGTTTCGCATAACCCTTTTCATCATCACGCTACTCATTGCATTTTCAACCACCGCATCGGAGAAAACGACTCAACAGGATGAGGTACTCGATATCAATGATATGCCACTGGGTGGTGACTTCACACTCTATTCGAGCCAGGGTGAGTTTTCATTGGAGCAACTGAGAGGAAAAGTTGTATTACTCTATTTCGGTTATACCAAGTGCCCCGATGTCTGCCCCACCTCACTCGCTTTTCTGACACAGGCCCTGAATGAACTGAATGATGATGAGTTGAAAGCTGTTAATGGCGTCTTTATCAGCATCGATCCAAAACGAGACGGTTTTGATGTATTGGATGACTATGTCAGCTATTTTCACCCCAATCTGATCGGTGTAACCGGAAGCGACAGGGAGATTGCTGCGGTGGCAAAAAACTATGGCGCCCAATACTACGAAGTTGCACTCGAGGGCTCCGCCTTCGGCTATGCGGTCAACCACTCAGCGGTGACCTATCTGGTCACGCCTGAGGGGGAGCTGCGTTTTGTCTTCCCCCATCAAACACCCTCATCGGTCATCCTGGAAGCTATTCGTCATGTGTTGGCGGGGAAATAGCAACCTGCCATAAACCCGCTCTCCGGCATCGATCACTGAACAAGCTGAACAAAATCGTACACTTCAAAAACAGTATTGGAACGATCTATTCAATCCATTCACACCTCAAAGTTGATCCAGATCACTAACCCACAAGTAACTTGCGGTTTTTTAAAGAATAAAAAAACAGCAGAAAACTGGCCCACTTCATGCAGTGGTTAAAAGCGGCTCAGACCGCTTGTGAATAAATAAGTTCCTGCGATCTGAATCGCATTTCGGAACACCGATCATGTAAAACTGACCTGGAGGAAATCCAATGGGTGTACGAGTCACTACAGGGCGTACCCTCCTAGCCGCCGTTTTGGGGTTTGGAGTCGCGCTTAGCGCTCAAGCTGCTGAGTATCCGGATATCGGGCCTCTGCCACAGCTGAAAATAAACAAAGCAAAAGCAGAACTGGGGAAACGCCTGTTCTTTGATAAACGTCTCTCAGGCGATGCTGCCGTGGCGTGTGCCACATGCCATGTGCCGGAAAAGGGATATGCCAGCAAAGAGGCTCTCTCCCCCGGGTATCCCGGTAACGGCCATTTCCGCAACGCCTCCTCCCTGATCAACGTCGCACACAGAAAAGTCTGGAACTGGGATGGTCGTATCGGCACCAACCTGAATGACATGACCCGTGAGATGCTCACTGAAGACTACACCATGAACATGGATATGCGGATCATGCAGGAGCGGGTCAAACAGGATCCGGTCTATGTACGGATGTTCAAGGATGCCGGTTATGGCGAACCCTCCAACGGCTCCGTACGTAAAGCCATCCCAGAATACCTGAAGACATTGACTTCCGCCAATGCGCCCTTCGACACTGGCAAGATGTCCGCTTCGGCTAAACGGGGCATGAAACTCTTCAAGGGTAAGGGGGGCTGCATCCAGTGTCATAACGGTCCCATGATGACCGATCAAAAAGCCCATAACACCGGTGTGCCTGAGAACTTCGATGTATTCATGGACCCAATGAATCATCAGGCCTTTATCGCCTTTACCATGTTCCAGGGCATCCCCAACTACATGAACCTGAAACGTGATCCCGGCTACTACAACGTAACGCTTTTGGATGAGGACATGGGTAAATTTCTCACCCCATCCCTGCGTGAACTGAAATACTCTGCGCCCTATATGCACAACGGTATGATCAAGACCCTGGCGGGTGTTGTTGATTTTTACAATCAGGGCGGCGGCAAGGACAGCAGAAAGAGCGGCCTCCTGAAACCGTTGAAATTGAGCGGCAAGGAGAAGAAAGACCTGGTGGCATTTCTGGAAGCGCTTTCCGGCGACCCGTTGACGAGCAACAAGCATGTCTGGAAGCAACCCTACCCGTCAGAGTATGAAGCCATCGCAAACTGGACGAAAGTCCCTAACTAATGGAGGTAATGACCATGCATATGAAGAAAGTTACGCTTAGCCTGGTTGCTGCCGCTGTTGTGACTGTGTTTACCGGTTGCGATGCCACCGCCACGAAACAGGCACATGCCGCAACACCCGAAAAGATGGCTGTTGCTAAGATGGCCATGCAGCCATCAGCACCGCCACCACTGACGCCATTGGGTAAGGCCCCTATCCCACCCGATAACAAATTGACACCCGCCAAAGTGGAACTCGGCAAACTGCTGTTTTTCGATCCACGCGTAGGCGGTGACGCCTCAACGGGGTGTTCCACCTGTCATGAGCCTGAACAGGGCTGGGCCTGGGCGGAAGACTTCTCCCGCGGCTATCCCGGCACGGTTCACTGGCGCAACAGCCAATCCATCATCAACAGCGCCTACTTCCCGCGCCAGTTCTGGGCCGGCTCCGCCTCATCCAATGAAAAGCAGGCCAAATCGGCTGCCAAGGGCGGCGTCGCCGGTAATGGTGAAGATGACATCATGGAAGCGCGTCTGGCGCTCATTCCCGAGTACAGGAAACGTTTCAAAGAGGTCTTTGGCACCGAATGGCCGATTATCGATGATGTCTGGCATGCCATCTCCGCTTTTGAACGCACCATGAATACCACGGGTAAATATGAAGTCCCCCTCGATAAGTACCTGAAGGGTGACAAGAGCGCCTTGAGTAAACAGCAGGTGCGCGGCATGAAGCTGTTCAACGGCAAGGCGGGATGCATCAACTGCCACAACGGTGAACTGACCACCGACTCCGACTTCCACAACATCGGCGTTCCGCCGAACAAACGTTGGGAAGAAGACGGTCTCGCCCAGATCACCTTCCGTTTTGAGCAGTATGCCAAAGGTCAGACTGAAGAGGGCTATCGCGCCGCCAAGTCGGACTGGGGTTTCTACTACCGTTCAAAGAACAAATGGGACAAAGGTAAGTTCCGCACCGCACCGCTGCGTTACATCGCCTACACCGCGCCCTATATGCACAACGGTGTCTTCTACACTCTGGAAGAAGTCATCGATTTCTATAATCGCGGCGGATTCGATGAAGAGGGACGCACCACGCTGTTCACGAAAACCAAGAGTGCGCTGATCAAACCACTCGGCCTGAATGACCAGGAGAAAGAGGATCTGGTGGCCTTTCTGGAGGCATTCTCCGGTCCGGAGATCACCATGGAGAAGCCCGAACAGCCACCCTATGCTCCTCTGTTCACCCTGGCTGAGCTGAAAGCCGCACAGGAGGCAAAATAATGACTGATCTGAAGAAAAAAGATGAGACTGCGGCCGAGCATGGCAAATGCATGTTGAATCGCCGCCAGTTCCTGATGTATTCAGGTTCTGCCGCGGCTGCCGCAAGCACAATCTCAATCAGCCTGTTCCCGGGCCAGGCCCAGGCAAAGGCACGTGTTGTTGGCTACCCACGCAAACTGGTTGCCAAACTGAGTCAACTTAAAGACAACCAGCCGCTGGACTTCAACTACCCCGACGATGGTCCGAACAGCAATTGCTTCGTGGTGAAGATGGATGGCGCCAAAGCGGGTGGCGGTATAGGTTCCCAGCGAGATATCGTGGGTTTCAGCTACCTCTGCACACACCAGGGCGGCTATCTCACGGGTAAGTATCAGGCAGTGGGTGAGCATCGTGTACTGGGTCAGTGTCCACTGCACCTCTCCACCTACGATCTGACTCGCCATGGCATTATCGTTTCAGGTCAGGCCTACCAGAGTATTCCTCAGGTTCTGCTCGAACTGGACGGTGATGACGTCTACGCTGTCGGCATGATGGGCCTCATTTTCGGCCGTAACGAAAACCTGATGGAAGGTTAGGAGGAGATATACAATGGCAACGAAATACTACCTTCCCGAAGATAAATCACCTCTGCCGCCGAAAAGCGCTGAAGTCCTCACCACTTGCTGTGACTACTGTATCGTCGCCTGTGGTTACAAGGTCTATCGTTGGCCGGTCGGCACGCCTGACGGCGGCATGAAGGCTGCTGAGAACGCCTTTGGCATCGACTTCCCAAGTGGTCCACTACAGGCATGGGTAGCACCTACTCAATACAATGTAGTGATGCACAAGGGGCGTCCCCACAATGTGGTGGTCATTCCTGACAAAGATTCCAAGGTTGTAAATATTAATGGTGACTCCTCCATCCGTGGTGGCTGTATCGCCCAGAAGTGTTACAACCCGGACAAGCCCACCAATGACCGTCTGATGTCACCGATGATCCGCATCAACGGTACATTGCAGCCGGTCTCCTGGGATATGGCGCTGGATATCGCAACTGACTTGATGAAATACACCGTGAAACAATACGGCGCTAACGCATACGGTATGAAGATCTACTCGTATCAGTATGTTGAAAACACCTATGCAGGCTCCAAGTTCGCGCGTCGTTCCATGAAGACCGCCAACTGGACCATGCATGACACACCGGCCAACGTCACTTCAACACCGGGTTTCCGCGATGCCGGTTTCGATAACTTCGGTCCATCCTACAAGGACTGGGGCGATGCCGAAGTCCTGATGATCTGCGGCACCGATCCCTACGAAACCAAGACCATGATCTTCAACCAGTTCATCAAACCCGCCATCGACGGCGGTCAGAAGACGATCTGGTTGAATGTGCGTGAAACCGCGGGTATCGCCTATGCCAAGAACCGGGGCAATGCCCTCTTCATCCAACTCGATCCCGGCACCGATACGCCCGTACTGGGCGCCATCGCCCGGGTCATCATGGAAAAGGGCTGGGAAGACAGCGAGTGGATCAAGAAGTGGGTCAACAACAAGTGGGAGTCCAGCTCCGGTTTCGGCCAGGGCACCCGGAACACCCCCTGGCAGTGGCGCACAACCTGGGGCAAATTCCAGACCAAGGGTTTTGAGGACTACAAAAAATGGAATTTCTCTCAGGACGAGTTCGACCCGAAAAACGCCGCCAAGATTGCCAACATTCCGGTTGAGCAGATCTATCAGGCCGCGGAGTGGATGGCCAAACCCAAGGCTGACGGCACCCGCCCGAAGACCTCCCTGGGTATCGAAAAGGGTTTCTACTGGTCCAATAACACCGGCAATACCAATGCGGTGAGTTCACTGGCCACGATCTGTGGCGCAGGCGGTCGCCCCGGTCAAATGGTCGGTCGTTTCGGTGGACACCAGCGTGGCGGCACCAGCGGTGGTGGATATCCGCGTAATAAATCGGCGCAGAAACGCCCCGGTCGTCGTCGCCAGGCATTGGATTGCGATCGCTACTTCTACTCGGGCAACACCCGCTTCGCCCATGTGGTCGGCACCACCTGGATTCAGTCCATGTGCGGATCCGGTGGTCTGAATAGCAAATTCGAAGAATTGGTCAGTAACAATCCGCATCAGGTCCGCTCATTCGACAAAGAGGAAATCATCGAGACACTGAAAAAACGTATGGATGCAGGCGGCACCGTAGTGCTCAACCAGGATATCTACCTGCGCGATCCCATCGGTTCCCGGTTTGCCGACATCGTTCTTCCGGCTGCTACCTGGGGTGAGGAAGACTTCGTCCGCGCCAATGGCGAACGTCGTATTCGTCTCTACTCCAAGTTCTATGACGCACCCGGCGACTCCAAACCGGACTGGTGGATCTTTGCCCAGTTGGGCAAGAAGATGGGCTTTGACGGCTTCGACTGGAAGAACTCCAATGAAGTCTGTGAAGAGTCCTCTCGCTTCAGCCGCGGTAACCGCAAGGCTTACCACATGGTCAAGGTCGCTGCCCATAAAGAGGGCAAAACCCTGCATGAAAAGCTGCGCGAGCTGGGCACCGAGGGTATCCAGGGTCCGGCCTTCTACAACTACAAGACCGGTGAGCTGCTTGGAACCGTGCGCCTGCACGATACGACGATGTCTCAAGAGCAGTTGGTGGCCGAGGGTCGTACCCAGGGCGCCAACATGATCAATAAGAAGGGCACGCACTTCAATTCACAGAGCGGTAAGGTGAATATCCAGAAACATCCCTGGAGCCTGTTCTCCGACTACTGGGCGTGGATGAAGCCCAAGGATGACGAGCTGTGGCACACCAACGGCCGTATCAACGAAATCTGGCAGTCCGGATTCGACGATGTGGACCGTCGCGCCTACATCTCCCAGCGCTGGCCCGAGAACTGGACCGAGATCCATCCGGACGATGCCGCGAAACGGGGTATCGAATCGGGTGATCAGGTACTGCTCTACTCCGACCGTGTGCCTAACTTCAAGCAGACCATCAAAGGCGTGCATGGCAAGGACTTCAACTTTGCTGAGTTGTTGAAGAACGATTGGATCGAGTTGGATAAAGCAGCGGTTACGGCGGTGGCGATTGTCACGCCCCATGTGAAGAAAGGAACCATGTACTCCTACTTCATCAATACCGCTCAACCCTCCAACACCCTGCAGGGGCGTGTGCCGGATCAAATCAGCGGCAACTACAACTACAAGATCGGTGTTGCGCGGATCAAGAAGATCGGCGAGTCGAAATACAAGAGCGAATTCCGCTCCATGTCATTCGCACCGCGCAATGTGGTTTGATTCCTTAACAGGCTTACATTGAGGAATCGGGGTGGCTTCGGCCACCCCTTATTTTATGGCTCTTCAGCAAAATTTGTGGGTATTTCAAGACGATAATTGACTCTCGCAAAGCCGCCAAGCACGCAAAGAATCATTGTGTGCATTGTTGAGGCAAATTTCTTTTCTTCCTACGATCCCAGCGAGCCATCAGTGTTGGCAGTCATGGCTGCGTTACAACTCAAGCTTGTTCAAAACCGTTGTGGCAATAGCATCCCCTAATGCCTTGTGTTGTTCCACATCCAGATGAATACCATCCACCTTGCTTGCCTGGGTAACGCACTCGGCATCAAAAAACAGCGTCGTGTATTCCTTGGCGATTTTCTCAAGTTCACCGGCCAGTCCCACGCACCTTTTTTCCGCCCCAATGAACTTGCTCGCTATACTCCCCCTAGGTTCGCTAATCACAGGCGGCGCCACGATCATAATCGCAGGCACAGGCATTCCCGGCTCAATAGGAGACTGACGAATGGTTCGAATCAGCTTCGCCATGCCTTGAGCCGACAACCATGCATCGTTGTCGTGCGTGCACTGAAAATCGTTACTACCAAGCATTAGGGCCTGTTAACACTAATTTGATAGCCACTGCCAAGACCCTGTTTTTGTCCAGCAAGGCAGAAGGAGCGCGGTGTAGCTGGGTCTACATAAGCGACTGATAACGCCGCTGGGCGAAAACAGGGCCTTGGCCCTTCGGGTTGCGCCTGAAAAAGCGCCACTCGGCGTTACTCGTCGCTTATTTGGAACAACCAAACTACGCTCCTCGTGCCTTGATTGGCGCTTTTTCAGGCACAACAGTGGCTATCAAATTAGTGTTAACAGGCCCTAGGATGACCAGTTTCAAAGGTGAGTGCATTTCAATCACCTGGGCCAACCCATCTGAACCGTCACGCCCTTGCTTGAAGGGATCATCCCAAACCGTCCGTCTGCCATTCAGACAATTTTCGATCACTCTGACTTGCTTTCCGGCGGCATTGAGCGATGTTTCAAACACGCCAGGCCATCTCTCATGGAAGGGCAGTCTATGCCTTGTGTTCGGAATTATTCCCCAACTAAGACTATCTGAATATATGAGAATCTGTTCCACTGACTTCCCTATTCCTGGTTATTGAAGATTTGTCTTCTATACAAAACCATCATTATAAAAGCCAAACAAACGCCGGCTATAACAGCAGGAAAAAGAACTGTCGTCAATGAATAGTGCTCCAGCGCCATGATAACCAATAGATTGCGAATCATGAATATCGCAAAGAAAGTCAGTTTTTCTTCAAAAGGATGATTAAAGGCTTTGCGAACAGTCGGGCCGAATCCCGCTACATCGACACAGGTCAATATCACGACTGCCCACAGTGGGTCGGAAGTCAGATACCAAAACGGCAGGGCTGCCATCGCCGACAGGAAAAAGAACCAGTCACTTACGGTAACCGTGATATCTGATTTTTTTGTGTATGCCAGGAATGCGACATAGAGAGTAATCAAGCCGGAGACCCCGATCGGCCAAGCACCCGCGCCGCCGCCATCATCGAGTTGCGCCAGAAAGACAATGAAAGTCGTGGAACCCCATACCACCCAGGAAAACACATGGGGTTTTATCTCGTCCCTCAAGGTTGAATAGATATATGGCAGGAATGCGATAAACGTAAGTGCAATTGCAACTGCGCTAAGGATCTCTTTATAACTCATCAACGATCACGACACCCATGACATGTCTGTCCGGCCTGAGCCCTCAAATTCACAGTCGACAAAGATTCCACGACTGTGGGTTCTCAAAAAAACGGTCTCACGCATCACTATAAGCTACTAACCCGAACGTAGGCTAGGCGACATTCGGGTTAGTATGTGGCTTGATGAAACTCAATGCCTTCCAAATGAGACTCTGTTGAAATACCGCCTCCAACATGACGGAGGCACTATGTACGAATTTAACACAGAAATCGATCTCCCTTTCGACCAGGCCGTAGCTATTAACCCGGCGACCCAATAGTGTACTTTCAGCCGCAGTGTGCCTGCCTGCAGCAAGGCATCAAAACGCCGCTGTAGCCGCCAGCAAGTTTTGATAACGCAGCATGCAGGCAGGCACACTGCGGCCTGTCTATTAAATATCAATCTGTTAGGGGCTACAAGAATGCCCTTGCTCTTCGTTGTGACTCTTGACAAGGGAATCACCATTGCCTGCGAGCCACGCCTTGATCAAGGACATTCTTGTAGCCCTGAAAGTACACTATTGGGTCGCCGGGTTAATAAGGTCCACGAGGCATTAATGGAGGAACACCTCGGTATCGTCAGCGATGTTGATGTGCAGGCGATTTTCAAAAACAAGATGGGAAAGGCGATTCCCGCCTATCATATCTTCGGCGCCTGCAATCCGAAACTGGCCGACCGGGTGCTGAACAGCGAACCCAATGCGGGCACCCTCCTCCCTTGTAATTTCATCATCCGCGAGACAAACGACGGCAAAGTGGTGGTCAGCTTCATGGACCCGGAGAGCGTGCTGGGCCTGTGTATCACTGAAGCGCCTAAACAAGTGGGTGCGGAAGCCAAGGAGAAACTGCTCCGGGTGGTTGAAAAACTCAGGACATGACAGACTGGTTAACCCGCATTTCTAGTGTAGTGTCCTAATCTACTGCAACGGCCCAACGGCACGTGCTGAACGGCTTTCGCTCTGTCGGAGTGGGTGCTCTACAGACCACCGAAAAGCTGCCGGATCGCTTTGCGGTTGGTCCATGACGTAGCCAGCCGCAAGGCCTGTTGATAGGAGATCCAACAAAATTCAGCATGCTCATCGGCATCCAGTCTTGGTTGTCGCCGATAGGGCAGTCTCAAGGCAAACCAGTGTTCCGTATTGGTATGGGCGGAGGCTGAGTAGCGGGATCGCCAGGCCGGCAGGATGGGGAATCGCTCCTGACAGGCGAGATCGATCAGCCCGTTACCGGCCATGATACCGGTCTCTTCGTAGAGCTCGCGCCTGGCAGCCTGTGCGGCGGATTCACCCCACCCCAGGCTGCCGGTCACAGACTGCCAGAAATCGCCCGGTCTGGTTCGGCGAAGCATCAGGACTTCACCCCGGTCGGTAAAGACCACTACCAGTACGGATTCTGGGCGTTTGTATATTCTAGTCTGCATTTCTCAGCCTATTGCCGGATGGTTTTGACATGTCAATAACCTGAATCCTTGGACTCGGATTCGATAGCTAGTGTAGTGTTCTATACTAGTGTGGTGTAACGTATAAACTGTACCAATCAGAGGCCCGTCAATGCCTCAAGACGCCCCGCAGGAAGTGCCCTTGGGGTGCCCCAGGCGCAGCGCGCAGGCAATGGCAGCGCCCTTGTCAAGCGCTGCAACGCAGGATTGAGGCATTGACGGGCCTCCCTTCGGGCGAGGCGCTAAGCCGTCATCTGCGTTGTTGCGTTGCTTGGAAAGGGCGCGCCATTCCCGGCGCAACGCGCCTAGCAGCTAACGGCTTAGCGTCTCGCTGATGGGTACAGTTTATACGTTACACCACACTAGTGCGGTGATGTCGGCTAAGCGGATGTCTCTTCGCTGACCGGTTTACGCACCCGGATGGAGAGTTCGCGCAACTGGTCGGCGCCCACTTCCGAAGGAGCGGAGGTAAGCATACAGGCCGCTGTCTGGGTCTTCGGAAAGGCCATCACTTCCCGGATGGAAGCGGAGCCGGTCAAAAGCATCACCAACCGATCCAGACCGAACGCCAGGCCACCATGGGGTGGGCATCCGAACTTCAGGGCCGATAACAGGAATCCGAACTTCTCCTCGGCTTCCTCCTCAGAGATCTCCAACAGCTTGAAGATCTTCTGTTGCACGGCCTGCTGGTGAATACGGATGGAGCCGCCACCCAGTTCGACGCCGTTCATCACCATGTCATAGGCGCGGGACTTACAAGCACCGGGGTCGCTGTCGAGCAACGCGAGCTGATCCAGTTTCGGTGAGGTAAAGGGATGATGCAACGGTGTCCAGCGATCATGCTGTTCATCCCACTCGAACATCGGGAAATCCACCACCCAGAGGGGCCTCCACTCCCCTTCCATCAGTTCCAAATCCTGAGCCACTTTGACCCGTAGCGCACCGAGCGCCTCATTCACCACATGGGCATTATCGGCGCCAAAGAAGATCAGGTCCCCATCCTTTGCAGCAGTACGCTCCAAGATGCCGTTAACCGCCTCATCGGGGAGGAATTTCAGAATCGGGGATTGCAGCCCATCGATGCCCTTGGCCAACGCGTTGACCTTGATATAGGCCAGCCCCTTGGCCCCGTAGATAGCCACATACTTGGTATATGCATCGATCTGCTTGCGGCTCAGTGAGCAGCCACCGGTCACTCTCAGCGCCGCCACGCGTCCCCTGGGGTCCTTCGCCGGCCCGGAGAAGACCTTGAACGCCACATCCTGCATCAGGTCGCGCAGATCCACCAACTCCAGGGGGGCGCGCAGATCGGGCCGGTCGGAGCCGAAACGCTGCATGGCCTCGTCGTAGCTCATGCGTGGGAAGGGATTAGGCAGATCCACATCCAGAATCGCTTTGTAGAGCTGGCAAATCATCGCCTCGTTGAATTGGAGAATCTCGTCCTCGTCCAGGAATGAGGTCTCGATATCGAGCTGTGTGAACTCTGGCTGGCGATCGGCGCGCAGATCTTCGTCGCGGAAGCAGCGCACAATCTGATAGTAGCGGTCCATGCCCGACATCATCAGCAATTGTTTGAAGAGCTGCGGCGACTGGGGCAGGGCGAAGAATTCGCCGGGGTGAGTGCGACTGGGCACCAGATAGTCTCTCGCGCCCTCGGGGGTCGCCTTGGTGAGCATCGGGGTTTCGATGTCGAGGAAACCGTTGTCGTCAAGAAAACTGCGCAGAATCCGGGTCACCTTGGCGCGGGTGAGGATCTTCTCCAGCATCTCCGGGCGGCGCAGGTCGAGATAGCGATAGCGCAGGCGAATCTCCTCCGACGCCTTTTCATGCTCATCGAGCTGGAACGGCGGCGTATCGGCGCGGTTGAGCACCTCCAGCTCGAGACCCAGGATCTCGATCTCGCCAGTAGACAGATCCCGATTGACCGAGCCTTCGGGCCTGGCCCTGACCCGTCCCTTGATGCGCAGCACAAACTCGTTGCGCACCTGCTCCGCAACGGCGAACACATCCGGCAGGTCAGGATCGTAGACTACCTGCACCAGGCCCTCACGGTCTCTCAGATCGATAAAAATCACCCCGCCGTGATCACGCCGACGATGTACCCAACCGCAAAGTTCTACTTCCTGGTCGATATGGGAGCTGTTGATCTGTCCGCAATAATGGCTGCGCATGGGTGTTTCCTGTGGGAATCGGCTGAAATCTGAGTTCAACTGGCTAAAAAGCGGGAATGTTACGGCTTGGCCTTCGCCTCTGCAAGCCCATCGCCATGGACAGCCTCGGGATTGACCGCTCCCATGGAGAGCAGCATCTTCAGTCCGTCATCGACGCTCATCTCCAGTTCCCGCACATCTTCCTTGGGAACCAGGACAAAATAGCCGCCCGTGGGATTAGGTGTGGTTGGAATATAGACACTGACCACATCCCGACCCGTGGCTTGTTGAACAGGCCCTGTCTCTTCGCTGGTGAGAAAGGCGAGCGTCCAGAGCCCGCGCCGGGGAAACTCCACCAGGACCACTTTACGGAACGACTTGCCGTTGTCGGCAAACATGGTCTCGACAAGCTGTTTTACCGCGGAATAGACAGACCGGACCAGGGGAATCCGGGACAACAGCCGCTCCCACATGCCCACCAGCTTGCGCCCGAACAGGTTGGCGGCCACCAGTCCGGTGAGGAGTAGGATCAGCAGGGAGAGGAGGACGCCCAGCCCTGGCATATGAAAGCCCAGCAGATTATCGGGACGGTAGGTTTCGGGCAACAACAGCAGGCTGTTGTCCATCCAGCCGACCAGCAGCTTGATCACCAAGAAGGTTGCGCCCAGCGGCAGCCAGACCAGCAGGCCGGCGACCAGATAGCGGCGGAGAAGGGCCATTTATTAAGACCAATTGGTCTGTCAGTGGCAGCCGCAGGAGCCGCCATTGCAAGCGGAGGATTTAGTCTCGGATTTGCCACGCTCTTTGACACTTTCCTTGCCGCCCTTTTCTTTGCCGTTGCCCTTGAAATCGGTCTCGTACCAACCACTGCCCTTAAGGCGGAAACCGGCAGCCGAAATGAGCTTTTTCAGGCTATCCTTGTTACACGCCGGACACTCGGAAAGGACCGGATCGCTCATCTTCTGCAGGGCCTCCAACTCGTGGCCGCAAGCTTCACAGCGATATTCATAGATAGGCATGATGGATTCCTCAGTAGTTCGATTGCATTGTCGTCTGCCTGGAAAGGCGCCAACGAAACGGAGAATCCTACCATAATGGGGGTTGCAGACTACTATTCAAGGCCGAAATCCCCGATGTCTTCTGATTTTTCTTCCCGGCCCTCTTCCCGCAGCCCTTCCATCAACTGAACCAGCTGGCTGTGTTCATTGTCGGGTTGGCCGAATCGCAGGTAGCGCTCCAACAGATCGGCTATCTGCTCCAACCGCTGGTTGCGGTGATGCAGATAGAGCAGCGTTCGTCCCAAAACATCACCCGGTCTAGCCTTCCCGACCAACCCCTGGGCCGCCTGGATTGCCTGATGGATCTCATCGTCGGAGGGACATTTCGGATGGGGCATCTTGATTTCTGACGTCGCTAACGCGACTGTTGATTCATGAGACTTGAGATAATATCTTGGTTACCGGGGTAATATTAACACGGCGGCTGAACACGACATACTTGGTCTCCGGGTTAATAACTAACCATTTTCCAAATCCTGCCGTTCCCTGCGCTGGCGCAGCATCTCACCCTGGCGACGCATGATATGCCGGATCAAGGCATCCTGATCGCTGTTGCGGATCAGGTTGAAATTGATCCTGATATGATAGGGGTAGTCGGCATCTCCCTCTGTCGAGTCGTCCACCCCGACCACTTCGCCATAGGCCACCACACCGGTGTATGAGGGCAACAACAGCAGTTTGATCTCCACCAGGTCTCCCTCCTGCAGCGACTCAGTGATATCCATGGCTAGCCCCCCGGCGCTGAGATTGACCGATTGTGAAGGCCGATCCAGCAACCCTCGCTCTTCAGCCAGCAAGCTCTGCCCCAGCAGATTGATCTTTTCGTCCAATACCTTCAAATAGTCGGCGACATCCGGATCGCGCTGTTCGATACGATGCAGCGGCGCCGATAGATGCTGACTGAGTGCCTGTAGCCGGGTCATCACAGTGAACCGGTCATCCCCATGCAGATGATCATCGATACTCTCCGGCAGCTCTTCGGCGGTAATCACCCGATAGCTGACCCGTATCGAATCATCGATGCGGAAAAACTCTCTGCGTTCATCCTGGGATTGTTCCCGCTCTTCATTCGACATCTGTGATTTCTCCTCTCTCCGTATCAGTTGCTTGCTCGCTGGCCTTGATGACCTCGCCGCTGTCCACATCTTCCCCGCGTTGAATCACCAGCTCCACACGTCTGTTTTGCGCCCGGTTCTCACTCGAATCGTTCGCTACCAGGGGCCGCGAATCCGCATACCCCTGGATGAGAAACCGGCTTTCGTCGATAGCCGCATTGCTCAGCATTGCATGAACGACGGTCACCGCTCGCGCAGAAGAGAGCTCCCAGTTGGAGCGGAACCGCTTGGTCGAGATCGGTATGTTATCAGTATGGCCCGCCACGATGATCTTGCCGGGCGTGGTGGCGATCACCTCCGTGATCTTGGAAATCACCTCGAAAAAGTCCGGGTTGAGGTTGGCGCGCCCCGATGGAAAGGATCCCTTTTCCTGGATTCGAATAATGATCTTGGTCTCTTCGGTCTCCACATCCAGCAATCCCTCGGTGATCTCCTCATCGAGCATCTCCTGTAGCTCAGCCGCCTGCTCCTTGACCTCCTTCTCCAACTTGGCCTGCATGGCTGCCTTGGCGGCATCAAAATCCAACTCCTGCTCGGATTTCTCTTTCGTGTCGAGGAACTCTTTCTCCTCATCCGCGGTCTGCTGACGAAGCTCCTGAATAAGGGTGGGCTCGGGTTTGCCCGGGCTGAACTCCTGCATGATCACACTGGTACCCTTGACGACGTCGGTGACCGCTATCTCCCGCTGCACGCCAAAGGCGTCTTTCATCGACTCCGCCATCTTTTTAAAACGCACGGCATCGATTTCGGCAAACGAGAGCAGCAAGACGAAAAAGCACATCAACAAAGACATCAGGTCGGCGAATGTCGCCAACCAGGGCGGCAGGCCGGTCGGACATTTCGGGCATTCGTCAGACATCGCTCAGGATTCCTGACTGGGCCGCTTTCCAGTGGGAAGATAGGTACTCAACAGTTGCTCCAGCACACGCGGGTTCATACCCTCCTGTATTCCTGATATCGTCTCTATAATCAGAGATTTATTGGTCTTCTCCATACCACTGGCGCGTGCCAGCTTTTCAGAAATCGGGGTTGCGAAAGCATTGGCGATAACCGCGCCATACAGGGTGGTGAGCAGCGCCACCGCCATGGCGGGGCCGATACTGGCGGGATCCGACATGTTGGCCAGCATCTGCACCAACCCCACCAAGGTGCCGATCATTCCCATCGCAGGCGCCATTGTCGCCATGTTCCTGAACATGGTCTGCCCGATTTCATGGCGCTGAATGGTCAAATCGATATCCTTGGTCAGCAGTTTGTTGACCAGCACCGGGTCATGGCCGTCGACACAAAGGTTTATGCCTTGCTTGAGAAAGGTATTGCCTATCTCCTGCCCTTCCAATGCCAGCAGACCGTTTTTGCGTGCGATATCCGCGAGTTCGACCGCCTCTTCGATGAGTTTTTTCGGGTCATCCGTGGTATAGAAAAAGGCCTTCATGCCAATGCCAAAGGAACCGAGAAAGTCACCCAGGGATACTTGCATCAGGGTCACCATGAAGGTGCCGCCTACAACAATCAGAACGGAAGGAACATTGACGAACAGCATGACATCGCCACCCGAGGCGATGGCCCCGATGATAATCCCGAATCCACCCAATAAACCAACCAGAGTAGCAATATCCACCTATTTTTCTCCGATTCCTCGTTGCAGTTCCAACTGCCGAAGAATAAGCGTGACAAAACATCAACCTCTGTCGGTTTTCAAGCCACTTCTTCGATCCGAATCTGAATGTTTTAGCGGTCGCTAAGGGCCAAACTTTAATTCCTCAACCACGCCGCGACGGCATAAACTCACTCCTCACCGGTACGACAGCGCATGCCTGAATACTGTATCCTGGTGTAGTGTCCTAATACACTTTGACGTTTTCAGCGGCCCACATGTCAGAAGCGAAAAATATCCTCATCACCGGCTGCTCCAGCGGTATCGGCCTATGTGCGGCCAAGGGCCTGAAAGCCCGTGGTTATCGGGTCTTCGCCACCGCGCGCAAGCCACCGGATGTGGAGAGCCTGCGACAGCAGGGATTCGAAGCCTGTCAGCTCGACCTGGACGAGAGCCGCTCCATCGCAAACGGTCTGGATCGGGTGCTGGAACAGACCGACGGACGCCTGTATGCCCTCTTCAACAATGGCGCATACGGCCAACCCGGCGCGGTGGAGGACCTCAAACGGGATGTATTGCGACGACAATTCGAGACCAACCTCTTCGGCTGGCACGAATTGACCTGTCGCGTTATCCCGGTAATGCGCAGACAGGGTGAGGGCCGCATTATTCAGAACAGCTCCATCCTCGGCTTCATGACGCTTCCCTACCGCGGCGCCTACGTGGCCAGTAAGTTCGCGCTGGAGGGCTTGAGCGACACCCTGCGATTGGAATTGGCCGGCAGCGGCATCCACGTTTCACTGATCGAACCGGGTCCCATCGAGAGCCGGTTTCGCGAGAACGCTCTGGCGATGTGGCGCAGGCACATAGACGCGGAGCACTCAGTCCACCAACCCTACTACCGAGCGATGTTGGCCAGATTGGAGAAGGCGGGACCGGCGGCGCCCTTCACCCTGCCTGCGGAAGCGGTGTTGAAAAAGGTCATTCACGCCCTTGAGAGTCGAAATCCCAAACCGCGTTACCCTGTCACCGTCCCCACCCATCTGTTCGCCCTGCTCCGGCGCTTGCTAACCAGCCGCGGCATGGACAGGGCCCTACTGAAGATTTCCGGCGGCGGCAAGCGCTAGGGGGTGTTCTCAATTACCTGAGTGAGCGTGATTCTGAGTCATTTTTCGTGCTGGCAAGGCGCGATGAGGCGTAATAGTCATTCTATTGCAACGAATCGCAACGCCGCCAGCGCGGAAAAGGGCCAGAATCACGCCGCGAACGATGATTGAGAACACCCCCTAGTGTGGTGTCCTATATTATTTAACCCGGCAACCTAATATGTCGCATTCAGTCGTAGGTCAGGTTGACGCGGAGCGGCTACCTGACTCAAGGGGGGTGTCACGTAGCTGCGCAACGTGACCTACGGGTTTCTAAACAGTTCTAAACAGACATCCACGCAAAATTACCTGAGATTTGAATGGGTGATGAGATGGACGTTCTACTGGGTGGCTATGATTTCTACCGGCCTGCCTTTTTTGTGCTGCTTCGGCCAGACCGCATAGCTTCCAGCCCGCAGAGCCCTGCCATTGAACCGGTTTATCATCCTGATCCCCTCCTCTGTCAATCGCAGAATCGGCACTCGCCTGCGGCTGCCATCGACCACGAATCGTTCGGTCTGCTGCAGCCGCTCGGCGATCCATGCCGGTGTCTTGCCATTGACGAGGCTGAACTGACTGTAGTCCCACACCAGCCATTCACCCAGTAGCGGATGCGTCTGCAAACGTGGCAGGATAAAGCGAGTCAGCTGCGCAAATAGCGAATCGGGCTGCAGGTTGTCCCTTGCAAGCCCCTCTCCCAACGCCTCCAATAGTTCATCAAAGCAACGGCTGACCCGCCCCGTGTAACAGGCATCCACCAGACCGGCCAGAGTGGAGCGGAGATATCCGCTGTTCCATAGACGCTCCAACAACTCGGCATAGCGCTTGAATCGGGCAATCTCGGTAAATGCGAGTGACGGATGGGCAAGCACTTCATAGGGAGGCTCGGGGTCCCAGCAGTATCCAAGCCGATGCGCCTGTTCGCGTAGCGGCGTACCCGGCAGTAGTTTCAGGGTCCCGAGCTGAAGATGGTCCGGGTAGAGGCGAAATGTCTGATCGAGTGACGTTGCACACTGGACGGCCGTCTCCCCGGGCAGACCCACGATCAGATCGAGATGGACCGGATGACGCCTCATTTCGAGCAACCGGTTGATATTCTCCAAGGCCTTGGGAATAGCCATCCTGCGATCGATGGCGTCGAGCACCGTTTCATTCAATGACTGCAGGCCGATCTCAAACTGAAACTTGCCGGGCTGCGCATGCCTGAAAACGGCCATCGCCTCGTCAGAGATGCGATCGGGATTGAGTTCAAGGTGAAAACGCAGTCCCGGCGGGGTCGCGGCAAACCGTTTCAATAACTTGACGGTCCGCTCCCGGCCGAGATGAAAACTGCGATCGAGGAGTTTAACGGTCTTGTTTTCAAGCCGCTGTAACACCTGCAGATCGGCTTCGACCCGTGCCAGGGGAAAGCTCCGCAACCGCTCCTTGGCGCTGCTGCAAAAGCTGCAACGATAGGGGCAACCCCTGGAGGTCTCCCAATAGACGAGAGGCTTGTCGGCAGCCATCATCCCCAGTGCGATCGGAGCTGGAATCCGCTCGACCGGGAGAAGCTGGACAGGATTGTGTCTAATCGAGCCGCCATGCCGGTAAATCAGTCCGGAGACATCGCCCAGCCGCCCCTGGCCATAGAGTAAAATGTTGACCAGATCGCTGAATGCCGCCTCGCCTTCGCCTTGAATGACAAAATCCAGCGCCGACACACCGGTCAACAGCTCTTCTCCCCGGGCTCCCGCTTCAGGTCCGCCAAATACGATGACGCAGTCCGGCAGCAGTTGCTTGAGCAACCGGGAAATATGTATCGAGGCCGCGATATTCCATACATAGGTCGAAAAACCGATAACCCTGGGCCGCGCTGCCACCAATGACTCAATCAGCGGTTGGGGATGGGTATTCACCAAGGCCTCAAACAGCTTCAGCCGGTCGCGGAAGGGTTGGTCCTTGGCATAGGCGGCAATAGACTGAAGCGCAGGGGAGGTGTGACTGTATCCGGCATGAAGCGCTACCAGGGCCAGAATCCGCGATGAGTCCTGAAGGGGGTGTTTTGATGACATCTGTAATATTTATCTGGTTTTCCACCACTATCAACCCGGCATCAAAATAGACGTTCATTCCGGCGCATGCCGGAATCCACTAACCTGAATCTGCCACACAGCGTCAGGACTACCTCTCACTTTTCTGCGCCGGCACTCTGCCCGTCTGGTTTCCTCAACTGGCCAGGGATGCAAAATTCCTCTCGCCAAGATCGCAAAGTTATAACTTGTTGTTTTTTTTATTGTATTTATTTTTCCTTGGCGATCTTTGCGTCTTTGCGAGAGAAATTGTCTTGTTTCTGAACGGACACTACCTACATTGAATCTTAAGTAATGATTGTAAACCCTTTACCTGACATCCTCATCAACGGCCTTGCTCCAGAAATCCCTCGATTTCACGGGCACGCCAAGTTATCATTCGGACGTTTTATTGGCTGGTGATGGGCATATCTTTGGCCTGCATTTCACTTTATTCAACAAGGAACTAAGCATGTTTGATCTTGGGAAGGCACACATCGGTGTGCTGGGCCTTGGTTATGTCGGACTGCCGCTGGCGGTCGAGTTCGGAAAGAAATATCCAACCATCGGACTGGATATCAACGAGGCGCGGGTGCAGGAGCTGAAAGAAGGCCGTGACAGTTCGCTGGAGGTCGATCCGGCTGAACTGCAGCAGGTGCCCCATCTCAGTTTCACCAGCAGCCTGGATGATTTAAAATCCTGCGGGATCTACATCGTCACCGTCCCCACCCCGATCAACGAACACAAACAGCCCGACCTCTCCCCGTTGATCGGCGCCAGCCATGCACTCGGCAAGGTGCTCAAACCAGGAGATATCGCTATCTTCGAATCCACCGTCTATCCCGGCGCTACCGAAGAGGTCTGCGTGCCGATCATGGAGGCCGACTCCGGGCTGACGTTCAACCAGGATTTTTTCGTCGGCTACAGTCCCGAGCGCATCAATCCCGGCGACAAGGAGCACAGGCTGCCGACCATCAAGAAGGTCACCTCCGGATCCACGCCCGAGGTCGCGGACTTCGTGGATGAACTCTACGGCACCATCATCACCGCCGGCACCCACAAGGCCAGCAGCATCAAGGTCGCGGAAGCCGCCAAGGTGATCGAGAACACCCAGCGGGATGTCAATATCGCCCTGATCAACGAGTTGGCGCTGATCTTCAACCGCCTCGGCATCGATACCCTGGAGGTGCTGGAGGCCGCAGGCAGCAAATGGAATTTCCTCCCCTTCAGGCCCGGTTTGGTGGGCGGTCACTGCATCGGCGTGGATCCCTACTACCTCACCCACAAGGCCCAATCCATCGGCTATCAGCCGGAGATCATTCTTGCGGGACGCCGCCTCAACGACGGCATGGGCGCCTATGTCGTGCACAGCATCGTCAAGTTGATGATGAAAAGAGGAATAGCCACCAACAACAACCGCGTGCTCGTCCTCGGCCTGACCTTCAAAGAGAACTGCCCTGACCTGAGGAACACCCGGGTGGTGGATATCGTCACCGAATTCGAGGATTACGGCTCCAGGGTGGATGTCTATGATCCCTGGGTCGAGCCCGCTGAAGCTGAGCAGGAATATGGCCTGCGCCCTATCACGGAACTTCATGACGGCGAATATGATGCGGTGATTCTCGCCGTCGCGCACCGGCAGTTCAACGAGATGGGTGCGAAAAAGATTCGTGCCTTGTGTAAGGAGAACGGCGTGCTCTTCGATGTCAAGAACCTGTTCCCTGCCAGTGAAGTCGACGCAAGGCTATGACCATGACCCGTTATGAAACACTGAAGCAATCGCTCAAGACCCGGCAATCCACCTGGCTGATCACCGGAGTCGCCGGGTTTATCGGCTCCAACCTGCTGGAGAGGCTGCTTACCCTCGACCAGCAGGTTATCGGCCTGGACAACTTCTCCACCGGACACGCCTTTAACTTCGAAAAGGTCAAAGGCGCGGTCTCCGCCGAACAGTGGAGCAACTTCCATTTCATCGAAGGCGACATCCACGATTTGCAGACCTGCCGCCGCGGCTGCGAGGGTGTGGACTATGTGCTGCACCAGGCCGCGCTCGGCTCGGTCCCGCGTTCATTGACCGACCCGATCACGACCAACGAAAGCAACATCACCGGCTACCTCAATATGCTGGTCGCCGCCCGTGACGCCGCTGTCAAACGATTCGTCTATGCCGCCTCGAGCTCAACCTACGGCGACCATCCGGGGCTGCCCAAGGTCGAGGACAAGATCGGCAACCCGCTATCGCCTTACGCAGTCACCAAACTGGTCAATGAGCACTATGCCGAGGTATTCGCCCGCTGTTACGACTTCAACACCATCGGCCTGAGATACTTCAATATCTTCGGCCGCCGCCAGGATCCCAACGGCGCCTATGCAGCGGTGATACCTAAATGGGTCTCGGCCATGATCCACCAAGAGGAGGTCTTCATCAACGGCGACGGCGAGACCAGCCGGGACTTCTGCTACATCGACAATGCGGTTCAGGCCAATCTGCTGGCGGCGACCACCGATAATCCCGATGCCGCCAATCAGGTCTACAATATCGCGGTCGGCGATCGCACCACCCTGAATCAGCTATTCAACAAAATCAGGGATATCCTGGCCAAGGACATCGCCTATCTAAGCGACATATCCCCCAGCTATCGGGATTTTCGTCCAGGGGATGTTCGCCATTCGCTGGCGAATATCGAAAAGGCAAACCGACTGCTGGGTTATCAACCGACCCATGACATCGATCAGGGGCTTGCCGAGGCCATGAGCTGGTATGTCGAAGATCTGACGGGTTAATCCGGGTTAAAGCTGCAGGAAGTCTTATCATGAGAGTACTTATCACCGGCGGCGCCGGTTTCATCGGTTCGGCGCTGGCGCTGCGCCTGTTGGAGCGCGGCGATGAGGTCATCAGCATCGATTGTCTGAACGACTATTACGATGTCGCATTGAAAAAGGCCCGTCTCGCCCGCACCCAGGATCACCCGAAATTCACCGACCTGCGTCTCGAACTCGAGGACCGGGAGGGCATTGCCGGGGTATTCTCCCGCTACAAGCCCCAGGGTGTGGTCAACCTCGCCGCCCAAGCCGGGGTGCGCTATTCGATTGAAAACCCCCTGGCCTATATCGACTCCAACCTGCTGGGATTCGGCCACATCCTGGAGGGCTGCCGACATCATGGCGTCGAGCATCTGGTCTACGCCTCCAGCAGCTCGGTGTATGGCGCCAACACCTCCATGCCCTTCTCCGTGCATGACAACGTGGACCACCCCGTCAGCCTCTATGCCGCCACCAAAAAGGCCAACGAGTTGATGGCTCACACCTACAGCCACCTCTACCGGCTGCCGACCACCGGTCTGCGCTTCTTTACCGTCTACGGCCCCTGGAGCCGGCCTGACATGGCAATGCTGAAATTCGCCCACAAAATCATCGCCGGCGAGCCCATCGATGTCTACAACTACGGCAAACACCAGCGTGACTTCACCTACATCGACGATATCGTGGAGGGGGTGATCCGGGTGCTCGACCGTATCCCGCAACCCAATCCCGACTGGGACAGCGACAACCCCGACTCGGCATCCAGCACCGCCCCCTACCGGCTCTACAACATCGGTAACAACCAGCCAGTGGAGCTGATGCGTTATATCGAGCTTCTGGAAGAGAGCCTGGGCAGGAAAGCGCAACTCAACATGCTCCCCCTGCAGAACGGCGATGTGGTCGCCACCTATGCGGATGTCTCAGACCTGATCGCTGACACCGGTTACAAGCCCGATACCCGGCTGGAGGACGGCGTCGGCAATTTCGCCCGATGGTTCATGGATTACTACGGCTACTGAGCCGCCGGATAGCAGCAGCGCTTGCCCTGACCGAGTGGGTAGAAAAAAGTCATGCACAGCCATCTTGCATGCAAAGTCAAGCATGATGCGTCCGCAAATGAACGCGAATTAACGCAAATGGATTTATCTCGATGCTGAGATCCATACGGTGAAAAGAGGCTCTCGCAAAGATCGCCAAGCCCGCAAAAAAAACGGGCGGGGAAGGACCCTGGAGGCAGTTGGGTCGCGATTCCCCGCCCAGACTAGCGCTTAACACGGAAACGACCAACCGTGAGCGTAGGGAGAGACTAAAGACTCTTCCGTGGATAAACATTGACCTGGGTCAATAAACCACAATAAAGACCGGGTTATTGATGATTTGGTGAGCGCCAAAGGGGTGTCCAGGGCCTCAATCACCCTTGTCCCTGCCATTTTTAGCCAGCACTCTTTCAAAGTAGGTCAGGTTGACGCGGAGCGGCTACCTGACTCAGTGGGGATATCACATAATCTGCTGCCATCCTGTTCTAGGGCCTGTTAACACTAATTTGATAGCCACTGTTGTGCCTGAAAAAGCGCCAATCAAGGCACGAGGAGCGTAGTTTGGTTGTTCCAAATAAGCAACGAGTAACGCCGAGTGGCGCTTTTTCAGGCGCAACCCGAAGGGCCAAGGCCCTGTTTTCGCCCAGCGGCGTTATCAGTCGCTTATGTAGACCCAGCTACACGGCGCTCCTTCTGCCTTGCTGGACAAAAACAGGGTCTTGGCAGTGGCTATCAAATTAGTGTTAACAGGCCCTAACACGGTGCGGCAGGGCCGCTTGAATCCTTGTTTTCCAAAGTACGCCAACAAGACATTGCCTTAGAATCCTTTGCGGGCTTTGCGATCTTGGCGAGAGTTTCTTTTCCTCTTAATGATCTCAGCAAGGAGTCTGTTTCAGCCTCCCTGCCTGAACACGCCAACCGCCTGCATGGCTGAGCCTCTTCGGGTCTCACCGCCTGAGGCGGTGGTTTACCTACATTGAATTAATCCGCAGCACCGCCGAAGAGCTCAAACAAACGGGGCAGAAATCGCCGGAACTCCAGGCTCATCAGGGTGAATCGGCCATCAAAGGCATCCGCCTCGCTCTCCACTTGGTAGTCGGCGGCCTGCTCCTGGATCAGGTCGAGAAATCGCAGTCGCTTGATGGAGAGGTCCGATTCGATGATGCAGGAGAGACGCTCATCCCACTCCACCGCCAGCTTGACCGCCTCCTTACCGGCGCTCAAATGGGCCATGATCTCATCCGCCGTCAGATCCTGACCCTTGCATCGCAATACGCTTGCCTCATCGGAGCGGTCCTTGAGTTCGCAGCTGTCCAACAGGGTGAAATCTCTGTATTGCCCTGGGCGTTTCAGCCACTCGGTCATCACCCAGGTGGGCGCCGATTCCACATCGAGCGGCTTGACAGGCAGGCTTCCCACCGTCTCCCGCAACAGAGTGATCAGCATCTCAGCCTTGTTGGCGGCGGCGGCATCCACCAGTATCCATCCCTGCTGTTTATCGATCATGGCATACTGCCTGGTATAGCGGCTGAACGCCTTCGGCAGCAACTGGTGGAACACATCGTCGCGCAGTTCGCTCCGCTCCCTGCGGGCGACCTTTCGCCCCTCCTCCTGCTCAATGGTCGCCGCCTTCTCTTCGACGATTTCATTGACCACCGCCGCCGGCAGAAGCTTCTCCTCCAGGCGGGCGCAGATCATTTGGCAGCCGCCGACCTCATGCACCAAACCCTCTGACTGACGTCCCAACGGCGCATCCCACCCCAGACTCATCAGGTCCTGGCTGCCGCAGGACTGAAAGCGCTTGCTTTCAAACATCCCTGCGAGGGCTTCCTGTGAAAGGTTAAAAGGCTGTTGGAGCAGATAGACCCGGAGATTCTTAAACCACATAACAGATTTCCATTGAATAGATCGAGGGGCGGATTATGGCGAACCGCCGATGACTAATCCAGGACTTACTCCCTTACTTGGGATCTTGATATTTTTTTGAATTGGATACATGGTTTAACTAGCATCGTCCAGAAACACATATTTTTTAAAGCCACGTCATCCCGGCGCATGCCGGGATCCAGAGAATTTAACAAGTTACTGGATTCCGCCCCGGATCAAGTCCGGGGTGACCGTGCGCCGGAATGACGAGCACTGTTATTTCTGGATGGACACTAGTACTCCTTCAACATGATAATGGTGGGTTCAGTTGGTCTGTCAGCGTTCAGGACAAGGCGCGCCTCGCGGTGAATGGCCTGAGTCCTTTACAAGAGGCGCAACGCGGTCATGGACGCTGACAGAGCAACCCTTCGGGCGCTCCTGTGGTGTCCCGCGGCGGCGTTGCAGTGCTTGACAAGGACTCAGGCCATTGCCTGCGCACTGCGCCTTGGTGCGAAACACCACAGGAGCGCTGAACCCATCATTATCATGTTGAAGAAGTACTAGACCTCAGCCATTTGGGAAAGGGGATCATGGACAAACATAACCCGTCACAGCTCTCGGAAATTCACCGTAACGCCCTGCTGGAGATTGCCAGGCGCTCCATCGAGCACGGCCTCGAACAGGGCGCACCCCTGCCCGTGGCGGCGGGTGACTACCCGGCCGAACTGCAGGCGCTGCGAGCCAGCTTCGTCACCCTGATGCGCGAGGATAGCCTGCGCGGCTGTATCGGCCATCTGGAGGCGCAAATGCCGTTGCTGGAGGATGTGGCCGAGAATGCCTATTCAGCGGCCTTTCGCGATCCCAGGTTCCCCCCCCTATCTTCCGCCGAACGGAAGGGGCTAGAGATACATATCTCGGTATTGACCCCCGCCGAGCCCCTGACATTCGGCTCCGAGGAGGAGCTGATTCGCAAGATCCGGCCCTCCGTCGACGGTCTCATCCTGGTGGAGGGCGCACACCGGGGCACCTTCCTCCCCTCGGTGTGGGAGTCACTGCCCGATACCCGGAGCTTTCTGCGCCATCTCAAGCAGAAAGCGGGGCTGCCCAGCGACTATTGGTCGGAGAGTCTGGAAGTCCATCGTTACGAAACCGAGTCGTTTTCCTAGAGCCTATGTTCGTTCCATCTAGAGCCCGCGGCTTCAAAGGTCAGCAGACGATTGGGGGTGCGAATCGTTGCTTTACTTGATGTGGTTTTAATCGACTCGACGGTTTCTCGAACCCTGAGGCGAATTTCAGTAAAGCGCGAATTGCCTGCCGCCAAACCAAATGCCTTGCTGGATGTTACAACCACAGCAACATTTTTTTCTGCTTTCGCGGCAAGCAGCTCGTCGTAAAGTGGAAGTCGAGTTTCAATAAATCGATTGGACCTTGCATCAAAGCCGAAAGCGCGGTCTCCGGCGATCGCCAGCAGGGCAATATAGGGCGATAAGACAGCAACCCTATTATCTGAGTCGCCTGACCTCAACGGCAATACTTGCCAAGCGCCTGATGAGGTGGAAATGACAAAAAAACGCCGATTGGTTAAAAAAGCCCCCAAATAACCTTTTGCATCACGCCATAGCACTGTTTCTTTTGGCAGCAGCTTAAAGGAAACTGACTTTCTCCCCTCTAAAACAGCGATAATCTTGGCATTGGATTCGTAGATATCGACTAAATCCTCAATCTCCTCTTCAGCATAGGCGCATAGGCTGGCCAAGAGCATAGAAAAGCAAATAAGAGAAGTAAAAATATTTCGGCACCACAACATGGCCTTACTCCGGGAATTCTGGTTCATTGATTATTTGAGCGCAGACAACCTGTTCGGGGTAGTATGCTTCAAATCATGCTTGTCGGAAAGATGATGTTGGGAGCAAGTTTAAAGGGCTGCTGGGGAGATCTTGTACGCTCAGCGCGGCCTGTCAGAATGGAGTGGTCGGCGAACTTTCCCCCGCGAGGTGGAAAGGCGGTTGACGGACTCAGCCGAATCACAGAGCCAAAAACCGGCGCCAAGCATGACCGGGTTACCCGGACCCGAGGGGCGTGCTCGACATGAAGGTAAAAAAACCGCTATTATTGGGTGCATTCAAAGTGATAGGGAGGCCAAAATGGGCCACGGAGTCACCCTCATGCGCCCCAGACCGGCAAATCAGGCGCCATCATACGGTGGTGAGAGGCTTGGTTGTCCCTTTCTCGGCAGATCCGTCGAAAACTATTTCTTATTAAGTAAGCGTTGTCAGGTACTGATGGGTGGGTTAGTTCAACAGGCATTTATCCGCCATGCTGCGCACGGCGGATAAATGCTTAACTGTTATGTGTAACAAGAATGAAGAATATCCTCTGTATTGTATTAGAAAAGCTCGCAATCCTTTGTTCGTCAGTTGATGCAGCTAAAGAATCAAGCAACGTAGAGTCAATTAATGTGCTATGGGAAACGATAATTAAGGCAATACAGGAGCCGGGTCTACTGTCGGAACCGGAAACCAAACAGTTACTAAACCTAGACAGAATCATGAAATGGGAATTTCTAGGCTATGAGAAACAAACCTTTGAATGGTCCGCTGTATCGTGGTCAGAAATTGGAGAAGAGGCAAAACAATCTACCAAAACAATTTGCAATGGGAACTACACATAACCTGTCCGTCCATCGGAAGCAGTCGCTAACGTGCCTGCCCCGCTGAAGACAGCGTTGGCTATCTCAACTAATCGAAGCACAAAGGGTAAGGATTAGGAATGGAAGACTGGATCGGTCTCCTAGCTAATGCTGATGATTCCATTGTTGAAACATAGGCTATCTTTATCACGATTAACACAGCCACTGCGGGATGGATTCTGTCTAAGAAAGGAACTTTCTCTTCCCACCATGTATGGGTTGGAGCAATTGCCTATGCGGTAAACCGGTAAACAAGGGTAAAGGTAAACAGGACACCCACCCAAAATCACTTGAATATGGGGGCATTATATGTGGGTGTCAACGCAGTCACAAAAAATGCGCGCTACTGAGCTGAAACGATATGTCATATACGGATGCTCGATTGAATAAGAAGGTTACTCTAAGGCGATATACTGATCTTCCAGCATTGCTGTACATGTTAAGGAGAAGGAAGATTAGTCTGTTGAATCCTTCCAATTGGGATGACAGGAATGATGCTTACTACTTGGAATTGTATAGAGAGAGAAAAAACTTAGGGGCCGTGCTGACGCTTTGTTTTACGGAGGTTGGTGAAACGTATCACCATTGGAAGGTCTTTTCTCCGGGCACTGGTGGCATATGTATACGATTCGATAAGGGTCGTCTTATTGAGTACATGTTAGAAATTAATGGTGTGCGCGCTGGGCCAGCGCAATACAAGATGATGGACCATATTCGCCAAGACACTCCATCACTAGAAGATTTGCCGCTCCTCAAACGATATGCCTTCCGACATGAGCATGAGTTCCGTCTAATATATGAAAGCACGCGGCCCATGAATGTGCGAGATTTCTCATTTCCGATTGAATGCATTGACAGAATCACCATCAATCCATGGGTAAACGAAAAACTTGCTGACGCGATCTGGGAAATAGTACGGGGACTAGGTGGATGTGAAGACCTAATCGTAGGTCAGTCATCTTTGATAAACAACAATGAGTGGAAAATGATTGGAACGAAAGCCACATAACTGGAGAATAAGAGATAAAAGAATAATGGGAATAACGGAATAACTGAGACATCCACCCAAATTGACGAACAACAGACCACGCTTCAAGTGGACCTCCTAACCAAGTACAAGAAAGTGATTTTGAGTGGGGATAGATGAAAATATGAACTGCGATGATGCGTTTTTCAAGAAATCAGTAATTGTGAGCATACTCACCCCTCAGCCTACGCTGATCGATGCCCTCTGGTTCTTTTAATGCGTTGTTGAGTTACGTGAGCAATCGCTGACAAGCGGAAAGATTGGGCGTCCGTCGATAGCCCAATGTCTGACAGGCTGCTTTGAGCGTGTAGGCCGTACCCACCAGCCCCTTGAACTGACTCTCGAAATGCTGCGCCATGTAGAGCCAGTGCTTGGGATCGATCTGTAGTCGTTCAAGGACAGGGGGTTGATCTTTCGGAATATAGCCGCGTTTGTTTTCTAAGATAGCCCGCCCGGTCCAATCGACCAACTCAAGATAGTCGATGAGGCGGAACGGCAATCCCTCGGGCATAGCCGCACGCGGATTTCCGGCAAACGGGAGAAGGTGTGCCGGTTGTGTCGCTTGGCCTTTTGAACTGGCGGCACGCTTCATCTGTTCAGACCGCTCTGCGATGGCGGTGTAGTCGGATTGCTCAGGTATTTTGGCAATGCCTGCCCTGACCGGATTGAGATCGACGTAGGCCATGCAGGCCGCCAGACAATACAGAGTTGAACTTGGGTCTGAGGAAATACAGCCTCCTGGACCACCCCTTTGGCACTCCCAAATCATCAATAACCTGGTCTTTATTGTGGTTTATTGACCCAGGTCAATGTCTATTCGCAGAAGAGACTTTAGTCTCTCTCTATGCTCACGGTTGGTCGTTTCCGTGTTAAGCGCTAGTCTGGGCAGGGAATCGCGTACCTAACTGCCTCCAGGATCCTTCCCCGCCCGTTTTTTTCGCTCTTCCCCACATCGAGTGGGTGGAAAAAACAAAACATCTAACATTTTAGTTCTACTTTGTCATATCTAACCGTTTGAATACTAAAGAATACAGTATAATTAGCCCCAATGATGACGAGCAAAGAATTTTACAAGAGGATCGGCAGCAGAAGCCCGCTTGAGCAGCTGGGGCATCGCTTCCGCCGACACTGTGGATTCTTTCAAAAGCGGTTCCATACAGCCAACTACGATTACTCTCGCCATGCTCAGGATTATTTGCAAGGTCTGATGCAAGCCAATGAAGTGTTGGGTGAGGTTTCGCAACAAGCATGCTGATCGATGAGAACGGATTCAACAAGAAAGGGAAACACTCAGTTGGTGTGGCGCGCCAGTGGAATGGGCGGCAAGGCAAAGTGAACAACTGTCAAGTCGGCGTATTTGCCTCACAGTGTTGTGGTCGCCACTCGACGTTGATTGACTCACGGCTCTATCTACCAAATGATCCAGCCCCCAAAATACCCAAGCCAACTGGGCGATCAGACCGGAGGCCAAGCAAGCCGAAAACCGATGAAAAGCCGGTAACGGTGGAGGCATGGGTCAAACAACAGCCGCCAAATGCCTGGCGACGAGTCACGTTACATGGAAGGGAAAAAGGCCCCCTTGGAAAGGCGCCACCGAAAACGGCAAATGGCAATAGACTCGAAAAAAACGAAATTAGTTGGCCGCCATTAATGCCCCGTGAAAGCTGATGGAGTTGTGCGATCACTTGAATAAAATCAGCTCGTTAGGCGTGACAAAGCAGAATTAAGGAGAACACCATAATGACCTCAACCAACAAACAAACAAATGAAATAATGAACCAGCGAACGAAAACAACAACAAGCTTTTCGTATTTAATCCATGTCACTCTGACCTTCTTAGCTATCAGTTATCAGTTATCAGCTGTCAGCTATGCAGCTGACTTTGCGGGTAGTTTAAAAGGAGTAACAATCACTGATTCAGATGGAGCAAACACCCCCCCCACTGCGGTGATTAATTACACCCAGAATGGTGATACTGTTGATTTTGATGCTAGTGGGTCTTCTGATATGGATGGTAGTATTGCGGAGTACCGGTGGGATTTTAGTGATGGTTTAACTGCTACAGGTCAAATGATTACTCATCAATATGTTAGCTCAGGAAATTTCCCTGTTACGTTGACAGTTATAGATGATCAAGGAGCTGTTGCTTTAACCCAACAAATGATTAATATGTCTGGACCAGTGATCAGTGACAATTTCACAGATTCTTCGGTTGGAGACTATTCAGTTGTTAGTGGGCAACTTACTATTGCAAACGGAATAGCTTATGGGCAAACCTGGAAGTTGACAAGAGCCTATCATAATACTCCACTAACCGGCGATAATTACTGGGTGGAAGCGGATGTGTCTTATGACGGATCTTCAAGAAGTGCTGGCGTTATTATTCGGGGTGATACTTCAAACATGACAGGCTATGACACCTATTTTTCAAATGGTAGGATCAATTTATCTGGTTTTCAAGATACAAGCTCAAGTTGGGTTGGTTTGTATGACGGAGAATACGGTACGGGTGTATATAAGGTAAAAGTGGAAGCCTCAGGAGACAATCTGAAAGTTTATGTTGACGGGACTATGGTGATAGATAAAACTGATAATCAGTATCCAACGGGCGTGAATGCTGGTATACGTTTTTATACTGGTGGTTCGGGTACAGATATTTATGTTGATAATTTATCGGCGTACCAATAGCCATAGCAAAGGTGAATTAACGGTTGTAGGGGATGGTGTGTTTGTAAATAGTACTAAGTTTTTTTGAGAAAACTAAAGTAACCATTAGTTGCATTCCTAATGCTTACGGTGAAAAGCATAAAATGTCATGATAAGTGACTGGTCAAAGTCTTCTATGCCCTTTGTCAAAGGGCAAGCTTTCGAGAATGGATTAATTGTCTTTTGTTTTGAGGATAGTTGAAATGAGTTACGGTGGAAAAAATCTGACTCAAAATTAAGATGAGGTGGCATAGTGAGCTCAAATAAATTCTGGATCAAGAAAAATAACTTATTGGTGTATTGGTTTGTTCTGTTTTGTTTTACATTTGTTAATGGAGAAATAAGTTATGCAGCATCAGAGTGTGATTCGCCACGCCCTGAATGGTTATTTTGTGAAGATTTTGAAGTAGATAAACTGAGTGATACCGACTGGTTTTATAATTCTGAGGGCAATCCTTATTTCCCTTCATGTACAAATGCATGCGCTGAAGTAACTACAAAAACATCCCATAGCGGTTCAAAGAGTGTTCGAGCGTATGTGCCAGCTGGAAATTCTGGAGCAAGTGCTCGTGGTTACCAGGTTTTTGAGGGACAAGAAGAGATATATATTAGCTATTATATACGATGGCAAGAAAACCCTCCTTTTGTTTTTAACTCAAACAGAGCAAGTCACCAAACCTATATTTTTGCGGGTACATTTAATAACCCGATGAATACTGATCTAACCTTTTACTTGGATACAGAAGATGTAACAATTCAACCCCGCTTAGTTATTAAGGCTATTTTACAAGAAGGCTCATCTGATTTGTATATTTCGTACCCTAATGAGGCATATGGGAGCTATAAGCCAATACCATGGAATATTGCTACACCCGCAGGATGTATTGTTGGTAATTGGTATAAAATTGAAATTCATTTGAAGATGAATTCATTTACAGGGGCAATCCCGAATCCTGATGGGATTATCAGACTTTGGGTAGATGGGACTTTAGTCACCGAGTATACAGATGCTATATTGCGAGGGCCTTCTTTTTCAACAATTAAATTTAAACGATTTTTATTTGGGCCCAATTATCCACCAAGTGGTCCTCCTCAAGGTCAAGATACATACTGGGATGATATTCTTATTACTAAAGGATACCCCTTGAAAGCCCCAGTTATTAATGCTATCACCATTAAATGACATATGATTCTCATTTTAGGCTATATCCGGATTTTGCAACGACATAACATTCAATTGGATACAGCATAATATGGTTTCGTAAGCATTTATAGTGTACGAAATTCAGCTGGAATTTGCGCAGGAATGTCTACATCACCAACAGTCAAGAAAATCATATCAGTAAAGGCGTTCAAGGCGCGAAATCCACTGGCTCTATTTTTGACAATAACTCACACCTTGGCGGATTGGATCTTTACCCTGAGGGAGTGGTTAGATGAAAGTTACCCACTCGATCAGGGGAAGAGCCGACGATTATATATAGACATAGCATTAAATGTGAGAGCTCAATCGAACTTGTAAATTGTACAAAATGAACAAATGTACTGGTCATTACATAATGTTACCAAATACCAGCAACTCCTTGCCGAATGTGAAGAACCATTGGGCCTGAGTTGTTTGAGGTGTTGATCATGAAAAAAACAGCTTTTTACTTATTGGGATATATCCTGCTGCTCCCCGGACTGGTTTTTGGTGCGGGAGTCCATACCATTCACGTGGAATGGAGTTACAGTGGATCTGCTATTACATACATTCTTTACCAGGATGGTGTCCAAGTGTGTGCCAGTGCTGATGTGGTTTCAATGCAAATGGATTGTGATGTGTTCCTTTCTGGTTCTCCATCAATTTTTACTCTCACAGCGATTGATCTCCAGGGCGATGAAAGTCCTCAATCTGCGCCATACACACTCGTCCCTCCATCTGTTGATGAATTTGGTAACTATATTCCACAGCCAGATATCCAGGTGACCAATTCCGCTGGTGACATTCCATTTACAGTAAGTTTTGATGCAAGTGCCTCTAGTGACTTAGGAGGCGTAATTACTGATTTTAACTGGGATTTTGGTGATGGTGAGACTGCCTCCGGCGAACTTTTTGACCATACTTTCGTGGCTCCAGGAATGTATACAGTAACTTTAAGTGTTATTGATGATGGCGGAGCCAGTGCAGATACAACAATCACAATCACTGCTACAGACCCTACCGCAGGCGGAGGCGGAGATCCTGCCCTGGCAAATGATCCTCCCGTTGCATCTCTTACCGCAACTCCTCTGGTGTCTGGGACTTCTAGAATTGCATTTGATGCCTATGGATCAACAGATTCTGATGGCTCAATTGTCAGTTATTCATGGGATTTTGGCGATGGTGATACTGGATCCGGTGAATACGTTGAGCATGAGTTTATTGCAGCTGGCGACTATACTGTAGTTTTGACTGTTGTTGATGATGAAGGTGCTGCTGGTCAGGACCAGATGACCATTACAATGGTTGACCAGGCTGCTCCCAATGTCAAACCGGTTGCTGAAGTTTCGGTCAGTATAGAAGAACGGTTGATTCAACTTGACTGGGATTATCCGGCTGGTGATGCCGACCTTGCCGGTTTCAGACTGTACCAGAATGACAGGATGGTTTGTGAAATAGCTGACCCGGGTGCCAGGCAGAGTGACTGTTATACCCATATTGATAATGGTACTGTTCAATTATGGATGACAGCATATGATCAGTTTGGTGTTGAAACAACTATCTCAGAAGTTTTCACCTTTGACAGCACCGGAATTTATAGTTCTGCCGCTGAAGATGATGCTCCGCTCCTGGTGTATATGAGTGCAGGAAGTTCATATGATGAAGATGGAAAAATAGCATCGTACAGTTGGGATTTCGGTGATGGTAGTATTGGTGAAGGACCAGCGGTTTATCATATTTATGACTTTCCTGGAACATACACTGCAACGTTAACTATTACTGATGATGCTGGGGAAACAGCACAGGCTTCAACAAGTATCTCTGTAACTGGCACAGTCAACCTTGCCCCGATAGCTTCAGGTGATGCATTTTCTACTGATCAGAATAAATCACATACCAGAACTTTAAGCGCTGTTGATCCCGAAGGGCAAAGCCTCACTTACAGCCTTGAAAGTAGCGGAACCAGTGGTACTGCAACAATCACCAATACATCTTCAGGTATCTTTACATATGTTCCCAATAGTGGTGCTGTAGGGAATGACTCCTTTACGTTTAAAGTAAATGACGGTGAACTAGATTCAAATACTGCCACTGTTTCGGTAGTCATTATTCCTGTCAACAATCCACCATCTGCGAATTCGGTTCAATTAAATACCGATGAAAATACTGCTGCCAGTGGAACATTAACAGGTTCTGACCCGGATGGAGATACTGTTGCTTACATTATTAAAACGAATCCTGTAAATGGTTCTGTTGTTTTGAGCAGTGCATCAACTGGGGCCTTTACATATACCCCTGCAGCTGATTTCAGTGGAACAGACGAGTTCACATTTGCAATTAGTGATGGATCAGTTGAATCAAGTCCTGCGGTTGTACGTATCACAATTGCCCCTGTAAACGATTCCCCTGCAGCTATTGCGGATACTGCTACTACTCTTGAGGATACAACAGTGACTATTGCAGTTCTTGCAAATGACACCGATGTTGATGGTGACAGCTTAAGTCTCGCGTCTGTTGGGCAGGCAGACCACGGTGCAGTCTCTATCTCAGGAAATTCTGCCACATACACCCCAGCGTCAAATTACAGTGGTTCTGACTCATTTACCTATACTGTGGATGATGGTCAGGGTGGAACTGACCGCGGTTCAGTAACTTTGACTGTAAGTGCCGTCAATGACTTGCCTGTTGCAAGCATTGAGGCCGGTGCTGTTTTTGCATCCGGAGATCGCCTGGTCCATGTTGAATGGGATTACACTGCTACACCAGGCCTTGCTGGTTTCAGGCTCTACTATGATAGCTCTCTGGCTTGTGAAGTCTCAGACTCTGCTGCACGTCAGATGGACTGCCTGGTAACAGTTTCAGGGGCAACTGGTACAATTTCCTTAACCTCCTTTGATACTTCAGGAGTTGAGAGTTCTCCGATATCTGTTACAGCTGATGTTGGCTCATCTCTGCAACCAGGTATCCTTTCCGGTACCCCGCCACTAACCCAGACATATATGGACACCCCAAATAAGTCAAGAATTAATAGCTCATAATTATTAGCTCTTACCCAACGGATGACAGACTAGAGAAAAAATACGAAGAAGAGTCAGACGGGCTGTTGAAAAAGTCCCATTTCAGCGTTGAGTGTGACTTTGATGCGTTGCATTATGTCATTAGGATTATCTGGACACTCACCCAAAATCAATCAAAAATCGCCCAACCGGTAATCTTGATCCCTTCGCCACTTGGCTCAAACAAAAGGGCCTGCATTTCTGCAGGCCCTTTTCACTATTTCGTCAGTGCCGGGCTCTACGCCGGTAGACCTCCAGTTCGTAGATCGAAAATGCTTGTGTGCCGGAATCGTCATCATGAGAAGCATCTTCACAATCGATCTGGATATACCGGGCGTCTCTGCTGGCGAAGGAGATCTTGTCCCGGCCTCCATTACCGTGTTTGATTTCCATAACGGTCTTCCACTTATCTCCATCCGAGGAGACCTTGACCTTGTAATCTTCGGCATAGTCTCGATGCCAGTGAATAATGACTTTATTGACTGAGACGACATTCCCCAAATCGACTCGCATCCATTCATCATCATCTCCTTGGGACTTCCAGCGGGTGCCCTTGTTAGCGTCGACCGCCATCTGTGGCTCATAGCCAACCACGAAACCAGAGGCCAGGACAGGGGTATTCAGGGCCATATTATCGCCGGAAGACTCTGAAGTCGCGCCGTCGTCACTTCCCGATCCATCTTCGTCCGGATCGGTGTCGCTGGTGGGAAACTGCCCCTCGAAGACCTCAATTTCATTGATTGAATAACCGGAGGTAGCGGCATCTTCTAAATCGATGATGACATGGCGAGCCTCCCTTGCGTCGAAGCTGAGGGTATCGATGCCACCGACGCCATGGTCGATCTCCTTGACGGTTTTCCAGTACCTTCCGTCTTTGGAAACCTTGATTTTGTATTCTTCGGCATATTCGCTGGACCAGTGAATATTGATCTCGTTCACCCAGTAGATTCCTCCCAGGTCGAGCCAGACCCATTCGTCATCGTCATGGGCGGTCCACCAGCGGGTGTTCATATCCCCATCTGCCAGCTTGTCGACACTGGAACCGTCCTTTGAACCGGAGGTTCGGGCGGAGAAAGAGATGGGTTGAGGGGTCGTGGGAGCAGCACAGGCGGCATCGTTCACGCAGTCAGAATCGGCGCAGTCGGCGACCCCGTCACCGTCATCGTCAAGACTGTTGCCACAAATTTCCGTCATGCAGACCGAACGGCTCATACATTGGGTATCGGCGCAGTCGACTGACCCGTCTGCATTATCGTCAATGCCGTTGTTGCAAAGCTCTTCGACAACTGGCGTGGCGCAGGCCGACCTTGAAGCACACTTGGCATCATCGCAATCGGCCTGTCCGTTGTCGTCATTGTCGAGGCCGTCGCTACAGATATCCACCGGCGGCGGCAGGCACTTGCTGGTATTGGCGCAGATTGGATCGGCACAGTCGGCAAGGCCGTTGCCGTCGTTGTCGATACTGTCGTTGCACATCTCGTACAGGCATCTGGTTGCGGCGCTGCATATGGGATCAGCACAGTCCAGCAGACCGTCGCCGTTGTTGTCGATGCCGTCGCCGCAGACTTCTGCGGTGGGCGACGGGCAACCGGCCGTCCCCATGCAGACCGGGTCACTACAATCTGCCAGGCCATTGCTATCGTTATCGATGCCGTCACCGCAAATCTCGGCGCCAGCAACCTGGCAATCGGCGCTACTGGCACAGGCTACATCGGCGCAGTCGGTAAGACCATTGGCATCATTATCAATCCCGTCACCGCAGATCTCTACGGCTGGCGGCACGCAGGCAACGGTGGCGCTACAAAGCGGATCGCCACAGTCGATAAGGCCGTTGGCGTTGTTGTCAATGCCGTCTCCACAGATCTCCACGGGAGGCTGGCACTCGAGCGTACTGGCGCAAACCGGATCTGCGCAATCGCTAAGACCATTACTGTCGTTGTCCAGGCCGTCACCGCAAATCTCCAGGGGAATATCAGGTAGCACTAACTGTGTGACAAGGACTTGACCGTCAGTGACGGAGATATTCTGGGAGATAGAACCGTAACCGGTTTTTTCCGCTGTCAGTGTATAACTCCCCACGGTTACGTCGCTGAGGGTGAAGTTTCCGTCTGCATCAGTGAGCGTGGTATAGAGACCGTTTCCGGTGGATATGCTGGCCGCCAGCGCAGGCGCCAGATTGGCATCCATGACCTGGCCGGTAATCGTTGCGGGGATGACCACGGGAGAGAGGACAAAGTCAAGGGCCGCCGTTTGACCGTCGATGACAGTGATGGATTGACTTGCGCTGACATAGCCATTGGCTGACGCAGTAATCACATAGTTTCCAGGCGCGATATCGGCCAGTTGAAAGTCACCGGCAGCGGTGGTCAGCACGGAATAGTTACCGCTATCGGTGGCAACTTGCACCCATCCCAGAGCGCTTCCGGAGGTATCTGTAACCGTACCGTTAATGGTGGCCAGGAGGGCGGTGGGCTGAGGCGGCACATTGCAACTGTTGTTGAAGACAGGCACATACATCATGGCCGCCGGATCCCAAATGACCGTATGGCAGGTAAAGCAGTCAATAGTCACCTGGTCTACCAGCAGATGGTGGCGGTCGGCCAGTGAGCCGGTGTGGCACTGCAGGCAGTCCCGTGTAACCACTACATCGTACTGCATGGCTGTTGGGTTCCAGTTCATCGGGTGACAGGAGAGACATTCAAATCCACGGTTGATGACCGTAAGATGATGACGGTCAGCCAGGGTAGAGCCATGGCAGCAGCGGCAGTCCGCCTCTGCCAAGCCGAGATCCGAAGCCTGGACCTGAGCCGAAAGACCGAGAACCAGCAACAGAAAAAAGGTCCACAACCTGGCAAGGATTGGAAGGGATGTCTGGGGGGTGTCTGTCATCGTTTTCATTGAATGCCACTCTTATTTGTCTTCATATATTGATTCCCCTGCCGGGGAAAGGCCTGTGCGCTTAACATTGCATGTGCGGAGATTTGAATACCGATACCGGACGCCGATGGTATGACGCACCGCGGTAATGGGGCGGATTGACCCTGGGGTTTTCGCACCCATCGATGAAATGGGTGCTGAACTCGAACGATTCGAAGAACTGAGATGGGCTATCCGCGACACAGGGCTGCTTGTACTGATGACCCAGGTGGTGACCGACAGATAATTCCGGCGAAGCAACGTAGCGACACAGAACCGCCATCTCCTTGCGTTCATCCATCCTGGACGCAACACCGGTATGTGATGATGCAAGCCAGGTGGGTTAGCTCGGCGACAGTCACCTCCATGCGAGGCCGCTTTGTGCTTCGAGCTAGCAGCCGTTCTTGCTACTGGCCAGCCCGGTTTGGCAACAGTCGACCTTCTGCTTTGATTCGAACTGCTGATTTGAATGGATAGACGATAAACCCGCCAGCGCCGGATAAGGGCATTACCCTCGACCATTGTCTGATCCAGACTGACTTGGTTCGGATGAAGGAGGCCGTATTGCTGAATCGCTATCATGAATAACTTCCATGTATACCCAATATTGATTATAGGGCCGGTTTTAGAACGCCTCCCCTTTACCCGGCGGATATGTGACACCAGTCACAACCCTTGACGGAAGCAGGGGGTGTAGTGGGCGATATTCCGTGTGTCGACGAATAACCGACGGAATAACTGAGACATATATGGACACCCCAAGTAAGTCAAGGATACGGCAATCCTCACGATTGGCCTCACGGGCAATCGACTCATTGAGACAGTGCATGAACCCGCTGATATCCATTAATCGGGATCGCCAGAGTGCAACTTGTGCGTCCAGGACTTGCCACTCCACCGATGATAGCGATTCACCCTGAAGGTAGCGCTGGGAGAGTAACGAACCTTTGTAAAGGCAATGCCACAATTCGATGACCGTCAAAGTGATTCGACATCACCACAAAGCCAGGCACGCCGGACGCAGCGGGAGACGCAATGGTAATAGGGAAAGGCGTCGAGGGAGATCAGGACTTTCCGAGGTTTTGGCATGATATCGCTCCTTGATATCGGGTGATGAGGATGACTGGCAGATTGCCATAATCGTGATAATATGGCAATGGTTTGAGTGGGTGTTTATGTTGTCGGAATCCTAAACTGTTTGATTACATAAGAAATGGCAAATAGAGATATCGTTAAAGAAAGAATGAGCATGCCAATATTCTGGATTGGTCTGTTTTTGATAATCGCAGGCGCTGGAACGCTTCTATATCTGGCCTATATTTCAGTGCAGATCATCCAGGCGCCAGCGGAAGTCGAATTAGTAAAGTGGCTAATTAGCAGCACAGAAAAAAGTGGCTTAATAGTAAGCGGGGTTATTAATGAAAAAGCATTTGAAATTCAATTCTCTGATGCCATGCAATACCTATTTCTCGGCCTTGTTGGTCTAACGCTTGTAAGTATTTTAGTCTCAGTTACTAATGCATTTATATCAGGAGGTATAAAGCTAGTGCTATTTACTGGCCAAAGCACACCATGCTCAATGGAGCAGGAGCAACCTAACCAGGCAATTCAACAAGAACGCAATTATCGTTAGGGGGTATTAGGGGGTAAACAGGACACCCACCCAAAATCACTTGAAATTTGAATGGGTGTCTGATTAAACGGATTAAACTGTTTTAGTATTTGAGTTAATTTATCTGTAAATCGGTTGGTGGTGAAGGTGGAAAAGAATCGGTAGGCAGTGCAATAGGTTGAGTAGAAATTATTAATTCATCATACCATGTGTATCCCATGGAGTGGTCAACTGTATTATCTTTTCCGGGACTGTAAATTAGATTGTGTATCTGCTTATCATTAGTTCTTCAATGGGAGATAAGCAAGATGAACAAAAAAGAGTTAGAAGCCATTGC
>JAHXHS010000016.1 GCA_025656455.1 Candidatus Thiodiazotropha sp. (ex Epidulcina cf. delphinae) | reverse complement strand
CGAGTACAACCGAGGAGCCCCGTGAGGGAAAACTTCATGCGGGGATCTGTGCAGGGGGCGCCGGGCAACCGGTGTCCCTACTGTGACTGTGCGAATATAGGGGCGCCCAACATTTTACATTTGAAAAACCGTCTTACACAAACTCAGGCCAGGATCGACAAGCCATTACGAATGCATAAAGAGTCTCGTTGCCTTAAACGCGTGTTTGTATAGGCTCGTTAGCCATAGATACCACTAAAAATGACCAGTATTGATAGAAACAAATTCAAGAAAGACATAGAAGCAACTTTTGACAATGTTTCGAGCAGATATGATGAAAATGCATTTTTTTCTATTTCTGCAAAGAAGATGTCAGAGTTGGTGCCCTCATTGAAAACAATGAATGTACTTGATCTTTCAACTGGAACTGGCGCTGTTGCTGTTGAAGTGGCAACTAAGCACCGTCACGCAAACATTGAAGCTATTGATTTATCACAAGGAATGCTGAATAGGGCAAAGTACAAGGCTGGCGAAAAAGGCCTAAATAATATTAGTTTTAAGCAACGTGACGTTGACAATATTCAATATGACGATGAAGTATTTGACGTCGTGACTTGTGGATACGCTCTTTTCTTTTATCCTGATATGGAAGTTACCTATAAGGAAATCTGTAAAACAATTAAATCGGGCGGAATGTTTATTTTTTCGTCATTTGCTAAAGAGGCTTTTAATCCGTATGCTGAGTTATTCTTGAAGCGGCTTGAGAACAGTTATAGTATTGAAGCCCCCTCGCGCCTTAGAGAAAGGCTTAAAACTAAACAGCAAATTGAAGAACTTGTGGCAACAAGCAAGTTTGAAAGTATAAATGTGGTACATTACCCGATTCGTTATTTTATTACAGTAAACGATTGGTGGTCGTTACTTAATAATGCCGGCTATAAATCTCTCCTTGATCAACTGAGTTACGTGCAGCTTCAGCAGTTTAAGGAAGAACATCTAATCGAAATCGAAGAGCTGTCATGTGAAGGGTTAATTGAACTAAATGCTGATACACTATTTGGTGTTGTGAATGTATAAAGGGCATTATTAACCCGGTAACTCAATATATCGAGTTCAGGGCTTCAAGAATGACCTTGATTAATGATTAACAGCATCAGTCAACTTTAAATGAGAGTAATTCTTCATTCTCTGCTCACAGTCTTTCACTGCAGCTTTAAAGAATCTCCGAAGGTACTTCTTTAAATGTCCAACGGCCTTATTGGCCCCAATATTTTTCAGCACGCAAAAAAGGGCCAATGCGTAAGTGGCTTCCTCCTCGCTAAGAAATGCCTGCCTGACAGGGCCTTGTCCCGCGCAGCCCCCGCAGCCGCCACCACGGGGAACAGTGGCGCTATTGGCAAACATTAAACCAAAACCCATAAAAACACCGGTCAGCTCTCCCGCTATTGGCGCATAATCTTCCCCCCCTGGGGGTGGGGCCTTTGCGGTAGATGCAAGGTGATAGGACAAGCCATGGGCAAAATGAGCGATTAAACCCTCAGGGCTATTGAGCTGCTGAGGATCATAAAAAAATGAAAGCGTATTACCAGTCGTCTCGGTATGCGACAAGTCAATAAGGGCACTCTTTCCTCGCAATGCGCCATTAATTTCAACAGGCAGACTACCCGGAGCCTGGCATTTTGCATCACTTTGATTGATCAAGTGAGTAGGCCAATGCGCCATACCTGCATATTGCTTGACCTGGTTGAATATCAGATTCGCCATGCCTTCGACTGACTGCTCACGACCTGGAAAGTGCGTGTTGTCAGGGATAACTAAAATTGTCTCATTAAAAAATACGCTTCTATCAAATTGGTCTAATGCCCATGCATAACAATTAAAAATCCATTCAATAATGTCTTCGTCTAATAATGGATTGTGGCGATTAAACAGATTTAGCATTTTTTTAAGCAGAAATGGCGAACAGATAGAACGTTCAATATAACCGCAATTTAAGGCTTAAGTCTATGCTGTTGGGGAACGGAGCCTGTGTTTTAGCCGGACACCCGCCAAAAATAGGGTCTTGTAATAGACATTATGAGTGGGTATCCCCCAGTTTGCAATGTGTGGGTGTCCACCCAGTTCCCTCCACCTAGTTCCCAGTTGTGCCGGGGCGTCCATATATGCCCACACGGTCCTCAGCGGGTGAAGATGAATGTCGTGTCCTGGATCCCTAGGCATCGGAAAAGCCTGTGAGAGGTAAACGGCATGCATCAGAATGGAATCAAGGTACTTTTCGCGACAATCCTGTTGCTTGTTAACGGATGCGGGGGTGGTGAGAACGAAGGCGGTGATAGTGTTACGCCAGAGGCTAGTGTGCTCCAGATTGTCGCAGGTACGCACGCGCATCGCCTCGTCACAGGACGGCGGCGCAAGTTGGGTCGATGTCGGTGTCGATCCTAATCAATCAAATCTACTGCCCGATTTTCAAGTGACTGTCGGCGCGGAGGCTGTTTGGGTGACCTGGCGCTTCGAGGTTTCGCGGCTCTTCTACGACCCCTACGATACCGATGCAAATCAGCGCTGGAAGATCCTCTGGCACCGTGTTGCCGCCATCGGCAGCCCGGATCCGGCGGCGCTATATCAGAACAGCTGGATCGGATACAGCAGTGCAGCGACACCCGACGGAAGCTGGCATGCGGAACGCAAACTCTTTACCGGCTCACTGTACAACAGTGCTGATATGGACCCTGTTATCGGGCCGCCGGAGTTTCCGCTGAATACGGATTACAGCACGGATCTCGGTGGCTGCACGTTGTTTACCGAGCCGGGTGTGCTGGCGCGAAGCGACGGTATCTGCATCAGCCTGCAATGCACAGGTGAGAGAAAGATCGTACTGCTGCGCTGTGACCGTGTCTTCTCCACCTGCGACTACCTGGGTGATCTGCTCACCGCCGCTGATGCCTCACAATTCTCTCTCAATGGTGAATCGCTGGATTTTATTGGCGCTTCGGAATTGGTGGATACCGAGACGGCGACCTATCTCATCGTTACTGGGGTCGACCAGGTCATTCCCGGCGCCGACCAGCCGACGAACCGTTACAGCGGCTGTCTGGTGTTTCGTGTCAGCGATCTGGACAGCGCCAGGGTTGAGCGCATCGCCGGCAATCCGGTATTGATAAAACGCGTGGACGGCAGTAGCGGCAGTTTTAACGGCGCCTGCGGTTACGACGCGCAGGCCGACGGTAGCGGTATTATCTACAGCGAATTCACCCCCATCGCTACACCGCGTTTTCATTTGTTCTCGAGTCACGTCATACTGCCCTGAGTGGCGAGAATTTACGCTTCATTGGCCAGTGTTGGGCCTCGCCCGTCAAGGGCGGTTAGGGAACGGTTAGGCGCAAGGCGCAAGGCGCAAGGCGCATCGGCGCGGCAATAGCAGGCTATTGAAAGCCAGTGCAACGCGGTGAATGACCGCTCAGTGGCTCGCCCTCCGGGAGCCCCGCGAATGATCCGGCTCGGCGTTGCGACGCTTGACAAGGGCCTGCCATTGCCGGCGTTGTTCTTCATGATATTTATTCGTCTTTGTCCATGATATTACGTTATTAAGTTTTCATTAAACTTCTTTAAGCTATCTAGCAGGAACACATCCTAAGCTTCGGAAACAGCTTATATCTGTACCTCTCCGCGTAGCGATGCAGCCTTGGCTGCAAGGGAGGCGGCTGGCCAATATCCCTGGTTTTTTAGAGGAAAAGCTATTTTTTTCCTATACTTTGGGACTAATAACCAAAAAAATTCGCAATGAGAAGAAACGCGGGAGGATGAAGGGCGTGACCATTAAACTAAAAAAGTTGCTTGTATATTCGGCGATATTGCTGTTTTCGATATCTATATCTGCGGAATACGCTAATGTGACAACACAGGCGAAGTCAATTCAACCTGACAGCTCGCCTGTTCTGCCTGATGCCCAAACCGAATTCGTGTCATCCCCTGTATTATCCGAGCCGGATGCTGCGATAAAGTCGACGGTGGCTTCCTCAATGCAGAAGCTTCCGATGATGTTCGAGGAAAACCGTGGGCAGATGGATAAACAGGTGAATTTCATGTCGCGTGGCCAAGGTTACGCGATATACCTTGCCGAGGGCGGGGCGGCCACCCTTGGCCTTCGCAGTGGCGGAAAGGAGGGCTCCACGGCTATCGTAAATATGACGCCAGTCGGTGGCCGGACTGATTCGAAAGCAGGAGGCGTCGATATCCAGCAGGCGAAGTATCATTACTATAAGGGCTACGATTCCTCCAAGTGGGCGCTCAACGTTCCGCTATACGGCAAGGTTGCTTACAGCGATATTTACGATGGCATTGACCTTGTCTATTACGGTAACCCGCAAAATCTCGAATACGATTTCGTGGTCTCTCCCGGTGCTGATCCTTCTGTGATTAGTCTCTCTTTTGACGGGGCTCAATCGATGGCGATAAACGAGTCGGACGATCTGGTTTTATCACTGGTTGGTGGCGAGGTGATGTTGAAAGCGCCGATTGCGTACCAAGAGAAAAACGGCAAACGCGTAAAGGTGGATAGCCGCTATCTGATGGGAGACTCAGGGCGAGTGGCTTTCAGGGTCGGTTCATATGACAAATCAATCCCGTTGGTGATAGACCCTGTGCTTTCATACTCCACCCTCCTCGGGGGATCGAGTGACGATGAAGGCAATAGCATAGCGGTGGACGGCGCTGGGAATATGTATGTGACCGGGGAAATGAGGTCAGCCGATTATCCCGTTACGGACGGCTCGACGCGCAATGGAGACCTGGATGATGTGTTCGTGACGAAATTATCCCCTACCGGAACCCTGCTCTTCTCTACGCTCATCGGTGGATCAGGTAACGATATTGGTATGAGTATAGCCGTGGATGACATAGGGTACATCTATGTAACCGGATATTCGTTTAGCAGTGTGAACGATTTCCCTGTGACGGACGGCTCTACATATAAGGGGGTTGGTGATGCGTTCATAACGATACTATCCGGTGGGGGAACCATGATTTTCTCCACGCTCATTGGTGGATCGGGAAAGGATTTTGGCGAGGGTATAGCGGTGGATGATTCCAGGAATATATATATCACTGGGCATACGGAGAATGCGACAACTGATTATCCTGTGACGGACGACTCCACACATCATGGGGCTGATGACGTGTTTGTCACAAAATTCTCTCCCACCAGAACCATGATCTACTCCACTCTCATCGGAGGGTCGTTTGCAGATATTGGCAATGACATAGCGGTGGACGATTCGGGACATGCGTATGTGACCGGGTACACCATGGACGCATGGGAATCGTTAACCGATTATCCCGTAACAGACGGCTCCTCACATAGTGGGGTTAGCGATGCGTTCGTCACTAAACTCTCCCCCAACGGGTTCGTAACTTTTTCCACGCTTATCGGAGGATCGGATTCGGATCATGGCTGGGGCGTAACGGTGGGCGACTCCGGGAACATGTATGTGGCAGGAGGCACGAGGTCACCTGATTATCCCGTGACAAATTTCTCCTCGCATAAGGGTAATTTTGATGTGTTTGTTACCAGACTATCCCCGGCAGGCGCCAGAACCTTCTCCAGTTTTATCGGAGGATCTAATTCTGATACTGGCCATGGGATAGCGGTTGACAGCTCCGGAAGCATGTATGTGACCGGTGATACCTGGTCAAGCGGTTATCCTGTGACGGATGGCTCTAAATATGTTGGGGGAACGAAGGATGTGTTCGTCACGAGACTCGGACCCGATGGAGCCGTGACTTTCTCCACGCTCATCGGAGGATCGTTGGACGATAACAGCCGTGATATAGCAGTGGATGACTCCGGAAATATGTATGTGACCGGATATACCCCGGACTCGGTAACTGATTACCCGGTAACGGACGACTCTACGCCTAAGGGTGGGTATGATGCTCTCGTCACGAGACTCTCCCCCACTCCCGATCGTGCATCACTTGTGGCGCCATCAGGAAACTGGACGAACTCACCCACCTACACCTGGAATGCCGTGCTAAATGCAACCTGGTACTACCTGTGGGTGGATGACAGCGAAAAGCATGCAGTTGGCAAATGGTATAGGGCAAGTGAAGTCGGCTGCGAATCAGGGACTGTCACCTGTTCAATCGATCCGTCAACCGCCCTCGCCATCGGTGATGCTAAATGGTGGGTGCGCACCTGGAGCACGGTCGGCTACGGTGTTTGGAGCGAGGGGGAATCTTTCAATGTGCAATAATATGAGCGATGGGATAGGCGGCAAGGCGCGAAAAATAGTTCTCATGATGGGGCTGACTTTTTTGATGTCTGCCTGTGGCGGTGGCGGCGATAGTTCATCCGACAATGGTGGAGACGATAATCCAACCAATAGTGAAATCGTGCCGACCGATATGAGTGGTCCCCCGGACAGCATTTACAGTTAATCAGACTGTCGTGATTATGCTAGGGCCTGTTAACACTAATTTGATAGCCACTGTTGTGCCTGAAAAAGCGCCAATCAAGGCACGAGGAGCGCCGTGTAGCTGGGTCTACATAAGCGACTGATAACGCCGCTGGGCGAAAACAGGGTCTTGGCAGTGGCTATCAAATTAGTGTTAACAGGCCCTAATATAGCGGTGACTTGAGTGGGCGTCTGAGTAAATTGGTGGCATCCGCAGCTCGATACGAGAAGGAGACTGGTAATGGAGATTAACGCTTTACCTCAATACGATATGAGTGACAATCCGACAGGCTGTTGCCCAAGGTTCAAGCCAGAGGGATGGGATGAACAAACGCTTCAGTTTAAGGATAAGCTGTTTGTCAAGGCGAAAACCAGAAGTCTATTTCATATTCCAATCAATATGGGATCGGTTTTTCCCAAAACATTTACTGCAATCGGCAAGGCGGGTGGAATGCCTGATGGGGAATTCATCGTTATGTCTCATGACACATCAGCATGGAGTAGTGAACACTACTTTTCGGTTAAAAAAGATGTCCTCGGACAGAAGATGGTGAAAATGAGTGGGGACTACTTAACCAAGGTTTTCGAAGGGCCGTTTAAGAATTTACCCGACTGGGAGAAAGAAATGGACGCTTTCGTCAACGATCAAGGTAAAAAAGTAAAGACAACTTACTTTTTCTATACAACTTGCCCAAAGTGCGCAAAATTTTACGGCAAGAACTATGTGGTTGGCATATCTGAAGTCGTGTAAATAAAAGAAGTTGTGATTAATAATCTGTCGCGGGCCATCGATTTCAAGATGGAGGATTGAGCCCCAGTGATTTGTATGAACGATTCGCTCAACCCGGGGAAGTGCCGATGATCTTAGCCTGAGGCATTGAGATGCTATATTTTTCCTATGGGTCCAATATGTCTACCCGGCGGCTTCGAGAAAGAGCCCCTTCGGCTCGTTTTGTGGCTGTGGCAAAGCTTAAAAAGCATGAATTGAGATTTCATAAGGTAAGTAAGGACGGCTCGGGTAAATGCGATGCTTCTGAAACCGGGAACAATGACCATGCCGTTATTGGTGTGGTATTCGATATATCGGAAACTGGGAAATCTGAGCTGGACAGATGGGAAGGGCTTGGCAACGGCTACGAAGAAAAGCCTATTGAGCTTGAAACGCTTAACGGCAAAACAATGAATGCCGTTACTTACTACGCAACGGACATTAATTCGGCATTGAAGCCGTATTCCTGGTACAAGAATCATGTGTTAAGTGGGGCGGTGGAAAATGGCTTGCCAAAGAATTACATCAAAATGATCATGGGAGTGGAATCATTGACTGATCCAAGTTCCGAGCGTCACGAAAAAGAAACAGTAATTTACGACTAGGGGTATCGCATATCCGAATCAAATGGATTATATGGGCACATGAATGTCAAATGGTATGCCGCGAAATTTGATGAGGCGACATGGCAGCTCTTCTCAATGATTGGAATCACTTCGGATTATATCAGGGATACTGATCGTGGCATGGCCGCGCTGAAGCAGAGTACAAGCTACATCTCGGGGGTCGTTGCGGGTGAGACGCTGGTAATAAGGTCGAAAGTTATCGAAGTGACTAATAAGACGATCCGCTTTCTTCACATAATGTACAAGACAGAGGATATGCGGGAGGTGGCAAGCACTGAACTAATCGGTGTGCACCTTGATCGAAGTACCCGAAAATCTTGTCCGCTACCACCTGGAGTCAAGGAAAAAAGTATAGAATTATTTGAAATCGCAACTTAAGAACTCTGCGAGCGCTGATTGACATCCTTGTCGGCAACGTCTCAAGGGGATAATATTTCATGGGTGGATGATGGGCCGCCATTATTGATCTATTTTCCTCGCACTTCTTTACTGCGGGTAGGCAATGCAGATTACTTTACTCAGGCACGGCAAGCCGGTTTTCGAGCTATCTGGCAAGGTGCGTGCAAATGAATTGAGCAACATCGCTAAGTTATATGATTCGTCGGGAATCGTTGGCGAGCCGCCAAGAGAGGTTATGGCCGCGGTTGGAGGTCATAATGCCGTGGTTTGCAGTAATCTTGCGCGTTCCATGGAATCAGCGAGGGCGCTTGGATTCCATAAAATTCACTTAACAGAGCCACTATTTCGTGAGACCGCTATACCGCACTTTAATAGTGGCTCAGTTATGCTGCCAATCAGTGCCTGGGTGTTTATCCTGAGGAGTCTGTGGCTGTTGGGGTTTTCACGAAATGGTGAGTCATTCGCTGGCGCGAAGAGACGCGCCGTAGAGGCGGCTCAAAGGTTGATACAATTGGCCAACGAATACGGAAGCGTTTTGCTTGTTGGTCATGGGCTGATCAATCACCTTATAGCTAAGGAGTTGTTAATGGAAGGCTGGGTTGGACCTTCTAGATCAGGAAGGGAGTTTTGGGATTATGCGGTTTACCGGAATATTACGACATAATCACCGACTCCGACCGAAATCAGCGTTTGCGGCAATAGATAGTTCCCTCGCCTGCTTGTATATAGGATTCGCCCCGATTAAGGAATTGCTGAATAAAGGTGCTCATGGCAAGGGTCGGGCTCTCGGCTGTATAGGGCGGAGCAAGTGATTCAACCACACCATCCTCACGGATCGTGCCAAGCGATGGCTGATTGTCGCTGGCTGTCAGGATCATACCGATACAGCGAGTTGTCTCCGATACGTCGAGGGCAAGCACCAGACCCTCTTGTACGGATTCATCTGATGCGGACAGGTCGTGTATGGCCTGAGAAAAAGCGGCGTACACGGCGTCACTGCCGCCGGACAGGGTATAATTGGGCCCTTGGATTTCGAGCATTTGGGACACGACGGCGGCGGAGCTGTTTGCCAGTGTCAAGGGAAAATCGGCGGGATTGGCGAAGCCTGGGCCGTGTTTTAGCGCATTCGCCCAGAACGCGACTGAAGCGGCGGCGCCGCTGTCCATGGTAGCGAGATAGATACCCCGTGCTTCAGGATTGCAGTTGAAGCCGTCCACCCGTTGCTTAAGTTGGCTGGCTAGCCATGCTATGCCTTCATCGTAGGGGAGCGTTTTTTCCGGTTTGATATCAATTATCCGCCGCGGATAGGCATGCATCAGACCGCTCCCATTAACAAGGCGGAGTTCAATCCGCCAAAGGCGTAGCCGCAATTCAATGCCCAGCGTAAGGATGGCTGAGTTTCGGCTTGCTGCACGATATTCAGTGTGAATTCTGGATCGGCATTGCGGAAGTTCGTGGTGGGCGGCAAAACCCTGTGTCTTAAAGCGAGCGCTGTGATCACGGCCTCAACCGCGGTTGCCGCTCCCAGGGAGTGACCGATGGCGCCTTTGTAACCGGAGACATGCGGTTGATGGGGAAACAGCCGTTCAATCGCTTTGGCTTCTGCGTTGTCCGAGGCCTGGGTGCCGCTGCCATGAGCGCAAATCCAATCCACCTCTGTTGCATCGATGCCTGCCTTGTACAGCGCCTGTTGCATCGCCCGGCTCATGCCCTGTCCGTCCGGGAGCGGTGCTGTGGGATGGTAAGCGTCGCAGCTCAGTCCCAGTGATTCGACGCATGCCAGTGGTTCGACGTTTCGCCGATAGGCCCTGGCTTCCGATTCCAGGACCAGGAATGCGGCGGCCTCGCCCAGTTGCATCCCGCTTCGATCCCGGTCAAATGGCCGGCAGCAGTCGCCGGCCATGGCGCGGGACCGGCTGAAGCCTGTCATGGCTATACGCGAAAAAGGTTCAACGCCTCCGGCAATCGCGGCATTCGCCTTTCCTGATCGTATCGCTGCTATACCGGCGCCCAGGGCATAGTTTCCCGCGGCGCAAGCCGTGGCGTATGCCCGCTGGGGTCCCTGAATATTCAATGCCTGCTGAATGGCATGCGGATATGCCATGATCGATGCTTGAGCAAGATCCAGCGGTTTCCCTTCCGCTGCCTGTTCGTAAGCAACACTCTCGCCCATGGTGGCGCCGACAAAGAGAGCGATTTTTCCATCAAGCGGCAGATCCGCATGGCGGACAGCCATGCTTGCGGCGCGAACCGCAAGTTTCCGGCCGCGTTTCGGGTCTGGCCGGGCGCTGTCATCGATTCTGCAGGCTGTGGTAATACGGAAACCCTCGGCTTCGAGATCCGGCCAGGCGCGAGCTGCGGTCTGACCCTTGATAAGGGCTTGCCAGAGTCGATCCGGTGAATCGCCGAGAGGTGTGAGTATGCCTACGCCAGTGACGAGAACCTTCACATTCATCGATGCCGTTCAATATAGTCGGTGACTTTTTCCAGGCAGGTCAGGGCTTGCCACTCATCGTCCGGCACCTGCAGGCGAAACGCCTGTTCGACGCGTGCGATAAATTCAACGCGAGTGAGTGAATCCATTTCCATATCCGGATAAAACGGCATGTCTGTAGGCACCTGCGCCGGCAGCTTCAGTTTCATCGCGGCCAGTTCTTTCAGTAACACGGCCAGAATTTCACTGCGTGATTCCCCTATGCGGCTCATCATCACTCTCCGTTTACGGGTACACCGGTATTTTCGATGCCGACTCGTTTGCCGACGCTGTGCTGAGCAGGGGTGCTAGCGGATCGCCGATAATACGGTAATCCGTGATGGCCCGATCATTGACCGGCAGCGCGGCGGCGATCAATTCTCCCACACTGGTGATATTCTCCGTCAAGCCTTGGATTAAACGGATCGCCCAACGTGTATTGTTCCGGTGCAGGGTATCCGTTACCGAGCCGAATACCGCCCCGGCAACGCCGGCCATGGTTAATTTCTCCGCAAAGGATACACCTGTGCGCCTGCGACTGGCGGTGCGACAACAGAGTGAAAACAGCGCCCCGAGAGGCTCCCCTTCCTGTGAATTGAAATGTTGCGCGCGGGTGCCTCTATAGCCCACCCAGCCGTTCGGTCGTCCATGCCCGACGTAGACCGCGGCGGCGAGGCCGGTAGCCAAACCTCGGACCATATCTTCACGGAACATGAGATCGCTGGTCCAGCGAAATACCGGGGTATTCCGCTGTTGCAGAATCTCCTCGATGCGTCTGGCCAGTTGTAGATACCGGGGCTGCCATTGCGCCAGCACGGCGATCGATTTCCGTTGGTTTGCCTGGCGGTGATGGATGGTTGCCGCTTTGCGGGAAAAGGCGGCAAGGCTTTCATCACTCAAATGCGGAATCCAGCCCACCGGTATTGTCCGTCCCTCCCTGGAGCGGATGACAGGACCGGGCAGGGCGGTGCCGGGCGCGCGCCGCCCGGAACCGATAACGACGATGGCATCGCATGCCTGGGCCAGCTCCTCCAGCATGGGTGGCGCCGGCAGGATTCCTCCTGAATCCTGCCAGGCCACCTGATACTGTTTACCCTGGTAAGCGGATACCAGGGGTTGCAGCAGCTCCAGGCAATGCGCTGAAGTAACGATGCTTATCTTCAATGCGGGTTACTCAAGCCGCATTGCGGATGGCGTCGATGTAAGGCTGCCAGGGTTGATAATCGTTTGCCGGCCTGTTGAGCAGGATCTTGCGTACAAAGTAATGCATGGCGATTTGCCCCTGGGCCTCACGGTTGAAGGCATCGATATCGCCACCCGCCCCGTTCAATTCAGTCTGGCCGCCTTCACCGGTAACCCAGCCGGTGTCGTAGGCATCGGTTCCGCCTGCATAGTCGATCGGGATGGACGTATCGCTGACATCCTCGTCATAGCCATAGTTGTAGGCGTCATCGTTCACAACCTGGGCATGAATGGCCTGGGATAAATAGAACGGCCCTTCGACTTCGTGCTGCCAGACATGGCACAACTCATGGATCAGTGTATGGCGAGGCACACCCAAAGTGCCGGCGCCATCGATATCGATGGCGTCATCCAGGTCAAAGTTAATGATATTGCTGGTGACAAAGGCGCGCGATTGGGAATTGCCGGTAAAAAAGTCCTGGATGCCGAATATAATGTCATTGGTCAGGCTTTCAACCGCGATATAGGTGTCGTCAAGGTCAATGGCGTCCTCGTAGACTTCGCGCGCATCGGCTTTCTCGTTTTCAGTCAACGGCCGATAACTGGAGAGTATCGCCATGAGTATGCCGATGACGGTCCCCAGCGCGCCTGCGGCAACCTCGTAAACCGCATTCAGTATATCAATCACTGCACGCCCGATGTTTCGCAGGGTCAGGGTGACTTCCTCGAGGAACTGTTCGCCGGTATCGACGATAACCGCCTGGTAAACGTCATTCAGCGTCTGGCCCAATGAATCGATCGCCTGAAGGAAATTCTCCAGCGCTTGGTTCGGATGTTTAATGGTTTCTGTGATGAGGGTCGCCAAGGTGACCCCGGCTTCCAGTGCCCCTCGGGTGATTTCAGCGACGATTTCAACACTGCGAGTCGCCATCCAGGCCGCCAGTTTGGCGATCTCATAGCCCACATTGAGGACCCCCTTGACGAACTTGGCCAACCCGGGCAGGAAATCTTTCTGCAGGTAGTTGAGGACATAGCTGACGGAATTGCCCAGCTTAACCGTGGCCTCACCCAATGCCTCCAGCGCGGCATCGCCGACAGCGGCAGCCCAATCGATGACATCGCTGATAGCGGTGCCGATATCCTCAAAGATCTCCAGCATACGGTCGAAAAATTCCTGGCCCTGTTGCAGGGCCCAGTCCATGACTTCAGTCACGCTGTGCTTGACATAGCGGATGGCCAGTACGGTTTCGCGCCACAGTTTCGAGGCAAGCGCTTCGCCCCGGTCGAGCAGCCATTCGAATATGTCGCCCACCGGACCGAGCGCCTGTAAAACGCCGTTGATGATTTTACGCAGGACATAGTAGGAGGCCGTGGCGACAGCTTCCAGGATCTCGACAACGGCAGCCCCGACCTCAAGGGCCGCTTCGATAAAACGAGCCGCCGTGCGGTAGGTGAATTCAACCATCGACAGGGTGAACTCCGCAATGGTCTTGCCCAGTTCAAAGGCTGCCTTGACGACACTTTTTAAAAGATCAAATGCGATAGCCGCGACATCGCGCAACAGAGTAATAAGCGTCCGGCCCAGGCGGAAGGCGGCATCGACCACTTTCTTGATCGCCTCGAGGCCGTGGGACGCGATTTCGATCACCATGTCGAGGATCAATTTGCCGGCCTCCAACAGTCCGTCCACGATCTTGGTTGCGACTTCTATGGCTGCACTGGCGATATAGGTGGTAAATTCAACGAGGGTGGCGCCGATCTCTGCGGCCGCTTCAGCAATCTCCTTGACCAGGTCGGCGCCCGCATCGATCACCTCGTCGAACAGTTCCGCCAGGCTGTTGCCGAGATCTCGCATTGAACGGACAATCTGGTTGAACAGATCGCCTGGTCGCGTTACCGCGGCTTCCAGAATTTCGATCAAGGTCTTACCCAATTCGAGCAGCGCCTGAACGCTGTTTCTGATCAGGGTATAGGTGAACTGCAACATCTGCGAGAGGATATTGCCTATCGACTTGCCGATTTCGAGTAACGCCTCAACGCCTCTTTTGACGATGTCATAGGTCTTGGTGGCCAGCCATTCAAGCAGTTCCGCCAATGTCCTGCTCAGTTGATCGATCGCCTTCAATACCGTTATCAGCGCATCCTTGGCCAGATTGAAGGCAGCCTCAAGCACATCGGCCATTGCCTTGCCGATATCCTCGATGGCCTTTATGATCTTTTTCACCAGTTGATAACCGGTGACTACCGCCGCTTCGAGTAGTTCGAAAATCGTCTTCCCGGCTTCAATCAAAGACCATACAAGGTCGGCAACTTCTTCTGCAATCCAGTTCGCCACATCGACGATGGCCTCGGCAAGGGATTCGACTGCATCGACCACGGCATCCACCACGGCCGTTATGGCATCTGAAATCGCATCGGCTACGTCCTCGAAGAATTCCACCACGGCGGAATCGGCATCAGGATTGGCCGGTTGATTGGCCGCCTGCAGGCTTCTGATTTCATGGCCCGAATCCCGCAGCCAAATCATGACATCGCGCAACGCGGCCTTATCTTTCTTGCCATCCTCTTTGATGACAAAGTCCCGCATAATCAAACGGCCCTGTTGACGTGGCAGTTGGCTGACAGCATGTACGATGCCACGACCTTCACCGGCATTACGGTAACCCTGTATCAAGGTCATGCGTTCCACTTTCGGCAGTAGGGCCACCTGCTGGAATATCTCCCGATGCTGCTTGGGATCCTGCAGGGTTACCGCATAAGCTTCCGCTAATTTGACAGCATTTTCCGGTTTTTTCTTGTAGGTCTCGCGGAGGGCGGGGGCCAGATCAACGGCGTGGAAATCGATCTGTTTGAGTTTGTTGACGACGTTGACTCGGTTGTCGAGTGAAATATCGGCTAGGGCAAGGTTGATCTTATTCATGGCGTTCTCCTTGATTAGCTATGATGTTCCGGAAAGTATCGATCTCCTGCGAGCGGCGCTGGATGCTCCTCCATGGGGGTCAATTCCATTGCACACACAAATGAAAAAAATAGGCTTGAATATCCTTTGAAGTTAATTGTCCTAGTTAGTGTCTGTCCATAAACTACAGCGATCGTCATTCCGGCGCATGCCGGAATCCAGTCAGTCGTTGAATTCCCTGGATCCCGGCATGCGCCGGGATGACGTGTCTTCAAAAAGTGTGCGTTTCTGGACGGACACTAGTTAGTTATTCCCTGAGATATGCAGCCGTATAGCGGGGCGGCATGTCTTGTTCCCACTCCGTGGGTGCGGATCCAGGGTTATCGAATAAGTTGCGATACCTCTTTGAAGTTCGGATGGGATGCGTCGCCTATCCATTCGAAGACCACCGACTCGCAGTTAGTGATCAGTACGCCGCCTTGGCGCATGCGGCTGAGGGCGTTGTTGCGATGCATCGGATTTCTGGAGGAGGTCGCATCCTCGACCACGAAGACCTGATATCCCCATTGCTGTAGACCTGAAGCGGTTTGCAGGACACAGATATGGGTCTCCAGGCCGACGATAATGATCTGCTTACGGTCGCTGTGCAGGCTGAGTTCCTCTTCGAATCCCGGCGCGGTGCAGCAGGAGAAGGTGACCTTGTCCTTGGCCTTGGTATGGGGAGGTAGATGCTGGGCAATCTCGGGGAGGGTGCTTCCCAGGCCCTTGCCGTAGTGCTCGGACAGGATGATAGGCACATCCATCAGACTGGCGGCCTGACTGAGTCGGGTGATGTTGGCTACCATCAATTCCAGATCGGGCTTGGGCATGGCCTGGGCAAGCCTCTCCTGGGTGTTGATGATCAACAGCTGACTTCTCTTGGCATGGGTCAGCGGCAGCGTGCTTTTGCTTATGCTCATATCTCCCTCTCTTTCATGGTGGTCCGCTCTGCCGCGAAGTTCGACCAGGGAGCGGTAGCGTGATTAAAATTCGAACACCGCGGGTACAGGTGCGTTGATCAGGGGCGCCAACTCTGTTTCAAAGATGCACTCTTCCCTGAAGGAGCTTTGGGAGTGGCGCGTGATTAACAAGCACGCCATTGCTGGCGGCGTACCGATCACGATGAACAGTCTGCCGCCGACTTTGAGCTGCTGGCGAAACAACTCCGCCTGCTCGCTGGAAGGTACCGAGCCGGTAATGGCAATAGCATCAAAGGGGCCTTCCGCGAGGGGGGAGGCGAGTGCATCGCCAGTCATCAGTGTTGCATTGGCTATACCCAGTTGTTCGAGCCGCTGCTTGGCGGTATCGGTAAATTCACCGTGCAGGTCGATGCTCACGACCTGTTGGGAGAGGCGCGCCAGGCAAGCGGTCAAATAGCCGCTTCCGGTGCCCACTTCCAGGACCTTGTCGCTAGGCTGCAGATCCAATGCCTGCAACAGTCTGGCCTCGATACGGGGAAACATCATCCGCTGCCCCTGTCCGATAGGGATCTCGATATCGGCATAGGCCAGGTCCTGATAGTTCTCGGGCACAAAGGTCTCTCTCGGTAGAGACTCCATCAGTGTCAATACCCGGGGATCGATCACATCCCAAGGCCGGATCTGCTGTTCCACCATATTGAAACGGGCTTTATCGAAGCTGTATGCCATCATGTGAAATATCCTGATTTTTGTCATGGTTTAATGCGGCAGAGGGTTAGCCTACGGTTTTTGGCTCCCCTGGGCAAGATTCTCAACGGGTCATTGTTTGTCATGCCGCTGAAAGGCCAATATAACTAATTGTTTTCATTTGTATATTTTACGATACCAGTATTTGGCTAGGTAGTGTGCCGCAGATCTTCCCTGCGGGTTTTCCATCCTGGCGAGGTATTTTTCGAATCTGCAATTGCCAAGGCTATTGACCCAATCAGAAATCCATCCCGGATCTTACGGATTCAGGTTATACTATGCCGATTCACAGGCTGGGGGTGTCTGCGACGGGGGACTGTGGCGGGCTGAGAGAGACCCTTATTCACCTGATCCGGTTCATACCGGCGGAGGGATGCTGGAAACCTGCTGGGTTTTTCTCTTCTCCCACCACAGCGAGGTTTCACCCATGAGCGCCATACCAGACGATTTCATCAACAAGACGGCCAGCCTCTCGGAGGCGGTGACCAAACCCTTCCATAACTCCCGCAAGGTCTATATCCAGGGCTCCCGGCCCGATATCCGGGTGCCGATGCGTGAAATCAGCCAGGCGCCGACCACAGCCAGTTTCGGCGAGGAGGAGAATCCGCCGATCCCCCTCTACGATACCTCCGGGCCCTTCACCGATCCGGCGCACAAGATCGACTTATTGAAGGGTATGCCCGATCTTCGGTCGCATTGGATCGAGGAGCGGGAGGATAGCGAAACCCTCAGTGGTCCCAGTTCGGACTACGGTCGGGGCAGACTGGCCGATCCGGCGCTCTCGCCGCTGCGCTTTGAGCATATTCGCGCCCCGCGCCGCGCCAAACCGGGCAGGAACGTCACTCAGATGCACTATGCCCGCCAGGGTATCATCACCCCGGAGATGGAGTTCGTGGCGATTCGTGAGAACTGCCGTCTTCAGCAGTTAGCCAAAGATCCGCGCTACGCCAAGCTGTTGCGTCAGCACCCGGGTCAGGCCTTCGGCGCCCGGATTCCCGATGAGATCACCTCCGAGTTCGTACGTTCGGAGTTGGCCGCGGGCCGGGCGATTATTCCGGCCAATATCAACCATCCGGAACTTGAACCGATGATCATCGGCCGCAACTTCCGGGTGAAGATCAATACCAACATCGGTAACAGCGCCATCACTTCATCCATCGAGGAGGAGGTGGAGAAGATGGCCTGGTCGGCGCGCTGGGGCGGCGACACTCTGATGGATCTCTCCACCGGCAGCAACATCCATGAGACCCGGGAGTGGATCCTGCGCAATGCGCCGATGCCGATCGGCACGGTCCCCATCTATCAGGCCCTGGAGAAGGTCGACGGCAAGGCGGAGGAGCTGACCTGGGAGATCATGCGTGACACCCTGATCGAGCAGGCCGAGCAAGGGGTCGACTACTTCACCATTCACGCCGGTGTGCTGCTGCGTTATGTGCCGCTGACCGCTGAGCGGATTACCGGCATCGTCTCCCGTGGCGGGTCCATTCTCGCCAAGTGGTGCCTGGCGCACCATCAGGAGAATTTCCTCTACACCCATTTCGAGGAGATCTGCGATATCATGAAGGCTTACGACGTGGCCTTCTCCCTGGGAGACGGCCTGCGACCGGGCTGTCTGGCCGATGCCAACGATGCCGCGCAATTCGGTGAACTGGAGACCTTGGGTGAGTTGACCAAGGTGGCATGGGAGCACGATGTGCAGGTGATGATCGAAGGGCCGGGTCATGTGCCGATGCAGATGATCAAGGAGAACATGGAGAAGGCGTTGCAGGATTGTTTCGAGGCCCCCTTCTACACTCTCGGGCCGCTGGTGACCGACATCTCTCCCGGTTATGACCACTTCAGTTCCGGGATAGGCGCGGCGCAGATCGGCTGGTACGGCACCGCCATGCTCTGCTATGTGACCCCCAAGGAACACCTGGGGCTGCCCAATAAGGCCGATGTGCGCGAGGGCATCATCACCTACAAGATCGCGGCCCATGCCGCCGATCTGGCAAAGGGTTTTCCCGGCGCCCAGTTGCAGGATAACGCCATGTCCAAGGCGCGCTTCGAGTTTCGCTGGGATGATCAGTTCGCGCTCAGTCTGGATCCTGAACGGGCGATGGCGTTTCATGACGAGACCCTGCCCCACCAGGCCCACAAGGTCGCCCATTTCTGTTCCATGTGCGGTCCCCATTTCTGCTCTATGAAGATTACCCAGGATGTGCGCGAATATGCCCGATCCCAAGGCGTCGGCGAGGGTGAGGCCTTGCGACAGGGTATGCAGGAGAAGGCAGTGGAATTCAAACACCAGGGAGCCGAGTTATATAAGGAGTTATGAGACTCGACCGCTATCTCAGTCGGGCGACAGCGCTAAGCCGCTCCCAGGCGCGGCGGATGATCCGCGCCGGGCGGGTCAGTGTGGACGGGGATCCCGTCAAACAGCCTGCGATTCCTGTGGCCATGCAAGCCGAGGTGGTGTTGGACGGTGAGCTGCTGGCGCCACCCTTGCCCCGCTACTATATGCTCAACAAGCCTTTAGGCGTGGTCTGCGCCACCCAGGATCCAAGCCAGCGCACGGTGTTTGATATTCTCAGGCCTGACGGGCTGCATATCGCCGGACGGCTCGATATCGATGCCACGGGACTGGTGCTGGTGACCGATGATGGGCAGTGGTCGCACCGGATCACCGCACCGGCAAACCATTGCGCCAAGACCTATCGGGTCGGTCTGGCCGAACCGTTGCCCAAGGATGCGGCAGAGCAGTTACGCAGAGGCATCTGTTTGAGGCATGAAGCGAAACCGACGCGGCCGGCGGAGCTGGAGATCTTATCGGATCGTGACATGCGTCTAACCCTTACCGAAGGCAAGTATCATCAAGTGAAGCGGATGTTTGCCGCGATTGGCAACCGGGTAACGTCCCTGCATAGAGAGTCGATTGGAACACTGGTATTGGATGAAGGACTCTCTGCGGGAGAGTATCGCCCGCTGTGGCCGGATGAAGTCTCTGTTTACCGGATCGGTCGGTAAAAAACCTACTATTTTTCTAAGTGTACTAAAGTTCTTGCATGGGTCGGCCGACCATATAGCACGTCAGCCCTATGTCCGGCCGCCGGCCGGTCATAGGATTGACAGTGATGACCTGACGGATTCCATGACGGATGTCTGCCCGAAATCGGTAGCGGTTTTAAGGAAGAAAGGCTCAGGCGCCAAGGGCGATCGGCAGTGGTTACTGGTTTGATTGCTTAAGTTATCCACTGAATGAGTGGTGTTATCGCGGGGGATTCATGGTGCATGGGAATGGGTCTGCGGAGACCTATCAATCGGGGCGGTTTTCCGTTGATGCTGTAGTGCAATTGCAGGAAGTGATCGAGGCTTGCGATGTCGGCCTCTGCCTGCTCGATGTGCGGAAACGGGTGGTGGCCTTGAACCGCCGCTTGGCGGATAGCATCGGGGCCACCGATCAAGAGGCGCTGGAGCGGCCGATTGAAGATCTGATTCCGCAGCTTGCCGGTCCCCGCTTCTCAAAAATGGTCCAGGCCGCTGTACAGCAATCGGAGCCTGAAGGGGTGTTAAAGACATTTTATCCCGGTCTGGGCAGTTCTCGTCATCTATTCAGTGCCGACGGCAAATTCTTCATGCGAGTGAGCGTCAAGCCGCTGATGATGCATCCGGGGTATTGCCTGGTGCAGATCAGCGAACTTGACTCAACCGTCGCCATTCAGGAACAACTGCGTGGCATCGGTCTGACGGAACAGCGCAGCAGGGCCATGCTCTCTTCGGTCGAGGATGCGGTGATTCTGCTCGATGCGGACGCCAGGATCGAGTTCGCCAATCTGGCTGCAGAGGGCATGACCGGCTATCAGAACCGGCAAATAACCGGGCGTTGTTTGACGGATATCTACCGGGTCTATGATGAATCCGACGCCGAGGGCGAGCCTCTCCCTATCGAGCGGATCCTGCATGGAGAGAATCAGCAACTGGTATTGATGCACAGAGAGGGTCTGAGTATCCCCATCCAACAGACCATCACTCGGATAAAGGACGATCAGGGCGACCTTGAGTGCATGGTGGTGGTGTTCAAGGATACCAGCCAGTCGCGCAAGCTCGCGGCCCAGTTGAGTTGGCAGTCGAGTCATGACCCCACGACCCGGCTGTATAACCGCGCCGAGTTCGATCGCCAGTTGTCGCGCTTGTTGGAGGAGGCCAACTATGAGGGAGGGCAACACTGTCTGCTCTATCTCGATATCGATCGCTTCAAAGTCGTCAACGATAATTGCGGCCATGCGGCAGGGGATGAGCTGTTGCGTCAGATCGGTTCATTGATCAGGCGCGCGATCCGCAGCAGCGACCTGTTGGCCAGGTTGGGCGGGGATGAGTTCGGTATCCTATTGAGTCAATGCACACTGGATGCGGCGGAGCGCATTGCGGATACGATACGCCTCAAGGTACAGGGATACCGGTTTGCCTGGGGTGACAAGACCTTCTCCCAGAGCATCAGTATCGGCATGGTTCGTATCGATAAACAGAGCGAAGGGCTTGAGCAGATCCTGAGCTTTGCCGACACGGCATGTTTCTCGGCGAAAGAGGAGGGGCGCAACAAAATCCATGTCTATCATCCGGTCAAAAGTTCGGCCGCGAAACGCCATGGCGAGGCGCAGTGGGTGACGCGTATTCGCAGTGCCCTGGAAGAGGATCGTTTTACGCTCTTTGTTCAGCCGATCAGGCCGATCAGCGGCAACAATGGCGCCCGGGAACATGTCGAGGTGCTGATCCGCATGCTGGACGAGTCCGGGGGGATGATTCTGCCTGGCGCGTTCATCCCGGCGGCGGAGCGCTATGATCTGATGCCGGGGGTCGATCAATGGGTGATCGATCGTCTGATCCGTTACCTCACCGAGCACCGGGATCGTTGCCTAGCCTCCGGGAGACGCTTTTTCGTCAATCTTTCGGGGCAGTCGTTGTGTGACGAGGAAGTTCTGCAATCGATACTGGATAAGATAGGCCGGCAGAAAATCCCCAAGGGCATGCTTTGTTTCGAGGTCACCGAAACCGCCGCCATCACCAATTTGACCTCGGCGGAGCACTTCATGCGCACCCTGCAGCGTTATGGCTGTGAATTCGCCCTGGACGATTTCGGCAGCGGTCTCTCCTCGTTCGGCTATCTCAAGCACCTGCCTGTGGAGTATCTGAAAATAGACGGCGTTTTCGTCAAGGAGATGGTGGAAAGCGCCATCGATGAGTCTATGGTGGATGCCATCAATCGCATCGGCCATATCATGGGTTTGGAGACGATTGCCGAATTTGTCGAAAATCGGGACATTCTGCATCGGTTGCAGGCGTTGGGCGTCGACTATGCTCAAGGTTACGGGATTCGCCGGCCATTCCCCATCGATGAGCTGTTCAGCTAAATCGATTTCAGTGCTCGTACTATCTCACTAGGTTCCGATCTCTCGGTATAGTTTTTATTGACGTAGGCAAAAACGACTTGCCCATCGCCATCGATCACATAGGTTGCGGGTATCGGAAGCTCCCAGGTGTCATCGCCATTGGCGGCGGGCACATCCAGGCCCCATTGCAGGTACAATGGCCGCATGGAAGCTGGCACATCCATTACCACGCCGTATTCACGGGCGATCACATTGCCGATATCGCTTAAGACTTCAAATTTAAGTTGGTGTTTTTCAGCGGTGCTCATGGAGTTGTCAGGCAGTTCAGGCGATATGCCCACCAGATTCGCACCCAGTTCATTTATCGTGGGTAAAATATCGTTCAGCGCCTTAAATTCTAAATTACAATAGGGGCACCAACCACCGCGGTAAAAGCTGATGACGATAGGGCCTTGCGCCAATAGATCCGCCAATGCCGTCATGCCGCCCTTGTTGTTGGGTAATTGAAAGCTTTTTGCCTGGTCGCCCTCGCGCAAGGCATTGGCGCCGAAATCAGTTGCATTTATGGTTGTAAATGCACCTTGAATAATACCCTGGTTTTCAGCGGATTGGCTGCTGATAAAGTCTTCTGTTAACTTCTTTGTCTGTTCTGAAAGGCTCATTCGTTTTCTCCTTTTGGAGATATCCAAACGCGGTTAATGAAAATCAGTGACTTACCTTAAGAATTTCAACATCGAGCCATTGTTTTAATTGTTTTACTTCTCGGCGTAAAAATTCTTTATCCTCAAAGGCATTCGATACGGTGGCAATACCTTGTCCACGGGCGAGTAAATGCATGGAAATTAGTTTGGCCTTGTTTTTAAGGCCAAGCAGTTTAAGTTGGGTGATTAGCCAATCACGAAACACGGTAAACATTTGATTTGCGTCAACCAGTGTGGAATGTCTGGTTTTAGCAAGCTCTGTACATAAACTACCAACAGGGCAGCCATGTGAAACAATGTTCTCCTGATTTCGTGACTGCATGTCAATGTAATAGTGAAGGCGCTGTTTAGGGCCGGGTATTTTTTTGTCCCATTCGCTCAGCATTTCTGTGAAACGAGTGACACGAGCGTTAATCACGGCATTCAATATTTCATCTTTGCTTTTAAAGTGATAATAAAAATTACCGCGCGAAATACCCATTGCATCCGCAATATCACTAAATGAAGTATTCTCATATCCTTGGTGGTAGAAGAGTTGATCGGCAGTATCGACAATCCGCTGTCTTACCGCCGCGCCTTTGTTTCGCATTCACTCACCCCGTTTGTTCGCTTAACCCGGTTCAGGAGTGGTCTGGTGAAGGGCCGGATAGTCGGTATACCCTTGTGCACCGCCACCATAGAAGGTGTCAAGGTTGGCTTCATTCAGGGGCAAGTCATGCTGGTAGCGGTATACCAGATCAGGGTTGGCCAAGAAGGGAACGCCGAATGCAATTAAGTCGCTGTCTCCCTTACTGAGGGATACTTCAGCGCGTGCTTTGTCGTATCCGTTATTTGCTATGTATAGCCCATTGTAGCTGTCACGTAAGATGCGATAATCGATATTGGCGGATTTGGTTATCATATCGCCTTCCAATATGTGCAAGTAGGCAAGATTTCGCTCGTTGAGCCGTGAAATGAAATAGCGAAAGTGTTCAAGCGGATCGGAATCAGACATTGAGTTAAAGCTGTTCTCAGGCGTGAGGCGTATGCCAACCTGATTACTCGGCCACACCTCCATCACGGCATCCAGCACTTCATTCAGAAAACGTATACGATTTTCAACGCCGCCCCCATATTGGTCAGTGCGTCGATTTGAACCGTCACGTAAGAACTGATCGATTAAATATCCATTCGCGGCATGCACTTCGATGCCGTCAAATCCGGCTTGTTTTGCCATTCCGGCAGCATGTTTGTATTGGGCGACAATGCCGGCAATTTCATCTGCTTCCAACGCCCGGGGTGTAACGAATGCTTTCGCGCCTTCCGGGGTTACCACCTCTCCCTCGGGGCGAATCGCCGATGGCGCAACAGGTGTTTGGTTGCCGGATAATAAATCGGGATGTGAAATTCGTCCACAATACCAAAGCTGTATGAAAATATGCCCACCCTCAGCATGTACCGCATCCGTGATCTTGCGCCAGCCTACGACTTGCTCATCACTGTATATGCCCGGTGTGCCTGGATAACCCACGCCTTGCGTCGAAACCTGTGAAGCTTCAGTGATAATCAAGCCCGCCGTTGCCCGTTGCTGGTAATAAGTGGCATTTAAATCGTGAGGTGCATTATGTTCACCGGCTCGATTGCGCGTCATAGGTGCCATCACCATGCGGTTGGCAAGTTTTATGTTACCCATGGTGACGGGGGAAAATAAATCGCTGTTCATTAACACTCTCCAGATTACTTATCCGTTTGAAATACAGGCCTGCGCAATCGATATAGGACGTCTGTCCTAAATATTGACAAAAGTAATACAATCGTCCTATTTTGTCAATGCGATGCTCACCTGGAGCATTGACAGCGTCTTGCCAACCAGCGATAGCTTATTGTAAGCAAGTTGGCTTAATATTATCCGTGACCTGCCCAACCCGCAGCAGCGGCCGGCCCCTGTCCCTGTTTATCCTAACTATAATGTAATGAGTTTGAGGTATTTTGATGGAAGAAACAGTGGGGGCTCTAGAATGAAGCAGTATGAGGTTATTATTTCTAGCTCAGACTAGCCCCTTAGGTTCCCCAAAAAGGAGATGCGCGATGCCGTTTTTATGCAAAGATTGCGGAGGCGAATTGAAAAAAGGTTACAACGTGAGATTTTCAGTAAAAGGATCTGACCATAAATCCAGCGCAGGATGTCAGGGTGGAAATATTGGTGTCTATGTCGCGCCTTCTGCGTTAAAACGAAAAAAGCAAGAGCTCTTAGCTCAGGCCAGGAGAAGTAGCGTGCAGAGCAGAACCACCCGGAAGGTCAATAGTTTTAACAAGTATCAGACGTCGCACCCAAACGAGACTACGCAGCGAAGGAGAGAAAATAGGGCTGGTACTATGTTGAGAGGCCACGGCAGCGGCACCGGATCCTCGGGAAAAAACAGTGGCACAACGAAATCGCTAAACAGGATCAACAAATAAAGGCAATTAGCGACCACATAGGGTGGCCGGTTTCAGTCGTGTATCTGATGGATCAGAGGATCACTCCAACGTCACCACCAGACGCAGCGCATCCAAACGCAGCCGGGCTGCCTGCAGATGCTGATGCAGCGCCATGCCCTGTTGCTGCAACAGTTGAATCTCTTCCTCACGCACCCCGGGATTGTGTTTTTTCAGTGCCTGCAGGCGCTGGATCTCTTGGGTATAGTGCTCCATCATCTGCTTTACCGCCTGGCTGACGGTGTCTGCCACGCTGCGTTGTGCCAGGTTCTCTGCCTGTTCCATGAGCCGCCTCAACTCCCGGCGATAGGTATTGATGACCGGTAACAGGCTCGATGTCTCCAGGGGCTGGGCGCTCGCCAATAATGCATCGCTGCTGATGCGATGCCCCACATTTGCTGCTTGCTGATCGAGGAGGACGCGTATCAGGGTCGGCGGCAGAAAGCGGCCCGCCTGCAGTTTGCGGGGCGCCAGACATTCGACCACGAACAGGCACTCCAGCAATAACTGTCCCCCCTTCAATTGCGGATGCCGGCAGGCCAGGGCGGTGCTGTTGCCGGTCTGCTGGCCAATGACCTGTTCCATGGCGCTGCTTACCAGCGGGTGTTCCCAGGTCAGGAACTGTCGCTCTTCGTGGGCCAGGGCATCGCTGCGGCTGTAGGTGGCGGTCATGCCCTCGGCCGGCAGTCCGGGGAGGGTTTCGGCGATCACCTGATCCCCCGGCCGTAGGATCACTCCGTTCTCACCCAGTTGCTCTGTTTCGATGTTGTAACTGCTGAATAGCAGATCCAGGTATTCGGGTAATCGGCTTGAGCTGTCCTGTCGGCGGAGTTGCTCCGCCAGCCGGCCGGCGGTCGGTTCGCGGCAGGCGCCCAACTCCAGGAGGTGGTCCCGTCCCTGCTGCAGACGGATCCGGGTCTCTTCCCGCAGCAGGCGGGTGCGGTCGATCAACGGCTGCGGATCCTCGCGGCCCTTCCTCTCCTCCAGGATTTGCCAGAGCAGGAGGGCGATCCGCTCGCGTACCTCCTGGGCGCCCGCTACATGGTGGCGGAAGGCGTCGAGCCCGTCCCGGTACCAGTGCAACATCACGGCCTGGGGGCCGGGCTCCAGATAGGGAACATGGATTTGCACCGTCTCCCGCTGGCCGATCCGGTCGAGCCGCCCGATGCGCTGCTCCAGCAGGTCGGGATCGGGCGGCAGGTCGAAGAGCACTAAGTGGTGGGCGAACTGGAAGTTGCGGCCCTCGCTGCCGATCTCCGAACAGATCAGCAGCCGCGCGCCCTCGGGGTCGGCGAACCAGGCGCCGGCCCGGTCGCGTTCAATGATGCTCATCGCCTCATGGAACAGGGCGGCGCCGACGCCGGATTGCACCCGGACCGCCTCCTGCAGTTCAATGGCGGTCTCGGCATGGGCGCAGATCAACAGCAGCTTCGATGCCGGGTGCTGTCGGAGCAGGGCGATCAGCCAGCTTACCCGCGGATCCTCACGCCACCATGCCGGGTGGCCTTGAGAGGCGAAGAGCCGTTCTGGTGTCAGACGCAGGTCGGGTGGTTGGTCGTCTGGCTGCTGACGCAGGCTCTCCTCATAGCACTCGGGGAGCGGTAAGGGATAGACATGCAGTTCACGATCGGGAAAGCCGCTGATGCGCGCACGGGTGTTGCGGAACAGCACCCGGCCCGTGCCGTGACGGTCGAGCAGCAGGTCGATCAATGTCTCCCTGGCTTGGTCCCGCTGTTCCTGCTCGGCGCTGGCGTCACTGAGCAGGGTAAGCAGGGGGGCGCTCTCTTCCTCGCCCAAGGTCTCGAGCAGTCTGTGTGCTGCCTGGCCGGACAGTGGTTGGTGCTTGAGCAGGTGCTCCACCGCTTGCGCCACTGGCTGATAGTGGCGCTCCTCCTCCAGGAAGGCGTGCAGATCATAGTAGCGGGCGGGGTCGAGCAGGCGCAGACGGGCGAAATGGCCAGCCTGGCCCAGCTGCTCCGGGGTGGCGGTCAGCAGCAGGATGCCGGGGGTCTTGAGCGCCAAGGCCTCAACCAGCAGATACTCGGCGCTGGGATCGTCGGCGGACCAGGTGAGATGGTGCGCCTCATCCACGATCAGCAGATCCCAGCCCCCCTCTAGGGCTTGGCTGAGCCGTTCGGGGTTGTGGTGGAAAAGGTCCAGACTGCACAGTACCAGTTGTTCGCCATGAAAGGGGTTGTCTCCCTGTCCCGAGTCCTGAATTGCCTGGCAGGTCTCCTCATCGAAAATGCGAAACCGCAGATTGAAGCGTCGCAGCAGTTCGATCAGCCACTGATGCACCAAGGGATCGGGCACCAGGATGAGCGCGCGCGCGGCGCGTCCGGTCATCAACTGATGGTGCAGGATAAGGCAGGCCTCGATGGTCTTGCCGAGTCCCACCTCATCGGCCAGCAGCACCCGGGGGGCGGGGCGTCTGGCCACTTCGTGGGCGATATAGAGCTGATGCGGAATCAAATCGATGCGCGGCCCGCCCAGGCCGAGCACCGGTGACTGTTGCTGACGTCCCAGATGTAGCAGGGTCTGATAGCGCAGGTTGAACCAGTGGGGCGGATCGATCTGGCCCGCCAACAGGCGCTGTTTGGGTTGGTCGAGGCGCAGGGTGTCACTCAGCTCCGTTTCCGCCAATTGGGTTTCGCTGCCGTCCGGGCCTTTGCCCAGATAGGAGAGGCGTCCCTCCTTCTCAACCACTTCACGGACCAGCATCCGTCTGCCTTCACGGCTCTCCACCCAATCGCCGGCCGAGAAGATGACACGGGTCAGCGGCGCCTCCTGCCGAGCGTAGACCCTGTTTTCGTCAGTTGCGGGAAAGTGGATCGTGACCGTGCGGCCTTCGCAGCCGACGACGGCGCCTAAACCCAGTTCGGATTCGCTATCGCTGATCCAGCGCTGGCCGGGGAGAAAAGATGGCATTTGAGAGGGGTCCTGACAAACAAGGGGCCGATGATAATGGGTTAGCCCGTTGCGATCCAGGGTAAGAAAAGACTTGAGTCTCATCGGTAGCTGAGAATAATAGGCCAGCTGTCATGCCGGGAGTGGAACACCGTGGAAAAGATTTTTGAGCAAATCCTCTGGAACAGTCGACTGATCGTATTGGCCGCTGTGATTGCGAGCCTGGCGGCGGCCGTCGCCATGTTCTATATGGCATCCGTCGACGCCTTCTACATGATCAGCCACTTGGGGAATTACGCCTCCCCGGCATTGACGCCGGTGGAACGGGTCGATTTGCGTTCCACCACCGTGACCCATGTGGTGGAGATTGTGGACGGCTATCTGCTGGCGACCGTGTTGCTGATCTTTTCCCTGGGACTGTATGAACTCTTTATCAGCAAGATCGGCCATGCCGAGGGATCGGAGAGCGCCTCCAACGTGCTGATGATTACAAGCCTGGACGATCTCAAGAGCCGCCTGGCCAAGGTGGTGATGATGATTTTGGTGGTGCGCTATTTCGAATTCGCCCTGGGTATGGAATTCTCGACCCCGATGGATCTGCTGCAGTTTGCGGCCGGGATCGCGCTGTTGGGCTTGGCGCTCTATCTATCGCACATGGCCGACAAGGGTTCGGATCATTGAAATTGGGCGCCCTGTGGGGCTGTTTTCGGTGATTTAGGCCGTGTTTGCGGGAGTCGTTTGTCCGTTTTCGTGGTCGAACCGTCTGCCGGGCGTTGCGATCCATGCCAAGGGTGCTGCACGACGATAACGATGGAATACATTTATCGACATAACCCGTTTGATAAATGTCCTTGGTAGGCAAACGGCATGTTTTTACTTCATAATCCGGCTCTTTTCAGGGAGGGGATAGGCCCTTTCCTGCAGGTGTACCGGTGTTTAACTGAATGATTTAGAGGAAAAAAACCTGATGAAGAAGATGAAAGTTTTGTTGCTGGCTGCCACTACGGCGGTTCTCTCCCTGGGTGCAGTCGCCAGTGTCTCCGCCGATCCTGTGGCACTGGCCACCCAGCGCGGTTGCATGGCCTGCCACCAGGTGGAGACCAAGGTTGTGGGTCCAGCCTACAAAGAGGTTGCCGCTAAATATAAGGGGCAGGAGGGGGCTGTCGACATGTTGGCCGCCAAGGTCAAGGCAGGCGGCTCCGGTGTATGGGGTCCGGTTCCCATGCCGCCGAACGCTCATGTCAGCGACGAAGATATCAAGACTATCGTCGCATGGGTTTTGACCCTCTAATGATCCTGTAGCGATCTCATCGCTGCATGATGAAGGCGTCTTGCCCTAGGGCAGACGCTTTTTTTTTAGGGCTTGTTACACCGCACTAGCGCCAGCGTCGGCTCAATCGAGGGAAATGCCGCGTTTTGTGCCAAATGGCTTAAATCCCGTGTAGATCCAGGCTGATTTCCTTGATCGGTATTGTCTTTGGGGGAAGTTTGGTGTCATTCTCACCCCTGCCCGGGCTGTGGGCCGGGTGTAGCCAATGCAGAGAAAGGCTGGTGTGATTGATCCAGCGACTGTGGTTACGACGTTAACAATCAGACGGAGAAAAGAATGAACTCTCTAGGTAATTCCATGCTGTTGAGCCTGTTGCTCTTCACAATCGGCCAGCCGGCCATGGCGGATTCGGCGGGCGATATCATCATGGTGCAGGATCCCTATGTCAGAGCGGTTCCGCCCGGACAGCCGAATTCCGCTTCCTTTATGTCCTTGCATAACCCTGACGAACAGGGGCACGTACTGATAGGCGCGAGCAGTCCGGCGGCGGAAGTGGCTGAATTGCATACCCATACCATGGAGGGGGGGATGATGCGTATGCGCAAGGTGGAGAAGGTCGATCTGCCTGGCGGCGATCGTGTCAGCCTGGAGCCGGGAGGGTTGCATGTCATGATGATCGGTTTGAAGCAGAAATTGGTGCCCGGTGAGAAAGTGCCGTTGACGCTGCTGTTCGAGGACGGGTCTCAGTTGAAGGTGGATGCCCCGGTGCGCAAATTGCAGATGCGAATGAAGCAGGGCGAGCATAAGGGAATGATGCACTGATCACCCTGCCTGGGGGCTGACCCCCCCCCAACCCATGCCGTCACTTCCCTTCAATTCAGTCGAGGCGTTGCAGCAGGCCTTCATCCGCGGTCTGCAACGATTGCTTCGGAAGCCCGGGTTAGGAAGCTATATCCTGGTCCATGCCAACGCCTGTTTCGATACCTGGGTCTACCAGTCGCTTCAGGCGCGGTTGCTGGAGCGATTCGGCCAACTCGCTTCCTATTGCCGGGAGGCGCTGAGCGAAGGGCGTGAGTTGGCGGGGGCACAGGATGATCATCTGGTGTTTCTGAAGCTGATGGCCATCGGTTTCGAGGGGATAAAGGTCACCGAGTTTCGCCAACTGGAGGGGTGGGAGCTTCAATTCAACCATATCCGCGCCTTTCGACCCTCCCGCATGAGCGCGGAATCCGTCCCTGGGATCAGCCGGCCTTATGATCCGCGGGGATTCAACTTCAATAAACCCTTTTTGCGTAAAGAGGTTTTCTGGGCGGGTGATTTACGGGGAGCGGAGGTGGAACTGCTCTACAATAAGTTTCCCTTCGTTCCCCTGCATTGTCTGCTGGTCCCGGACCGGACGGCGCGCCATCCTCAGCTCCTCACCCGGCACTATCATGACTACATCTGGTCGCTGGTCGAGACTCTGGGAGAGGGGGTGCCGGATCTGGGCATCGCCTTCAACAGCTATGGCGCCTATGCCTCGGTAAATCATCTCCATTTTCAACTGTTTGTACGCCCTCAGCCACTTCCTGTCACCCGGCCCCACTGGCGACACAATGGAGGAGAGAGACCTTATCCCTTGTCCTGCGAGGTCTATTCGTCCGCGCAACAGGCCTGGCGTTATATCGAGGCGCTGCACGGGAGTGAGCGCGGTTACAATCTCATCTACCGGCCCGGTGTCCTCTACTGCCTGCCTCGCCGGCGACAGGGTAGCTACCAGCATGCCGCCTGGACTCATGGCTTTGCCTGGTACGAACTGGCCGGCGGCTTCGCCACCTTCAGCCGATCCGATTTCGAAACCATTGATGCGCGGGCGATAGAGAAGGAACTGAAAAAACTCCGCGTCAACCCCCCTCCGGCGGGCTAAGTCGGCACGATTGTCACCTTTCACAGTCAAATCCGCTACTTCGTCAGAGAAATCCATTGTTGGCGATGGCGGCACTATTTTTCGTCGCTGAGATGAAATAGGCCTGCGTCGCCGGGCCCGGGTGAACCCTGGCCGGTTTTTGACCTTAATCGGAAAACTCTGCTATAGTTCCGCAGCTTTTTCGGGGTCTCTAAGGTGACGGCCACACCCTGGCTGTGAGTTGAGAGGCCGGGGTTTTCGACGTATCCAGCATATTTCGGAGCAGGATTGAACATGACTAAATGGCTCGTAACCATAACCATTGCACTTACCTTCGGATTAAGTCTGGCCCAGGCGGCAGGGAATGCAGAACAGGGCAAGACCAAATCCGCTGTCTGCGTAGGCTGTCATGGCGCTGATGGAAACAGCCCGTTGAATCCGGTATGGCCGAAGCTTGCCGGACAACACCCGCAATATATCGAAAAGCAGATCAGGAATTTCAAGGCCGGAGCTCGCAGCGATCCGATGATGTCGCCCATGGCGATGCCGCTGACCGATCAGGAAATCGCCGACCTGGCGGCCTATTTTTCGAGTCAGGCCCTGCAGGGTGGGGTTGCCGCCGCCGACCAGGTGGAGCGGGGCGAAAAGATCTACCGGGCCGGTAACGCTGAGACCGGCGTGGCTGCCTGTATGGCCTGTCACGGCCCTTCCGGGGCAGGTAATCCACAGGCCAAGTTCCCCGCCATCGCCGGTCAGCATGCAGCCTATGTGGAAAAGGCGTTGAAGGACTTTCGCGCCGGCAATCGCAGCAGCGATACGGTGAGTGGTAAAATGATGGAGGGTGTGGTCAATCGCCTCACTGACGATGAGATAACTGCGGTTGCCCAGTATATCCAGGGACTGAGCAAATAGGCTTGAGATCGGCTTGGATGTGTTGCCAAGGCGATGCGAAAGCTGCCTTATTTGTTGCATTTGTATGGATTTGATTTGAAACTTGTGGGGTCTGCGCTCAAGTATTCGCCCTCTGTTGCCGCAATAGTCAGAGAAATCGGGGAATTCGGTTATCGACTCACAATGAACGATGGATAAACAGATTTTTCAGCATCAGGCCTCCCTGGACGGCTCCTACCGCCTACGCTTGCTCAGTTACAATATCCAGGCGGGAGCCGATACCCGCCGCTACCGTGAGTATGTGACACGCGGCTGGAAACAGATGCTGCCACACAGACAGCAGCAGCATAATCTCAACCGTATCGCCCACTTGTTGAAGGATTTCGATGTGGTGGGGTTGCAAGAGGTCGATTCAGGGAGTTTTCGTAGCGGGTTTATCGATCAGACCGCCTACCTCGCGGAGCACGCCGGTTTTCCTTACTGGTACCGGCAGGTGAATCGGAAACTGGGTAAGCTGGCCCAGCACAGCAACGGCGTACTCAGTCGGGTCCAACCAAACATGATCGACGAGCACAGACTGCCCGGCCTCCCCGGTCGAGGCGCTGTGTTGATGGAGTTCCAGACCAGCGAGAAGCCCCTGGGCATCTGTATGATGCACCTGGCATTGGGACGGCGCGCCAGATTGCGCCAACTCTCTTATGTCAGTGACCTGGTCTCTCACTACTCGCACCTGGTGCTGATGGGCGATTTCAATTGCGGCTGCAGCTCCCGGGAGTTTCGTTATCTGATCGAACGCACCAATCTACAGGGTAGCACCTGCGATATGCTGACATTTCCCAGCTGGCGGCCGAGCCGCAAACTGGACCATATTCTGGCTTCCCCGAGTCTCAGGGTGGCCAAGTCGGAAGTGCTGAACTATGCCCATTCCGATCATCTGCCGATCAGTCTTGAAATCGAATTGCCAAAGGACGTAGTGTTGCCAACCGCCGCTTGAGCCGGATAGCCGGTGTCAGGATGGCTAAGCGGTAACGGGGCCGGATGGGGCGTGTTGAACTACGCACAGCCCACATTTCTGTCCCGCAGTCCCGTTTGGGAGCGATTCAGGTCCGACATCCGTGAGACCGGGCGACTAAAACGATGAATGAAATAGACTGGAAACAGCGATACGAAGAGTTGTTGGCGCAAAATGAGAGCGAGGAAGCCGCGAACCGTGAACTGGAAGAGCTCCTGACTCGCACCATCATTCGTTTGACCCTTGCGGCCAGCGGACTGGATGCGCGTTTGGAGCCTCACCTCAAGGGCGTGCGGGATGCCGTCAGAGGGGGCGCCAACAAACAACTCAAGGAAAAACTCAACTCCCTCTCCGATGGCTTGCTCCATTTCAGCGAGGATGTGGGTGTCTCGGATAAAGAGGTCTCGACCGATTACCTCCGCCTGATAGCTTCTCTCAATCTGTCGAAAAAGGAGGCTGCTGAGGCTAATGAGTTGCTGCGTCTGCTGGTCGAGGACACAACCTCGATGGATGACCAGCAATTTAATCGCTTGGTGACTCTGTTGGGGCGCGGCGTTGCGCCGAAGGAAAAGAGGACTGGGCTGTTTGAGCGCTTGTTGGGCGGTTCTCCGGCTGAGCATGAGAGTGGTCCCAAGCCGAATGATATCCTGCTCAACCTGCTGGAACAGGCATCCTGGCCGGGGCATTGGGGGGAAGCGATCAATGGTTTAAAGGCGCGCCTCGGAGCCGCCGCGCAAGCGGACGCCTGGGCTTCGGTTTTACAGGATCTGCTGGATCTTTCGGCCAAGTCTTACGGCGAGGTCCAGATGGAGATCAAGGAAGCGGAGGATTTCCTCGAAGAACTCACGAAGCGTCTGCAGGATCTTGGCGCTCACCTGCAGAGCGCCCATGATGGGCGCGATCAAATCGTTGAACACGGGCGGAATCTGAGCGCCAAGGTCACGGGGCATGTCGGCGATCTGGGAGCCAGGGTGCAGCAGGCGACCGATATGCATCAGTTGAAAGCGGCCGTCAGCGAGCGTTTGAGCCTGATCCAACACAGTATCGACGACTATCTGGCCGAAGAGATGGCGTGGCACCAGCAGACGGAAGAGAGCGAGAAGCAACTGCGGGACCGCCTGGAGCAGTTGGAGAAGGAATCCAACGATCTGCGTTCACGGATGGTGGAGGCCCACCATCTGGCGTTAATCGATGCAGTGACCGGGTTGCCCAACCGACTCTCCTATGAAGAGCGGGTGGAGCAAGAGTACGCCCGTTGGAAGCGCTTCGATGAACCGCTCTGCATGTTGGTCTGGGATATTGACGATTTTAAATCGATCAATGACCGTTTTGGTCATCAGGCGGGTGACAAGGCCTTGCGGGTGATAGCCCAGGGACTCCAGGCGAGGTTGCGGGTGACCGATTTTATCGCCCGCTATGGTGGCGAGGAGTTTGTCTGCCTGCTCTGCGGCACACCAGGCGAGGAAGCGCTGAGGGTCGCCGAAGAGATGCGCAAGTCGGTTGAAGAAAACGGTTTCCACTCTTCCGGCAAACCGGTGCCCGTGACCATCTCTTGCGGCATTGCCCCCTTCATGACGGGGGATAGTATCGATAGCGTCTTTTCCCGCGCTGACAAGGCCCTCTATCATGCCAAGAAATCGGGTAAGAACCGCTGCGAATTGGCCACCAATTCGTAAAGAGCAATCTCGCCTCTCCGACCGGTTGTGGAAAACAAGGGTGCGAGGCGTAGGGTGCAGCCCTGCCGCACCATGTTGACTTTCATCATACTATTCGCGCTTCGGGTCGCGGTTGATCCTGTATGTAAAAGTAGCGCCAGGGTCGGTTTTGCGTCAGTGACCGCAGTTGGCTGAGGAGTTCCGCTGTCGGGATCGCTTCCCGGGGAAAGATGTTTTCCACGAATAACATGTGGTCATCGAAACAGGGTCACTCCCCGGATTGAGTCGCTCGCACCGGGTTGAACAGGGGGACGGCGGTGATGCTGTTTTTGGGCGAGCCCTCTACCAGCTTGTCGCTGTAAGTCATATAGACGAGGGTATTGCGTCCGGCGTCATAGAAACGCACCACCTGCATGGTTTTGAAAAGCATCGAGGTGCGTTGCTTGAAAACCTCTTCCCCGTCGCGGGATTGATCGAGAATATCCGCCGCCAGCTCGACCGGTCCGGTTTGCCGGCAGGCGATGGAGGCGTCCGAGGTGTCCTCGGCGATGCCGATGGCGCCTCCCATGCCGCCGGTTTTGGCGCGGCTGAGATAGCAGGTGACGCCGGGGACCGCGGGGTCGTCGAAGGCCTCGATGATGATCTTGTCATTGGGGCCGAGCATGCGAAACTTGGTGCTGACCTCACCAAGTTGTTCGGCTTGGAGCGGCGAGGCGAACAGTATCAGCAGGCCCAGCCTGAGCAGTGGGTTGAACATTTTCGTGGTAGGGCCTGTTAACACTAATCGGATTGTCACTGTTGTGCCTGAAAAAGCCCCAATCAAGGCGCGAGGAGCGCGGTTTGGTCGCTCCAAATAAGCGACGAGCAACGCCGAGTGGGGCTTTTTCAGGCGCAACCCGAAGGGCCAGGTGCCATTTTTCACCCAGCGGCGTTATCACTCGCTCATGTAGCCGGGCTACACCACGCTCGTTCTGCCTTGCTGGGTAAAAAATGGCCCCTGGCAGTGACAATCCGATTAGTGTTAACAGGCCCTAGGGAGTGATGGACGGTTTTCCTGCCTGACAAGTCGCCCATGATACGCGCTTTTTCATGGATTGGGGTAGTGCGACCTGGGAATGGAGGAGTGCTGGAAGGTGGGGCGCCAGCCGCAATGCCTGCGCCCCGTCTGTTCTTTTGTTATGACCGGTACGGTTTACAGCCAGTTGTCGCTACAGGCAACTACGCCCCACCGGTTTGGTGAGCCCGGCATAGCGGCATGCCATCTTTGCGCCGCCTGGAAAAAGCGTTTCGATGTAACGTTTTGTCCAGCGGCAGTCGTTTTGGTCCTTGCAGAGATTACGGGCCAGGATCGGGATCTCCGGTGCAATCTCATACTCTTTGTAGAAGCGGTGCAGGAAATCGATCAGCAGCCAATGCTCCTCGGTCAATCGTACGCCGTCCGCCTCGGCCAGGGCCTCGGTTACAGCAGGACTCCAATCGTCGAAATCCAGTAGATAACCCTCCTCATCGATGGCGATCAACTGTCCTTCTACTTCTATCGAACCGGCGGCCTTCAACTGGGTGGGGGGGGCATTTGTCTCCTTATAGTCTAGTCTCATCACAGCCTCCTTAGTGTCATGAATAGATGGTGTGGTTATGGTTGTTATTCTTAGAAAATAGCAGGAATTTCGATCGGACATCCCTATCGCCATTGACCTGCGTCAATATATATATACTTAAGAGATATTGAATATAGTCAATATTTATATCCGGAATAGGCATAAGATGAGTGAGTGACGCGGATCTCCCGGTTCTTCACCACATCGAGTGGGTGGGAAAAATTAAATACGGCTATTTTTGTCATCGGTTAATTGGCCGCAAATGGACGCCAATGTCTCTGCTGAGCGGTCGGTTTTATCTATTTCGCAAGTCGCTGTAAAAGGTCCAGGATCGCCTGGCTCCAACCGGCCGGCCAGGGCTGGTCGGCGATCAGGGCGTCAGGACGTTCCGAGAGGCTACGGCTGCTATCGGTCTGTCTGTTGACAATCACCGGGATGTCCACCGCGAGCAGCAACTCACGGTCGGCATCACTATCGCCGATGGCGATGGTTCGGTTGACTGTGATGCCTCGATTTTTCAGGTGATTCACCACATATTGTACGGCTCGCCCCTTATCGGTATGGCCCTGTAGGTAGAGGAAGCCTTCCGTTTGCGTGAGCCGCAAGCCGGCTCGGGCGACCACCTGTCTGAAATAATTCAGGTCTTCTGCGTTACCTTGCCAGAACAGCGGTTCAGAGGCGAGCCTCTGCATGGCTCGTTGAGCCGTGTCGCGGGTTAGCCCGGTGGTTCTCATAATCTCCTCAAGGCTCATGTCGCCGAAGCCGAGACAGTCGAAGGCGGGGTTGGCGCGTTGATCGACCAGGAAATCGCGCAGCAGCAGATATCCCGGTGGCGCGATCTGTGTCTCCTCGCTGGGATAGGCGATAACAGCGCCGTTTTCCGCTACCACGGGACCCTCGATTCCTAGTTCCAGCATAATGACCTCAAGCTCGGCAAGGGTCCTGCTGGAGACAAGGATGAGTGGGATCTCCCGCGTCTGCAATGCTTGTAGCATCGTTTGGAAATCGGCGCGGGTGGTATTCATCAGGGCGTCGTCGATATCGGAGAATAGCAGCCAACCTCTGTTCATGATTCTCCGACCTATCCGATCAAGGCCACACTCTTGACCTGGGCGTAGAGGTGCATACCCTCATGCAATCCCAGGCCGATCCCTGAGCGGCGGGTGATACGTGAAAGCAGGGTCTGGCCATCCAGGAGTTCCAGTCTTACGATCATCTGCGTGGGGTTGATCTCCTGGGTGTCCACAACCTTGGCGGGCAGGATGTTGATGATGCTGGTATCGGAGTGGGCCTTGAGGGATAGGCTGACATCTCTCGCCTGGATCCGCACCCGAGCATGCCGACCCACCGGCAAGTCCTCCCTCGCCACCGCGACCCGTCCGCCGTGCATCGATATCCAGGTCAGGTGGAAGCTGTGGTCATGTGCCGAGACTGTGCCCACCAGAGTGGCGGCGGCGTCATCGAAAATCGCCATCGGTAGGTCAAGACGGGTCAGAAGGTCGCCGGCAGGGCCGGTGGCAAGGACTTCGCCCTGCTCCAAGATGACCATCCGATCCGCCAGGTGGGCCACTTCGTTGGGGTCGTGGGAGACATATAGCGAAGGAATGGCAAACTCATCGTGCAGGCTCTCGAGATAGGGCAGGATGGCGCGTTTCGCGCTATGGTCCAGGCCGGAGAGGGGTTCATCCATCAGCAGTAGGCGGGGACTCGTCAACAAGGCGCGGGCGATGGCGACCCGCTGACGCTCACCGCCGGAGAGGCGATGGGTGGCGCGTTGCATCAGTGGCCCCATCCCCATCAGCTCCACCACGCTGTCGAATTTAATCAGCCGGTCCGCCTTGGGGACCCTCCGCCAGCCGTACTCCAGGTTGCCCCGGACAGAGAGATGAGGGAAGAGGCTCGCCTCCTGAAAGACATACCCGAGTGGGCGTTGATGAGCGGGCAGAAAGCGTTTCTGGTCCTGCCAAACCGTCCCATTGACGGTTACCTTGCCCTGTTGCGGCCGTGCCAGTCCGGCAACAGCGCGCAAGACACTGGTTTTACCCGAACCCGAACGGCCGAACAGGGCTGTGACGCCCCTGGCGGGAGCCTCGAAGGCGACATCGAGTTCAAACTCGCCGAGCCGGCTCTTCAAGCTGACTTCGATGCAGCTCATGTGCCGCTCCGGCGAAGCCGCTTCTCCAGCAGGAACATGCTGAAGACCACGATAAAAGAGAACAGCAGCATACCGCCCGCCAGCCAATGGGCTTGCTCCCACTCCAGGGATTCCACATGATCGTAGATCGCCACTGACAGCACCTTGGTCTCGCCGGGGATGCTGCCGCCGATCATCAACACCACCCCAAACTCCCCGATGGTATGGGCGAAACCCAGCACGGAACCGGTGACGAAGCCTGGTCTGGCCAAAGGGATGGCGACACCGAAAAAGCGTGTCAGGGGAGAGGCGCGCAAGGTGGCGGCAACCTCCATGGGACGTTCACCCATCGCCTCGAAGGCGTTGCGGATCGGCTGCACCACAAAGGGCAGGGAGTAGATCACCGAACCGATCACCAGGCCGGGGAAAGTGAAGGGTAGGGTGCCGAGGCCCAACGATTGGGTTAGTTCGCCGATAGGACCGTTGGGTCCCAACATCAGCAACAGGTAGAAACCGAGCACCGTGGGCGGGAGCACCAGGGGCAGGGCGACCAGGCTTCCCACCACTTCCTTCCACCGGGTATGGGACCGGGCCAGCCACCAGGCCAGGGGAGTGCCCACCAGCAACAGCACCAGGGTTGTCGTGGCAGCCAGTTTCAGGGTCAGCCACACGGGCTGCCAGTCTATCTCCATCGACAACGCCTATTCGGTTGCATAACCATACTTGTCGATGACCACCTTCGCGGCGGGACTCTGCAGAAAGCTTACAAAGGCGGCGGCAGCCGGGTTTTTGAGACCCTTGTCCAACAGTACGGCATCCTGGCGGATGGGATCATATAACGTTTGAGGTATATCCCAACGGTTGCCCGAATCGTCGAGAGCGATTTGCGCCAGGGCGATGAATCCCAGCTCCGCGTTGGCGGTGGCAACGAATTGGTGGGCTTGGGCGATGCTATCGCCGATCACCCACTTCTTTCTCAGCGCAGCTTCAATACCCAGACGCTGCATGGTGGTGACGGCGGCGGTTCCGTATGGGGCTGTCTTCGGATTCGCCAGGGCCACTCTTTTGAAGTCACCCCGTTTGAGGGCGGCCTTGCTGGTTTCTCGTTTCTCATCACTGCTCCAGAGCACCAGCTTGCCCATCGCATAGGTGAAGCGCTCACTGGCCAGACCGTCGATCTCCAGCTTTTGCGGTCGACGCTGGTCGGCCGCGAGAAAGACTTCGAAGGGGGCGCCGTTGCGGATTTGGGCGTAGAGTTTTCCAGTGGAGCCGTAGCTGATCACCGTGGTGTGCTTGGTGCTTTTTTCGAAATTAGCGGCAATCTCTCTCATGGCGGCGGTGAAGTTTGCCGCCACGGCGATCCTGACTTTACCGGCAATCAGGGGTTGCGTCGACATCAGGCCGAGTAGGAGGGCGAAAGCGATCAGTCGTATCCTGTTATTCATAGTACTGCTCCTTGAGGTGAGACGGGTCTTTTGAGACGGCAAACGGATTTTGCGCATGGGTCTGGTCCGCCTCGCGGCTCATGATGCCAGCTTCTGTTTTCATTGTGTGCCAAGAAAACTGACTGTTCAACGGTTGAATGCAACATATTAGTTCTACTTTGCCACATTAGCCAAGACGAAAACAATTATTCAAGCTGCTGATTATTAAATGCATTTTTGATGGATGCCTAGCGTTTAATAGGTCTGACCTCCAATTGGCGAATCACCTCATCAGGATGGATATCCCGTCTTGGAAGAAAGCGTGCAAGCAAGGTCGTGATGTCTGAACAGCTTAGCAATGGATACGCCTCTTCTTGCGTGATCCGTTCGCCGAGCATCGAGACGGCAGTCTCTGCAAAGCTTGTCACGAACGGCAAACCGAGGTAACCGGGACCGACTACGATCTGGCCCGCAACCGTCCGGATGACGGCAACCGGCTAAAACAGCCCCATGCCGAGGCGGGATTATGTGGAAGCCGCCATACCATGCATGGCGGCGATGGAGTGTTGCCCTTCCTGTTCGCCGGCCCGTTATCTGCAGATTATAAAGATGCTTCGGCGCGGGATGTGCTATGTCTTGCCTGTCACCGCCGGAACAACCGGCTTGAGGCCAAAATCATCGAGCCTTTCGGTAAACCTGCGGTGGGCCGCAGAAATCTATCGACGACCCGAAGTAACGTATCCGATTTTCAGAATATTGATATTTTCAGCAAGGATGTTATCGATAGCGACGGAAAATTTTGCCCGAGCCGTATGTTTGCCGTGACCGATACGGCTTAGATCGGCGTAAGTCACGAACAAGGACTTGCCTTCGAGATCTATTCCCTCAATCCGGGCCTCGCCGTAAAGACGGCGGCTCGGATTGCTGGGATGCCTATGAATCTCTCCGCTGATACGAGTCGTATCGGTCGTTTGTTCAACGGATATGCGCATCGGTACTGCGTGGATGCTTGGCTGTTTTTCGATGGTCATCCCGGCCTGAGCAAGGATGACCTGCAACATCAGCACGGTTGCCATGGCGAATTTCGATATATGCTGGACACTCATCCCGCGCACTCTCCTGATAAGTCATTGGGTGGCGCCACACCTGGATACCAGGGGGGGCGGCTCAGTCTTTCTTCCTAGGGCCTGTTAACACTGATTTGATAGCCACTGTTGTGCCTGAAAAAGCGCCAATCAAGGCACGAGGAGCGTAGTTTGGTTGTTCCAAATAAGCAACGAGTAACGCCGAGTGGCGCTTTTTCAGGCGCAACCCGAAGGGCCAAGGCCCTGTTTTCGCCCAGCGGCGTTATCAGTCGCTTATGTAGACCCAGCTACACGGCGCTCCTTCTGCCTTGCTGGACAAAAACAGGGTCTTGGCAGTGGCTATCAAATTAGTGTTAACAGGCCCTAAGATACCCGTCCTTTGCTGACAATTGCCTGAACGCCGCGGTCAGGTAATTGTCAGGTACGTTGTGGCTGAATAGTTGGCGTATTTCAGGGGAATCCAAACGTGAATTATTCGCAGATGAACAACCATCTTAGGCTGCTGGCCGCCACCGTTTTGGGACTGGGGGCCTTTGGGCAGGCTGCAGCGTTGTCTTTGCCCGAAGTGGTTGAGGCGGCGGTTCAGCGTCATCCGGACCGGCAGCTGGAATCAGCCGAGCGTGGTCTGGCGGATGCCATACGTCGCAAGGCCGACCAGCCTTTGGCGGCCGATCCAAGTATCACCCTCAAGCACGAAACCGATGCCATCGGCAGCGGCCAGGGCCAGGGCTTTCGCGAGTGGGAGGGTGGTGCGGAACTTCCCTTGTGGTGGCCGGGCCAGCCGGATACCTACCGGCGCGAGGCCGACCGTACTCAGGACGCTGCCGACGCCATGACCCGTGCCCGCCGGCTGGACATAGCCGGTGAAGTGCGCGAGCGGCTCTGGCGGCTGGAACTGGCCCGCAATGAGCACGGCCTGGCGGAATCCGCCCTCAGCGTCGCCCGGCAACTAGCTGACGACGTGACCCGGAGGGTGAACGCAGGCGAGTTGCCTCGCAGCGATTCAGTACTGATACAGAGAGACCTGCTGGCACGGGTGGACGCGCTGGAACAGGCTTCCAGCCGGCTTTCCGAGGCACGGAGCCTGTTTATCCGCTACACGGGTACCGAGGCGAACGAACCAGGCCGAACTGAGACGGAGTCGCCGGCGCGAGAACTTCCCGCCGATCATCCTGCGCTACTAAAGGCGGAGGCTACGGTGTCCCGCGCCCGTGCCCATCGAGATCGGGTCAAGGCGGATCGTCGCGCCGGCCCGAATTTATGGTTGGGCGCGCGCTCCGAGAAGCCGGCGGCGGGCGTGGATTACGATTCTTTCGTCGCGGCGCAAATCAGTTTGCCCTTTGGCAGCGAGGCCCACGCGGGCCCCGATATGGCCCAAGCAGAGGCGGAACTGATCGCAGCGATGGCAGCACGGGAGCGTGTTCGGGTAGGTCTGGAAGAGGCGTTGACGTCCGCGGTTTTGGCGCTCGATAGGACCCGCGGTGCCCGACAGCGAAGTCAGCGCCGGCAGGTGCTGGCGGAGGAAAGCCTCAAGCTCAGCCGCCGGGCCTTCGAACTGGGAGAGACCGACTTGGTCCGTCTGCTGCAAGCCCAGGATGCTGCTATCAGCGGCCGTTACGACACCGAAATCCGCGCCATCGAACACGCCCGGGCCGTCGCCCGCTTGAATCAAGCCCTTGGAGTTGTGCCCCAATGAAAATCCGATTGTTGTTGCTATTGTTCTTCTGGCAGGTGGCCCATGCCGAATCCACGCTAACCCTGAGCGCCCAGGAACGGGCAGCCTTCGATATCGCCACCGCGCCGGTACAAGCGGTGCGGGAGTCCTTGTCCAAGTCCTATCCGGCCAAGGTCGGTGTGCCCAATGCCAAGTTGCGGGTGGTCAGCGCGCCCCTGGACGGGGTGGTGGAGGCGCTTTTGGTGGCCGAGGGTGAGTCGGTGAAAAAGGATCAGCCGTTGGTCACGATCCGCAGCCGGAGGCTGCTGGCGCTTCAGGCGGCCTATCTTGAATCCCGTACCCGGCGTCAACTCAGCGGTGAAACCCTGGCTCGCGACCGCAAGCTGCATGCCGAGGGTATTGTCGCCAAGCGCCGTTTGCTGGAAAGCCGGGCCGCCCACCGTGAGGCCAGGACTGCCGAGGAGCGAGACCACCAAACATTGGCGTTGGCCGGTATGCCTGCCGGGGCCATCAAGGCGCTGGATCAGCAGCAGAAGCTGAGCGCTGTGCTACAAGTCAAATCGCCTTTGGACGGGGTGGTGCTGGAGCAAATTGCTACTGCCGGTCAGCGGTTGGCGGCGTCCGATCCGCTGTATCGGGTTGGCGACCTGTCCACTTTGTGGATCGAAGTGCATGTGCCGGTCAACGCCCTGGAGGGCATCACCGAGGGTAGCCCCGTCATTCTCGCGAGCGGTTTGCGTGCGCGCGTGATTACCATTGGCCGTATGGTCCACGGCACCGATCAGGGCGTGCTGATTCGGGCGGAAGTGAAAGAGGGTGCTGAAAAACTGCGCCCCGGCCAGTTCGTCGAGGCGCGCATGAGCCAGAGCACCGGGGGTGGCCAACTGCGCCTACCGAGTCAGGCCGTGTTGCGCATCGACGGCCGTGACCAGGTGTTCGCCGAGCGTGCCGGTGATTTCGAGCCGGTGCCGGTGGAAGTGGTCTCCCGCGAAGCCGGTACAGTGGTGGTCCGCACGGCGCTGAACGCCGGTGACCCGGTGGTGGTGAGCGGCACGGCTGCTCTCAAAGCAGCGCTGGCGGAACAAGAGTGATGAGTATGGCGAACCTGATCCATCTGGCGCTGACCCAGCGGCTGCTGGTGCTGTTGGCGGTGCTGGTGCTTATCGGCGGCGGCTTGCGCGCCTTTCAGAATACGCCAATCGATGCTTTTCCCGATGTTTCCACCACACAAGTGAAGATCATCGTCAAGGCGCCGGGCATGACGCCGGGCGAGGTGGAAACCCGTATTACCGCGCCCATCGAGGTGGAAATGCTGGGCATTCCGCGGCAGACCATGCTGCGCTCGGTCACTAAATACGCGCTGACGGATGTGACGGTAGACTTTGCCGAAGGCACGGATATTTACTTGGCACGACAGCAGGTGAGCGAGCGCCTGAGTGCCATCTGGGACGACCTGCCGGCTGACATCAGCGGTGGTATCGCACCCATGACCACGCCCCTGGGCGAGATGTTCATGTTCACTATCGAAGGCGGTGGACTGGATATCATGCAGCGCCGTGATCTGCTGGACTGGGTTATTCGTCCGGCCCTGCGCGGCGTACCCGGCGTGGCGGATGTCAATGCCCTGGGCGGCCAGGTGCGCAGTTTTGAAGTGGTGCCGGACAATGCTCGTCTGACTGCCCGTGGCATCAGTCTGGCCCAGTTGCGCGAAGCACTGGAGCGCAACAACCGCAACGACGGTGCGGGCCGCCTGAACGAAGGCGAAGAGGTGTTGTTGGTGCGTACCGAGGGCAGCATCGATACGCTGCAAGACATCAATGACATCGTGGTCAGGCCCGACCCGGCGCAGCCGGTGCGGATCGGCGACGTGGCCGATGTACAACTCGGCGCCTTGACTCGTTACGGGGCCGTTACCCACGACGGCGCCGGCGAGGTCGTCGAAGGTTTGGTACTGGGCCTGCGCGGCGCCAACGCCCGCCAGGTGGTGTCGGGTGTACGCGCCAAGCTGGATGAATTGGCGCCCAGCCTGCCGGAAGGGGTCGAGGTGCGGGTGTTCTATGACCGCGGAAACCTGGTGGAAAGCGCCGTGGGCACGGTCTCCAAGGCGCTCACCGAAGCCATCGTACTGGTGCTGATTCTGCTGCTGCTGTTCCTGGGTGATCTGCGGGCCGCCGTTACCGTGGCGCTGATCCTGCCGCTGGCCGCGCTGGCCACCTTCATCTTGATGAATACTTTTGGTCTGTCGGCCAACCTGATGTCTCTGGGCGGCCTGGCCATTGCCATCGGCATGCTGGTGGACGCCGCCGTTGTGGTGGTGGAAAACGTGGTCACCTCTCTGGCCAAACACGGCGATGAGGCGCGGCTGCCGCGCCTGCACTTGATCTATCGGGCGGTCAAAGAAGTCGCCACGCCGATGACCTCCGGGATCATGATTATCATTATCGTGTTCCTGCCGCTGCTGACCTTGCAGGGACTGGAAGGCAAGCTGTTCACGCCGGTCGCGTTGACTATCGTGTTCGCGCTCGGCGCTTCGCTGGTGCTGTCTCTGACGGTGATTCCGGTGCTGGCCTCGTATCTGCTGCGCAGAGGCGGTCACGCCGATCCCTGGCTGGTGCGGCTACTCGGCCGTATCTACCTGCCTACGCTGAACTGGGGCCTGCGTCACGGCGGCATTGTCATCGGTTTGGCCCTGGCCTTGCTGGTGTCCGCCGGTGGCTTGTATACTCAGGTCGGCAAGGCCTTCATGCCATCCATGGACGAGGGCGATTTGATCGTGCAGTTGGAAAAACTGCCGTCAATCAATCTGGAGCAGTCCCTCGCCCTCGACTTGAAAGTGCAGCAGGCCATCATGGCGCGGGTTCCCGAGGTCACCGGCATTGTTGCCCGCACGGGCTCGGACGAGCTCGGTTTGGATCCCATGGGCTTGAACCAGACCGACTCCTTTCTGGTGCTCAAACCCAGAGATCAATGGCGAATGGCGAGCAAGGATGCGCTCATTGACGCTATCCGCGAAGTCATGGATGACTTTCCCGGCGTGGACTACGCCTTCACCCAGCCCATCGAAATGCGGGTGGACGAGATGCTCACCGGGGTGCGCGGGGAATTGGCCATAAAGATATTCGGCAACGATCAAGAAGCCCTCAACCGCACCGCCGCCGAAATCGTCAGTGTGGTACAGGACATCCGGGGTGCCGAAGATGTGTTCACTCCCCGCAACGAGGGTGCACAGTACTACCAGCTCAAGGTCGATTCGCTGGCGGCAGGGAGGCTCGGCTTGGACGTGGATACATTGGCTGAGACTTTGCGAGCCCAAGTAGAAGGCGTCCACGTTGGTACCGTCTATGAGGGAGCCAAGCGGATACCACTGGTGATCCGCGGACCGGAGGAGCTGCGTAGTTCGGCGCCGGTCTTCAGTGCCCTGCAATTGATCTTGCCGGACGGCAGGCGGGTGCCGTTGTCGAACCTGGTCAGTCTGGAACGAACCGAAGGGCCGGTGGCGATCCAGCGCGAGCGGGGCAACCGAATGGCGGTCGTCATCGCCAATGTCAGCGGCCGGGATCTGGTGGGTTTCGTTGAGGAAGCCCGGCAGCGGGTGGCGGAACAGGTCAAGCTGCCCACGGGCTACTACTACGAGTGGGGCGGCGAGTTCGAAAATCAGCAGCGTGCCGCGCAGCGCTTGTCGTTGGTGGTGCCGGTGGCCATCGGGCTGATTTTTCTCCTGCTGTTCAGCACCTTTCGTTCGGTGCGCCAGGCGGTGCTGGTGCTGACCAATATCCCCTTCGCCATGATCGGTGGCATCCTTGCACTGTGGCTGACCGGTGAGTATTTGTCGGTGCCGGCCTCGGTAGGCTTCATTGCCCTGTTAGGCATTGCGGTGCTCAACGGCATTGTCATGGTGACTTATTTCAATCAGCTCAGCGCCCTCGGCAGACCCATCGCCGAAGTCGTGGTGGAGGGCGCTCAACGTCGTCTTCGACCGGTGCTGATGACAGCCAACATTGCGGCTTTCGGACTTGTTCCCCTCCTGTTTGCGGAGGGGCCCGGCTCTGAGATTCAGCGGCCGTTGGCCATTGTGGTAATCGGCGGCTTAATCACTTCCACCGCATTGACTCTGGTCCTGTTGCCGATTCTGTACCGTCGGTTCGGCCAGGAAAAAGAACGAGGCTGAAATGACCGAAAATTGTTTGTTGAATCTGGTGGTTACGCCAGCGGTGGAAGATACGGTGACCGATTGGCTGCTGGTGCACGATACGGTGATGGGATTCTCCACCTACCCGATTTTCGGCCACGGCAGCTCCGAGCGCTCCATGAGTCTGGCGGAACAGGTGGCGGGCAAACGCCGGCAGATTTTGTTCCAGCTACTGCTTTCCCGGACTCAGGCCGAGAACCTGATCGGGGAAATCCGACGTGATTTCCTCGGTAGCGGTATGCACTATTGGCTGGTGCCGGTACTGGAATCCGGGCATCTGGATTGAGCTTGCACGATGTTTCATGAGTCGAAAGTCGTTCTTTTCCTTGTGCCCCTGATTTCGGGCGTGCTGCTCCTGCCGTTACAGTCAACGGCCGACCATCCGGAGTGGGAGGATGAGAACAATTCGCATGACCAAGCCCGCCGCGCGGTAAACCGGGGCGATGCGATGACCCTGACCCGGGTCATCGAGCACCTGCGTAGAATCGCGCCGGGCCAGATTGTTGCAGTCGAGTATGAACACGAATTCGACCGCTGGGTCTACGAGTTCAAGATCATCGATACGCAGGGCAGGTTGCAGAAGGTTCACTTGGACGCCCGTTCCGGCGAATTGATCCAGATGGCGGATGACTGATGCGAGTACTGATAGTAGAAGACGATCCGCGGATCATTGAGGACATCGCTGCTTCCCTGGAAACCGAAGGCTATCTGGTCGATCAGGTCGGTGACGGCGAGGCGGCCTGGTTCAAGGGCAGCACGGAATCATACTCAGCGGTCATTCTCGACTTGGGACTCCCCGGGATGGACGGCCTGTCCGTGCTCAATCGCTGGCGCGCCGAAGGCCTGGAATTCCCAGTATTGATACTCACGGCCCGCAGCCGTTGGAATGAGCGTGTGAAAGGTATCGACGCGGGTGCCGATGACTATCTTTCCAAACCCTTTCAGATGGAAGAGTTGCTTGCCCGGTTACGCGCCGTCATCCGCCGCTCTGCCGGAAAGTCCAGCTCTCAGATGCAGGTCGGCGTACTCACGCTGGATACTTTGCAGTTGCGTATCAGTGTCGACGGTAAACCCGTTCACTTGTCACCCCACGAATACCGACTTGTCAGCTATCTCATGTTGCATGCAGGACGTGTGGTCTCCCAATCTGAACTGACCGAGCAAATTTATGCTCAGGGCTTCGAACGTGACTCCAACTCCGTGGAGGTCCTCGTAGGGCGGGTGCGTCGCAAACTGGGTAGCGGATCGATCCAAACCCGCCGAGGTTTCGGTTACATCATCAAGCAATCCGAGCCATGACCTTGCAGTCGCTGCGTTTCCGATTGCTTTCGGCAGCGGCGCTATCCGTATCGGTGGCGTTGGCGCTGGCGGGTTTCGGACTGGTCGCCTTGTTCGAGCACCACGTGGAACGGCGGCTCGACGCCGAGTTGGGGATTCACCTGAAATACTTGGTCGGCCATATCGAATTAACCGATGACGGGCATATCCATGTGGCCGGTAATTCACCGAACCCAAGTTTTCAACAGCCGTTGAGTGGACGTTACTGGCAGATCCAGGACGAAGTGCGTCCGACCTTGCTGCGCTCGCGTTCGCTGTGGGATTTTCAGTTGGCGCTAGCGGACGACGATCTCAGGCCCGGCGTGGTTCACCGACACGAACTGGAGGGTCCCGCCGGACACTCACTGCTGGTGCGGGAGCAACAGTTCATCCTGCATCCGCGCACCGAAGCGCGGCGCCTGCGAGTGGCGGTTGCCATAGACAGGGCTGATCTGCTGGCGGCACGCCAAGCTTTCACTGCCGACATCCTGCCGTATCTCGGATTGCTGGCCCTGGCGTTTCTCGTGGCCAGCTACGCGCAGGTGCGTATGGGGCTTTCGCCGTTGAAAAGGGTTCGGAGCGGTGTGTTTGCTGTTCGCGAAGGCCAGACAAACCGACTGGCCAATGACTACCCGGATGAAGTCTCACCGCTGGTTGATGAAATCAACGAATTATTAGAGGCGCGCGATAAAGCGGTGGAGAGCGCTCGCGCCTGGACCGCGGACCTGGCCCATGGCTTGAATACTCCGCTGACCGCATTAGGCGCGGATGCACGGCGCCTGCGGCGAAAAGGCGATACGGACATTGCGGACGATCTGGATCATCTGGTGCAGGTGATGCGTTCGCGGGTTGACCGGGAGTTGATTCGAGCGCGCCTGCGAGCGGCAGGCACGGCAAACCCGCGCCAAACACCTGTAACGCCGGTTGTCGATGGCGTGGTGAGGACGCTGCAGCGCACGCCCAAAGGACAGCTGCTTTCCTGGCGAGTCGAAATTCCGGAGATGGCGGTTGCTGCAATGCCGGATGACTACCTGGCGGAACTGATCGGCAATTTGTTGGAAAACGCGTGCAAGTGGGCAACAACCCTGGTGGAAATAACGGCTAGGTATTCAAGCGAATCTGTGCTGATTGATATTGAAGATGACGGCCCGGGCGTCGCCGAGAAAGAACTGGACCGGTTGGGCCAGCGCGGGTTGCGGCTCGACGAACATACTGCCGGGTCAGGCCTTGGGTTGGCAATAGTCGGCGACATATGCGCAGCGTATAGCGGTGGATTCGGCCTGGAACGTTCGGAGCTGGGTGGCTTGGCAGTCAGAGTTCGGCTTCCGAGCGGTGTGCTCTCCGACGCCCGCTGATCCGTGTTTGAGTTCATCACACCGGTAGTGGATGGATTGGTTTGGAACTGAAAGTATGAGAATTCTATTTTCCGCGGTAACCGTATTTATTCCCCCCTGTCGGCTGATGAAGTCCGTTTACGTCAGCATACCGAATGGGGTTACTCAGACGCTGAGTTGCCGCTAGCCGCACCCAATGGCTGAAGCGGTTGGTGGTCCTTGCGGGTGCCCATCAAGTGACGATTCAGCTGGCTTATTACCCGCCGTACCACAGCAAATACAACCCCGTGGAAAGACTGTTTATCCTGTTGATTATAAAGGGATGATGATAATATGCATCTTTTCAAACCTGTTTCGTAAAAGCGAAGGGGATGAGCATCAGCAGTACCGAATTCACCACAAAATAAGGGGATTCACAATGGTGGTAGCTTACTCAAATCAATGGGTAAGCGGTTTCATGCCTTCTGTGAGTCGCATCCCCGGATCCACCAACCCAGGTTCGGGATAGCAACCATTAAAATGGAAATAGAGAGCCAATGCCCATACCGAGATGCCGTTTAGCTTGTTTCTTCAGCTGGTTGCCGATGTTGCTTTTCCCGGCGCAGGCATGGCCGGAGGTGAAAGCGGCTCCCCAAGTGATTGTCGCTGAGGTAAAGGAAGGTGACTTCGTCGACCGCATCGAAGCCTTGGGTACGCTTAAGGCCAATGAGTCGGTGGAATTGACGGTCAACGTGACAGAGACGGTCACGGCGATTCATTTCGATGACGGTCAGCGGGTAGAGGCGGGGCAGGTGCTGGTGGAGATGACCGGTAATGAGGAACACGCCCTGCTGGAGGAGGCCCACGCCAATCTCAACGAGGCCAAGCGCCAGTTCAATCGGGTCAGACGGTTGGAGTCTCAAGGTATCGAGGCTCAGTCGCTGCTCGATCAGCGCCGTCGAGAGGTGGATACCGCCCGCGCCCGTTTGGCGGCCATCGAGTCGCGTCTGGCCGACCGGCTGATCAAAGCCCCCTTCTCCGGTGTTTTGGGGCTACGCAATCTCAGCGTGGGCGCCCTGGTGGAGATAGGGGATACCATCACCACCCTGGATGACGATCGCGTATTGAAGCTGGAGTTCGCCGTTCCCTCCGCCTACCTGGCCAGCCTGCGGCCGGGGTTGCCGATCCGCGCCCGCACCCGCGCCTATGGCGAGCGCATCTTCGATGGGGAGGTGAAGGTGGTGGACAGCCGCGTCGACCCGGTCAATCGTTCAGTACTGGTGCGAGCCATCATTACCAATCCGGAGCGGATTCTCAAACCCGGCATGCTGATGACCGTTGAACTGTTACGCAACGCTCGCAGTACGCTGTTGATTCCTGAGTCGGCCCTGATGCCAAAGGGCAATGATCAGTTTGTGCTGCGCGTGACCGGTGAAGAAAACCGGGTTGAGAAACGTAAAATCATCATCGGCTCCCGACGCCCGGGGGAGGTGGAGGTGACCGATGGACTTCAGGCAGGCGATCGCATCATCACCCACGGCACCGATAAGGCGCGGGTGGACGGGACAGTGCGCATCAAAGGGACGGATGACGGTAAACTGCCGATACGGGAATTGCTAAAACCCGCGGTTAAAGTACCGAAGGGTGACAGATGATCCTCTCGGATCTCTCTGTCAAAAGGCCGGTCTTTGCCTCTGTCCTTTCGCTGCTGCTGATTGCTTTCGGGTTGGTCGCCTTCGATCGGTTGCCGTTGCGCGAGTATCCCGATATCGATTCGCCGGTGGTCTCGGTTGAGACTATCTACCCCGGCGCAGCCGCGAATGTGGTTGAGACCCGTATCACCCAGTTGATTGAGGACCGGATCTCAGGCGTCGAGGGTATCCGCTTTATCTCCTCGGTGAGCGAGGACGGCCGGTCGGTGGTCACCATCGAGTTCGGCGTGGACCGGGATATCGACGGCGCCGCCAACGATGTACGGGACCGGGTCTCGGCAATCCTCGACAATCTGCCGCTTGAAGCGGAGCCGCCGGAGATCCAGAAGGTCGACAGCAACGAAGACGTGATCATGTGGCTCAATCTGGTCAGTGACCGGATGACGGTGCCGGAGCTGTCGGATTATGCGCGACGCTACCTGGTTGATCGGTTCTCGGTGCTCGATGGTGTAGCCCGGGTGCGGGTCGGCGGCGGCCAGACCTTTGCGATGCGGATCTGGATCGACCGTCAGGCCCTTGCGGCGAGAGGGCTGACGGTGGCGGATGTGGAACGGGCTCTGCGCGCCGGAAACCTGGAGTTGCCGGCGGGCAGCATCGATTCGGTGGACCGGGTCTTCACGGTGCGGGTCGATCGGACGTTCCGTACCGCGGAGGACTTCGCCAAACTGGTCCTGGCGCGGGGAGATGACGGTTATCTGGTGCGCCTCGGCGAAGTGGCGCGGGTGGAAAAGGGCGCTGAGGAGACCCGCACCTTCTTCCGGGGCAACGGGGTGCCGATGGTGGGCATCGGTATCATCAAGCAGTCTACCGCCAATACCCTGACCGTGGCCGTGGCGGCCAAGGCCGAGATGACGAGGGTCAACGCCACACTGCCCGAAGGGATGGAGATCAAGCAGAGCTTCGACAGTTCGGTCTTCATCAAAGGGGCTATCGCCGAAGTTTACAAGACCCTGTCTATCGCCATTGCCCTGGTGGTGCTGGTGATCTTCCTGTTTCTCGGCAGCGTGCGGGCGATGATCGTGCCGGCGGTGGCGGTGCCGGTCTCACTGGTGGCCACTTTTCTGGTGTTGTTGATGCTCGGCTTTACCATCAACATTCTGACCCTGCTGGCGTTGGTGCTGGCCATCGGCCTGGTGGTGGACGATGCGATTGTCATGCTGGAGAACATCCATCGCCGCATGGAGGTGTATGGCGAGTCGCGGCTGGTGGCCGCCTTCCGGGGAGCGCGGCAGGTTGCTTTTGCGGTGATTTCCACCACCGTGGTCCTGGTCTCCGTGTTTACCCCGATTGCCTTTCTTGGCGGAGACATCGGCCGGCTCTTCTCCGAGTTCGCTTTGACCATGGCGGCCGCAGTGAGCTTTTCCAGCCTGGTGGCGCTCTCCCTTTCACCCATGCTGGCCTCACAGATCCTGCCGTCCAGCCATAGCAACCGGGCCAGCCTCAGTCACGGTGTGGACTGGCTGTTCGGTCGTGTCCGGGATTTCTACATCAAGACCCTGAGTGGCGCCATGCGTCATGTCTGGCTGATGCTGCTGCTGTTTGGCGGGATATTGGGCGGGGCTTATTGGCTGTTTGAACGTATTCCCGACGAGTATGCCCCCAAGGAAGACCGGGGCGCCTTCTATCTTATCGTGAATGGTCCGGAGGGTGCCTCCTATGATTACATGAAAGATTACATGGATGAGATCGAACAGCGCATGATGTCCTATGTCGAATCCGGCGAAATCACCCGGTTGCTGGTGCGGGCGCCACGGACCTTCAGCAACTTTGCCATCTTTAACGGCGGCATCGTTATCAATGTGCTGAATGATTGGGAGTCCCGCCGCTCCGCCTGGGTAATCATGGATGAGTTGCGCAAAAAACTGTCGGACCTGCCCGGTGTCAAGGCCTTTCCCGTCATGCGTCAGGGCTTCGGTCGGCGTATTCAGAAACCGATTCAGTTCGTGATCGGCGGCGGCACTTACCAGGAACTGGCCGCGTGGCGAGATATACTGCTGGAAAAGATCAATGAAGATAATCCAGGCCTGCAAGGTATCAACTGGGACTACAAGGAGACCAAGCCTCAGCTCAAGGTGGTGATCGATTACGACCGGGCGGCGCAGCTTGGCGTCACCGTGGAGGGCATCGGCCGCACCCTGGAGACCATGTTCGGTTCACGGCGAGTGACCACCTACATCGAAGAGGGCGAGGAGTACGATGTCATTCTCGAAGGTGAGCGGTCTGATCAGCAGACGCCTGCGGATCTGAGCCATCTCTATGTGCGCTCCGATACCAACGGGGAACTGATCCAGCTATCCAATCTGGTCAGCCTGCAGGAGGTCGCCGACTCGATCAAGCTCAATCGTTACAACCGGGTGCGCGCCATCACCATCGAGGCCAACCTGAAAGATGGCCTGGCGTTGGGTGCGGCCCTGGGCTACCTCGAAGGTCTGGTGCGCGAACAGCTTCCTGCGCATGTCATCATCGACTACAAGGGACAGTCCCGCGACTACAAGACGGCGGGTGGTTCGGTGCTGTTCGTGCTGCTGCTCGGGGTGGTGGTCGTCTACCTGGTGCTGGCCGCCCAATTCGAAAGCTGGGTGCATCCCTTCGTCATCATGCTGACGGTGCCGCTGGCGATGGCGGGAGCCTTGCTCGGTCTCTACTTGACCGACCAGACCCTCAATATCTACAGCCAGATCGGTCTCATCATGCTGGTGGGCCTGGCCGCCAAGAACGGCATCCTGATCGTCGAATTCGCCAATCAACTCAGGGATGCGGGTAGGGAGTTCGGTGAAGCGCTGATGGAAGCGGCCCATGTCCGTTTCCGGCCGATTGTCATGACCGGCATCACCACCGCGGCCGGCTCGCTGCCGTTGCTGCTCTCCTCGGGCGCCGGGTCCGAGACCCGAACCGTGATCGGCACCGTCATTCTCGCTGGCGTCATTGCCGCGACACTCTTCACCCTGTATATCGTGCCGGTGGCCTACCATCTGCTGGCGAAGCATACCGGGTCTCCGAAACAGCTCACCCGGCGGCTCGAACGGGAGTTGTTGGAGCAAGATGATCGTAGTCACTGACTGTGATGCCGAAATCTGATCGCTTGTGAACGGTATGCCAAGCGCGGCATATCTGGCTGCATAGAAGGCGTTAACAAGATATTTTTGTGTTTTCTGTGTGGCTTGAAAGGCCACATGACTCACCGGAACCATCTGTTCTGAAAGATCAACTCTGCGTAAAAAAGCCGTTTACCTGCTTATGCTGCATCTGAAGCAGTGATAAGTACGTATCTATAGGGTCGTTCCACAGCCATTCAATCTCATATACCGGGAGGTATCGACACCGAAAAAGATCAACCGGCCGATTGGGGAGAATGTCTGCCATCTCAAGTTGCATCAACACACATATAACCATAACAACTACTTACGCAATAAACGTGAGGAGCGCTAATCATGATCAATATGAGTGAAAAAATGCCGAGGATTGGAGCATTGACTGCCATGGCTCTGCTGCCGATGAGTGTGTCGGCATACAATTTCAGCGATGTCTTCGGAGGTGGTGTCGATTTCAGCATCGGTGGGTATGCCAAATTAAGCGCCATGTGGACCGATACCGATAGCGGCTCGCTGGCGGGCGGTTCGGGAGGCACCGGGCGTACATTCTATCTGCCTTCGTCGATACCGACAGGCGGGGATGACGGCGATACGGTGTTCGATATGACCGCACGCGAATCCCGTATCAACTTTAAAGGCAAAACCACCGCCGGCGGTTATGCCCTCGGCATGGTGCTGGAAATGGATTTTCTGACCACCGGATTTGGCAATGAAGCGGTAAGCAACAGCTATTCACCGCGCCTGCGCCACTATCTGCTGACCTTTGACAATTGGCTGTTCGGTCAGACATGGTCAACATTCATGGATACCGCCGCGCTGCCCGATGCGCTGGACTTTCTGGGCGCCCCCGAAGGCACGGTGTTTATTCGTCAACCGATGGTTCGCTATAGCGCCAATGGTTTTCAAGTGGCGTTGGAAAATCCGGAGACATTTACCGATGCCGGTGTAAACGATGACAATTCAGTCCCGGATATCGCGGCAAACTATAAAATGAAAATGGACTGGGGCCACCTCAGATTCAACGCGCTGTTGCGTGAACTCAAATACGATGACGGCACCACGGATGATTCCACCAACGGTTGGGGTCTGGGTGTCAGCGGTAAAGTGAAGGTGTTGGATGGGGATGATATCCGGTTTGCCGTCAATTACGGTGACGGCATGGGCCGGTATACCAGTTTGGGCGTGGTCCGCGATGCCGTCATCGATCCGGGAAACGGTGATCTGGAAACAGTGGAATCCGTGGCGGGATTTATCGCCTACCGTCACATGTGGAACAGTCAATGGCGATCAAACCTGATTTACAGCTTGGTTGAAGTGGATAATCCGTCATCCGCGCCTGCGAGTCTCAATGAAAGCGCGAACAGCATACAGGTTAACCTGATGTATACACCGGTCAAGCAGATCACTTTGGGTGTCATGTATCTCCATGGCGAGCTTGAAAAAGAGAGCGGTGACGAAGGTGAGCTGGATCGAGTCCAGTTTGCGGCTAAATACGCTTTCTAGTCGACGACAGCGAGCGGGTTAAACTGGCGGGCCCCGCCTCTCTTTTTGCGGGGCCTTTTCCATTCGGGGGAATAAGCGGGAAATTGCTATGAAAAAGACACTCTTGCTGCTGTTGATGAGCCTGCTGGCCTCCCCGGTTGGCGCGGCCCGGCTTGTGATACCTGACATATTCGAGCTATTGGCTGTCGACGGCAAGCAGACCGAGCGCTCTTTTCTGGCGCACATCGATACCGTTGAACTGAGTGAAGGCGTGCATAAAATCGCCTTGCGCTACATGGATGTGGTGATGGATCCGGATCTTGGGTATGAGACGGTGGTGAATTCACCGCCTTTCATTATTACCCTAAACACGAAAGCCGGTGAGACATACAAGCTTGAGCCAGCAAGGGAAGCGTACAGAGACAGAGAGGCATTTGTAAGGAATCCTCTGGTCAGGATACGTAATGAAGCTGATAATCAGAATCTAGCAATCGCCATCGACAAGCCTGAAGAGCAACTCGGTAGATGGGTGCGTGAGACGAGCATGACTCCGAAACCGGCGGATCGGCAATCGATGGCCGGGCAAGCGGAAAATGCGGAAAAGCCAGAATTGCAAGCCGTCTCCAAGGCCGGTGAAAAATTGAAATACTGGTGGTTACGGGCAGATAAAAAGACGCGCCAGGCGTTTATGAGTTGGATAGTTGGAAATCAGCATTAGAGGCGCGATGGACCGAAGCTGAAAACCCTCAAGGCAAGGGAGAGGGTGGATGATGCGCCTTTTCGTTAATTCAATGTAGGTAAACCACCGCCTCAGGCGGTGAGACACGAAGAGGCGATGTCAGCGTGCCGCTGCGGAAAAGTGAGAGGCAGCCCTGATTCAAGGCCTTATCAGGCCGGCGCACAGCCATCAATAAGGAATCCACTTCGTGCGGGTGTGAGGACGCGCCCCCTTTTTCATGAGCAATACTCGCTAAAACCGTCGCCGCAGCCGGCGATGGGACTGCGGAAATATGTGATGTATCCCTCACTCTTGCCGGTAATTCAATGCCTATGCCTTATTAATTGACCGAAATCAAACGATACCCCTCAACAGATACCTGAATCTGAGTAAGGATATTCCGAATAGACAATGATTAATTGAGGTTGATGGCGATGAGAGTGAATCGAGTGGGTGTTGCGATAGTGGTGGCGATGGTAGCCGTGGCCTGTGGCGGCGGCGGTGGTGGAGGCGATGGTGACGGTGATTCTGGAACCGTCACACCCTCGATGGCGGAACTGGGTAGAAAACTGTTTTTCGATACCAATCTGTCGAGCGGTAGTAATCAGTCATGCGCTACCTGTCACGATCCCGATAATGGCTTTGCCGATCCGCTGGTGAGCGTGACCGCGCCCGTCTCAGAGGGTTCGGTCGGCGGCGCCTTTGGTGATCGCAACGCGCCCACATCCGCTTACACCTCCTTTACGCCACTGTTTGGCAAGGTTGCCGCCCAAGACCAGACGCCAGAGACCGATTCGAAGTATCAAGGCGGTCAGTTCCTGGACGGTCGCGCCATCGATCTGGTCGAACAGGCCAAGGGGCCCTTCCTCAACCCGGTTGAGATGAATAATGCATCCGAGGCCGAAGTGGTGGGTAAAGTGCAGAATTCAAGCTACGCCGCTGACTTTATCGCGGTTTTCGGCGCTGACGCCTTTAGTGACACGACAACGGCATATCACAATATAGCCACCGCCATTGCCGCTTTTGAGGCCTCGGCCGAAGTGAATAAATTCACCTCCAAGTTCGACGCCTTCCTGGCCGGACAATATACCATGTCGGCATCTGAGCAACGGGGATTCGATCTGTTCAAGGACGCCGAAACGGCAAAATGCGCTAACTGCCATACCGTAGGGGAGACCTCGGAGGAATCCATCTTCACCAACTTCCGGTACTACAACATCGGGACACCGACAAACTTACAGAATCCTGCCTATATCGCAGACAACACCTTTGTCGATGGAGGTCTGGGGAATAGCGCCGCCATCGACGCCGCCGACCAGACAACCGAACAGGGGAAATTCAAAGTCCCGACCTTGCGCAATGTTGAGTTGACGGCGCCCTATATGCACAACGGTGTGTATGAGACGCTTGAAGAGGTAGTGCTTCACTATGATATCCAGGTCGCCAATCTGTTCATTACCCCGGAAGTCAACGATGCCAATATTGCTGCCGAGATGAATGCCGGTACATTCGTTGGATTAGATTTATCGGATCAGGACCGCATCGATCTGGTTAATTTCATGAAGACACTGACGGACGGCTTTTTCTAGTCTCCGCCCATTAGGCTAAGGCGTTCGTCATGCCGCATGCTCACCCCGGCGTTGGCCTGGGGTGGGATCCGGTCAGGCGCTGAATCCTTTGCCCCGTATACGGCGAGGATTCATGCCCTTACTTAAAAAAAGCGCTGAGTCAGGGGCAAGGCGTCGGTCTGCTTTACATTTAATTTATTGTTATAAAACAACTAGATACCTAAAAAACATTACTTTTTTAGTCGATATCTTCTGACCAGACCGGGAAGTTGATTCTGATTTCCCGGAAAAAGCCTGAATCTGTCGGCTGTATTTACAGTCGCAATATAGCCGGTCATGAGGAAATATAAAACATCATAAATATCAACAAGATAAAAACATGGCATGGAAACTGCCTTCTACTGAGCACCTGAGTGATTGTGTTGATTTTATTAACGAGATGTATCTGATGAATAAAATTATTTTGACTGCTATTGGGCTAGCTGCACTGAGTTTCTCGACTCTTTCAGTGGCTACCCCATTGTATACGGGAAATACCATTGCGGCTTTTGGCACCAATCCGGAAAACGCCTCATTGAATGCAGCAGGCTACTACCTATGGAGTGACGCCACTCATGAAAACTGGTCTCTTCGCTGGACAGGCAACGATTTCGGCACCTCTGGGTATTACGACTGGTTCGGAACCATAGAACTGACGAATCTGGTCAGTGGTAGTGTTGATGTCATTCAGTTCGAAGGAACTGACAGCGTTTCTTACGTGACTGATTTCCTTGGGAGCGACCAGGACTTTATCGCTTTTAACGGCTATGCGGGTCCCGGATATGACGGCTTTGATTTCAGCATTGATACCTCTATCTATGCCGTTTTGGACTTTGAGTTGGGCAGTAGCTTGTTCAGTGACATGATTCCTAACTCCCTGGGACAGGAAAGCATGGGTATCTTTATCGGACAGGAGTACAATCAGCCCCTGGTACAGGTCCAGCAGCGTTTTGACGAGCGCATCGTCCAGCGCTTCGAAACGGTCCCGGAACCCAGTGCCCTGGTGCTGATGGGGCTAGGCCTGATCGGTTTGGGCGCTGCCCGCATACGGCGTCAAAAACCCTGAAGCCGGCCGGTCTGGGTTAAAAACACTATGTGTTAGAAGGCCGCCCCGTTGGGGTGGCCTTTTTTTATGGCTTTTCTCCTGCTGCACTATGCCTGCCAATACAACTGGCCAGGTATGCAAAATTTCTCTCGCCAAGATCGCAAAGTACGCCAAGAAGACATTGCCGGAGGTTCCTTTGCGATCTTGGCGAGAATTTCCTTTCCTCGTATGACCTCAGCGAACTGTCAGCGTCGATCTCATCACCCATTCAAATCTCAGGTAATTTTGAGTGGATGTCTGTTTAAATTCCAACTGGCTAGGCATGCAAAATTTCTCTCGCCAAGATCGCAAAGTACGCCAAGAAGACATTGCCAGAGGTTCCTTTGCGGGCTTTGCGATCTTGGCGAGAATTTCCTTTTCTCGTATGACCTCAGCGAGCTGTCAGCATCGATCTCATCACCCATTCAAATCTCAGGTAATTTTGAGTGGATGTCTGTTTAAATGCGGTTTAAATGTTTAAAAACCCGTAGGCCACGTTGCGCAGCTACGTGACACCCCCCCTTGAGTCAGGTAGCCGCTCCGCGTCAACCTGACCTACGATTGAACTCGACAATATCACTAGAAGGATTCGATCAGGAGATGATGCCGTCGTCGAGGCGACTCGATTCAATCAGAAAATCGTAACAGTGGTCGCGCTGTTCCTTGTCCGCGCGCAACTTCATGGCGGCGCGGGGGTGCTGGTTGAGATGCCCGCTGATGCCGTAGATATCGTTGAAACCCCACTCGATCTCTTTGCGCAGGGGAACGAAAACATCCTGTATGGCCTTGTAAACAGGCCCTACATCGAACTTGGGATTCTTGAGGAAGTTGAGCAGCAACTCCAGATTGCAGTTGCCTGCACCGCGGCCGATGCCGTTGACCGTGGCATCCAATAGATTGACCCCGTCGATAATCGCCTGCTGTGTATTGGCGAAGGCCAACTGCTGGTTGTTGTGGGCGTGAAATCCCAGCTCCTTGCTCGGGGCGTATTTCTTATACAGGTTCAGATAGTCGGTGACTTGCTCTGAGTAGAAGGCGCCGTAGCTGTCGACCAGATAGAGGTAGTCGAGTTCCGGGGTCTCCTCCACTTGGTTCAGAGCTTCGATCAGTTCGGTGCGGATGGCGGCGGAGCAGGCCATGATGTTGATGGTGGTCTCGTAACCCATGTCCTTGGAGCGCTTGACCAGATCCAGCCCTTTGTCGATGTCGGGCACGTAACAGGCCACCCGGGCCATGTCGAAGGGACTCTGGTCACGCGGCTTCAGGCTGTTGACGTCGACCCGGCCGATGTCGAACATCACCGCCACCAAGGGGCTGTTTTCACACGCATGGGAGTCGATGATCATTTTAAGGTCATCGTCATCGCAGAAGTTCCACTTGCCGAACTTCTCCCGGGGATACGTTTCGCTTACCGCGAGCCTCTTGCCCAGTTCGATGATGTCCACCCCGGAATCGCAAGCCGCTTGGTAGACCGCTTTCACGAAGTCGTCGGTGAAATGGTAGTTGTTGATCAATCCACCGTCTCGAATGGTGCAATCCAGGACTTTGAGCTCTTTGCGAAACACGTTGGGTTTCCTCATCAGGTTGAAATTCCGCCATGGCGGGGTTAAATACAGATTTTAGCTGATCGATAATGACCGGACCACCGGTTTGCTTCAGGGAATTACGACTTCCAGCCAGGGACGCTGTAAGCAGAGACAGCCCCTGACCGCTCGGTTGGTCAGGTCTTTGCCCACGGCCTGGGGACTGTAACAGTACTGTCATAAACGGTTGTTATGTTGGAGAAGGAGCAAATTCTCACTAACCCAACAATGCAAGGGGCGAGGAATGAGCATACTTGCCGGAAAATTACGTATTGGCGAGAAGATCGGATTCGGTTTCGGGCTTGTCGGCTTGCTCTTTCTCGGGGTGATTTGGCAGTACCACGACACCCTGCGGCAGTCGCTGGCCGATTACCAACGTCTCCTGGATGTCTTTGGGGCGAAGAAGAGTCATGCGCTGGCAATCGAGAACAGCATGCTGGAGGCGCGGCTTGCGGAGAGGGACTTCCTCATCCATCGGGGCGAGATGTCCGTGGAGGAGGTCGATCGACAGGTGAAGGCCGTTCTACGGGATGCCGAGGAGCTTGGCGGGATCGATGGACAAGCGACCCAGACCGCGGCGCGGTTCGTGGAACTCACCAATGCCTATCATCAGCGTTTTTTGATGATCGTCGATGCCTGGCGAATAAAAGGCTTGGACCACAATGCCGGATTGCAGGGCGCTTTCCGTGAAGCGGTCCACGAATTGGAAGCGATGGCGGGCCGTTACAAGGTTGGGCGCCTCTATATGCAACTGCTGCAGATCCGGCGTGGCGAAAAGGACCTGGGTCTCAGGCGCGAAGCGCAATACCGAACCCGGGTCCTGAGTCTGATCGAGGCGTTCAAGGAGAGGGTCGCCGATTCTGAGCTCGAGGCGGATGCCCAAGCGCTTTTTCTCCTGGAAATCGGGGCCTATCGAGAGGCCTTCGAGGCCTATGCGGACGAGGTGTTAGCCGCGCGGGACGTCGATGGCGGAAAGGGACCCTTCCGGCAAGCGGCGCACCGGCTTGAGGCGCTTCTCAACGCACACTATGTGCCGGACCTGGAGCACAACATTCTTCAGCTCAGAAGACGGGAAAAGGACTACCTGTTACGGGGCGATGAAAAATATGTGCAACTGGCCCAGGAAGAGCTTGATCGCATCCACACCCAGGTCGATGCATCGATGATAGCCGCGCAAGAGAAGGCCCGTTTGACGCGTTTGATGGATAACTATCAAAGGGATTTTCTGGCCCTGGTGGAGCAGAACAGACGTATCGATCGATTGACTGAGGAGATGCGCCAGGCGGTATCCGAAATAGCACGCCTGGTGGAAGAGAATGTCGCCAGCGCCAACCGGATGATGCATCAGATGGCGATTGATATCACCGCCTCTACCCGGGCGGATGAGCGTCTCATGTTGTGGATTGTCGCCGCAGCCAGCCTGCTGGGCGTATTCTTCGCCGTGACCATCACCTTGCGCATCGTCCATCCGTTGCGAAGCATGGCGATGCTGCTGGATCAACTGGCCTATGAGGAGTCGGCGGATCGCATGCCCTTTGTCCCTGACGGGCGGGATGAGGTCAATGCCATGGCGGAATCGGTCAACACCATGGCGGATCACAAGGCGCGTTTTATCGCCTGGTGGAAGATGTCGATGCAGGAGGCCGAAGCTTGTGAGGGGCTTGAACAGGCGATGATGGCGGAATCGGCGGGAGATACAAAATCCAGTGAAGCGCTCGTGGATGCGCAAAAGGAGCTGCGCGGCGCGATCCAGTCCAGGCGTGAACTGCTTGCTGAACAGTACCGGGAGATCTCCCGGCTCAACAGCGGGGTTGTAGAGAAGGCAGAGCGACTGCTGGATAAAGGTCCCAAGGGTGAAGCGGAGAGTGTCATCAATGCCATTCGCCATTCGGCCGAGTCGATTCGGGACATCCTCGAAATGGCGTCTTTCCAGAGTGGTTCGAAGCGCGCGGCATCCTGATTTATCGTTTGAAAGGCGCGCTGATAAGATCCAGCATGATGGGTCCGCAAATGAACGCGAATGAACGCAAATAGGATGCCTTTCACCCTATCGGTCCCTGGACAATGAGCTTGGTGCGACGGTCAAGTTCCTGGGTGAAACGTTCGGGCTAAGGCTGCGGCATAAGATCATGGAAGACGAATTTGCGTTTATTCGCGTTCATTTGCGGACAAATTCCGCTTAAAACGAGTCGATGGGTTTGACGTTATTTACTGACTCAAATAGGGGAAGAGCTGCCCCTGGTTTATGAGGTGATCGGTACCACCAACACGGGCACCTTGCAGTGACGGATCACCCGGCGCGCGGTTTCGCCCAACAGCCCGCCGCGCATGATCCCACGACCGCGTTTGCCGATGACCACCAGGTCGTAGCCGCCGGCGTGGGCCTGTTCTATGATCCGGTCCCCCGGGTCGCCCAGGTCCACCACCAGTTCATAGGCAACATAGGGGGCGGATGCGTTCTCCTCCAGGGTATTCTCGCATAATTGCTGGATACTGTTTTTGATCGCCGTGTCCTCCCGTTTCCGCTGGACCAGGATATCCCTGGCCTCCTCGAGATTACGCGCCCTGATCTCGTCCCACAGCTCCTCGTTGATGTAGCCGACGAGAAATTTTTCGAACTCGGGCGACTCCACGACATGGAAAACGGTAAGTTGCGCGCCGTAGATATTGGCCAGGCTGGCGGCATGGGGGAAGGCCTGGCGCCCCTCTTCGGAAAGGTCCGTGGTGTAGAGGATCTTCTTGTAGCCGATGCGGGGCAGCTTTTTATTACTGGGCATGTCGGGGCTCACTTGTGTAGTGTCCTATACTAAGGTTTTGCCGGTGCTTTTTTGAACCAGTCCAGCCAGATGCCGCTCAGCAGCCAAGAATAGCCATAGGTGCCGAACAGAATCAATATGAAGGTCACTACGATGTCTGTGGTGCTGCCGTTCAGGGAGAAACCGGGCACATAGCCGAACAGGAAGGGACCCAGGTAGAGGAACTTGGCGAATTTGAAGGAGGTGAACGCGGTCTTCCACATATTCGCCTTGGCGATGGTTGCGCCAGCGAAAGCGGCGATGCACACCGGCGGGGTGATGTTCGAGTCCTGGGACAGCCAGTAGACGATCATGTGCGCGGCAATGGGATTGACGCCCAGTTCAGTCAAGGCGGGCACCGCGACCACGGCGGTGATCAGATAGGCGGCGGTTACCGGTACGCCCATACCGAGAATCAGCGAGGCCAGGGCGATCAGCAGGATGGTCAGCCACAACTCGCCATCCGCCAGTTCGATGACGATATCGGCAAAGGTCAGCACCAGGCCGCTGTAGGTGAGCACGCCGATGATGATGCCGATCACACCCACCGTGGCGCCGATCTTCAAACTCGACTCCGCCCCCGCGCGTGATGCGTCCAGGAAACCTTTAAGATCGATGCGGGTGTCCTTGCGGAACCAGCTGACGGCGATACAGGTGACGATGCCCAGGATGGCGGAGTAACCGGGTGAGTAGCCCAACAGCATGAAGATGGTGATCATCACCAGGGGCAGTATGTAGAACCACTCTTTTTTAAGGATCTCCTTGGCGCTCTCCTTGGACTTCTCACCCACGATATTAAAGCGCTTGGCCTCGTAGTGGACCATGACGAAGACACTGAAGAAGTACATCATGGCCGGAAAGATCGCCACCAGCATGATCTGGGAGTAGGGCACGCCGGTCAGCTCTGCCATGATGAAACCGCCCGCGCCCATGATCGGCGGCATGAACATGCCGCCGATCGAGGCGGCGGGTTCGATACCGCCGGCCACGTGAGGGCGGAAACCGGCCTTTTTCATCATCGGGATGGTGAACGCGCCGGTGGATACGGTGTTGGCGATGGCGCTCCCTGAGATGGAGCCGAACAGCCCGCTGGCAATGACCGATACCTTGGCTGGGCCGCCGATCTTGTGGCCCACGGCGGCAAGGGGGAAATCGATGAAGAAGCGCTGGGCGCCGCTCTTCTCCAGAAAGGCGCCGAAGATCACGAACAGGATGATATAGGTGGCCAATACATTGGCCATAATGCCGAATACGCCGTCGCTCTTATAAAAGATGCTGGTGCAGAGATCGGGAAAGGTGTCGCCGGCATGGGAGATCATCTCGGGGGCATATTCGCCGTATACCCCATACAGCAACATGATGGCGCCGATGATGACGAATACACTGCCGACCACCCGGCGGGCCAGTTCGACGCCGATCAGCACTCCCACCATGGCGATCCACTTATCCAGTTCGGTTTCAGCCCCGGCGCGATAATTAATGGCCTCGAAGTTGACGACCCAGTAGCCGATGCTGGCGATCGAGGCGGCGATCAGGGTGTAGTCCCACAGCCGGCCCCAGGCCGTGGGGGTGCGGTAGAGCATGAACACCAGAATATAGGTGATGATGATATAGATCCCGCGGTGGTACTGGGTGGCGACGGGTTCCAGCACGGCCGAATAGGAGTAGAAAAGCACCAGTATCAGCGCCATGGCATCGAACAGCACCTGCTCGATTCGATGGAGTTTCTCGTAGAGCATCAGGACGTCCGCAAGTTAGGGCCTGTTAACAGGCCCTAGAAAAGAGTACGCCGAAACAGGTCATTCGGAGATTCCCTGTTTCGGCGTTGCTTGAATGATTCAGAGTAGGCCTTTCTCCTTCCAGAACTTTTCCGCCCCTGGGTGGAGTGGCGTTACGATACCGTTGATTCCGGTCTCGATGGCCATCTCCTTGAAGGTCTTTTTCTGGGCCCGCATGTGAGCCAGGCCCTCTTCCGTGTAGATCATGGAGAGAAGATCGTAGACCACATCGTCAGGCACCTTGGCATTGGCCACCCAAAGTGAGGAGTCCTGGAACGAGGGAGAGTCTTTGTCCACGCCCTTGTAAGTGCCGGCAGGCACGGCGAGCTTGGTGAAATAGGGGTATGCGTCAAAGAAGCCGCTCTCCTCGGCATCCTTGCCCACGTTCACCAGTTCGATGTCATTGGTCTGGGCGGCCATGATCACCGCGCCGCTGGGGAATGCCGTGAACAGCCAGAAAGCATCGAGCTGGTTGTTGCCGAAGGCGGCCGCGGCGTCATTGTAGCCCATGGCATTGCGTTCGACGCTGTCCCAGACCCCCATGTGGCTGAAGAACAGTTCACAGTTGGCAAAGGCCCCGGAACCGGCATTGCCGACGCCGACTTTCTTGCCTTTCAGGTCCTTTACGCTTTTGATGCCGGAACCCTTTTTAGTGACCAGTTGGGCTGGGGCGCCGTAGAGATAGGAGACGGCCAGTACGTCTTCGTATTTCTTGGTGTCGTTTTTCAATTTGCCTTGGCGTCCCAGGTAGACATGGCCGGAATAGACGACCCCGAAATGGGCGCGGCCTTTGTTTACCTTACGCAGGTTTTCCACCGAGCCGGCGGAAGATTGGGCCTTTAACTTAAAGTTCTTGGATTTTTTCACCGGTCCGTAGACCTGGACCGCATTGGCGACCACCTGAAAAGTGCCGCCGGCGGGTCCACCGCTGAATACCAGGCGTTTGGCGGCGTTAGCGCTGCCGGCAAAAGCCAGCAACAGGGTCAGGGCGGCAATGCCGCCGACCAGTATCGATCTGTGTTTCATCAACATCGAATGACCTCCGGGTAGGATTGATTTGTTGTTAGTGCGGCAGCCTTTGAGTTGTTCGGCTGTGATAGGGAAGCTAAGCGGCGTTGGGCGGACCTGTGGGGCAAATCCGGCCAAGCCCTTCCAGCCCGGTTATCGGGCTTTTTGACGGATGCCGAAATGCCCAGGGTCATATGGGCGTTTGAATTGTGCTCATCTGCCATTATTCTTTAACTTATTCAAGGCGATTCCGCCAGCAAGCGAGGGCCGGAAATTCACGCTGATTAGCTCTTAACATAGACGAAAATTACGCGCTCCGCCAGCCGGTCGAGGCAAAACCATACCAGGAGAGAGGCTTTTTTCAGGTTATCCCAGCGGCGCGAAAACTACCCCGGCTCCATTCCGTTGCCTGGCCCTACCACCCCGCCAATATCACCATATTAGGCGTACTTGTACGGCGTTTATTTCCGGCGTGTACCGAGGAACGATTAACCCAAAAAACCCTGGGATATGAAGGGGAGTCGATCGGCTCAGATGGGGATATCGGGCCTGCGGGCAGGTCAAATCCCGTAGAGGCCACCGATTGGGGACAACAATGAGAGATTACCGATGGGAACTGATCGCGACACTGGCCGGTCTGCTGGCGATGGTCGTATCCCCCCTCGCTGCCTGGGATAAGAGCGACCTCGAACGTTTGCATACATCGAGTGAATGCAACGGCTGCAATCTGGAAGGCGCCGATTTGAGTGGTGTCGAACTCAAGGGCGCAAAACTCCGCTGGGCCGGTTTGAAGGGGGTCGACCTGCGTGGGGCGAATTTACGCTATGCCGACCTGACAGGCGCGGACCTTCGCCAGGCCCGTCTGACCAAGAGCCATCTTGAGGGTGCGATTCTACAGGGATCGCGACTGACGGGTGTCGATCTCAGTGAGACACACTTAATGGGGGCGGACCTGCGCTGGGCGGACCTCAGCCATCTGGATGTTGATTTTGCCCTGGAGTTCGTCGATTTGATCGGTGTGTTGCTGGAGGGCGCCCGATTCAGTCACGGGGTACGTTGCGGCGCTTTTCCCGACAAGGGAGGGTTTGGCTGTGCGGCGCGCTGATGCGAGGATGATCCGATCGGAAAAACCATTTAGAGTTTAGAAAACTTTAGAAACCCGTAGGTCACGTTGCGAAGCTACGTGACGCCCCCATTGAGTCAGGTAGCCGCTCCGCGTCAACCTGACCTACGACTCATGACAGGTTGCGGCATGTATCGCTATCTTTCGATCTTCAGGTTGGGAAGATTCGTGCTGCCAATGACTTGCAGCACAATCCCTACCCCGGCAAAGAACACCACGCTGGCCATCAGGCTGGCGGCGATGGGATCACCGCTTCCTTTCCCGAAATAGAAGGCGGCAACCCCGCATCCCATGCCTGCGAGATAGGAGATGGCGGCAATCGCCATCAAGGCTTTTTGAAAAGGTCTGCGTTTGTTCAAGTGGATTATCCTAAGGATTCAGAAGTGGCCTCCATGTTAGAGGATTTTTCATGAAGTTGCGATTTTTCTCGCAGGATTCGGGCCGCCTGCAGCATGTTTTCCAGGGCCGGGATCACCTCCCGCCACTGGCGGGTCTTCAGACCGCAGTCCGGGTTGATCCACAACCGCTCGGGGGGAATGCGTTTCATCGCCTGTTGCATCAGCTTCAGTATGCTCTGCGTGCCGGGGATGTTCGGGGTGTGGATATCGTAGACGCCCGGGCCGATCTCATTGGGATAGTCGAACGCCTCGAACACATCCAGCAGCTCCATGTCGGAGCGGGAGGTCTCGATGGTAATCACATCCGCATCCATTGAGGCAATGGCCTCGATAATGTCATTGAACGCCGAATAGCACATGTGGGTATGGATCTGGGTAGCGTCCTGCACGCCGTTGGCGGTGATCCGGAAGGCCTGCACCGCCCAATCGAGATAGGCATGCCATTCGCTGCGCCTTAGGGGCAGTCCCTCCCGCAGGGCGGCTTCATCGATCTGGATGATGCGGATGCCCGCCTGCTCCAACTCCAGCACCTCGTCGCGCAGGGCGAGGGCCAGTTGCAGGCAGGTGTTTGCCCGGGGTTGATCGTCCCGCACAAAGGACCAGTTGAGCATGGTTACCGGGCCGGTGAGCATGCCCTTTACCGGCTTTTCGGTGAGAGATTGGGCATACCCGATCCAGTCGAGGGTGATGCTGTTCGGGCGCTCGATATCGCCATAGATGATCGGCGGCTTCACGCAACGGGAACCGTAGGATTGCACCCAGCCATGGCGGGTGAAGGCGAAGCCGTTGAGCTGTTCGCCGAAGTACTCCACCATGTCGTTGCGCTCCGCTTCGCCGTGGGCCAGTACGTCCAGCCCGATCGTCTCCTGCTGCCTGATGCAATAGGCTATCTCCTGCTGCATGGCGGCACGGTATGCATCCGCGGTGATCCTGCCGTTGCGATAGTCACGGCGGCATTGGCGGATCTGTGTGGTCTGCGGAAATGAACCGATGGTGGTGGTGGGGAACAACGGTAGTTGGAGTGATTCGCGTTGGCGCTGACGGCGGCTCCCATAGGGACTTTGGCGTTGCGCCATGGACTGGGTGATCCCGGCCAGGCGCTGGTGAACCGCCGGTCTATGCGCCCGCTGCGACTGCTGTCTCGCCGATATCGATTCGACGTTGTCCGACAGCGCCTGCGCCACCGCTTCACGGCCTTGATTCAAAGCGGTGGCGATTATCTGCAGCTCGATCAGCTTCTGCCGGGCAAAGCTGAGCCAGGCGCCGATCTCGGCATCGAGTTCGGTTTCGCTCTCCAGGTCGACAGGCAGATGCAGCAGCGAGCATGACGGAGCCAGCCAAAGACGCGCCTTGAGACGGGCGTGGATGGGTTCCAACCAATCCAGCAAGTCATGTAGATCGCTCTTCCAGATATTGCGCCCATCGATGATGCCCAGGGAGAGGCTCTTATGTGTCGGCAGCCAATCGATGACCTGCTCGACCTCGTCCCTATGACGGCAGGCGTCGATATGCAGGCCGGCCACCGGCAGTTCGCAAGCCAACTGCAGATTCTCCCGCAGTTGCCCGAAATAGGTGGTCAGCAGCAGTTTCACCGGACAGGCTTGGAGTTGATAATAGGTCATGCGCAGGGCGTGCTGCCATGCCGCCGGAAGTTCCGTCACCAGAATCGGCTCGTCGATCTGCACCCACTCCGCCCCGGCCTCGGCAAGCCTGGTCAGCAGCTCATCATAGACCGGCAGTAGTCTTTCCAGCAGATCGAGTCTGTTACCGCCATCCTTGTTCTTGCCCAACCAGAGGTAGGTGACCGGACCCAGGATGACCGGTTTGACCTGATGACCGTCTGCGCCGGCCTCCGCAAGCTGGGAGAGCAGCGTGTCGGGGTGCAGGCGGAACTGGGTGTCCCGGAGAAATTCGGGGACGATGTAGTGGTAGTTGGTATCGAACCACTTGGTCATTTCAGCGGCCACGGCGGGGGGCGTCTCATCGGTGGAACGCCCTCGGGCTACGCGAAAGTAGTTGTCAAGGGGAGTGACACCACTGTTTCGCCTAAAACGGGGCGGCAGATTGCCCAGCATGAGACTGCAGTCGAGGACATGATCGTAGAGCGAAAAATCGCCGACCGTCTGCCAGTCCAGATGGTGCTGAAACTGCCAACTCTCCTGCCGTCGCAGTGCCGCGGCCTGTTGCAGATCCGCTTCATTGAAATCGCCCCGCCAATAGGCCTCGAGAGCGAATTTCAACTGCCGCTTGGCGCCGATGCGCGGGAATCCCAGGTTGTGCGTGGTAGCCATGGTCCTTGCCTTGTCCGATATGAATGGTAAGCGGGATTGTATTTTGTTGAACCATGAAAATATAATGATGTTTTTCTTAATATTCATGAGATTTACTCATAAATGATCGAACCGATTCATCTCAGGATCGTGGCTGCGCTTAAGCGCCATGGGACCTTGACAGAGGCCGCCAACGCCCTCTGTCTGAGCCAGTCCGCGCTGTCACACCAAATACGCCATCTGGAAAAAAAGCTGGGTATCCCCATCTGGGAGAAGGAGGGGCGAAGGTTGAGGCTGACCCGGGCGGGGGATCATCTGCTGGCGGCTGCGAAAAAGATCCTGCCCCTGCTTGAGCAGAGCGAACGGACACTCAAGGCCTACGCAGAGGGTAAACAGGGGATATTGCGCATCGGGGTGGAGTGCTATCCCTGTTACGAGTGGTTGACCGGGGTCATGGCCGAGTACCTGAAAACAGCTGCGGATGTGGAGGTGGATATCTTTCATCAATTCAAATTCACCGGCATCGAAGGGTTGTCGAATCGCCATATCGATATGCTGATCACGCCGGACAGGGTCGATCATCCCGGACTGGGCTATGAGTCCCTGTTCGACTATGAGCTGGTCCTGCTGGTGGCGGATTCGCACCCCCTGGGTGAACGCGCCTGGGTGGAGCCGGAGCATTTGGCCCGGGAGACCCTGATCACTTTTCCGGTAGAGCCGCAGCGGCTGGATATTCTGACCCGGTTTCTTTGGCCGGCCGCTGTCAGGCCAGGCAGACACAAGCAGATCGAATCCATTGAGATCATGTTGCAGTTGGTGAGTTTCGATCGCGGGGTATGCGCCTTGCCCGGATGGTTGGCGGACCGGGTGAGCCGCGAGCTGCCGCTGAGATCGGTGCGTCTCGGCAAGGCTGGGGTCCGGCGCAAGCTCTATGCGGCCTTTCGTGGTGAAGACGCCGATATCCCCTATCTACGACAATTCATCCGGCTGGGAAAACAGTCTCCCCATCCAGGCGGGTATTAACCCCGACCGGACAAATTCACGGTTTTTCCCTGTTGCGGCTGTCATGGACTTGATTTGTGCCGGTTTAGTGCAATATTGGGGATAGCAGGAGCACTTCGAATGTGACGATTCGGGAATCTATCGATGAAAGCATTTCTTGAGTGGCGTGACGACTGGTTTCTCGGGATAGGTCTGATCGATCAGCAACATCTGGAGCTGGTGGATCTGGTGAACAGGATCGCAGCTTCACTGGATACGTCGCAACAGCCCTTCGCTAACGGGAGTGACGCGATGGACCTTGTGTTGAAACTCCAGGAAGAGACCCGGCGCCATTTTAGGGATGAGGAGGCATTCATGCTCGAACATGACTATCCCGCCCGGGTGAGTCATCACCGTGAGCATGCCTTGTTGCAGGCGGAACTCAGGGTGCTCATCAGAGAGATCGAAGCGGGAAAAAGAGCATTCGATCTCGAAACCCTGAAATCCCTCAAACACTGGTTGATCGATCATGTCATTGACAGCGATCAGGCAATTGCACGCTATATGGAACGGCGATAACCCGGATGAAATATCCGTCCTCCACGGCGTCTTGATAGTCTTCAATCACCGGGCAATGTTTCTGAGATAGATCCATTTGCGTTAATTCGCGTTAATTTGCGGACTAATTTCAAGTGTAACTTCTGCTATATTGAAGCCCCGGCATCCCGGTCCGGGTAAGAGGTATCCCTGATGGCGGTTAGCGTGTTCGATCTCTTCAAGATTGGCATTGGTCCATCCAGCTCCCACACAGTGGGTCCGATGCTTGCGGCCAAGCTGTTTATACAGCGCTTGGACGAATCCGGCCGACTGGCGACCACGGCCCGTTTGCGTATCGAACTGTTCGGTTCGCTGGGCGCGACGGGAAAGGGGCATGGCACGGACAAAGCGCTAATGCTCGGCTTGATGGGTGAAGAGCCTGCGAGTGTATCGGTCGATACCGTACCGCAGCGCATCGGGACAATCCGTGAACAAAAAAGACTAACGCTTCTCGGTGGGAAATCACTGAATTTCGATGCCGAAAAGGATCTGCTGTTCCACCGGCGCAAGCAGTTGAGCTATCACACCAACGGTATGTATTTCAGTGCCCTGGACGCCAACGGCGAGTCGTTGCAACAACAGCGTTTCTATTCGGTGGGCGGAGGATTCGTAGTACAGGAGAACGCCCAGGGAGAACTGCTTACGGTCGAGGACAAGACCCCCCTCAACTATCCGTTCAGCAGCGGCGAGGAGCTGTTGGCGCTGTCTGAGGAGTACGGACTCTCCATCAGCCAGCTGATGTTCGAGAATGAAAAAGCATGGCGCGATGAGCAGGCGATACGCGACGGTCTGATGAGGATCTGGCGGGTCATGCAGCAATCTGTCGAGTCGGGTTGCGCCACCGAGGGGGTGCTGCCGGGCGGACTCAAGGTCAAGCGGCGCGCCCCGAGGCTGTATCGCCAACTGCGTAACGAGTCTGAACTCAACCGGGTTCCGTTGGGCACCATGGACTGGGTCAATCTATTCGCCCTGGCGGTCAACGAAGAGAATGCCGCCGGAGGCCGGATAGTGACCGCCCCGACCAATGGCGCTGCCGGGGTCATACCCGCGGTAATGCACTACTATTGGCGCTTTTCGCCGGGCGCCAGCGAAGAGGGCGTGATGCGTTTTCTGCTCTGTGCCGGGGCCATCGGCATTCTCTACAAGGTCAATGCCTCGATCTCAGGCGCCGAGGTGGGATGTCAGGGAGAGGTGGGCGCGGCCTGCTCCATGGCGGCCGGGGCGCTGACCGAGGTGTTGGGCGGTACGCCTCGACAAGTCGAGAATGCCGCCGAGATCGGTATGGAGCACAATCTGGGGCTGACCTGCGATCCGGTGGGTGGCCTGGTGCAGGTGCCCTGTATCGAACGAAATGCAATGGGCGCCGTGAAGGCCATCAATGCGGCGCGCCTGGCCCTGCGGGGAGACGGATCCCACTTTGTCTCGCTGGATAAGGTGATAAAGACCATGCGAGAGACGGGAGCCGACATGCAGACCAAATATAAAGAGACCTCCAGGGGCGGGTTGGCGGTCAATCTGGTTGAATGTTGATGCAAATCTTGCCGATCCCGTCTCATTTTATCTTTTTCGAAAATTCGCAGAGCGTTTAAAATGAATAGTTCTTCTAGCGGATCTGGGAAATGCCGCAAGTGTTCGAACGAGATGGAGAAGGACGCAGCATGTCAATCGTGAAAGACGAAGCGGTTTTCTATAGTTGGGATGACGCGTGTAAGCAGGTGGGCGACGAAAAAGTCCTGCGTGAGATAGAGGAGATCTACTTCCACTTTTCGGGATTCGCCTCCGTGGAGGTGGAGGAGCGATCCTTTGAGCGGGTCTATGTAGATGGTTATATCAGGCTCTATCAAGCGGACGTGAACGAACTCAAACGGGGGATGCCGGTGACTTGCAGCAGCGCCCTTATCGACCGCCATCTCGTCATCAACGGTGAAGTGAGAGAGGATCTGTTGCAGAAGTTTCTGGTCTTCGACGATGAACTCCTTGTAGGGGCGGATATGGGACAGGGGGAGAATGAGTACAACTATCCGAAGAGCCTCTGCTTCCACCGCTCGGATATAAGGCGCATCTACGATCTGTACGGCATTCATACCGGTTTGGGAGAGGAAGAGACGGCCAAACCGAGGCCTTCCCCGGATGGCGAGGGGGATATGCTGAATGTCATCGGCGCCCTTGCCTGCATGTTGGCGATGAACAATGATCTGGAAAGTTCCCTTCAGGACGGACAGCATATCTCCGAAATCATTATCGACGATCTATTCACCATGATGAGCGGGTTGGGCGTCTCCATCGACGGCAAGAATAAATTCCACTACGAACGTTTGATTTCGGATGGGGTGAAATCGATCCTAGAGCAGTGACCTTCGAAGCGCCCGGGAAACCCTCGTTCGCATGGGGTAGAGAAGAGCTTCAAATTCTGCGTACTGCTTTTATTAGTCATTGATTATCAAGCGGAATTATCCATTCCTTGAGCATTTTCATGGAATAATTTCCCTGAAAACCGGTTGGGAAAGACGCTTGCAAATCTTAATACCTGACTATATTACTATGTTATAGATTTTCAGTGGCCGACTGGGTGGCCAATGGCAAGCAAATGATCGGTTGTTTCACCGTGGATGCTGGCCACGCGGCAGTCGTTCAGATCGGGTTGATAACACCCAGCACATCATCCAGGGCATGGTTGCGGATGCGGGTTAATCGGAGTCATTTCATGGGATCGTCCAATACCGAAGTAGAAGCGCTCATGGGTGGGGAGTATGCCCAGGGTTTCGTGACTCAAATCGAGTCGGATACCTTGCCGCCTGGCCTGGACGAGGCAGTGATTCGCACCATTTCATCGCGCAAGGGTGAGCCGGCGTGGATGCTGGAGAAGCGCCTGACGGCCTATCGTTACTGGTTGACCATGCGGGAGCCCGAGTGGGCGGCCGTCAGGCATCCGCCGATCGATTTTCAGGCCATCTCCTACTTCTCTTCGCCGAAAAAGAAGCCACAGCTGGCCAGTCTGGACGAGGTCGATCCCGAACTGCTGGCCACTTACGAGAAACTGGGGATCCCCATCGAAGAGCAGAAGACCCTGGCCGGGGTGGCGGTGGATGCGGTGTTTGACAGTGTTTCGGTGGCCACCACCTTTCGCGAGACCCTGGCAGAGGCTGGGGTGATTTTCTGCGCCATGTCTGAGGCAGTACGCGAGTATCCCGACCTGGTGCGTCAGTACATGGGTTCGGTGGTGCCCCATAAGGATAATTTCTTCGCAGCCCTCAACAGCGCGGTCTTCAGCGACGGGACCTTCGTCTATATCCCCAAGGGGGTGAGCTGCCCGATGGAGCTCTCGACCTATTTTCGCATCAACGAGGCGAAGACCGGTCAGTTCGAGCGCACCCTGATCGTTGCCGAGGCAGGGAGTCGGGTCAGCTATCTGGAGGGCTGCACGGCGCCGATGCGCGACGAGAACCAGTTGCATGCGGCGGTGGTGGAATTGGTGGCGATGGAGGATGCGCGGATCAAATACTCCACCGTGCAAAACTGGTATCCAGGGGACGACCAAGGGCGTGGCGGCATCTACAATTTCGTTACCAAGCGGGGTGAGTGTCACGGTGATCGCTCGCATATCTCCTGGACCCAGGTGGAGACCGGTTCTGCGGTAACCTGGAAATATCCCAGCTGTATCCTGCGTGGCAAGGATACGGTTGGCGAATTCTACTCCGTGGCGGTGACCAAAGGGCACCAGCAGGCGGATACCGGCACCAAGATGATCCATCTGGGTGAAAACAGCCGTAGCACCATTGTCTCCAAGGGTATTTCGGCCATGCACGGCAGCAATGCCTATCGTGGTCTGGTGCGAGTGGCGGCCAAGGCCGAGAATGCCCGCAATCATTCCCAATGCGACTCCTTGTTGATCGGCGATCGTTGTGCCGCCCACACCTTTCCCTATATCGAGGTAAAGAATCCCACGGCCAAGGTAGAGCATGAGGCGACCACCTCGAAGGTGAGCGAAGAGCAGCTCTTCTACTGCCGGCAGCGAGGCTTGTCGCAAGAGGATGCGGTATCGATGATCATCAACGGATTCTGCAAACAGGTATTCAACGAACTGCCCATGGAGTTCGCGGTCGAGGCACAGAAGCTGCTTGCCGTGAGTCTGGAAGGCGCGGTGGGGTAATTATGAATTTTGAATGTTGAATTTTGAATGGGATGAGTGCGCTATGCGCACGGTTTTTTTGAATAGTTCGCGAGCGAAGCGAGCACCGAAATTCAAAATTCAACATTCAAAATTCAAAATTAAGTAAAGAGGTTTTGGCGATGTTATCGATTAAGCATTTGAGCGCCAGTGTCGACGGTAAGGCGATTCTGAAAGGCGTCGATTTGGAGGTCAGGGCGGGGGAGGTGCATGCGGTGATGGGGCCCAACGGCTCCGGTAAAAGCACCCTGGCGCATATTCTGGCGGGGCGGGACGGCTATACGGTGACCGATGGCGAAGTCCATTATATGGGGCGGGATCTGCTGGAGATGGAGATCGAGGAACGAGCTCGGCAGGGTCTGTTTCTCGCTATGCAGTACCCGATGGAACTCCCCGGGGTCAACAATATGATCTTCATGAGGGAGGCGATGAATACCAGGCGCAAGTCCCAGGGCAAGGAGGCGATGGATGCGGTCTCGTTCATGAAATTGGTGCGAGAGAAGGCGAAACTGGTGAAACTCGACGAGAGGCTGTTGAAACGCTCGGTCAATGCGGGATTCTCCGGTGGTGAGAAGAAGCGCAACGAAATCCTGCAAATGGCCCTCCTTGAACCTCTTTTGGCGATCCTGGACGAGACCGACTCCGGGTTGGATATCGATGCCCTGCGCAGCGTGGCCGACGGTGTCAACAGGTTGCGTTCGCCGCAACGGGCGATGATTGTGGTGACCCATTATCAACGTCTGCTCGACTATCTCGAGCCCGATCACGTGCATGTTCTGGCCGAGGGGCGCATCGTCCGTTCCGGCGGCATGGAGCTTGCACGAGAGCTCGAGGCAAAGGGTTATGGCTGGTTGTTGGATGAGGTCGCCGCATGAATCAGCTGATTCGTCATTACCAGCAGACAGCAATGCGCTATATCGACAGTCGGCATGGGTCAGATGGAGACTGGCTCACCGGTCGGCGGCAGGCGGCGGTGAGGCATTTTGCGGAACTCGGTTTTCCCCATTCCCGTACCGAAGCGTGGCGTTACACCGGTATCGAGGGTCTGATGCGACAGGGTTTTGAGTTGACGGACAGGTTTGATGCGTTTCCCCGGCATGCGGTGATGCGCCGGTTTCTCCGGGAACCGACGGCGGCGCGCCTGGTATTCGTCGACGGTCTCTATCAAGCCGATCTCTCCGATACCGGGTTAGTGGGGGTCAGGGTCGGCAGTTTGCGCGAGGCCATGGCTGTCGGCGACAGGCAGGTGCTTGAGGCGGTGGGCTCACTCTCCGGGTTGGGCGATCACGGTTTCGAAGCGTTGAATTTAGCGGCCCTACAGGATGGCGCGGTGATTCGTGTTTCCGCCGGCGTCACTGTGCAACAGCCTATCGAACTATTGCATCTGGCCGGCAAAGGCGCGACGGGACGCGCCATGTGCCCCCGCCATCTGGTGATGTTGGAAGCGGACGCCTCCGCCAATCTGGTGGAGCGTTATCTGGCGATGGACGGCGAAACGGCCTATTTCAACAATCTGGTGTGCGAAATCACCCTGGCGGAGCGGGCGAGCCTGGTCCACCAGCGGATACAACAGGAGAGCGCTCAGGCCTACCATCTGTGCGACATCCACCTGGGCCTGCAGGGTGAAGCGGATTATCAGGGGGTCAATGCCGCGGTCGGCGGTGCCTGGTCGCGCACCAGGGTTCACTGCCGTTTCGCCGAACCTGGCGCCAACTGCGAACTCGACGGCCTCTATCTGGCAGGAGAGGGCCAGCTAACCGATTTCCACCTCGACCTGGATCATGCGGTGCCGTACTGCGACAGCCGAGAGAACTTCAAAGGTATCCTGCATGGTGGGGGAAAAGCGGTTTTCGATGGTCTGATCCAGGTGCGCGAACAGGCTCAGGGAAGCAATGCCCACCTGAGTAACGCCAACCTGATGCTCTCCCGCAGGGCCGAGGTCGACGCTAAGCCCCAGTTGCTGATCCATGCCGATGACGTGCAGTGCAGTCATGGTGCGAGCATCGGCCAGTTGGATGACCAGGCAATATTCTATTTACGCTCCCGGGGCTTCGACGAAGGCCAGGCGAGGCGATTGTTGTGCCAGGGTTTCGCCAATGAAATCGTCGAGCGGTTTCAATCCGCGTCCCTGAGGGAGCAGTTGAGTGAGGTGATCGGACAGAGGTTGGAAGAGTAGTTATGAGTTATGAATTTTGAATTTTGAATAAATGAGTGCGCTAAGCGCACGTTATTTTAAATTAGCGTGAGCGTAGCGAACACCGCTATTCAACATTCAAAACTCAAAATTCATTCTCCCCTTGTTTCAAGCCATGAACAATCCGTTAACAACACAAGCCAGCAACAACGTCCCCACCCGGGAGGCGCTGATCGACGCCCTGCGTACGGTCTTTGATCCGGAGATACCGGTCAATATCTATGATCTGGGCCTGATCTACCGGTTGGAGGTTGACGGGCAAGGCAGGGTGGAGGTCGAGATGACCCTCACCGCTCCGGCTTGTCCGGTGGCGGGAACCTTGCCTTACGAAGTCGGCCGGGTAATTGATACGGTACCTGGAGTCAGCGACGCCAGGGTCAGATTGGTATGGCATCCGCCCTGGACCCAGGAGCGCATGAGCGAAGAGGCGCTGTTGCAGTTGGGATTACTGTGATGAGTGACATCAACGAGATCGTAGATATTTTCGAATTTCTCGATGATTGGGATGCGCGCTATCAATACCTGATGGAGCTGGGCGAGCATCTGCCGCCAATGGCGGATGAACTGAAGACCGAGGAGAACTGGGTCAGGCCTTGTATGAGCCGGGTGCATGTGGCGGCGCAGAGCGTCGAGGATGACCCGGTGCTGATCCGCTTCGTGGGAGATTGCGATACGGCGATCATCAAGGGAGTGCTGGCATTGCTGATCGATCTTCTTTCCGATCGCCCGCTGCGCGAGATTCAAGATATGGATGTCGACGAACTGTTCAAACGCCTGCAGCTCGAAGAACACCTCAGCCCGAGCCGGCATGTCGGGATCTACGCCATCGTGGAAAAAATGATCGAGCGGGCCACTGCCTTAAGCGACCTCCAACCTCAGGTCGGTCAGAAAACCGGATAGGGCAAGGGGGTCACTGTACAGCCGCCATTTTTCCTGTGCTTCTCCTGATCGGGTGGGTTAATCATCGTCATCGCGGTTTAGTGTTCCGGTTCATGGTTGATTGTCCGCAAATGAACGCGAATGCCTCAACCCACCGGATTGAGGGAGAAACCATTTGCGTTCATTTGCGGTGATTGGCGTCCATTGGCGGCCTGTTTATACGCTTTCTACTACCCACCTGAGCGGAGGAAGAGCTGTTGTCCTCGGGTTAGTGCGCTTCATCCGTGCAGAGAATGTGGGATTCCGACTCGCCCTCCCGCGCCAGCTTTTCTAGTTGGCTAAGCACCTCCATGCTGGCCTCTTCCATCTTTGACACGGCCTCGATGCCGGCCGCCTTCTCGCCATTCCAATAGTGGTGCAAGGCCTGCTTGCCATGCTTGTGGACTTGTAGGTGCGGCGCCTCGATATCCTGGTAGGCAGGCAGCTGGGAGAAACAGGCGACCCCCTCGCCCTGGTAGTACCATTTTCCCAGACGGCAGCTTGTGTGGTCAGTGAGGGATTCCGCGGTGAGATCGGAGAGTCCCAGAAAGACCTTGTAGATACCGAACTTGAAGATCAGGTGATCGAGTTTGGCCAACTCCACAAAGGTGCGCAGGGAGACGGATGAGATGGTCTGCTCCATGGATTTGGAGAGGTCGAACTGCTGATTGATCATTTCGATGGATTGCGAGACTTGGTTGTGAAAACTGGTCGTTACATCCATCGCCGAGGTCATGGTTTCCATCGACTTCTTGGTCTCTAGGGTGATGGTCTCCACCAGGTTGGCGATCTCGCTCGTCGCCTCCCGGGTCCTGCCCGCCAGACTGCGGACCTCATCGGCCACCACCGCAAAACCACGCCCCGTATCACCGGCGCGGGCAGCCTCGATGGCGGCGTTAAGCGCCAGCAGGTTGGTCTGTTCCGAAATGCCTTGAATGATGCTGACGAAGTTACTGATATTGTCTGCGATGCCGCCCAGTTTGACGACGCTGTTCGAACTCTCTTGCGAAATGCGGGTGACGTTTTCGATGCCATCGTTCATGGTCTCCACACCGGCTATGGCCTGGGCGGATATCTCCGAGCCTTTGATGGCGCTCCGTTTCTCGTCCTTCATGGCCGTGGCGGTGTTCATCAGCGATTGCTGCAGTTCGTTGAACGAATCCCCCAGCACCACGAAGTTGCCCAGCAGCCGGTCCTGAATCCGCCGCGCCGAGGCGCAGTCATCCAACTGCCGTCGAAGCTGAGCATTCTCCTCCCGCAGGGATGAAAGCTCTGATTCGAGTGTTTGCACTTGGGTCTCCTGCCGCAAAATCTGTGCAGTGTACCGGTCGATTGTTTTTTTGCTGCTGAATCCGAACATGGTTGTCTTGCCCTTATGTCACGATAGAAAAACCCAATATTCCACACATATCTTGTGTGGTTATCGGCTGGGGATACCGGATATTTAATCGCTACGGCTAACGCTTATCCCAGGAAGGTGTCTGTGGCTGAGCAGAAGGCCGCGACACAGACCAATCCGGTACGGTTCAGACTGAGGGAAGCGGTTCAGGATCGGAGGCTGTTCAGAAATCGATTTCCCTATGAGTAATAAGGAAAACAGCGACAACTTGGTCTAGAATTAAATCTGATCAAAACGATCCATTTGATCCAGTCGTTACTGGCAGGGAGCCCCAACCCGGACTTCCGCCATGGCACAACGGAAACTACTCGCACCCTCTGATGCCGCCTTGTTACTGGGGGTCTCTCCCATCACCGTCAGCAAGTGGGCGCGAAAGGGGTTGCTGCGAGCCCATCTCACCTTGGGCGGTCACCGTCGTTTTACCTATTCGGAGATCAAACGTTTCGCCCGCAGTCGCGGTATGACCCTGTTCCCACCCAGGGAGACGCTGCAGCCTATTCTGGTGGTAGAGGATGACCGCCAGTTCTCGGATTTTCTCTATGAAGCATTGACGGCCAGCCAGCCAGGCTACCAGGTCCATATCGCAAACGATGGCTTTGAGGCCGGAAGGCTGTTGCAGAAGTATCGACCGCAGATCGTGTTGCTGGACCTGATACTGCCAGGGATGGATGGGTTTTCCGTCTGTCGCCGCTTGCGGACGGATCCGGAGACGAGGCTGATTCGGGTGATCGCCATGACAGGCTACTACTCCCGGGAGAATGTCGAACGCATCCTCCAGGCAGGGGCCGAGGTCTGTCTGGAAAAGCCCTTTACCCGGTCCCAATTGTTGCGCGCCCTGGATCTGGAAGATCTCGGGATGGCGGGCGAAGCCCGCCATCCCGAGGGCTAGAGAGCCGGATGAGTGAGATTACGCATTACCAATGCCTGCTGACGATTCCGGCTGCGAGGGCGCATCGGGGGAGCAGGCTGCGATGAGTGTCAAGCTCCCCATCAAGCGCAAACAAAGACCGTTGGCAGCCGCGGATGCAAATTTGGCCTTCAGCGCTGTTGCCCAATACGCTTTGGCGATTTTGCTGCCCTTGTTGCTGCTGATCTGGGGAGCGCTCTTTTTTGTGATCCGGGTGCAGGACGAGGCGGTCGTGCAACGGCTTCAGGATGCCGGTGTGGTGGAGCTGCACGCCATCGAAAATGCCTGGCGGCACGAACTCAACGGCATTATCGAGGATTTGCGTATCCTGGTCGGTCATGAGGAGCTGATGACATGGCTCCGGCGCGGAGATGAAGGCTCACTGGCAAAGCTGCGGCTGGCCTGGTCTTACTTCACCGCCAGCAAACGCATCTATGATCAGGTGCGTTTTCTCGATGTCCAGGGCATGGAGCGGGTGCGTATCAACTATGACGGGAAGGAGGTTCGCGCCGAATCTTCAGAGACGTTGCAGTCAAAGGCCCATCGCTACTACTTCAAGGAGGGCATTCAACTCGATCAGGGAGAGATCTATGCCTCCCCGTTGGATCTGAATGTGGAAAACAACCGCATCGAAATGCCCGTCAAACCCATGTTGCGAGTCGCTTCACCGGTATTTTTCGAGGGAGAGAGACGCGGTTTGCTGATCCTCAACTTCCTTGCCAAGGATCTGTTGCAGCAACATACCGTCCATATCGGCCAGAGCAAGGGCAGGCTGTTGATGCTGAATGCCGACGGCTACTATCTGCGCGGATTGGATGCCTCCCATGAGTGGGGCTTCATGTATCCGGGGACAGAGAGAGCCGTGAGATTCCAGGACCGGTTTCCCGCTGTCTGGCAGCGAATGCAGCAATCGGATGCCGGCGCGTTTGAAGCGCGGGGAGACATCTTCGCTTTTCAGAGATTGGCCTTTCCGGCAGACGATAACGACGGATTGAATCTCCCTTCGGTCAGGGAGTGGACCCTGCTGGTCCGTTTCTCGAAAGAGGAGATAAAACAGACCCGGGCGGTCCCCCATGCCATCGCATACGCGGTAGGAACGGGCGTCAGCCTGTTATTGGCGGTTTTCTCGTTGCTCTATGCCAGGCTCTCGCTGATCAGGCAGGAAAACCTGAAATCCGCCAACAACCTGGGCGCCAGGCTGCAGGCCGTGATGGAAACCGCGCCGGATGCGATTCTGACCTTCGATGCCAACGGCCGGGTCGAGTCCTTCAATTCGGCCACCTTGCGTATGTTCGCCTGCACCGAAGCGGCATTCAGCCGGGTCCGGCTGGAGGCCCTGCTGCCGGATGGCTATGCGGAACTCAAGGGATTGATGCGCAAGAACTTTACCAGGGACGATGGGACGCCGCTCAATATCCGCCGCGAATATACCGCACAACGTTTCAATCAGGAGTCCTTTCCCCTGGAATTGACCATGACCGAGACCCATGTCCAATCGCAACGCCTGTTTATCGTCATCGCCCGGGACATCACGGATCGCAGGGTTGCCGAGGAGCAGTTCCATCGGCGGGTGCTGTATGACGACCTGACCAACCTGCCCAACCGGGTGCTGCTTCGCACCGAGCTGGCGACGATGATCTCGCTTTCGCAGCGCCGCAATAAGTATAGCGCCGTGCTCTTCATGGATCTGGACAATTTCAAGAATATCAACGACTCCATGGGTCATATGGCCGGAGATACCCTGCTGTGCCGGGTTGCGGAGCGTCTGAATCGCACCCTGCGCAAAGAGGATATCGTCTCCCGTCTCGGTGGCGATGAGTTCGTGGTGGTGCTGCCGCTGCTTGCCGGAGACGCCAATCAGGCCTGTGCGGTTGCCCGCGATGTGGCGGAGAAGATACGTCAGGCCCTCAATCAGCCGGTGGTGCTGGACGGGCATGAATATGTCACCACGACGAGTATCGGCATCGTGCTCTTTCCCGCGGAAGGCATGGATGCCGACGAATTGTTGAAACAGGCGGATACCGCCATGTACCGGGCGAAAGCGGCAGGCCGCAATACGATACGTTTTTTTCATCCCAGCATGCAGGCGGAGGTCAACGATCGGCTGCGGGTCGGCAAGGAGTTGCGCATGGCGGTCGAGCAGGGGCAGTTGGAACTCTACCTGCAACCCCAGATCGACGCCCAGTACGAGTGTATCGTCGGCGCGGAGGCGTTGATTCGGTGGCACCACCCTTCTCGCGGACTGCTCACGCCTTCGGCATTCATTCCCCATGCCGAGGAGTTGGGATTGATCAGCGAAATCGGTGAGTGGACCTTGCGCGAAGGCTTTCGGATCCTGAAACGGATGCTCAAGGATCTGCCCTGCCAGGGACTGGAGTGTCTGGCCATCAACATCAGCCCGCGCCATTTTCGCAGTGCCGATTTTCTCTCCCGGCTTAAGGCGCTGATGGGTGAATTCAGGGTTCCGGTCCATCGTATCGAGTTGGAGATCACCGAGAACCTGCTCCTCGATGACCTGGAAGAGGCGGTGGAGAAGATGAGCGCCGCCAAGGAGATGGGCATTCGCTTTGCCATCGATGACTTTGGCACGGGTTTCTCCTCCCTGGCCTATTTGAAACGGTTGCCGGTGGGACGATTGAAAATCGACCGTTCGTTCATCATCGGCGTGGACGGCGATCCGCACAATGCAGCCATTGTCGAAACCGTTCTGGCGATGGCCAGGATCCAACAACTGGCGGTCACCGCCGAGGGCGTCGAACGGGCCGAGGAGCGGCAGTGGCTGATGGATCGGGGATGCAATCATATCCAGGGGTACTATTACAGCCATCCGTTGCCGATCGACGACTTCGTGAAATTCTGTCAAGCGTTTACCGCGGATCAGACCGAACGGCAGGGGCGCGGGACACAATGATTGACAGGATATCCTTACGCTGGTTGATACCCCTGGCGTTGCTGCTCTTTACCGTATCGCTGATATTGTCCCTCTCATTCTGGCACTACCATGTGGAGCGAAAGGCATTGCAGGCCCATTATCAGCAGCGCGCCGAGATCGCTATCGACAGCCTCCACCGGCTCATCAGCCTTGGTTTGGCGCACGGACAGACCGAGATGACCCGCCAAGCGATGGCCGGCGTGGAGGCCTTTCCCTGTTTTTATCGCGCCTTTGCTCTCGACGAGGGGGGAAGGGTGTTTCTCGCCTCCAGGGAAGCATGGGTCGGAAACAGACTGACGGAGATCGATCCCCTACAGGCCGCCCAATGGCCGACCGGCAAGCAGCGCCTGGTGCGCCTCGAGAAGGAAGGGACCCGGGTGGCGGCTTACCAGCCGATACCGATCACCGCCGAGATGCGAGCGAACGGGTCGGCGAACAGTGGCTGGCTGTTTCTCGAACTCGATCTGCACGAGGCGCTTGAGAAACACTACCAAGCCGCGATCACCCAGACCTCGGCGGCAGTGACCCTGGTGCTGATCTTCTCTCTCATACTCTGGTTCTGGATCGATCGATCCGTCACCCGGCCCCTGCTGCGCCTCTCCGCGGCCGCCAGGCGGGTGGCCGCAGGCAATACCGGGCAGCGGCTGAAGGCGCGGGGCGGCCGTGAATTGGCGGAGTTGGCCCACAGTTTCAACTTCATGGGGCAGGAGCTCTCGCGGCGCCATGCCGCATTGGTGCGCCAGCGCATACTCTACCAAGCCCTCAGTGATACCAATCAGTCGATCGTGCGGGTGGCTGATGAGGCGATGCTGTTGAGCAATGTCTGTGAAGTGGCGGTCAACGCCGGCATCAAGCTGGTATGGATCGGCTTTGTGGATAGGGGCACCAATGCCCTGAAGATCGCACACATCGCAGGGGATGAGGCCGGTTGGCTGGAGACGGTGCGCAAGCATATTGGATTGGAGAACGATCCCTTGGCGTCGGCCGTCAAATCCGGGGAGGAGTCGATCGTCAATTTCGCTGACCACGGCCTTCGTGACAACCATTGGTTTTCAGAGGCGCAACTGAACGGCTTTAGCGCGGGCGCGGCGTTTCCGGTGCGCCGTGGCGGCGCCCATATCGGCGGTCTGGTGGTGATGTCGGATGATGCGGGGCTGGTGGAGGAGGACAGTCTGCGGCTATTGCGGGAGATGGCGTCCGATCTCAGTTTCGCCCTTGATGGCCTCGATCGGGAGATCATGCGCCGCCGGGTAGAACAGAGTCTGGTCAGCGATCGCGCCCTGCTGCGCACCCTGATCGATACCATCCCGGATCTGATCTTTTTCAAGGACAAGGCGCAGATCTATCTGGGTTGCAACAAGGCGTTCGAAAGCCTGGTCGCGATCCCGGAGAGCAAAATGGTTGGCAGCAGCGACCAGGATATCCTGCCAGTGGCCCAGGCACAGATGTTTCATGAGCAGGACAAACAGATTCTAAGCAGTGGCATGCCCATGCGCAGTGAAGCGTGGATGGAGTATCCGGACGGCCGCAAGGTGTTGTTGGATATCGTAAAGACACCCTATCGTGGGCCTGATGACAAGGTAATGGGGTTGATCGGTGTGGGGCGGGACATCACCGCGGAGCATCGCGCCCGCAAGGAGCTGCAGGAGACCTTGCTGATTCTCGAGAATGCGGAGCGGATCTCGAACCTGGGTTCCTGGGCCTATGATCCGGAGACGGATCGCATGCGCTGGTCGGAGGTCATCTACCAAATCCTCGGTGTCGATGAGACGGTGACCGAGCCCGACTTCGGGTTGCTGTTGGAGCGCTGCCACCCGGATGACAGGTCGCGGATGCTGCAGAACAAAGAGGCCGTTAAAAGCGGCCAACTGGCAGAGTTCGTACACCAACATCGCATCATCACCCCGGATGGCGAAATTCGCCATGTGATCGGTTGCGGGCGTATTCATGCACAGCGCGGCCAACCGTTCAAGGTGATCGGCACCATCCAGGACATTACCCGGCGGAAGCAGGCCGAACAAGAGCGGGAGCGCGCCCTGGAAGCCATGCGCCAGGCCCAGAAACTCGAGGCCATCGGTGAACTGACCGGTGGCGTGGTTCACGATCTGAACAATATCCTCGCCCCCATTCTGGGGTTTGCCGATCTGGCCAGGCGATCCGATGCCCTGTCACAGGAGAAGTTACAGACCTATCTGCGGGGTATCAGCGATGCTGCGACACGGGGGCGCGATCTGGTCGCCCGGCTCATCGCCGTCAGCCGGGGCGATTCAAACCGGGAGGCGACGCCACAGGATATGTCGCAGTTGGTCGCGGAGACGCTAAAGCTGCTGCGCGCCACACTGCCGGTGGGTATCCGCATCGAAACCCATTGCGAGGCGACCCTGCCGAAGGTGTTGATCGATCCGGTCCACCTCAATCAGATCCTGATGAATCTCTGCATCAATGCCAAGGACGCATTGGGCGATAAGGGTGAGATTGCCGTTGAGCTGAGTTTCAGGCAGGGTCTCGACCTGGCGTGCAACGCATGCGGCGCCACCGTGATCGGCGATCGAGTAGAGTTGTGCGTTACTGATAACGGTCCAGGGATTGCAAAGGATGATCTCAGTAAGCTGTTCGATCCTTTATTCACCACCAAACCGTCAGGGGAGAGACCGGGCGGGATGGGATTGGCTGCTGTGCAGAGGCTGTTGCGAGGTTATCAGGCTCATGTGAAGGTCGAGACAGGCACGGATGCCGGGACCCGCTTCAGGCTCTTTTTCCTGCCCTATTCTGATGATGGGGAATCTCAGTCGATCGCCCACACCGATGCTGACGCTCACGGGCCTCGATTCCCTCCCAGGAGGCGGGTGCTGCTGGTCGATGACGAGTCGGCGATCGTCCTGTTTCTGAAGGATTTCCTTGAGATGCAGGGGTTGAGCGTCGAGGCCTTCACCGACAGCGCCAAGGCGCTGCAGCGGTTTTCCCAATCCCCCGAAGCCTTTGACCTGCTGATTACCGATCAAGCGATGCCGGGGCTTACCGGTCTTGAACTGATCGAACAGGTCAGAAGCGCGAGGGAGGATCTGCCGGTGGTGCTTTGTACCGGTTATAGCGAGCGCGTGAACGAGGAAAATGCGTCGGCCCAAGGCGTCGACCATTATCTGGAAAAGCCTTTGATGCCAGCCGATCTGATCGACGTGCTGGTTAGCAGCCTGGGCAGGATTTGACCTGAATCCATGGTTTAAGAGAAATCAAGCGACGATGATGCAACATGAAACAAATCCATTTTCTGCATAGGGAGGATGAATCCGATACCAGGGATCTATTCGAATCAATCCTCGAGGATGAGGGCTATCGAGTCACTCATGCATCCCTTGCGGGCAAAGGCGTCGTACAGGCGACGAAACGGCTGGCCCCCGATCTGGTCGTGCTGCCGTTCTCCGTCGAGCCCGATATCGACGCCCAGCGGGTCGCCATCAGGTTGTGGCAGCTGTGCGCCATCCCGGTGATTTTCATCGTTGACAAGGCCGCGGATATCGGAACGCTGAGACGCATCCTGCACACCCTGCCTTGCGGCTATGTCAAACGGGATGTTGGGCCACAAGAGCTGGCGCACGCCGTCCAGTTGGCGTTGCATTGGGCAGGGGTGGAAGGCGGCAACAAGATAGATCGCCTGGACAAACAGCTGCAGCGGAAAGCGATAGGAGAGGTAAAGGCCTCCGCCGATCGGGCTCACACCGGACAGGCAGATGACGAACCGCATGGAGGCGCGCACGAGTTGGGTGCGGGGCTGATGCATAACGGACAGAGAGATGCTTATCTCAAACTGCTGTCACAGGCGATGGAGCAGAGTCCGGCTTCGGTGATGATCACCGACACTCAAGGGCGCATCGAATACGTCAACACCCAATTCACCCAGGTTAGCGGTTACAGCATGGAGGAGGTGCGGGGCAGGAATCCCCGTCTGCTGAAATCGGGCGAGACACCGCAACAGACCTATCGGGAATTGTGGGAGAGGATCCTCTCCGGCGGTTGCTGGACGGGTACGCTGCACAACCGCCGCAAGGACGGCGTCTTCTACTGGGAGCGGGCTGTGATTCAGGGAATCACCGATGAGCGGGGAAAGGTCACCCATTTGCTGGCAGTGAAAGAGGACATCACCGATCTTAAGGAGGCGGAGCGCAGAGAGAACGAAAAGAACCGTCTGCTGAAACAACAGACCGTACAGTTGGCGGCCAGTGAATTTCGCTGGAAATATGCCCTCGAGGGGGCGGGAGACGGGGTGTGGGACTGGAATGTGCAGAGCGGAAAAAGCTTCTTTTCCAGGCGATGGAAGGGGATGCTCGGCTACCGGGAGGATGAAATCTGTAATGATTTCGAGGGATGGGACTCCCTGATCCACCCGGAGGACAGGGCAAGGGTCGAGCAGGCCTTGCGAGGTTACCTCGAAGGCAATCAAAACGAGTACGCCGTCGAGCATCGACTGCTTTGCAAGGAGGGCGATTACAAGTGGATCCTTGCTCGAGGCGTCACGGTCAGTCGGGACGAACAGGGCAGGCCTTTGCGCATGATCGGCACCCACACCGACATCAGCAGGCGCCGCGAAACAGAGCAGCGCATACGTGACAGCGAAGCACAGCTATTGGCGATCTTCGAAAACTCCCAGGTTGGCATCATGCTGCTCATGGGAGACAGGTTCGCTAACGGTAATCAGCGCCTAGCGGAGATCCTCGGCTACGACGAGCCCGGTGAATTGCAGAGGGTCAGCGCGGGGCAGCTCTATCTCTCGGCCGAAGGCTTCCGTCAGTTCAGCAAGGCATACCATGACATCCTGGCCGACCATCAGGCGGTCTGTGTGGAGCATCCATTGCGGCGCAAGGATGGGACGCCTGTCTGGTGCCAGCTATCCGGCAAGGCGCTGGATACGCAATTGCCGGCGGATCTCGGCAAGGGTGTCATCTGGATGGTGGACGATATCTCTCAGCGCAAGCAGGCTGGGCTCGACCTGCTGGCGGCCAACCGGGCCTTGAGCGAAGAGCGGGAACTCTTCACCGGTGGTCCCGCGATGGTGTTTCGTTGGCTGCCCAAGCCCGGCTGGCCGGTTGAGTTCTGTACCGAGAATGTCAAATTGGAATTGGGATACCACACTGAGGAATTCATCCAGGGGCGGGTGAATTTCGCCGACCTGGTCCACCCGCAGGACCTGAAGCGGGTGGCGGACGAGGTCAGCCGGTATATCGCTGACGGGCGCGTCGATTTCGAGCAGGAGTACCGATTGCGCCGCGCCGATGGCGAGTACCGGGTCTTTTACGATTTCACCCGGGTGATTCGTGATGCGGTGGGAGAGGTCAGCGTGCTGCACGGATATCTACTCGATATCACCACCCAGAAAGAGAGTGAACAGGAGCGCACCCGTATTGAGAGGGAGCTGCAGCATGCCCGCAAGATGGAGGCGCTGGGCCAGCTCACCGGGGGCGTCGCCCACGAATTCAACAATATGCTGGCGGTGATACTCGGGCATGCCGCCCTGATGAGGGCCAGGCTCGGTGGCGATGGGGATGAGAAGTTGCTGGAGTATCTGCGCCATATCGAGCAGGCGGGCGAGCAGTCCAAGGATATGGTGCGCCAGATGCTCACCTTCAGTCGCAGCGAAGAGGCAGCGCCGATGCGTACCCTGCTGAAGCCGCTGGTGGAAGAGATAGTCACCCTGGCGCGCGCTACCCTGCCCTCCAGCATCAAGATCGACTACCAAGCCGGGTCAGGGGTGCAGGATGTGCAGATGAATGCCGGCGAGCTGCAGCAGATCCTGATGAATCTCTTTGTCAACGCCCGCGATGCCATGCGGGGAAAGGGAAAGATCACCCTCGACTTGCGACAGGTGGATCAGGTGAAGAGCGAGTGCGACACCTGTCATACCAAACTGCGCGGCAGTTGGGTGGAGTTGAAGGTCACGGATACGGGTGAGGGAATCGCCCCCGACCATATGGAACGGGTATTCGAGCCCTTTTTCACCACCAAACCGGTGGGTAAGGGAACCGGCTTGGGACTGTCGGTGGTGCAGGGGCTGATGGAGCGCCACGGCGGCCATGTGATGATACGCAGCAAACCGGGTCAGGGTACGGTGATCCGGCTGATGTTTCCGCCGCTAGAGGCCCCTGAGCCTCCGCAGGCCGAGGCGCTGAAGCTGGAAGAGGAGGGAGTCCACAGGCGACTCTCGGGGGATGTCCTGGTGGTGGACGACGAGCCAGGCATCGTGCTGTTGCTGCGGGAGATCCTTGAGGAGAGCGGTCTTCGGGTGCATGGATTGACGGAGAGCCGGCAGGCTCTCAAGCTGCTCGAGGATCCGCAACACGCCTATGACTTGATGATTGTCGACCAGACCATGCCGGGACTCACCGGCACCGAATTGCTGAAAGAGGCCAGACAACTGCGCCCCGGACTGCCGGTGATACTCTGTACCGGCCATAGTGACCAGGTGGACGAGGCGAGCGCCAGCCGGTTCGGCATTCAACGCTACCTGGAGAAGCCCATCGATATTCAAGCGTTACGACAGGCCGTGGAGTCTCTGATTCCGTTAGATAGTACCCGGGAAGGGCATCAAACCTGAAGAAGGAGGACTCAGATGTCAAGTCGATCGTTTCAGGACCAGGATGCAGGGATACTCCTCGACGTCTTGCTGGACGAACTGGAGGGGGTCGGTCTGATTGCCTGGAGCAGCGGGGGAAGGATTACCGCCCTGAGCGATAGCTGCAGACGCCTGTTACAGCTCCCCGAATCGGTTGCAGTCGGCGAGCCAATATCGATGCTGCGACAGACGCCCTGTGCGCCACTGATGCAGGCATTGGAGGAGGAAGGCGCCGGGAGCGGCATGGAACGCGAACTGCGACTTGGGAGCGAAGTTGGCAGCCGTTGTCTCCAGTTGAAGCTTCGGTCCGTGCCGGCATCCCCTGATCAAACCCCGGCCTTCATGATGCTTGTGCGCGACATCACCGACGCAGGCAAAGCCGATGTGTTGGCCGAACAGCCCTCCGGCCTGTTCGACATGGCAACTTACGATGCCTCTGATTCCCAGTGCGCAAAGGTCGGGCTAGGGAAATACGTTGAATTGCTGGACGGCATTTTTCGCCAGTTGCCGTTTGCCGTGGCAGTCCTGGATCGGGAGAGACGCATCACCAAGGTGAGCAGCGCCGTCTACCATCTGCTCGGTTACTCGGCAGAGGAGATGCTCGGCAACACCCCGCGCATGTTCTATGCGGACGAAGAGGCCTTCGAACAGGCCGGACGGCAGCTCTACCAGAACCCGCTCGGTGGTGGGGTGATCGTTGATCTGAGCAAAAAAGAGGGTGAATGGATCCAGTGTGAGATCCAGGTGTCTCCCCTGTATGACCGGCATGGCGCATTGCAGGGCTATCTGACGGCCCTCCAGGATGTCACCGAACGGGTGCGCTACGAAAAGGAGCTGCGCCGTTACGCAGAGATGGTATCCGCCAGTAGCGATGCGTTGGTCTTCATCGACCGCGACTATGTCTACCGGGCGGCGAACGACGTCTACCTCGAATTGTGGCAGAAAAAGAGCGATCAGGTGATCGGGGCGCATATCTCGGAAGTGGTGGGTCAGGCGTTCTTCGAAGAGGTCTCGGCCCCGCATCTGGCCAGGTGTTTCGCCGGCGAGGCGGTCCACTTTGACGTCACCTGCGTTGACTATCCCGGCAAGCGGCTCTATGTCGAGGCCAGCCACAATCCCTACCGGGATGAGGAGGGTCGCATCACCGGGGTGTTGATCACGGTGCGTGACATTACCCAGCGCCACCTTGCCGAGCAGGCCCTGCATGAGAGCGAGAAGAAATTTCGCGCCATCTTTGACAATGCCCCGATAGGCGTCGGCATCCTCGATGAGAAGGATGGCGCCATACTGGATCTCAATGCCACCGGAAAGGCCATGCTTGGCTATGCGCGGGACGAACTCCGGCAGCTTCGTCTGCGGGAGTTGGTCGTCAACGCCTCCGCGGAGTGGTTTGACGAGCAGTGGCGGCACATTGCGGCAAAGGGCAAGGCTAGATTCGAATCGGTGCTGCGTACAAAAGGCGGTTCGCAACTTCCGGTATTGGTCGATGCCAGTAGTATGGAAATCAAGGGGCGGCGGATATTGATCAGCACCCTGGTGGATATCAGCCGTCGGAAACGGCTCGAAGAGCAGCTCAGGGAGCAGGAGCGGCAATACCGCTCCCTGGTGGAGTCAACCTCCGCGATTCTCTTTTCAGTGGACGCCGAGACCTTTCAGTTCACCTTTGTCAGTCAAGAGGCCGAAACCATCCTCGGCTATCCGGTTCAACAGTGGTTGGACGAGGTCGACTTCTGGGTTTCGCGCATCCATCCTGAGGATCGGGGTTGGGCGCCGAACTATTGTCTCACCGCCACCCGGAATCGGCAGGATCACAGCTTCGACTATCGCATGATCGCCGCCGACGGCCGGGTGGTTTGGCTGCATGACATCACCAGCGTGATCCTGGAAGGGGAGAGGCCGGTCACCTTGGTGGGGGTGATGGTCGATATCACCGCGCAAAAGGCGGCGGAGGAGGAGCGTTGGCGGTTGTCGGAGATCGTTGAGCAGTCGGTGGATGCGATCCTGCTGACCGATATCGAGTTTCGTATTACCTATATCAATGAAGCCTTTCACAAGCTGTACGGTTATACACTCGATGACCTGCGCGGCAAGAAGCCTGAATTGCTCAATGGGGAAGCGAATGCCGAGGCGATCCATCCACAGATCTATCAACGGCTCCGGGCGGGGCGTCAGGTAAACCGGGAACTGTTGAATCGGCGCAAGGACGGGACACTGTTTGTCTGCCAGCACCAGATCTCCCCCTTGAAGGACGATCACGGCAAGGTGATCGCCTATATGAGTTCGCAGCGGGACGTGAGTGAGCGTGTCGAGGGGGAAAAGGCTCTGCGTCTCAGTGAAGAGAAGTACCGACAGATCGTCGAGACGGCGCACGAGGGGATCTGGGTGATCGACGCCCAGGGAGAGACCCAGTTTGTCAATCCCCGGATGGCGGTCATGCTGGGACATACCGAGGAGGAGATGTTGGGCAGGCATCTGTTCAGTTTCATGGATGAGCAGGGCCGGGCGATCGCAGAAAAAAAATTGGTAGCGAGACAGCAGGGTGAATCGGAAAGACACGACTTTCGCTTTCTACGCAAGAACGGTTCGGAGCTTTGGGTCTCTCTTACCGCCGATCCCCTCTACGATGACGACGGACAATACGCCGGGGCGATGGCGCTGGTCAGCGATATCTCCGAGGCGCGCCGTTTGCAGCAGGCCTTGATCAGTACTCAGAAAATGGAGGCGGTTGGGCAACTCACCGGCGGCATCGCCCATGATTTCAACAATATCCTCGGCAGCATCCTCGGCTTCACCGAGTTGGCCCAGGACCGCTTCGGCGGCGAAAACGAGAAGCTGAAAGAGTATCTGCAGCAGATCGAGATCGCCGGCGGCAGGGCGCGCAATCTGGTGCGGCAGTTGTTGATTTTCAGTCGTGGGGATACCACGGCATCGGCCAAGCAGGTGGTGCTGGCTCCCCTGATCAAGGAGGTGTTGAAGATGCTCCGGCCGATGCTGCCGGCGATGGTGGAGATTCGCACCGAGCTGCCGCAACACTCCCCCAGTGTCAGGATAGATCCGCTGCATGTGCAGCAGCTACTGATGAATCTCTGCATCAATGCCAGGGATGCCATTGAGGAATCGGGTATCATCACGATCGGCGTGTCCCTCTGTTCAGGGTCTGGCAGGAGTTGTAGCGTTTGTCGTCAGGCGCTGCAAGGAGAGTGGGTGTGCATTCGGGTCAGCGACTCAGGCCGTGGCGTCCCGCAAGCGCTGCTAGAGGATATCTTCCAGCCCTTTGTCACCAGCAAGGAGGTGGGTGAGGGATCGGGCATGGGATTGGCGGTGGTGCGGGGCATCGTCGAGACCTATGGCGGCCACGTGCTGGTCGAGTCCACGCCGGGCCAGGGCTCCTGTTTCCAGATCCTGCTGCCTCCGATCCGGGAGTCCGTGACAGACCAGATGGAGAGCGGGCGGTCGGCCGGCGACGACGAGGCGTTCAGTCTGGATGGCAGGAAGGTGCTGGTGGTGGATGACGAGACTCAGATCCAGACCTATCTGGACGAGTTGCTGAGCAACAGTGGGGCCGAGGTGGACTGCTGCGGCACCGGGGTGCAGGCCCTGGGGCGCATCGCCCAGACATCCGAGGCGTACGATCTGGTTGTCAGCGATCAATCCATGCCCGGCATGAGCGGCGCCGAGTTCGTACAGGCGCTGCGCGCCATGGGTTGCGAGGTGCCGGTGGTGCTCTGTAGCGGTTACAGCAAGGTCATCACTCCACAGTTGTTGCAAGACCTGAGGATTGCGGAGCTGTTGCAGAAACCCGTCGACGGATCCGCACTGATGACGGCGGTTCGGCGAATACTCTCATCCCAGGTGGAATATCTGGAATAAACTTATTGGCCTATCCCTTGACCGGGTGTAATGGGTCCGCAAATGAACGCGAATAAACGCAAATGTTTTCTCCTTCAATCCAGAGGAAGAGGGAACAAAAAGCGAATCAGCTTGGTTGACGGATTATATCTTTACTCAATCTGCAACTCGATGCTCCCGGTGATCTCGACCTGCACGGTGCGGCTGCCGGCCTCCAGGGTCGGTGCGGCGGAGGCGCCCTCCATGGCCATCATGCTGGCGCGCATGCGCAACGGCTGGACCGCCTGGCCGGAAGTCTGCACGGTCATCTCCACCAGCCGGTATTGGCCGCGGCCCAACTGATGGGTGATCAGCTTCGCCCGTTGGCGAAAGGCGTCTATGGCCTGTTTTGTCAGGTTATCCTCCGTCTCCCTGCGGCGTTCGGGAGAGATGGCATAGCTGACCGACTCCAGGGCCAGGCTCGATTGCAGTCTGCTCAGCAGTTCGCTCAGCCTGTCACTCTGCCGGCTCTCCAGACGGATCGATTGGCGCACACGCCAGCCGGAAAGACGCTGTTGCTGATAAATGGGGAAGGTCTGGTAACCAAGGGTCTGGACCTTGACGCCCTTACCGCGCTTTGCCATATCGACCCCTTGGGCGATCAAACGATTGACGTTGCCGGTCAACTGGGTGAGATCCTTGCCCTCCTTTTGCGCATACAGCACGGCGATCAGGGTATCGTTGTCCACCTCCGCGGAGGCCTGCGCGCTCAGCTTGACCAGATCGTAGCGAGGATCCTGTTCCCCCGACACCAGGGGTTGGGACGCCCACATCAGGCAGACAAGGGCAAAGCCTATGCAGCGACGGGTGGTATTTCTGGACATCTTTCCTCCTTTGAGTATTGGCGCAATGTCATTCCTGATAGCAACCCAGTCAATAGTAACAGGACCCTTGCAGAGATCATAAGAGCAAAAGAAATTCTCGCCAAGCCCGCAACGGATTCTCAGAGAATGCGCTCTTGGTGAACTCGACGAGAGACATTTAGCCAGATGTGCTAAACGAGGATTCAAAGCGTAGGGTGCGGCCCTGCCGCACCGATTTAAAATAGGATGGCGACGTGCAGGCGAAAAAAAGCACGGGTTGATACTTACCCCGTTCTTCTCCCTGATGTCCAAAATAGCGGATGCGGCTCAATTCGCAGCGGGTTCTAAAGGTTCCGCTGAATCTGGCGATATAGTATTAGCGCTATTAACCTAGCGTACGATAGTTGAACATGGCCTATCAAGGTACTAGGTTAATAACAGGCCCTAAGATGACCGACCGGACGTTTATTCGCGTAAATATCCAAGGGATGGGGTATGAAAACCAGATAGCAATAACAGTTCTGGAGGTAAGGCTGAGCGCCATGATGACGAAATGCCGCCCCTAAGGAGAGGACAACCTCCACAAACCGGGTATTCATACATATTTGTCAGGCGGAAACCAAGTCAGGAAGCTGGCATCTATTTTTCGCAACGCTTCACACAGCGGTGAAGGGCGAAAAAAAACGGGCGGGCTCCGGGGATGCCATCAAGGCAACCGTAGAGTATTTGTGTCATGCCATCACTGAACAAAGGTTTGTGAACCATGCAAGCTAGGTTACACCGCTATGTGGCAGTTTTCGTACTGCTGAATCTCTTCAGTATCCTGTCGGTTCTCATGATGGATGGATACCGTCACTGGTTGTGGCTGTTTCCAGCACTTACCCTGATAGTCGGATCGGTCATCAGCCATCGCATGAAGATGCCTTTTTTCGTCATCAAGCGGATAGACGAAGTGCTGCGTGAAATGCTCGAAGGCCAGTTTGGCTCACGCATCACCCATGTTCCCTGGACGGGTGAGATGGGACGCATTGCCTGGAATCTGAATGAATCCCTGGATCAGTTAGAGACCTTTTTCCGCGAGGTAAAGACCAGCTTCGAACTGGTCTCCCAGGGCCGTTACTATCGGCGTACGCTGCCTGCGGGCATGGATGGCGAGTTGGGAAAGAGTCTTGCGCGCATCAACGATTCCCTGGACGCCATGGCTGACAATGCGAGCTTTATCAAACGTAACGAGATGGCCGCCAAGCTGCAGGAACTGAATACCAATCAGACCATGAACAACCTGCTGCTGAGCCAGAATGATCTGGCGCATATCACCAACGAGATGCAGAAAGTCTCCCAGATCGCCACCGACAATATGCAGAAGGCCCAGGAGAGTCAGGGGGCCGTCTCCCAGGTGCTCGATTCCCAGACCCAAACCCTCGGCATGATCGAGCAAAGTCACCAGACCATGGACAAGCTCAACGCCATGAGTGACGAGATAACCGGTATCCTCGGCATGATCAGCGAGATTGCCGACAAAACCAACCTCCTGGCCTTGAACGCCTCCATAGAAGCGGCCAGGGCGGGTGAACACGGTCGCGGCTTTGCCGTGGTGGCGGATGAGGTCAAGAAACTGGCGAAGAGCACCAAAAAGGCGACGGACGAGATTCGCGCAGTGGTCACCACCTTTCAGGGCGAGACGACGGCCATGCAGACCAACTCAAGCAAAATGCTGGAGATGGCCAACAGCGTACAAACCGCCGTGGAGGCGATGAATACCGATTTCAATGTCTTTGCCGAGCAGGCGCAAACGACTTATACCTCCGTCGATTTCGCCCACGATATCTGCTATGCCTCACTGGTCAAGGTGGACCACATGATTTACAAACAAAAGGCCTACAAATCGTTTCATGCAGGCACGGACAATGCAGATGCCCAGGCCGTCATGGTGGACCACCACGGCTGCCGCCTCGGCAAGTGGTACTATGAAGGAACCGGCAAAGAGACGTTTGGCCGGCTATCGGCCTTCAGGGAACTTGAATCGCCGCACGCAGAGGTCCATAAGGCGGGCCATGCCGCACTTGAATACCTCACCCAGGAGTGGCAGAAGGATCAAGAACTGCAGGCCAAGATATTCGAGACTTACAAGGAGATGGAACATTCCAGTGATCAAGTGATGGATCGCATCGATGCCATGATTACCGAAAAACACGGCTAGAGGGTGCGTAAATGAAGCATGCAATATTGCCCACCGATCATGAAATCGTCATGGACGATAACGATTTCATCGTCTCCAAGACCGATCTGAAAGGACGCATCACCTATGCAAACCGGGTGTTCATGAAGATCGCAAGATATACTGAGTCCGAATTGCTGGACGTGCAGCACAACATCATTCGCCATCCCGACATGCCGCGCGGCGTGTTCCGTCTGCTCTGGAATACCATCGAGTCAGGCGAGGAGTGTTTTGCCTATGTCAAGAACTTGGCAAAGACCGGGGACTACTATTGGGTGTTTGCCAATGTCACGGTAGATCACGATGTCGACGGTCAGCCGACAGGTTATTTTTCAGTACGCCGTAAACCCAGCCGCGAAGGCATACAGGCTGTCATCCCCGTCTATCAGGAGATGCTGCGCATCGAACAACAGGCCGGCCCCAGGGACGCGCCTGACGCCTCAATGTCATGGCTGGTCGAGCTCTTAACGAGCAAAGGCACGACCTATGAAGAGTTTATTCATACCCTGGGTCATTGACTGAATCCATGCCAGGGGTCTCAGCGCGCGAGTCTCCCCGCCTGTCACGAGCGGCGTCGAGCTGTTTGGCCAGCCCCTGCCCGCCCAGCCGGATCGCCAGGCGTTGCAGCGGGTGCCGGTTGCCGCCCGGCCGCCAGGTGCGCCGCAACCGGTTCCGGTAGGCGTCGAACTGCAGCCCCCAGGGAGCAGGCAGGACCTTCCCCCTTCCCAACAGGAGTTTAAGCGCCTGGGTGGCGGCGAAACCGGCGCAGAGTTCGCATCCCATGGGGGTGGACGGGCCCCTCTTGGCTACCAGGTCGATGCGGTCCGGCATCACCAGATAGCCGGCGTGGAGTCTCCCCGGCGCCAGGCCCACGAGAAAGCGCAGGTATTGCTGATACTCGTCATATCCCTCCAGTCGGAAGTAATCCTCGAAAGAGGTCCTCCCCGGGAGGAAGCTGAGCAGCGCCGTACCCATTCCCAAGGGTGCGGCCGTCACTGCCGGGATGCCGAGCCGTTCGCAGGCGGCAAAGACAGCGCGCCTGGCGGGCATGGCGAAGAAATCGAGCCCGTCGAGATAGAGATCGCAACCTATGAGGAACGGCTCCGCCTGATCCGGCTCCACCCCTTGCGCATAGGATTCGATCTGCAGTGTGGGGTTGATCGACAGCGCCATCTCGATCAGGCAATCGAGCTTGGGCCGGTCGACCGTGTTGAGATTGGCCCCCGCCTGACGGTTGAAGTTCTCCACCGCAAAGGTGTCGAAGTCGGCCAGGTTGAAACGGCCCACACCCAGGCGGGTCAGGGTCAGCAAGTGACTGCCGCCGACCCCCCCCATGCCGGCAATCGCAACCCGGGTGTTGCGCAGGCGTTGTTGTTCTGCCTCGCTGACCCAGCCGATGTTGCGCGAGAAGGCGGTTTGGTAGTCAAACCGGTTCATTGAATTGATGTATGGGGGGTCTCTCCTGTGGCATGTACCAGGGTTGTTCCGCGAGGTCCTCGTAGATCAAGTCGTAGAGGGCCTTGATTTGCGGGTTCATGTGGTTGGTCAGCTTGTTGCCCGGCAATTCGAACAGCGCCCGCTGGCCTCTGAATTCGAAGGGGTTGCTGATTTGATGAAAAAACAGTCCGAAGCGTTTTAAATGGCGTTGCAGCCTGGGCTCCATCACCACCAGCGCCAGATCGAGATTGCACAGATCCACCATGGCAATGGCGGAAAGGTAGAGACCGATGGAGATGTTGGGAAAGTTACGCTTCTCCTTTTCGGTAAAGATCGTGTTGGTGTTGTGTTTGCCGAGGATAAACGGCTTGCCCGTCTCATTGGGTCGGCGACGGAAACTGTTCAGCACCGCCAGTCTCGATATCTCGCCGATCTTGTCGGGCGAGTATTTGCTCAGTCTGTCGGAGTTGATGGAAGAGATACCATGCAATTGATAGGGTAGACAGACGTCGTGCTGGCCTGCCGGGGGCACCACCAGGCGAACGCTTCCGGCAATATCGCCGGTGCGTTTGTGTTCCAACAGACAGTGGTGGGCGTAGTCGTCGCAATCATCCATTTCGAGCCGGTGGTCGTTCAGGGGCTCCCAGCCCAGCTCTTCGGCATATACCTGGTATCGGATGGTGTAACTGTATCGCTGTTGGTGTCGGGTGACAGCGTAGCGGGGACGAAAGTAGCGTGAAAAGTTCTCAGCAAGACTCTCCATGTATCACTCCATGGTCGTAAAGGGGTTTCAGCCAGTCCAATCTACTGCGCAGATCATAGGCCTTGCCGAATCAGCCCTGACCTGGTTTGGGGCGGTTTCAGTTCCGTCAGGCCTGATTTTTCAGGTGAAATGCGCATTGACTGCCTTTAACAATAGCCATTTCTGCGCCATGACACAAATAATCAGATGACTTTTTCCTTTAATCGGGGAGAATTTGATCTGAGTCATGAACGGGCCGGATAGGGGTTAAGCAATTGCCTCAACAGGCGATATATTGTCGTCCACAATGATGTGGGAATAAATGGAATGAAGTTTATCGCCAGCATGTATATATCACTCAGTGAATCGCTAGGTATCTATACGGCCGATCAGCTCTTCGAGTTGTTCACCACCAAGGAGCATGGGTTGTCCATCTCCCGCCATCGCTCGGCTATCGTACAGAGCCGGGTCTATTTCTTCAGTGTGCTGTTCGCGGTGCTGGTGCCGCTCTGGTCGGTGGTCGACATTATCTTTCTGCCGGGCGAACTATGGAATGGGTTGCTGCTGATTCGGTTGCTAGCCTCCGCGGCCTTTGTCGTCATTGCCTGGCAGGCGTACAAGGATCCCTCCCTGAAACGGGCGCGCAGCCTGCTGGCCGGCATGCTGGCGGTGACGCCGCTTTTTTACCTCGCGTCCGCACACTTGATAGGGGCATACGACTTGCACGGGACCGAGCAGATCTTCGCGGAGCTCTATGCCCTGTTGCCGTTCGTGATGGTAGCCGGCCTGACCCTGTTCCCGTTGACCCTGGCGGAGTTTCTGGTGTACGCCCTGCCGATGTTCCTGGTGGCCGCCTTCACCGCCTATCCGCAGACGGCCGCCGAGATACCCCAGGCGGTCTCCACCCTCTGGCTGCTGGTGCTGATTCTCGGGGTGGCGCTGTTCTCCGCGCTCAGCCAGTTGCGCTACATGCTCTCACAAGTGAGCCATGCCAGCTACGATGTCCTGACCGGCATGCTCACCCGCCGCGCCGGCATCGAAATGCTTGAGCTGCAGTTTCGCCTGGCGTCGATGCACCAGGCATCGCTCTCCATCCTCTACTTCGATCTCGACAACTTCAAAGCCATCAACGACACCTATGGGCATGAAGCGGGGGACGGCGTGCTGAAAGCCGCGGCCCAGCAACTCTGCAAGAGTGTGCGCAAGGGCGACAGCGTCATTCGCTGGGGCGGCGAGGAGTTTATCGTCGTTCTGCCGACGGCCGATCCCAACGAGGCGAACGAGGTCGTTGGCCGGATTATGCGCGCAGGCGTCGGCGAGCGTCCCGAGGGAGAGCCCGTCACCGCCAGCATCGGCATCGCCGAGGTCCAGGAGGACAAGCTCAGTGACTGGAAATCCCAGGTGGAACTGGCCGATCACCGCATGTATACCGCCAAGACCAACGGCCGGGCGCGCAGCATCGGGGTGAATGGCGAGGCGCAGGTTTGGCCTGGATTCACAGTGACGGCCCAGGCGGGAGGGGGTTAGGTGAAGCCGTCGCCAGCGGGGTGGGTTTTAGTATTGTAGCATTTATTGCCCCTGAGCCTTGTAGCGCTCCCTCTTCCACAATCTCCTGCATTTCGCTAGGATGCACCCTGTCTCAGGCGGTTATAGCGCCCGGCGTCAAGGCTGGGCGGGGGCGTAATAGCAGACCCGCGATACCCACGGGGAATAAACCCACCGCACCTGATAGGACGAAGTACGCGCATCGCCGTAACGGAAAGGCCCCGCGTACAGGGAACGACTGTCAGGAGATAACACCATGGAGATGATCATCCTCTTCGGCTCCCACGCCCGGGGCGACTGGGTGGAAGACCAATACGAAGAGGACCACATCACCTACGAATACCGCTCCGATTTCGACATCCTCATCGTCACCGCCGACAAAGGCGACGAGCGCGACATCGCCTACGACAACGACCTCAAGGCAGCCCTGCAACCCGGCCGGCACGGCACCCGCGTCAACTACATCGTCCACACCATCCAGCACGTCAACCAGATGCTCGCCGAGCGCCGTTTCTTCTTCATGGACATCCTGAAGGAGGGCTACATGCTCCACAACGCCAAGCGCTACAAACTGGCCCGGCCGCCCAAGGAGCTGCCGCCCGAGGTCATGTTGCGGCATGCGCGGGAGTATTTTCAGGAGTGGATGGAGAGTGCGGATGGCTTTTTCGAAATGTACGAGGCCGCGTTTAAGTCAGGATTGAACAAGATCGCAGCATTTCAACTCCACCAATCCGCCGAACGCTACATCACCTGCCTGCTGCTCGTGCATACCGGCTACCGCCCCAAGGAGCACGACATGGAAAAACTGTTTCAACAAGCCGCCGGCTTCGACCACCGTTTCGCCGCCATCTTTCCCAATGACGGCAAAACGGAAAAGCACCTCTTCGACCTGCTGCGCCGGGCCTATGTCGATGCGCGGTATAGCAAGCGCTACCGCATCTCGGAAGCGGAACTAACCACCCTGGCAGAGCGGATCCAAATTCTCAAATCCATTTCCCGGGAAGCCTGCATGAAAAAGATTGAGGGATTGCAAAATACAGCATCGTAGGTCAGGTTGACGCAGAGCGGCTACCTGACAAACAATGACCAGACCTTTAATACCCGCCATGGAGGGCTAATGACACGTATCCGACGCTATTTCGTTCATCATGCGCCTATTTTCATTACCGCCGTTTGTCACCGGCGACAACCCTATCTCAAATGCGATGAACACAAAGCGCTGCTGTTGTCGGTAATGCGGGAGGTCAAGGGTGAATGGCCGTTTCGCATGGTTGGTTATGCGATTCTTGAGGAACATTTTCACTAGCTCATCCTGCCACAGACTCCTGGATCATTTCCTCGCATTATGCAATCGGTGAAGCTGCGGTTTGCGAGGCGTTTTCCTCGTGTTGAGTGGCATGCCACAGGGCATGTTTGGCAGCGTCGTTATTGGGATCACATCATCCGGAATGACAATGATCTGCAACGTCATCTGGATTACATTCATTACAATCCTGTCAAACATGGCTTGGCAAAGGCCGTGGCGGATTATCGCTGGTCATCCTTTGGCGAATACTTTCAACGGGGTATGTATTTGGCGGGGTGGGGAGAAACGATGCCGAGAGGCATCGAAGGCTTGGTTCCAGAGTGATTGCGTGACCGGGATGTCGCGTGGATGGTGATGTCACGTAGCTGCGCAACATGACCTACGAATTTTCGTAGTAGTGATCGTAGGTCAGGTTGACGCGAAGCGGCTACCTGACTTAACGGCTATTCCTGCTCCAGGTCCGTAATATCCTCGCTTCGCACACACTCAGGCCCGCTTGATCGGTTTCACCTGCGCTTCACGCTCGCGCCGGGGCGGGATTGGGCAGAGGGAGGATGGTTATCCGTTTCACCTTGATCTTGAGACTGTTTTTAAGCGGACACTTACTCAAAGTTAATCGAAATATGAAGGATGTCCGATTAGGCTCTCATACCAGCCCGTAAACAACCACCATCGAATCTGCCAGACAGCAACCGCTCTAAAGGGCTCGACACGCCCAAGGCGCCCCGCCCCATGATATGTGTATAGATCTGCGTCGTGCGGATATCCTTGTGGCCGAGCAGCTCCTGCACCGTACGGATATCCTGGCCCCGCTCCAACAGATGGGTCGCAAACGAGTGCCGAAGTGAGTGACACGAAGCCGGCTTTTCAATACCCGCATCCCGCACGGCCTGTTTAATGGCACGCTGCAAGACCGCTTCACCGAGGTGATGGCGGCGGGTCTTACCGCTTCGGGGGTCCCTCGAAAGCTTGTCAGCCGGGAAAACATACTGCCACCCGAAGGTTCTGGCGGCATTGGGATACTTTCTTTCCAGCGCAAAAGGGAGGTAGACTTCACCAAAGCCACCTGAGATATCCTCCTCATGGATGATTCGCACCCGTTCAATCTGGCGCCGCAACGTCTCGGCCGCCGGGTCCGGCAGCACCGTCACCCGGTCCTTGCCCCCCTTCCCATTGCGGACCAGGATCTGCCGCCTATCGAACTCGATATCATGCACCCGCAACCGCAGGCATTCGAGCAGTCGCAGCCCGGAACCGTAAAGCAGGCTCGCCATCAGCCACTGGGTCCCGGAGAGCTTTTTGAGCAGCCCACCCACCTCGTCAGCGCTAAGAACCACCGGCAAACGACGCGGCTTTTTCGCTCGCGTGACATTGTCGAGCCAGGGCAGATCCCGTTCGAGCGCCTCGCGATAGAGGAAAAGGAGTGCACTGAGCGCCTGATTCTGCGTGGAAGCCGCCACGTTTCTGTTGACGGCCAGATGCGACAGAAATGCCTCTATCTCGGCCTTCTCCATTTCGATGGGGTGACGCTTGTCATGGAACAGGATAAAGCGTCGAATCCAATCGACATAAGCCTGTTCAGTACGGATGCTATACCCTTTTTTCCGAATAGCGGCGCGAACACGATCAAGCAGGCGAGGTTCCTTTCTCATTGCGGCAGTCCTTTTTCAAATTCCATTTAGGTTGTATAATATCGGTATAATACATTATGAGAACTTTTAATCAAGTACTTATAAACGAAACCTTGGGATTAGGTGTCACAGTGACGTGTTACAACACGACTTTTAGGTCATCTAACTATAGTTAGGCCTCTTAATATGCTGCAAAGGCAAAATGATTTAGGATTATAAGAAAAATGGTTGTTCATACAATATATAGAAATCTGTTGGAGAACTAGTATGAGCGTTATCACTGATCTTTTTGGTAATCAATCTTTTATTAATTTCCTCAGCACATTCGGTCTTGCGGTAGTACTGGTTATTTATTTTGTTTTTTTTCGAGATCGAAAAAGGGATGAATATTTTCAGAGCAAGTATGACCTACTAGAAAAGGATTATAGATCTCTTTCTGACACTTATGATCGTTTAGAGAATGATCTTCGTCCTGAAACCCGCATGTGTACTGACGAACAAGTGGCTAGACTAGCTTACCTAGGTCTCGATAGAGATCTTTATAAATTGCACTACTATTTAAGTCAAAAAATAGATGGTAGGCGGCAAGAAAACATAGAGTACTTCATTCAAGACACAATTCGGGCAACAAATGAATCTTGGTTTAAGTTCACGACCCTATTTCCAAAGGTTCCACATATTACAAATCTATATCCAATTTATAAGCTTAATGGCATGACACTTAAACATGAATTAGAAAACATCATGCAGTCGGATATTCCTGATCAAGAAAAAAAGGATGAAATCTATAATATTCTGGCAGCTCATTGTGTTAGACAGAAACAAGAGATGGATGAGAACTTAAACAAACACAAGCAAGGAAGCGAGGTTAATGAATGTATAGAATAAGCACGTCCCCAGTATTTATGAATCATGCCTAACAAGCGCGTAAACATGGACGCATTTTTCAGTCGCTGCGCTCCTTTCAAATGCGCCAGTTACGCTTGTCGTTAGAGCGCCAAGCGAAGCTTGGTGCATCTTGCAGGGTGAAAGTCCCGGTCGGGAAAGGGTTAACCACCCACCCGTATTGAGTGTTGCGCTCACGGCGGAACCGAAGACCGTTGGAAACAACGCCCTTCTGAAGGTGAA
>JAHXHS010000015.1 GCA_025656455.1 Candidatus Thiodiazotropha sp. (ex Epidulcina cf. delphinae) | reverse complement strand
CGTTTTTTCTCCAGGCTGTCATCCGTTGGGTAAGAGGTAAAGAACTATGATGAGCTAATCCTTGACTTATCTGGGGTGTCCATATATGTCCGGGTAAGATGGCTCACTGGAGACCCTTTGAGTGGAAGACAGTTACCTGAGACAGTTACCTGGACACCCACCCAAAATCTTTTAAATTTGAAGAAATTTGAATGGATGTCTGGGTAAGAACTAAATTGACAAATGACAGATCATCCCCAATGTGGTTCTCTTAGCCGGGTATAAGAAGCGTGATTTTTGGTAAGTTGTAAGTCCACCTTGGAGTCCACGTAAGAGCTTCCCTAAATCTGAAACCTGCAAAGATTAATCTCCATCATTGTTAGAATCAGCATCAAATACTTTACTCATTCGGATATATTTTTTGTGTGTTTCATCTTCCGATAGTGCCGTTGTCTTCTCTTTGAAACTGTAGTAATACGGCTTCTTATCAAAATAGGCTTCAGTTTCCATCTTTAGATTTTTCAGTCCGGATTCATGTAAGAATCCCACTGAAGCGACGTATTGATCGCACTTGTTTTTCCATACGGAGTCCTCAAATCTGTAGTACAGTTTAGTGCCGCATTCCGCGCAAAAGTGCCATACTGAAAAATACTCTGGTATGTCAGGCTCTTCAATCTGTGCTATCCCATGCTCTGCGAGAAACCTTTGTGTACGTTTTTTATCAATTTTTGTGAAGAACTTCTTTATGTGCTCTTCACCATCAAGAATTTTTATATCATTGCAGCTTGCCCCAAACCCTGGACCGGCATGCAGGTATTGGCAAGTACTGCAATGGCAAACGGTAAAATTTGGATTTAGTCCGATAATTTCCAGTCGTACTTTTTTGCAAATACATTCTGCGGAAAAATTCGATGCTCTTTGGATGCTCATGTTCTACTCCTTGAAGGAATCTTCGATTAATCACTGAGGGTCTATTTCCCCGCCGCTTACGGCATTGAGAATAAAAGAGCTGTTAATACTCCAACCGCTCGACATGCAGGATCACATGATAGTGGTTCTACATGATCACGCAGGCGGCAATATCGATGGCAAAGAGATAGGCCGATTCAAACAGTCGTTGTAGAATCTATTCCCGGCGATGCTCAAAGCACGGAGAATTCATCGGCGCCACAGAGAAAAGCCCAAAGCATACGACGAGACGCAGTAGTGGTAGAGCATAGCTTCCAGGAAGATCTGCGCCTTCCTGGGCTTGGCATGACATCGGCTCCTTGATATCGATTTTCCGAAGTGTGTCAAAGAACGGTTATAATTTCAACAACTACGAGTCGCCGTAGAGCACCGCCGCAGATGACTCAATGGTCAACACAACAGGCCCCCAGCACAAATCCGTACGTGCGCTACTAATGCATACGGCTCCTACATCGAGTCAGACGCAGAGTCGCTCCTCGGATAGCAAAAAACAATAAATAATCGAGACACCCATCCAAAAAACTCACCCACTCCTTAGCCAAACAGGGCTTTTTCCAATAAAACGGATTTCGACAACATCCACCCGGAATCCTCTAAATTTGAAGAAATTTGAATGGGTGTCTGGGTAAATTACAGCGAAGCACGCAAAGGGAAAGGCGGCTAATGCTAGAAAATGGGACGGGAAAGTATATAGTCGATAGCGCGGTTCAGATTTACCGTCTGACGGAGGCGGGATTGCTAATGTAGCGTACTACACTTGACTACCTACTGAACTTTACTGAATCCCTGATGAAAAACGGTATTCATCGTATAGTTAATGGCCTTGTTGACTAAATTCAATGATTCTTTGCGTGCTTGGCGGCTTTGCGAGAGTCAATTATCGTCTTGAAATATCCACAAATTTTGCCGAAGACCCACGCAGTATCGCAGACAATTGCCAGGTTAAAGCGTCTCGACAAAGAAGATAAATGCGTGAAGGTACAAATATTTACTATAAGCACAGACTTGCCCACTCAACCTAAGCACATCATAGACTTCTTGACAATAAGCTTCATATTCTACATGCTATATATCAGTCGTACTTATAAAGTAAAAAATGGAATAGGGAAAATGGGACCCAAGATTAGATCATTAGTAATCGCATTAGCCTCAACTGTAGTTATAATTGGATGTGCCAGTTCAACAGTAACCAGGTCGGATAAGCAAACCAGTCAAATAATCACTGATAAAAATAACAGCTACATCGTTTTCTCGCGTCCTGAATATCTAGGAGCAGCACTGTCAAATACTATTGTTGAGTTCTCCCCAAGGGCTGATGGTATGATATTAGTAGGCACTCTCAGGCCTGGCACAAAGTTAATCTATAAAGTCCCTCAGGGCGAGCACTTCTTCTACATGGAAGGTGGCGAAAATGACGATATGATAAAAATTAATGCCGCACCAGGCAAAGCCTACTATGTTCATACTGAAGTTAATTTTGGATTGGCGGTAGGTCGGTTTTATTTCAAACCCTTCCGCTATTCTTCGGAAACACTTAAAAAGTCCTTGCGTGATAAGAATTGTAATGAACAGGTCTTGCAAAAATATAGCTTTGTAATGATCGAGGATGAGTACAACTACAATTCACCGAATATCTATGAGTCCGAGTCGAATGGATTAAAAATTCAATGCGGTAACGGCCGCATAACAAAAGTGGAATATGCAGGAACCTCTTTAGAGTTACTCGAAGGCACTCAGCTTATTGAGAAAAATGAAAAAGCCAACAACCTTCTAAAAGAATTACAGCCCAGTTATCAGACTGAAATTACCCAGGACTATCCAGGGTGGGCAAAAAATAACTATGGAGACACAGTGATGCATGAAGATGATGGCGTACCTATCGAGGAAATCTAGACAAAGTAAATAACCGAGTCACCAACCCCCAAAAGCCCCAACCGCTCTTTAGCCAAACGGGACTTTTTGCCTATAAAACAGATTTCGACCACATCCACCCAAAGCCCTCTAAATTTGAAGAAATTTGAATGGTGTCAGGGTAACAACTAGCGGGATCAGGAGAGGATTTGAACGGTCAACTAGCTACCAGCTACCGATGGGGCTGGCTTTTGCGCATTCGAGAAAACAAGCTTTTTTGTTTCAGTCTGCAAATGAACGTGAATAAACGCAAATCCATGATAAGCATTCCGCTAAACAATTATAGTATGTAGCCGATCGCTGGGATACTGGACACCTACCATTGCTCAAAAGTCGCCCTGTATTTTTATTTGCGTTTATTCGCGTTCATTTGCGGACTGAAAAACGATTTACAGAATTTACCAGGACACCCATCCCAATTGGGGCTGCCTACTAGAACTGTGTTGATTAGCAAGTAGTTGTTAGAGTATCAGGATGAGGATCTGATTGAATTTAATAGATCGGCAATCTCGCTACTTTTGGGCTTGCCTGGGCAAATCCGGGATATACTCGAGAATATCACCCGGCTGACATTCCAGGTGCCGGCAAATAGCATCCAAGGTGGAAAAACGAATAGCGCGCGCCTTCCCAGTCTTCAGAATCGAGAGATTCTGCACCGTGATGCCAATGGCCTCTGCCAGGTCCTTTAACTTCATCTTTCGCTTTGCCAGAACGACATCCACATTAACGATAATGGCCATAGTGCTCCGCCTCTAAATCACCAGACTGTCTTGTTCTTTCAATTCGCGTCCCATGTCCATTACATAGGCGATAAGCACGACAAACAATCCGATGATCAAGTAACCGACTTCAAGACGGGCGCTGATATGGCCGGGTGTGATTTGCAGGATGGTCAAGACAGGACCCAATACCAAGGCCTGGAGCATCGCGGCGATATCGATCGATGCAACTGCCCAGCCGATCTTGCGGATGGCGGCGACATTCTCGGCCGTAAAGATGATGCCCTCGCGGTAAAGTCCGAGCAGCTTATAAAGAAACCAAAAGGCAATCATGTAAACTGCCGGCTTGATTGATCCGAGCGCGATCACAGCCAACAGCCCCATCCCGCTGATTCGGGACCTATCGAGCGGGATGCCCTGGGGCATATTCAGCAACTCCACCCATGCCCCCATTACAGCGTTCAATGCTATCGAGCAGGGGGTCAGGACGATAAGAATAAGCACTACCAGCTGTAGCCTTGCGCTCGTTAGCTTTAGTTTAACCATGCCATTTCCTCTTTACTTTCAATCGGTTGTATCAAACAATCACCTTGCCGTCATATTTCACCTTTTTGGCCAATACAACTCATTCTCCCTTTTTAATCCTAGCGCTGCTCTATTGTGGCGTCAACACCTATTACGACCATTTATTATTGTTTACCGATAATATTTTCATTATTATCATGCATTATCCAGATCATTAACCAGGTTAGGAGACTATTTATGAAACCACTTCATCGACTCGTTACCGGAGCAACCATCATCGTCGCTGTATCCACTTCACCCGCCTTTTCTCAGAGCACGACAGATGAAAGCATGGGTGAACGATCTCTAAGCGCCGGCATTGGGTTTGCCCACTCGACGCAAGCGTTTCAGGGGCATATCGGTCTTGGTATTGGGGCTTTTCCTGAATACGAGGGTGCGGATGGTTTCGGGGCCATCGGGCTACCGCTGTTGGAGATTGAGAAACCTGGAGCCTATTTTGTAAGGGGAGGCAGCATCAACACTAACGATGGTCTGGCAAGCGCCGGCGTGACCATTTTTCATTTCTCCTATTCGGGGACATCCGGTCGCGGCGCACGGTTCACAATGGGTCCGCTAGTCCGTGCCTATGGCGGTCGCGACGAGGACGATAACAACTCATTGGAGGGATTGGGGGACATTGACCGGAGTATAGGTATCGGTGGCTTCATGGATTTCGATGCAGGTCCTTGGTCGGTCAATCTGGCAATGGCGCCGCAAGACACGGGAGATGATCAAGAAGGGCTTCTCGTTACGCTGGATGCCGGGTATACAGCGTCAGTCAACAAAGCGTTGACGATATTTACCGGTCTGGCTACAAGTTGGGGCGATGATGATTACATGCAGGGGTACTTCGGAGTCAACGATAGCCAGGCCGCCCGCTCCGGCCTTACACGATTCAACGGCGAAGCCGGAATGAAGGATGTGGGCGTCTATGTGAAAACCTCCTATGCTCTGTCACAGCGCTGGTTACTCGACGCGCAGGCCGGTTACTGGCGGCTTTTGAATGACGCTGCCGACAGCCCGATTGTGGATAGCAAAGGTTCAGCGAATCAGGTGCGGGGATTGCTCGGGCTTTCGTATCGTTATTGACCTAGCAAGCCTATTAAGTTGACACCTACCTAAAATCACTCTAAATGGAAGGGTCCATGTAAATGTGTTTGCAACACAAAAAGGCGCAGCAGGATACGAAATTGCAATAAGGTTTCACCTCCAGGCGGATCCGGCATTTTCAGAGCGAGATCATGAGCCACCCTTGGCGCTTTGTCTATCCGTATACAAGCCACACTAACGCATGCTAAAGTTGATTTCAATCGATGGGCATAGTGATTTCGTTTCGTCCTGCCTTCTACGATTCAACAAGATATGAAAAAGTATAGTAAACTCTATTTGGCCCTTCTCATATTATTTATTACATATGAATATCCATACATTGCTTACTCTGGCGTGAATGCGGAATGGAAAAATCAACCTGTGGAAGAGATAAAAAGTCAGCAATCCGCAACAGCGGAGCACCACACACAGGATGGTTTTCAAAACCATCCATTTATAGAAACCGCTTCTTCCAAAGGCCCTCTTTTCTATATCCGCAGAGCGTGGCATTCAATATTTTTGCATGATGCTCCAAAAGAACACGCTCTCACCGAATCAGAAGCGCTGCATCTGAGGAATACTATCCCAGGAGACAGTGTTACCTGGTTGGGACATGCGAGCTTTTTGATCAGACTATCCGGGAAAACCATTTTAACCGATCCATACTTTTCAGAATTCGCGAGCCCGCTTTCTTGGATTGGTCCAAGAAGAATGGTGGCGTCTGGGATTTCGCTGGAAAACCTTCCACCTATAGATATCATTATTGCCTCACATAATCATTATGATCACCTAGATGATGAAGCAATTCGAAAATTACCGAACAAAGGCGATATACGAGTCGTTGTTCCTTTAGGGCTTAAGACGTTCTTTGCTGAACGTGATTATTCAAACATCACAGAACTTGACTGGCATAAAGGAATCTCAATTGAAAATTTAGAATTAATCGCTTTGCCGGCCGTTCATAATTCAGCCAGAAGCCACAATGATCATAATAAGACGCTGTGGGCGTCCTGGGCAATCGTCAGTCCTGAAAATAAATTATATTTCATTGGAGATTCAGGATACTCCAATTCAATATTCAAAAATATCGGTAATGAATACGGCAAGTTTGACTATGTGCTCCTGCCAATAGGCGCTTACGAACCGAGGGAATTAATGTGGATGTCACATATGACACCAGAAGAAGCAGTTTTAGTTGGAAAGGAAGTCCGCGCTGACACCCTGATTGCTTCACATTGGGGTACAATAAACTTATCTGATGAACCGCCCTGGGAACCGCCGAAACGTTTTAGCAAAGCAGGTTTAAGCAACGGGTTTGATGAGAGAAAACTATGGATCATGAAGATTGGTGAAACTCGCTCACTTACAGATCCAAAAATAGCCAGGGATCACAATAGTACCAGTAAATTTTCACAGACGCCCACCCAAAATCAGCGGAAATTTTTAAATGAATAAGTTGCTAATACTGATAATTATTGGAGCTGGTTTATACTATTATATTACCTGGAATCCCTCTACCGAGTCGATTGTAAACGAAATGGAATTTGGCGATAAGATGATTCACAAAGATCGAACCTACTACTCTGACTGGTCAAAAGAGATAGAATCGATAAGTGGTTACGTCCGACGTAAAGATAGACATTACGACGAAAATTTTCCAATTATCACCTATGACCTGGCTTTAACGACCGGTGATTATAATGACCCCAATATCGTTGAAGTCCGACACCAAGGCGGCGGTAATTATCTATGGCTGTCAAAGACAAAGCCAACTGGTACTATTACTTTCTACCACACTGTTCCAAGCAGCATAGTTTCACAAAGTAAACTGGATGCAATCAATGAAGGGGATACTATAGAAATACTGGCCAAGGTTTCAAAAAACAGTGAGATAAAGAACGACACAGGTGCATTTGTAAGGTTAATGCACAGTAACCACAAAATGATACTAGTAAGCGATGTCAAATAAATCTCTGGTCCGGATGTTTCACTCGAGCTAGGCCCTAAGATTAATCGCCTAACCTGCTTCGCCAGCTTATCCAAAAAAACCAAATCCTGAAGAGTAATACGGGCTAATTAGATGAAGGGAAATCTCTAAGCAAATCTGCCACTTGTTTCGGTTTATCAACCTGAACAAAATGCCCACCGTTTTCAATCAGGAATATCTCGGAATTCTTAAACAACTTATGGAATTCTTCAGCAACGCCGCCATTCAGATAAGGATCATCATTTCCAAAAATGATGCGTACAGGAGGCTTAAAGTCAGTCAATTGCGGCCGCTTGTTTTCACGCTTTTCGATCTCTTCTCGCAAGACACGATTTAATCCGTAAAAGGCGGGACGTATTTTTAAGGATTGATGGCCAAGAATTTTCTGAAATGGCTCACGTAATTCTTTGGTGCTAATAAATTTTGCCATCTGTTCATTATAACGTTTAATCCACAACGAATCACTTAGACTTGTGGCAGCAATGGACAAGTAACGACGAAGTCCTGGTGTTGAAAATAACTCGATAGCTTCAGGTGCCCTTAATGTTGGCATTGGACTGTAATAGGTATTGAGCAGTACCAGTCCGGCAATCTTTTCAGCATTATCCAGCGCCCAATCTATACCTGGCTGACCTGATGCATCATGCAGTACCAGCACCACCTCTTCAAGTCCAAAATTCGCTATTACTACTCCTAAGTCCCGCCTAAGACTGGCGACATCATAACGGTGATGTTCTGGCTTGTCTGACTCCCCCCAACCGAGAAAATCAAATGTGATGATATGTCTGTCATCCATAAGTTCCGGAATAAGCCAATCATAGAGATGCATGCTATCTGGAAAACCATGCATCATGACTAGTGTTGGTTGCTGGGTTCGTTTACCAAATTCTCGTACGTGAATACTAAATTCATCTCGTTGAACGCGATGCGTGATGTAGTTTGTTTTGGTTTTGAAGGCTTCTTCGTAAGCCTCGAAAAATTCATGATGGTCTGCTGTTGAGCAGCCCTGCATAAGTAAATATGTAATAATAATTACACTATAAAACAACAAGTTAATAAATTTCATGCGTCGCTCTCTTGTTACTTTTAATATAAAAGTGACTTAATCCTAGTCGACATACTTGCTAATTGCAAGTAACATCTGAAAATGCTACATTAATCGTCATGAAGAAAACTAATCCAACGAGTTCTGGGGCATTTGCCCGTTCACCATGCCCTGTAGCTTGTGTGCTCGATATTATTGGGGATAAATGGACGTTGCTAGTTGTGCGTGATTTGTTTGCAGGAAAAAGAACCTACGGCGAGTTTCAAGCCTCTTTTGAAAAAATACCAACCAATATTTTGGCTGAACGGCTTAAACGCCTTATCGAGTATGAAATAATTGTGAAATCACCTTATCAGCAACGCCCTGTGCGTTACGAGTATGTTTTGACAACCAAGGGTAAAGAGCTAGGGCCGATATTAAAAGCAATGGCGCAATGGGGAGAAAAGCATATACCAGGAAGCAAGGCAATCAGTAAGTGGTGACTTACTACCCTTAACCCTGACAAAGGCTGCAAATATATCCTTAAGAGGGACAGAGCATGGATGGTATTACACATGAAATTCTGGTGTTTATCAGCCGCATCTATGACGCCACCCTATCATTTAACGGATACGGAGGCCGCAACTTGCCGACTGATGGTGGAGGGATGTACCAATCGGGATATAGCCGATATTCGTGACGTTTCACCAGAAACGGTTAAAACCCAGATCGGATCCATCTTGAGAAAGACAGGCGCACTCAATCGAGTCCGCACTTGTTCGTCTGGCGCTTTCTATCAATCTTCCTGTCGATAACCCCTCTAGTACTCTTTCAATATGATAATGCCGGGTTCAGCGCTCCTGTGGTGTTTCGCTACAAGGCATAGTGCGCAGGCAGGAGTGGCACATGGATGTGCCGTTTACGGACCGAAGGATGGAATGGCCTGAGTCCTTGTCAAGCACTGTAACGCCGTAGCGGGACACCACAGGAGCGCCCGAAGGGTTGGTCTGTCAACGTCCATGGCCGCGTTGCAGCTTTTGCTAAGGGCGACGGCCATTAACGGCAAGCTGCGCCTTGCCCTGAACGCTGACAGACCAACTGAACCCGGCATTATCATATTGAAAGAGTACTAGTCACTAAACGCGGACTCGGCATCTTCACCTTAGTCAGGACCTGCCTGCCAAGGATAATGGGCAATGCCAACTTGACATAATCATGATAATATGATGCAAGATTAATATTAGCCTAACCTTGTAATCTCTAAATTTACGGGCACTTTTTCTTGCGTACCTTTGACGGAGATCTTCGATGATATTTAAAAATTATCTGAAAATTAAAAAAATCAACTCAAATATGAATTTTAAATCACATTTGGTGGCTATTCGGATGTGCTTCCAAGAAAGATTCCAAGGGAAGAGCTTCCACTTCTATCTTCAAGACGCAATAAAGGAAGTAGATAAGGAGATTGTAAAGAAGTACAACATAAAAAATACAGATCGGATGAATTCCAGTCAGTTGGATAAATTCATCAACATAGTTGAAACACATCTACAGCGAACCGCAAAACAGCTTCCAGACGTGAAATCCGGTTCAAGTAAAATCACTAAATATAATAAAAATTGGGTCGTTTTCCCCTATTCAAAGACTCTCTCGTGGGATGCTATTTATGTTCGATTTGATGAAACTAAAATAAAGATAGAAGCAAAGAAGAAGGATACGCGCATTTGCGACCAGCAGATTCTACGCCTGAAGAAGGCCATGACCGAAGCGCTCTTATCACCAGGCCACACGGGCAGCGTCTGTGGAATAAAGAAAGAGCAGTATGGATGGGTGATCAAGTTGTCATATAAGGAATGCCTTAACAAAAAAGGTTGGGACAACAATGTGAGCGCCTTAGTAAGCAAGACAAAGAATGACGGAAAGACGCTGTTCCTTGAATTTGATAAATTGGTCAATCGGCACAGCTAAAAACAAAATACCTGAGGGACGAATCTAATGCGACTTGAACACAACAAAATTATCGATTTCGTGGCAAGATTTTGCATATATTCAATGCTATCATCTCTTCTTACGGCTTGCGCTCCAACCATCACCAACATAGAGCCTAGCGCCGGCGCTCCAGGTGATGAAATACTCATTACAGGCGGGAAGCTCACGATCGGCACAAACAACCCTTCCAGCGTTGACTTTAATGGCAAGACAGCCAAGTTCAAGACTGTTGGAAATAATGTAAAGGCCCAGGTTCCCCAGGGGGCATCCACTGGCCGCATACATGTAATAACCAACTATTTTAATTTCTATTCACCGGGCGGCACCGCTACTAGCCCCTTTGACTTTACGGTAATAAACAGTTCATTCACGGAGAAAGAGCAAAACGATACCCGCAAGAGCGCGAATAATGCAAACTTGACGCAAATTATCAAAGGCAGCACAACGGATAGCGACCAGGCTGACTGGTTCAAGATATCGAGCGGCTCTTCTGGGCCTTGGGGCTACGGGCTGGAAATTGTTGTCGAGCCTGATAACTTACCTAATGGTGTGTCACTTCGAATGGATATGGAAGGATACCGGGCCGATTTGAATGCTATCGGCAATCTGACCACATACACTGATGACAAAGCCTTCACCTTATGGACGGCACATGCGCCTAACACCGATATATTTTTGAATGTACATAGGACAGGATCGATATCAACTAGCTTTAAGGCGGACTATACGGTTAAGATTTCACGCATCAAAATAAACGACATCAATGAGAGTGATAACGGGTTTAATACTGCTAACAGCATTATAATGATGGATGGCATTGGAAGTCATAACACGTCTTATCTATGCAATATTTTTAAGAATGGCGATGAACTCGGCATGAAGGATTTCTATTCCTTCAATCCCGGCGGCGCCACGCAAATCAGCATTGTCGTGACAACTCCTCCACTGAATCAGAAAGATGGCGTGCATGTTGACCTCTATGACAACACAAAGGGCTATCGCGGCGGGGATGCTGGTAATTACGTAGTGGCCAACTATAATCTCAAACTACCCAAAGGTGAAAAGGCAAAAGGCACATGGTTTATCGAAGTAACCAATGCCTGGGACCAATATGCAATCGCCGGAGCGGGACCCAAGGATAAAATCCCTTTGAGCTGCAAAGTGCCTTATACGATTGCGGTGATTGCTAAATAATCCGTGCAACCAGAACTCGTGAAGTGACTTAATCAAGGAGTGACGTTTTTTATCCTCCACTTACTAACCCGAACGTAGGTTAGTAAACCCTTTTCATCAGGGATACGGATTAGGAATATAAGGCGGATCAATTTTCACCGCCTGTTGAACAACTGGCTTTTGAATCTTATATTTGACAAATGAAATCCGAGGTATATGTTAGAGATCGCAAGGCCTGGCGCAGGTGGCTAATAAAATACCATGAAAAGGCGCCTGAGGCATGGCTCATTTTTTACAAAAAACATACTGCCAAGCCGACTATCAGCTATGCTGATTCAGTAGAAGAGGCGATATGCTTCGGCTGGATCGACGGTCTGAAAAAAAGCATCGATAGTGATAGGTATGCCTATCGATTTACACCTCGCAGAAATGCCAGTAAATGGTCGCCACTCAACATAAAACTGGCTAAAAAGATGATCGATGAAGGGAGAATGTCTGAAGCAGGTCTTGCTGCATTCAACCGTAGAGTGACATATGATAAGGAGACATTAAGATCCAGGCATGCGGATGAAGCCGTCCTGAAGCCAGAGATTGAAAATCACCTGAAATCGAACAAAAAGGCGTGGATCAACTTCAACAATCTGCCACCCGGTTATCGTAATCAATATGTTCGTTGGCTGTGCAGCGCTAAGAGACCTGAGACAATAGCAAAACGTTTGAGTGAGGCAGTAGAGCTTCTTGAAAAAAACAGGAGACTGGGAATGAAATAACATTTACCCGCTGAAAAGTCGATAGGGCATGAGAAACTCGGGTTAATGGTTTGTGTTGCAAGGTTCATAGGATCAATCGTCAGATTAGGGACAACATAGGGGAACCGAATTGAAACGCACGGATAAGACGCTACTTGAGCAAATGCAGATCAGTGATGTTGATATTTCACATCGCATAGAGCTTCTGGATTTGGATAAGAATGACTTGGATCTGCTATCCAGTCATAAGTCAATAATCGATGACAGTATTGACGACATCATTGATGAATTTTATGAAAAGCAAACTAAAATAGATGAAATATCCTTATTGATCAGGGATTCAGACACACTGCGGCGCTTACGATATGCACAGCGCAAATATATTATCGATCTGTTTTCAGGGCATTATGATGGCGAGTACGTCAACAACAGGTTACGTATCGGCATGGTGCACAAACGAATCGGCGTCGATCCGAAACTCTTTCTATCCGCTATAATGAGCCTGAAATATATTGTGATCAATACATTAAGTAATACCATCGAGAAAAGCGAAATTTTAAACTCCACAGTAGTCGCACTCGATAAATTACTTTATTTCGATACGACACTCGTTTTCGACACCTACATTGACAGCTTGGTAGGAGAAATCGAGGCCGCGAAAAGGAGAACCGAAATATACGCTAACAGCCTTGAGGACAAGGTTGTGGAAAGAACTAGGCAACTGGAAGAGCTGGCAAAACTTGACCCACTTACGAATATTTACAACCAAAGAGCCATGCAGGAATTGCTCAGAAGAGAGATGACACTGGCAAAAAGGCGTCATACCATACTCTCGCTGGTCTATTTCGATGTTGATAATTTCAAGACGATCAATGACACTCACGGACATATAAAAGGCGATGAAGTACTCAAATTTGTGGGTCAGATTCTCCACGAGAATGTCAGGGAGACCGATGTGCCCTGCCGATATGGCGGAGATGAGTTCTGCTTGATTCTGCCTGAATGTAATACCGAAAACGCCAGGATCGTGTGTCAAAAAATCATTAAGGCATTCAACCATAGATATTCCGATTTTTCCATTAGCATGGGAATAGCACAAACAAACCCGGAAGAATATATCGATGAAGAGCGGCTGATAAAGATTGCTGACGAGAAGATGTATTCAGCCAAAAAACAAAACGGCTCTCAAATACGGGCTTGATCCGGAATTGGTAGTGCCTTACCCTCGCTGTATTTATTCGACAATGCGGTTGACCCTAAATTATTATTATCTGATGACGTCAATGCGTCCTCCAAGACTGGCGAAACGCCTGGGTTAGTATGTCAACTGCCCGGGGTCTTCTCCTGATATCGTTTCGTAAAATTTGGCAAGCGCTTCCAGATTCGCCCCCTCCCTGCCAAGCAGGATTGTCAGGATACGAATCTGTTTAATAACCGAGTCTCGCTCCCGTTGTGATGCAAGCCTGAAGGCTTCCTGGTAGCGACCGGCAAACTGCTTCCAAACAGGTGACCTTGCGGGGTGATGCAAACGATCATTGATAAGGGCCTTGTATAGATCAAGGTTGATACGATCGGTTCGATACCAAAAATACTGCTTTCCATCAGCCGTTTCCCATGAATCCAATTGGTGACCGAGCCGTTCCAGCGCTTGCCTGATCGACGCGGCAGTCTGAAGGCTATGCTTGATCTTCTCGGGCAACCGATTCAGCCGGGTGAGGTATAGCCAAAGTGTGACACTATTGAGCAGGGAGTAGCTGTCAAACCCGGCACTATCGGTCCATGCCTTTTCCGATTGCTTCCGATAGCGTTGATAGGCTGCAAACAGGGAGTCTCTGGCTCTGCGTTGGGCTTTTCGCCGCCTACCCTGTGTAGTCTCTTTGTCCGCAACAACGGCGTTGATGAATCCATGATGTTTATAGGCGCTGGCAAGTATGTTCGAGCGTTCCAGGGTGTCGCCGAAGCGAATTAAGCTCTGGGTTTGGGCGATGGCCTCCTCGGCCAGTGAAGCGGCATCATGCATCCGTTTCAAACAGGTGTCGGGTGTTTCACCGGCGACGATCTTGGTGGCAAGTTGTTCAGCCTGTCTGGCCAGGGCATTGGCACGATTCTCCAGCGTCTTGAAGGTCACACCGCCATCCTGACAATCTTGCGCCTGCCGGCACCACTCAGCCGATTTGGCAAACTCATTCAACTCCAGGCAGGCGGCGCCAACGGCTGCGCATACCGGGCCGTTTATGAAGTGAGGCTTCTTCTGAAGCTGCTCCTGCAAACGCTCGAGACGTTCGAGCAATACCGCCTCGCTGGACTCCAGTTCCGCGGTGTAGGCCAGGCTACGGATGTTCGATGCTTCGATTTCGAATTCACGGGCACTGAAATAGGTTTTCGTCTCTGCGGAGCGAACCTCTTCTACCTGCTTCAGCGTATAGGCATAGTCGCCGTAACACTGGTAGGCGCCCCAGGTGTTGGTGCCGGGATATTTATCGAACACGGCCTCTCGCGCACGAGTAACCGCTTTTCCAAAGGAAATCCCCGCCAGCATTTTTTCATAAAAGATTTCAGCGAAGAGCACTGCCGCTGCGTCATCCACGGCCCAGCCGGCCGCAACCACGCACTTGGCCCCGCTACGAATGAATGCCGTGCCTAAGTTCGCCGCCAACTCGTGTCGAAGGCCTCCAACCGGCAGTTCTCGATTGGCGCCCAGGTGACAACAGTTGATAAACACCAGTTCAGGCATCCGCCCCAAGGCCTTGATCTCCTCTGTCCCCAACACAATGCCGTCGCCGAGCACCATGCCGGTCTTTTTCTCCTCTCTGCCTGTGCGCGGGTCGATCAGGGGATGATCGAAGATGCCATGCCCGGCGAGATGGACGATTTGGTAATCCTCATTGGTCAGTGCAATCACGATCTCTACGCCCTTGCGCTTAATCAAGGGCTGGCTGGCGTCATACCCCATGCGATTGAGCCTTTCCGATACGATCTGAGCTTCAGCGACGGCGCCAGGCAGGTCAGGAAATTCGCTCCCCGCCTCGCTATCGCCAACCACCAGGGCCATGTTGTTTCGTACCGTGACGCGGGGAGCCTCGCCTGACCGGCTATACAGTTGACGGATCAAGCCTAAACGGGTCGCTAGTGGTCTCGCATCCCGGCTGCGGCGGTTGGTCAGCAACTCCCAGGGATACTTGGCTGCGCTGTCATCCACCAATAGCACCATGCCTCCCTGCGCCTCCACTTGCGCCTTGAGTGAATCCGGGATCAGCAACTCGAACAGACTCTGGTTGACCGAGATGTTATTCGCCGTGGTCGTGGCGGCCATCGCCAGCATGGCGTCGATCAGCGACGTCTGGGTGGTATGGGCCTGGATATCGATAGCCGCCTTATCGGTGATCGGCGCAAACTCCAGCCGGCCTTTGCCGCTGTCGGTAATTTGAATACGCCGCCACCAGGGGGACTGCTCGGCGAAGAACGGCCGCACAAGCTCACCTTGCAGAGAATCTATCGAGAGATCGAAAGTCAGCTTCGCATCCATCTCCGGGTTCACCCGTGCACAGGCGTGGGCGATGGCGATCACCTGATCCTCGAACAGCTCGATAATATCGAGACGTTGAAGATGCGGCGCATGCAACGCTCGAAGCTGCTGGTTGGCGCCGGCAACGGCCTCAAGCAATGCCTTCAATGCATCGGCGAGTGGTAAACCGCCGACACCTGATCCCACCACCAGTGAGGCGAGGGCCAAAGCGCGGTGACGGCCAGACGCATCGGATCGATATGACTTTTCGCCTTGGTCCAGGCCGAAACGGACCAAGGCATGCTGCAACGTCTGCTGAAGGGTTGACGCCGTGAGATGGCCCACCGGGCCGAGCCCGGCCACTACCGCGCCGACGGTTTGCTCCGCACCGGGCCGGGTGACGATTTCAACCGTCTGCAAGGCGCCCGGATAGAGGTTCGCCCTATACAGCGCTTTCAGGCGTCCATCCAACATGGCATCCAGCGCCGCCTCCGAACCTTCAATGCCGTCATCTTCGTAATGGCCCACCATGACAGGAACATTGGCGTATTGAAGGTTGCCGTGACGAATCCTGACATGACATTTGGGCAAGGCGGGTTGAGGCAGCCTGACGCCCATGAATGACCCGTGCAGCGCGGCGGCTTCGATATCGTCCGCCGTAGGATAGAGGAGAGGCGTATCCGGACCCACATCGGGCACGACCGGCAGACCGCGGGCGATGGCTGGCGGATGCTGCGATAAAAGCTGCGTAGCGCCAGTCTCCAGCAGCTCCTGAATCGCGGGAAAGGCATCATCCTCACGCAACAGATCGCCATGCTTAACCCGTGGCAGATACCAACATTGATCCCCTTTCAGCCAGTCAGGAATGCTCGCCCACGTCGTCAATCCATCGCCCTCGGCGGTAAACCGGAACGCCAGTTCACCGTTGTCGGTCGTCAGACCGTCAATGGTGGCATTGTCTTGCCCGGCGAGGTAGAGCACCCGGTTTCCATGCAACGGCGGCAGATCCACGTCCATCTGACTGCGTATGCCGAAGGCCTTCTGTAGAGCGCTCGTATGCGGGCGTTTCCAACGCCTGTCCAGCATCGGCTTGAGGCGATCCCAATCCCTGCCGTCAAAATAGTTCCACCCGCTCTCGGCAAGGGACTCATCCGGTAAGGTCTCGAGCAGACCGGGGTAGTGCCTGAATTGATCGATCAGATCGAAACTGTTGTGCTCGAAATCCACAGCAGCGATCATGGTCAGTATCAGATGACGCGCAGTCAGCAGTTGGACCGTGTCATAAGTGCCTTTAAGGGGCGTTCCGGCGATCACCAGACGGGCATCGAATTCACGGCTCAACCTATCCCACAGCTCAGGGTTTTCGTTGGCAAGCCAATGCAAACTGACCATGCCCCCCATTGAATGGGCGAGTAAGCGGATAGCCACTGATTCTTTTTCGGCAACACGCGCAAGCGCTTGTAAACGTTCACCGAGTCTCCGGCTGTTTTCGGGCAACGAAATCCTCCAGTCATAATCGAAGATCTCAACCCGGTGACCGCTGCTTTCCAGATATTCGGCCAACGCCTCGTAATGGCTGCGGAACCAACCGTCCGACGCAACCTCGGATGTCTTGTTGCGGATATTCAAGCGATCGATATCTCCGATCGCTATGCGTAGAAAATTCAACCAGATGCGGTCGCCATCTTCACTCAGGTGACTACCCGGCAAACCCGGCAGCATGACGGTGATATGTTTTGCTCGTTGCGCCGTCTCTCCCCGGGCCTTGCTCTTGATCCGTTCTCCTTCCAGGGAGGCGAACCCAGGCAGTCTGCCGTTATTACCAGCCAGCGCATGGATAACGGCATTGAAGGTGCGCTGGTTCCTGAAATAAGAGAAATGGCTGACCGCCTCTCCCTGCTGTCTGCCGTCATCGAGAAAACAGCAGCCCGCTATCCGCCGCGGATGGCCGCCGATCATGGCATCAGTCTCTACCACCCAATCGTTGGCCTGCCAATAGTAAAGGTTGGTTAATCCGACAAGCAGTGTCTGTTTGAGGCCGGCGCCGATCTTAGCGCTCCCGCCCACCACGGTAAGGGCGGCATCGACCTTGATGCATGGATCATTGATGAAGCGGGCCAATCCGCCATCGGGCATCATCGCCTTGATCCCGGGCAACAGAGTGTCATCGAAGCGCTTGTGAGCGACGGTGATGGCCAGGCCTTTCATGGCGCCGATGAATTTACCGGCCAGAGGTCCGAGAAACTCCGTACCGGCCATCTGCAGGCCGGAGAGTAGCAAGTTGAGATAGACGTCGAACCGCTTTGCCGCCAGGGTTGTTCCTCTGGCGGGACAAGCCACGCGAACGAAGCGCTCCACCCTAGGACGTTTCTCCACCAGCAAACGATTCAGTTTTTCCAGTTCTTCCTTGATATCCCGACGTGCCTCAAGCGTGTCACTATCCCCTCCCGGATAGGCCGATAAGTAGCGCTCCACATCTTCATGGGTAATCGGTGCGGCGCGATCGATGATGCCGCCGCGGCAAAGTAACTCACCCACCAAACCACCGCGGGAATGGGATAAGAGGTGGATCGGTTGATTGTCCGGCAGCTGTTCCAACAGAACACAGGCGTTGCGTATCGGGCTTTCGCTCAGGGTGCAGTGTTCGAGGGCATAGACACGCTCATCGTAGAGCCCCCTGACACTCTCTAGCCAAAGCTTGCGATGGGCGCCTCCCCAAAGAGCGCCGAAGCTCCCCACCGTGGAGGATGCCGTGCCGTGAAGCAGCACAAGTATGGGCCTGTCCGAGGCTGCGATGCCGCTCGGGAGCGGATGAAATTCAGGCTCTCCGGTATTGAAAAGGCAGTGATAGACCCCTGTGCGACCTTCGATGAGCCCTGATTCGATTTTCGTTATGGCGCGTTTCACCACCGTCACGGCAGCCGCATCCCTTAGCTCGTCTCCCCAGGCGATATCGACGAGGGAAATCCTGCGGATCCACTCCGTCATACCGCGTGAAAGCTCCCCACCCCTGCCGAGTGAGGTATCCGTGGCAATCGACAGCCTGTCGCCGGACTGTCCGGCGAGTTCCTGAAGACGTTCCAAGGTAAGCCAGAGCTGGCCGCCATCGGCGAGTTCAACCCGAACGATCTTGTCCGAGGCGTATTCGGCGCTGACCTCTTCCCCCCTAGCACGCGCCGCGCCGATAGTGTGAGTCGTTATGGAATCGATGGAAAACAGACCGATGCTTGCTTCATTGATCTGTCGTTGCTCGTCGGCCGCTTCAGCCTGTCCTCGCGCTAACCCCCGGGGTCCGGTTGTTTCCGTTCGCAGGAGTAGCTTTATTGTTTTAGGCATCCAAGGCCCCCTCTATCCATGCACATTCAATTCTGAGCGTAATGAGTCCGCAAATGAACGCGAATTAACGCAAATAAGTTTTTCTCGATACTGTGATCATACGGCGAAAAGAGAAGCTCGCAAAGGATTCTCAGACCATCTCTTCTTGACGTGCTGTAAGTGCTTGACGAGAGAAATGTTGCATGTCTGACCAGTGATTGAAAACCATCAAGGCATGGTGCGGAACGGGTTATTCGTATTGCTAGCCTGCATTTCTCACACCCGTTCGTAGCGAGGCGGTTCAAGGGTGCGTCATGGCTGGTGTTCGCGACCGAGGGGCGCGCAGGCATAGCCGGCACTATGTCGAGCACCCCGACAGAGGGAATGCCAGACAGGGCGTGCCATTGGGCCGCCGCAGTAGGAGGGGTGTGAGAAATGCAGGCTAGTGGCTGGAAGTGATGTTCAGGAGCGCGCCAACTCCGGCCGATCGCGGTATTGCGCCAGCGCTTGCGGATTGAGCAAGGCTTCCGTGTTGGCCACCGGCCTGCCTTCTAGGGTGTCGCGCACCGCCAGTTCAGAGATCTTGCCGCTACGGGTGCGAGGGATATCCGTCACCTGCAGAATCTTTGCCGGCACATGCCGCGGGCTGGCATTCTCGCGCAATATGCGGCGAATGGCATTGCGCAACCCGTCATCCAATATCTTTCCATCACGCAAGATAACAAATAGCACTAAACGGACATCGCCCTCCCAGCGTTGCCCAACGCAGACGGCCTCCTCAACCTGCGCCAGGTGCTCCACTTGACGATAGATCTCGGCGGTGCCGATTCGCACGCCACCTGGGTTGAGTACGGCATCGGAACGCCCTTCGATAATCAAACCACCCTCAGCGGTCAATACCGTCCAATCGCCATGGGTCCAGACGCCGGGAAAACGCATGAAATAGGCTGCCTGATAGCGACTCCCTTGCGGGTCGTTCCAAAAGCCCACCGGCATGCTGGGAAAGGGTTTGGTGCAGACCATTTCACCGGGCAGGTCACGCAGACTGCGGCCCTGGGGGTCGAATACATCCACCGCCATACCCAAACCACGGCACTGTAGCTGGCCGCGACGCACCGGCAGCAGCGGGTTGCCCAGGGCGAAACAGGAGACGATGTCGGTGCCCCCGGAAATGGAGCTGATCTGTACGCCGGGCTTGATATCCCGATTGACATAGTCACAAGACTCTGGCGCCAATGGCGAACCGGTGGATAACACCGTGCGCAATCCATGCAGCCCCAAACGCTCCACTACCCGTACCCCGGCCTTCTCCTGGGCCGACAGATACTTGGCGCTGGCGCCGAACACCGTCACCCCGAGATCGTCTGCCATGCGCCACAGGGCATCCGCCGTCGGATGGAGGGGATTGCCGTCAAACAGCACCAGGGCGGCGCCGGAAGCCAATCCCGACACCAACCAGTTCCACATCATCCAGCCACAGGTGGTGAAGTAGAAGAGTCGATCTTCGCGGCGGATATCCGTGTGCAGCCGATGTTCTTTCAGGTGTTGCAGAAGCGTACCACCGGCGCTGTGCACGATACATTTCGGTTTGCCTGTGGTGCCGGAGGAAAACAGAATGTAGAGTGGATGATCGAAGGGCAGCCGGGCAAAGGGCGGCGGGGGCGACTCGTTGTCCAGCGCGGCATCCCAGCGCAGGCTGGCTTCCAGTTCACCGGTTCCCTGCCAGGGGATGAACAGGCAGTGTTTGCAGTTTGGCAATCCTGCCCGTACCTTTTCCACCTTGTCGCGGATATCGATCAACCGGCCCTTGAAGCGGTAACCGTCTGCGGCGATCAACAGCTTGGGTTCTATCTGGCTGAAACGATCGAGAATACCCGCGACACCGAAATCAGGGGAGCAAGAGGACCACACCGCCCCCAGCCAGGTCGTGGCGAGCATGCCTATCAGGGCCTCCGGGATATTCGGGGTTATTGCCGCCACCCGGTCACCGGGTCCGATACCCAACGCGTGAAACGCAGCCGCCAGCCTGGCAGTGCGATCATGGAGCTCCGCATAGCTCAGTGCCGTCTCGCCGCCCGCCTCGTCACGAAACAACACGGCGCGGCGATAATCCCGGTATCGCAGCAGATTTTCGGCGAAATTGAGCCTTGCACCTGGGAACCAGCGAGCCCCTGGCATCTGATCACCCCCCCGCAACACCTCATCCCAGCCCCGCCCGGCAATGACCCCGACATAGCGCCATACAGCGGCCCAGAATCCGGCAGGGTCGTCCACCGACCACTGCCACAGATCGGCATAGTCGACAAACGCCCGACCCTGCTCCACACCCGCCTGCCGCATGAATTCAGCCATTTGCGACGCTGACTTCAGGATTTCAGAGGGTTCCCAAATCACACGGTGTTTATCCATGATGGATTCAGCCTGGATTGCAATTTTCTGACATAAAACAACTCTATATATCATTAAGGAACCCCTGATTGAGGCAAAGGTTCCTGCTAACCATGATTCAGGAATCCATAATGCCCATCGATCAGTCACGCTCTCCCGAGGTCTACCTCAACCTGAATGTCAGGGGCATGGGGGAATCCGCCACCCTGGCCATCAATGAACGCTCGCGCCGACTGACGGCTCAGGGAAAACAGGTCTATCGCCTTGGGCTTGGCCAATCACCCTTTCCCGTGCCGGAACATGTACGAGAGAGCCTGGCGAAAAACGCCCACCAAAAAGACTATCTGCCGGTAAAAGGGCTGCTTGCGTTACGGGAGGCGGTGGTCGACTGGGTCAAACGCACTGAGGGGCTCGACTACTCGGCCGATAACGTGGTGGTAGGTCCTGGGACCAAGGAGTTGATGTTCCTGGTACAACTGGTCTATTGCGGAGACTTGGTGATCCCCTCCCCTTCCTGGGTCTCCTACGCCCCGCAAGCCCAGGTCATCGGACGGCGCATCCATTGGTTGCGCACACGCCCGGAAACCGGACTGGGCGTGGAGCCTGAAGTCGTCGAGGAGCTCTGTCGGCAAGATCCCAACCGCCCGAGGCTACTGATCCTGAACTCGCCAAGCAATCCCACCGGCCTGTGCTACAGCGCCGATCAGTTGCGGTCACTGGCCGAGGTGCTACGCAAATACCGGGTGCTGGCCCTGTCCGATGAGATCTATAGCGACACCCATTTCAAGGGTGAACATATCTCCCTGGCGCGCTACTACCCAGAGGGGACCATCATCAGCAACGGCCTGAGCAAGTGGTGTGGCGCCGGCGGCTGGCGGCTGGGTTTCTTCGTGTTTCCGCAAAGCATGAGCTGGCTGGCGAATGCCGTGGCCGCGGTCGCCAGCGAAACCTTCACGTCCACCAGCGCACCCATCCAATATGCCGCCGTCACCGCGCTTGAAGATCACCAAGAGATGGCGTCCTACCTGCTGCACAGCCGGCAGATCCTCTCCGCCCTATCAAATTATGCCTATAAGACGCTGTCGGACGCAGGGGCTGTCATGAATCGGTCCGCCGGCGGTTTCTATCTTTTCCCCCGCTTCGAGGCCCATCGGCAGGAACTGGCGCTGCGGGGCATCGACAACGGGCAGGCTTTTTGCGAGCATCTGTTGGAAGAAAATGGTGTCGCAGTGTTGCCAGGCCACTGCTTCGGGCGTCCCGCGCAAGAACTTTCCGCACGCATAGCTGTCGTTGACTTCGATGGAGGCAGGGCCTTGAAACAGGCAAATAGCCAGGTGGTGGACGAGAATTTCATAAAACAGCACTGCAACCGTGTCACCACCGCCATCGAGCGCTTGGTGGCCTGGTCGAAAAGCTGATTTCACCATCGCAACGCAATAGCGAAGACCCATGTCCCAAAGCAACGATACGACACTACCGGCGCTGCAGGCGCTTTTTCAGCGGGCAATCAACATCCGTCAGGGCGAAGGCCCGGCGGTGTTCTGGTCTTTTGTCTATTTCTTCTCCCTACTCAGCAGTTATTACATCCTCCGCCCGATTCGGGATGAAATGGGAATCACCGCGGGCATCGAGAATATGCAGTGGCTTTTTACCGGCACATTCATCGCCATGCTTGCCCTTGTTCCCTTGTTTGGTTTTATCACTTCCCGCTTTCAACGAAAACGGTTTCTTCCCTATGTCTACTATTTCTTTATCATCAATATCCTGCTTTTCCACCTGCTGTTCGAATCTGAATTTTCCCTAACCTATACTGCCCGCGCCTTTTTCATCTGGCTAAGTGTTTTCAATCTTTTTGTGGTCTCTGTATTTTGGAGCTTCATGACCGACCTGTATCAAAACGAGCAGGCGAAACGCCTGTTTGGATTGATTGCGGCCGGCGGTACTATCGGCGCGATATTTGGCCCGTTACTGACCGCGACACTGGTTCAGCGGTTCGGCGCCAGCCAGATGCTACTGATCTCGGCGGGTCTGCTTGGCGTATCGTTGATCTGCATTCGGCAATTGATTGGCTGGCAGAAGACACAGCTTGACAAAAGCACTGATCATCAAGCCATGGACAAGCTATTCGAGAAACCCCTTGGCGGCGGTATTCTCAATGGTATACGCCTTGTTGCACGCTCTCCCTATCTGTTGGGGATTTGCCTGTTGATGTTGCTATTTACACTACTCTCCACGTTTCTCTATTTCCAACAGGCACAGATCGTCAAAGAGGCGTTCAGCGACAGCGAAGCTCGGACTGCCCTGTTTGCCGCTATCGATTTAGCGGTCAATGCGCTGACGCTGCTGATCCAGACACTGCTCACAGCCCGTCTGGTGAAAAGAGCGGGGCTTGGCGTCACCCTTGCCCTGATCCCGCTTCTGCTCAGCCTCGGCTTCCTGGTATTGGGTCTGTTTCCCATACTGCCTGTCATCATCGCGGTCCAGGTGATGAGACGGGCCGGCAACTACGCCATCATGCGCCCCGCACGGGAGATGCTCTATGTGGTCGTCAGCCGGGAGGAGAAATATAAGGCGAAAAACCTGATCGATACCCTTGTCTATCGCGGAGGCGATGCGCTAAGTTCGTGGGTATATACAGGCTTTCGAAGCATCGGCTTCAGTCTCTCGGCCATTGCCTGGATGGCGGTACCCATTTCACTGGCATGGGCCTGGGTTGCATTCACACTTGGCAAAAAACAGGGCGTTATCGGCAATCGATCAACCGTTCAAAGTGGAGGAGAACAATATGAACAGAGGCAATAATCGGATAGGACGAAGGCAATTACTGAAACTGATCGCCGGATTGGCAGGCAGCTTCTGGATCACGCCGGGGCTCTCTCTGGCCGCCGGCCGGACAACCATCAAAAAGGCCATCCCATCCAGCGGCGAGCTGCTGCCGGTGATCGGCATGGGTTCATCAGGCACATTTGACGCTGCCGGTAACAAGGAAGTGATCGCCAATCTGGAAAAGGTCTTGGGGGCATTCTTCGAATACGGGGGCACAATGATCGACTCATCCCCCATGTACGGCTCATCCGAGCAAGTGATCGGCGCCCTGCTAAAAACCGTAAGCGGGCCGCAAACCCTGTTTGCCGCCACCAAGGTCTGGACCGATGGCAAGGCGTCCGGCATAACCCAGATGGAGCTATCCCGAAAGCTGTGGGGCGTGGGGCGTTTCGATCTGATGCAGATACATAATCTGAGAGACTGGAAAGTCCATCTAGAGACACTCAAAGCAATGAAGACCGAGGGGAAAATCCGCTATATAGGCATCACCACCTCTCACGGACGCTACCATGATGAGTTGCTATCAACCCTTTCCAACTATCCCTTCGACTTTGTTCAATTGAGTTATAACATCGGCAACCGAGAGGTGGAAAAAGCGCTGCTGCCACTGGCTGCTGAGCGGGGGATTGCAGTGATCGCCAACCGGCCTTTTGCCCGTGGCAACCTGTTCAGACAGACCAAAGATAAGCCTTTGCCCGACTGGACCGAGGCGTTCGGCTGTAACAGTTGGGGGCAGTTTTTTCTCAAATATGCCGTATCACACCCAGCGGTCACCTGTGCGATTCCAGCCACCTCCAAGGTACATCACATGATTGACAACATGGGTGCGGGATTCGGTGTATTACCGGACAAGGCGATGCGTAAAAAAATGGAGGACCACTTCGATGCTTTATAAGTCGCCGGTCAGTGTCTGCCAGGAAAAACAAAATACGACTATTCCGGTCATCGGTAGAAATGTTAATTGGCCGCAAAGCCTCTTCAGGCCTTGCATTCTTGGCAAGAGAAATTTCGCCGCATGGCCCCAGCGGGTTAGCGGAACCACAGCATGAGGCCATTCACAGCGAATTTGCGTTTATTCGCGTTCATTTGCGGACAAATCCCGCTTGATATGAGTTGATGCGCATGACTTTCTTGCCCACCCGAATAGGGGAAGAGCCAGATGCTCTACCCCTGATTCAATCGGCAATAACCACCCGGTCCCTGCCCAAGGACTTGGCACGATAGAGCGCCTTATCGCAACGCTGGAGAAAATCATCGCAGGACTCACCCAGACGATAGGCCGCTACGCCTATAGAGGCGGAAATACCGCCGACCACACTCCCTGAATTGGGGCGCTTGAGGACGATTTTCCGAATAATCAGTCTGAGATTTTCCGCCAGATTAGTGGCATTGCTAGAACCGATATCCGCTAGCAGAATTGCGAATTCATCGCCCCCATAGCGCGCGCAGGCATCTTTTCCCTTGGTATGCCGATTCAGCAACTCCGCTAACGCCCGCAACACTTTGTCTCCCAGAAGGTGTCCATGGTTGTCATTGACATCCTTGAAGTTGTCGACATCGATGAGCATCAGGCAGAAGTTCGCGCGATGTCGTTGGCGAGCCTCCTCAATCATTGTCTCGAGGGTCTGATCAAAGCCGCGCCGATTCAACACCCCGGTCAACGGATCCAGTTTCGCTTCCTGCCTGGCATAGCTCAGCTCGACCCTGAGCCTCTCCACCTCCTCGGTTGAAGAGAGAAGCTGGGTCTCAAACTGATTGGTATCGGTCACCAGCGAGCGGGTCTCGGCAATAATTGCGGAGACCGCCATCATTACATCTTCTATTTTTGCACTTTCAGCCAATGTATTGATGTGCCTTTCAATACGCTCATTGGAAACGGATGTCTTGCCGGTAAGATCGATCATGGTGCCTAGCGTATGTGCGACGATATCCAGCAATTCCTCTCTCAGGTCTTTGAGGACGGCCTCACTGCAATAGCAGATGCATTGCCGAAAGAGTTTCTCGACTGTCTCCTGCGACCATCCATCCCGGTTTTCCAATAGTTCATCCAGACGCCTGTTGAGCGCTGAATCCTCACCCGTGACATAGTGGTATGCGAGTCCGTAATTTATCGGGTCGGCAACGAACTTATGTTTGGCGAGAAACGAGACGGCCAATCGAAACAGCTCACCGGCCCGATCCGGCGATTCGGTGTATTTCATCATGGAATGGTCTGAATACTCTTGATCTCTATCCGCCACGATTAAGGCTCTTTATTTTGCTGTTATCCGGGTTGGGCAAAGTCCATTCAGGCATATCCACGATAATATCAATTCAACTAGTGTAGTGTCCTATACTGTTTGACGTTTTCAGCGTGACGAGAAGCCATTAGCCGCTTCCTGACTGGCTGCATCCTAAGTTATCAGGTTGACGGAGTACTAGCACCCGAATCCATGGGTTCCTGTCACATTATGCGCCGAGTAGCCGGTTGTTGAAACTAAGACGAGTCAAAAAACCCCGGCAAGCCATCCCCATAGACCGTCTGGAAATGACAGGCAAACGTCTGTCTCTACTCCCCGGCGGCCCCAGACAGAGGAAAACCGCCGGTATAGCGATTGAGAAAGACGATGAAATCGCCACTGTCCAGGGGTTCAGAGATAAAAAACCCCTGCCCCTCATCACATCCCTCCTGTCTCAGGAAATCCAGTTGTTCAGCATATTCGATCCCCTCTGCCACTACTTCTATGCCAAGGGTATGCCCCAAACCAATTATAGTCCGTGAGATCTCGGCATTCTGCTCATCGTGACATACATTGGTCACAAAACTGCGATCAATTTTCAACTTATTCACCGGAAACCGGGCCAGGTGCGCCAATGATGAATAGCCGGTGCCAAAGTCATCGATGGAGATAATGACGCCCAACTGGCGAAGATCCTGGAGATACCTGGCGGATGCTTCGGCATCTTTCATCAAAAAGTTTTCCGTGATCTCCAGTTCGAGAAAGTCCGCATCCAGGCCGGTTGAGAAAAGGATGCGCTTCACGGAGTCGACAAACGCCTCGTTCTGGATCTGAACACCTGAGAGATTCACCGCAATACGCCCAAACTCAAGGCCTTGGGCTCGCCATTCCAGCGCATCGTTGCAGGCGTTCTCCAACACCCACTCACCAATTTCCTTTATCAAACCCGCTTCCTCAGCCACTGGAACGAACTCATCCGGCGGGATAAACCCCTCTTCGGGATGCCGCCAGCGCAGCAGCGCCTCCGCCCCAAGAACCCTCCCCGCCTTTAAATCGATCTTGGGTTGATAGTAGATCTGAAATTGATCCTCCTGTAACGCATGCCGGAGCCCGGACTCCAAGGTGAAGTGCTGATAGGCGTTACTGGTCAACTCCTGGGTATAGAACTGGAACCCGCCCCGTTCGATATTCTTCGCCTTGTACATGGCGGCGTCCGCATTCTTCAACAATTCCGCCGCCCCCTCGCCATCGCTGGGATAGACTGAGATCCCGACGCTGGCGCTCAGATAAAATTCATGCCCTTCTTCGATGAAGGGATCATCAAAACAAGTGTGCAGCTTCTCCGCCACCGATGCGGCGCTGTATGAGTGATGGACATTTTCGATTAAGACGGCGAACTCATCCCCCCCCAGCCTGGCAAGGGTATCGCCCTCCCTGACCGTCTCTTTCAATCGGTTGGCGACCCTTTTCAGGACACTATCCCCTGCCGGGTGCCCAAGGCTGTCATTGATATGTTTGAAGCGATCAAGATCGAAAAACAGAATACAGAGCTGCAGTCCGGTCCGCTTGGCCTGAGAAATGGCGTGTTCGACGCGGTCGTTGAACAGCACACGGTTAGGCAACTCCGTCAGCCAATCATGGTAGGCGAGGTGCCTCGCCTTGGTCTCGGCGAAGACGCGTTCAGTGATGTCGATATGCACCCCGGTCAGCCTGATCAAGGCCCCTTTTTCGTCAAATGTGGGGGTTGCCCTGGCGAGGATCCAGCGGTAGGAGCCGTTCTTGTGCCGCAGCCTGAACTCCTCCTCCCAGTTGCCCCACGGTTTAGCCAGATAGGCCTGGAGTTTCTGCATGATCCCCTTGCCGTCATCCGGATGCAGGCGCGATTCCCAGCTGCTGAACTCATTAGGCAGTTCGTCGTTTTCAAATCCAAGCTGTTCCTTCCATCTTGGTGACAGATAGATCTGGTCGTTTGTGATATCCCAATCCCAAAAACCGTCCAGGGAGGACTCCAGAACGTGGCCGAACTGCTGTTCGGTAGCGCGTAGCGCATGTTCCGTTATCTCCAATTGCTGGGAACCGGTGGAGACCGCGTCTTGTAGGAATTGATGCTCGAGAGAGAGATGAATGGTATCGATCACCTGGGAATGGTATTTCCTGGCCAAACTCAACATGCCGATGCCAAACAGCAACACGAAGCCTCCCAGAAACGATGTCGTCTGATCGCCACGAACGAATAGAGCGATCTCCAGGGGGAGCAACAAGGGAATCAGGAAAACGACATAGACCTCCAGGACAGCCGCATAGGCGGAGACGCTCCCGGCGGCCAACCCGGCGACAACCACAAATAGCACCACCTGATGAGCGGTCGGCCAACCCGGATCGTAGAAGAGACTCAACAACCCCCAGATGGTTCCACTGAGAAAGGTCATCAATATGTGCCGGCGTAACCAGATCCTCAGCCTGGGAGTTTGATGTTTGACCTGGTTGAATCGCCGGAACAGAAGGATCCTGGCGATGCTGAGCAGAAACAGTGAGACGGCCCACGCCAAGAGTATCGCTCGGTTCGCCACCTCCCAATAGTAGAAGCCGACCAGCAGGGCGACAGCGATCCCGGAGAATACGACGGTGCCTCCCTGCGCATAGAGCAGACCGATCTGTTTCTCGAAAACCGTCTGTTGCATCGACTTCATCAGTACTCCACATAGGCTTGGTCTACATCATCCTGACACGATTGCCTTTTCCTGCCTCGTCGCCCCGCTATCCGATGTCAGGCGCAAACCCCCGGCGCAGGGTGTTCTCCGTGACGTTGCGCGCATGCAGGAATTGCAACAGATAGTCCGGCCCGCCGGCTTTGAACCCCATGCCGCTGAGCCTGAAGCCGCCAAAGGGTTGCCGGTTCACGGCGGCGCGGGTGATCTTTCGATTGAGATAGAGATTGCCCACCATGAAACCCCGCCGGGCCTGCTCGAGATGGGAGGGGGAACGGGAGTAGACGCCACCGGTCAGGGCATAGGCGGTGCCGTTGGCGATGCGCAGCGCCTGGCTAAAATCATCGGCGCGCATCACTGCAAGCACTGGCCCGAAAATCTCCTCCTGCGCCAGTGGCGAGTCCTCGATCACATCGGTGAAGATGGCCGGTGGAACATAGTGGCCTTTGACGGATGGAGGCAGCGCTCCGATCAACACGGGCGTTGCCGAAACCCTGGCCGCGCCGATGACCCGTTCGATACGCCCTTTCGCCTCAGCGCTGATGACCGGGCCCATCTGGTTGGCCGGATCGGCCGGGTCGCCGATGCGCAGGCTGCGCGCCGCCTCCACCAGCCGTGTCACGAAGTTGTCGTGAACCTCGCCGACACAAATTACCCGGGAGCAGGCGCTGCACTTCTGCCCCTGGAAACCGAAAGCGGACTCAATCACCCCAGCCACCGCATCATCGAGATCGGCGTCGGCATCGACGATGATCGCATTCTTGCCCCCCATCTCGGCAATCAGGCGCTTGACATGGTGCTGTGTCCCGGGTTGTTCCGCGGTGATCCGCTGCAGATGCAAGCCGACCTCTCTCGATCCGGTAAAGGCGGCAAAATGGGTTCGCGGATCGCGCACCAACGCCTCACCGATCTCTGCTCCACTACCGGGCAGGCAGCTGACCACGCCGTCTGGCAACCCCGCTTCCCGCAGCAGTTCGTTGAAATGCCAGGCGATCACCGGTGTATGGGAAGCCGGTTTGAGGATCACGGTATTGCCACAGACGATCGCTGCCGCCAGCATGCCCACCGGAATGGCGAGGGGAAAGTTCCATGGCGGAAGAATCACACCGATACCGAGGGCCAGATACGCCAAGCGGTTCTCCTCTCCCGGCAGGCAGGGTCCCTCACGGCGCTCCAGATCCCGCGCGCCCTGCGCATAGTAGTGCAGGAAATCGATCGCTTCCGCGACATCCGCATCGGCCTCAACCCAGCTCTTGCCCGCCTCTTTCACCTCCCATGCGGCAAACAGGTCGCGACGCCTGGCCAATAGCTCGCCCGCCCGGTCGAGATAGGCTGCGCGATCCGATAGGGTCAGGGCGCTCCAGCCATGCCATGCAGCCTCAGCTTGACGAATCGCCATTTCAGCGTCATCCGGCCCGGCGTTGATCACCCGGCCAACCAGCTCCCCCGGATCGGCCGGGTTGGTGGAATCGATCGCCCGCTCTTGTACCGTGAGATGGCCTGGCAGGCGCAAAGGATAGGTCTTTCCCTGGTCCTTTGCCACTGCCTCTAACGCAGCGGCAAAGGCGTCGCGCTCCTCCCGGTGGGTGAAGCGGTGTAGCGGTTGATTGGTAAAGCCCTCACCGACTTCGGGTTCGCTGGCTTGAGAGGTCGGGGGCGGCGCCAACACCTGCTCTATATCCAGCTTGGGCATGGCCGGCAGGATCGATTGATCGGAGGAGTTCTCCAGCAGCCGTCTCACCAGATAGGCGATTCCCGGCAGCAACTCACCGAAAGGCAGATAGAGCCTCAACTTCATGCCCCGGCTGGTAATCAGGGGCTCCAGGTCGCCGGACATGCCGTAGAGCATCTGAAACTCATACGCCTCCTGCTGCCTGCCGTTTGCCTCTGCCAGGGCCATGGCGCTGGCCAGGCTGCGTAGATTATGGGTCGCCACCGCCGGACGGATCAGCGGCGACGCAAACAGCCGCGCCAGACAGCGCTCGTAACAGGCATCGGTGTCGGCTTTTGTGGTCCACACCGGCACCGGCCACCCCTGCTGCCTGGCAACCACCGTCTCCGAATCCCAATAGGCGCCGCGCACCAGCCGCACCATGACCGGCGCGCCACGCTTTTCCACCCAAGCGGTGAGTTCAGTGAGATCCGCGTCCGCGTCCCGCAGATAGGCCTGGATGGCGATGCCGAATCCGTCCCAATGGCGGAACGCCTCCTCCATGGCGAGTTGCATGAAGAGCCGCAGGATAATCGCTTTATAGTCGTACTGCTCCATATCCAGGGTGATGCTGATACCCGACGCCATGGCCGCCCGGCAGATAGGTCTCAGGCGCTCAGCCAACACCACGACGCCGCCATCGGTGTCGACCGCAGAGAGCTGCGAGTAGAGGGAGGAGACCTTCACCGACAGGTTCAGGTCTGCAACAGCGCGGCTGGTCCGGTTCAGGGCCGACGCGCCGCTGATCAGATCGAGATAGGCCTGTTGGTAGGCTGAGGCCTCTGCCTCGCTGACGGTGGCCTCGCCCAGGAGGTCGAGGCTGGCATTGACGCCCCTGCGCTGGAGTTTGCCGGCAGCCGTGAGAATGGCGTCCACATCTTCGCCGGCGATGAAACGATGCGACACGCGGCGCACCGCGGCGCGGATCACCGGCGCCATCAGCGCCGGCACGGAGAGCCTCGTGCTGCGCCTGATGCCCCAGGCCAGGAGCGGCGGCAGCCGTTGCCTGTCGACTGCGGAAAAATAGTCTCTGAAGTGGTGAAGCATCTCCTCGTCGTCGACAAGCGCGGGCGCCGCATCGACAAAGCGCAGCGCCTGAATGCGAAAATGGCTGTCAGCCATCAGTTGCGCGAGCAAGCGGTCAATCCACCCCCTTGCGGTTGCGCCGGATTGTGTTTGCAGCTCCGCCCAAAGGCGCCGGCCGATGGTTTGTATCGCTTCTTCCAGCCCTTTCCTCACCCACCGCCTCCTATCCAGGTCGCTCGACGCATTGAAAATGATATTGACCGGCCCGAATCAATAGCCCGAACCAAGCCAAAGCTCATAATGCCGGGGGCGTATGTCCGGTGAATCGTTATACCTGCCGGACAGATCGACGAGCCGCACCGGCACGCCGAGCGACTCAATGCCTTCCAGTATGGAGCGCGCTTCCGCTACCTCTGTTGCTTTGAATACCCGTAATTGGGTAAGTTTAGGTCCGCTGGACACCAATTGCACACCCGGCACGACATAACCCTCGCTCTCGATCTTTTCAGCAAGATCCTTTGCGCGTTTTCGTTGCCCGGCCTGTTGGATATGAAAGTAGATGCGCGGCGCAATCGTCGCCACGATATCAATACGCCTTGCCTCCAACGCCCCCTTGGTTCCAGGCTCGACCGTTCGCGCCAATTTGTTGATAAACGGTGCGGATGCCTCGGCAGGGAAAGAGGCCGTTATGATATCAACGACACGATCCCGTTTATTCAGGTCGGCCCCGTAGAGGTCCTCAAGAAACCCTGCGGCGAATTTGCCCAACTCTAATTGCACCCGCTCGATTCTCTCCTTTTCCGCCTGTTGGCGCCGCTCTGTTTGCTGAATGAGTTCATTGGCTATTTGTGATTGGCTATTGATGTATGCCGTCCAAACCTGCGCGATGGAAACGACTATCGCCACCAATGATACCGCCCCACCGAGAATTGCGCCGAAGTGTCGATGCATGAAGCGGGACTCAAGCGCCATCTTCTGCCTTTCCAGTTGCAACTTCTCTTTTTCTAAGCGGATGGTCTGTTCATTGAATTCATCTGGCGTCATTGAAAGTCTACCTCCCTGAATACACATGTTTTAGGGCCTGTTAACACTAATTTGACAGCCACTGCCAAGGCCCTGTTTTTGCCCAGCAAGGCAGAAGGAGCGCCGTGTAGCTGGGCCTACATAAGCGACTGATAACGCCGCTGGGCGAAAACAGGGCCTTGGCCCTTCGGGTTGCGCCTGAAAAAGCGCCACTCGGCGTTACTCGTCGCTTATTTGGAACAACCAAACTACGCTCCTCGTGCCTTGATTGGCGCTTTTTCAGGCACAACAGTGGCTATCGAATTAGTGTTAACAGGCCCTAACTGAGCCTCACTGGCTATCCGTATCAAAGCTCCACCATCGATGCCCTTGTCAGCTTGGCAAAACGCACCCCTCTCAATCCGCCGATCCTGGTCGCCAACTGCTCGATCTCATTGGGTTTGCCGCGCACGATGATGGTCTCCAGACAATGGCGGTGATCCAGATGGACATGGGTGGTGCAGAGAACGTTGATATAGGTGTGGTGCTGGGTATCGGTAATCTTCTCGGTCAACCCCCGCTGGTGATGGTCGTAACTGATGGTCAGCACGCCGAACACCTCTTCCTCACCGCTGGCCCAACGCTCCTCTACCAGCTTCTCCCTGATCATGTCGCGGACCAGTTCGGAGCGTGATGCATATCCCTGATCGACAAAGCGTTTGTCCAGTTCGCGCAGCAGCCCCTCCGGTAGGGAAACGGTGACCCGTGCGAGTGCCTCCAGCTCTGACATCTGACGTTTACTCCCAATCGTGGCTATGGGGATGTGAATGGGTGACCGGGCCGTGCCGGTGTCGATGGCGATGCACCAAATTGGCCCGCTGTAGCAACGCCATGTCCTCCAAGGCCTGGGTCACCGCCCCATCGAAGCAGATTGTCCCTTGTGCATCAAGCACCAGGCATCGCTCTCCCAGCTCTGCCGCCATACTGAGATTATGGGTGCTGACGATCACCGTCGACGCCGTTTCGAGCAGATAGTCGACCAGCCAGCCGCTGCTGCGGGGATCGAGATTGGCCATGGGTTCATCGAGCAATAGACATTGGGGATCAAGGGCCAACAGGGCGGCCAGGGCAACCTTCTGTTTCTCTCCCCCGGAGAGGGCGTATGGCGGTTTCTTCAACAGGGGCTCCAGGTCGAGTCTGCTGGCCCAAGCGGCGACACGCTGGTCTGAATCGGCCAGACCGAGCTGGCGTGGACCGTAACCGATCTCATCGGCCACCGTCGGATTGAACAGCATCGCCTCCGGATATTGGAAGAGCAGCACCATCTCGCGTCTGAACCGTCTTGCCCAGTGGGGTGTGCGCACCCGGGACTTGGTTACCTCATCCCCCCGGTAAAGATAGCGACCCGAGGTGGGGAACAAAAGGCCGTTCAACAATTTCAGCAGGGTCGACTTGCCACAGCCGTTGGCCCCCAGCAACACCAGTTTCTCACCCGCCTCCACGCGCAGGGTAAGATCCTGCAACACACGCGGACCATCGGGCCGGGTAAATCCCACACCATCCAGTTCAATCATCGAACACGCCCCGTGAACGCATCGCCTGACTGATCTCGGTGGCGGCGTACTGGGCCTTTTCCATGACCACCTGAGTCTGCGCCGTTGCCAGCCGTGTGCGCTCCCGCCATCCCGGCCGTTTCAAGCGACGACTCTCGAAGGCATCGCTGAAATCGCTAACGACACGGCTCAGCACCCGCGCCTGACCAGCGGCCACAGTAGCCAGAAAAGAGAGCGTGGAGGAAAAACCCAGGGCATTGGCGATATTGATCCTTGCATTCAGCCAGAAACCCAGCATGAGCAGCAACAGTACGCGTAAGTTGATCAGCAGCAGATAGTCAATCCGCATCTCGCCTTGAATACCCGCCAGCAATGCATAACCCAGTGACACCGTAACATTGAACAGCAACATGGAAAGCAATGCCTTGCGCAACAGACGCCAGCGCATGGAGCCGGCAAAAACGATCACTAGACAGAGACCGGTGGCCAACCACCAGGGTCGATGCAGCAGGCTGACGATTACCACGGCCGATAGATAAATAAACAAAAAAATGCGATCGCTCATCCCAACCAACCTCTCTGTCGCGCATAGCGCCATACCGCCAGGGTGAGTAGTGCTTCCACACCCCCTATGAGCAGATGGGGCAATACAATGGCAGGCAGCGCGATCTCCGGGCCGAAGGGAAAGAACAGCGGCATGCCATCCTCACTTTGGGCAATCATGGGCTGGATGCCCAACACAAGCGCGATCATCAGGGCGGGAATTGTCACCGCCAGAAAAGCCCCCAAGACGATTGCCGCCGGTGTATATCGGGTTGGCAGCCCATGGACACTCCCGACCATGACCGTTGCGCCCACCAGTCCGACGGCCAGGGCATTTACCGGTAATGCGGTGATGCCGCCAGCGCCGAACATGAGCGCCTGGAGCAGCAGCACCAGGGTATAAGCGAGAAAGGCAAGCCGGATGCCAAACAGCATCGCTAGGACCGCAATCCCCAGCAGGTGCCCCGAAGACCCGCCCGGCAGAGGCAGCATCACCAGCCCGAGGACATAGGCCATGGCCGTGACCACGGCCAGCCTGGGGATGGTCTCCTCGTCAAGCCGCCGGCGCACGCCACGGACCGCCCAGGCCCAGGCCCCGGTCGCCAATACATAAGCGGGCAGATAGACCTGTGGGGCAATGAAACCGTCGGGGATATGCATGGCTCACTGCTTACCCCGTCTTGCATAGAGCATCAGCAAGCCGAATCCGCTGAGCAGAACGCCGACGCCCAGAATCAGATAGGGGAAGGGGACGGCCGCCTTGTCCTGGGACAGATTGGCGGTGGATCCGGTCTCCAGCTCAAGCAGGGTATCCGTGCCGTGACCCTCTTCACTGAAGGCCCGCAGCCGCCACTGACGCAACCTGCCGGGAACGAATATCACCCTTCCCTGTGTATCGGTCTGGCCAGACTGTTGCGGCGACTCAGATCCCTCGGCGAAGAGCTGATAGGGCTTGTCGGCAAAGGGCTCGCCGTCGGGGTAGCTGAGGGTGATGACGCTTGCCGTATCCACACCGACCTCCAGCCGCATCTCATGCGCCGACAGGGAGGCGGTGACGATCAGCATCAGTAACAGGATAACTCGGGCCATGGCATACATAGGAGATTGAAGTTCCTTGTTATGAGGAATTGTAAAATCCTCATACCGGCTATTATGGCATATTTTTCCGGCTTTTCCCCTGATCGGGAGGGTAGACCAGGCAGATCACAACCATTCCCAGGATTGATTGTCCGCGAATAAACGCATGGCCTGTCAACAGGAATTCACTTGCCACTGTTGTGGCCGCTGGCAGCGACACAAACAGCCCTCAGCGCACCGAACGATAGATCCCAGGATATTGTCGCTTGTTGAGCACCAGTTGCCAGAGTTGTCCCTGGCGACTGCGAAAGAGGCCGGCACAGGAATGTAGATAGTATTTCCACATCCGGTAGAAACGATCGTCGTAGCGCTTCTTCAGACCGGACCAAGCCCTGTCGAAATTCCGCCACCAAGCCATTAAAGTGCGATCATAATCCTGACCGAAGTTGTGCCAGTCTTCGATCAGAAAGCGCTCTTCCAGGGCATGTGTGATCTCTCTTGCGGAGGGCAGTTTGCCGTTGGGAAAGATATACTTATTCATCCAGGGATCAAGGGAATTGACCGTCTTGTGGCTGCCGATGGTGTGCAGCAGAAAAAGGCCGCCGTCCGACAGCAGACGATTGACCGCCTGGAAGTAGGTCCGATAATTTTTCTGCCCGACATGCTCAAACATCCCCACCGAAACCACCTTGTCGAATCTGCCTGTCATCTCCCGGTAGTCTTTGAGTTCCACCTTCACCGGCAGGCCTTTGCAGCGAGCCTGCGCCAGTTTTTGCTGCTCTTTCGAAACCGTCACACCCACCACTTCGACAGCATAGTGTTCTGCCGCATAGCGCATCAGGGCGCCCCAGCCACAGCCTATCTCCAGCAGCCGCTCACCCGGTTGTAACTGCAGCTTGCGGCAGATCAACTCCAGCTTGTGCAATTGCGCCTGCTCCAGGTCCTCGGCATGCTGCCAGTAACCGCAGGAGTAGTTGATGCCGGAATCGAGCATGGCTTCGAAGATATCATTGCCGATATCGTAGTGCCGCTCGCCCACCTGAAAGGCGCGCCGTGTCGATTGCAGGTTGAACAGAAACTGGCGCAGCAACTCGCCCAACAGGCGAAATTTGAACCAACCTGCCAACCGCTCGTCAATATCCGCCCTCATCAGGTGACAGAACAGTTCATCAAGGGCGGCACAATCCCATAGACCGTCTATGTAAGCCTCGCCGAAGCCGAGCGAGCCCTTGGCCAGGACGCGGCGGTAGAGCATCTCATCATGGACACGGATATCCCATGGCCGGTCACCGTTGAATCGGACATCGCCCCGCTCCAACAACTCGACCAACACCTGCGGCGGACCACCCTGTCCATGCCGTTCATGATACAGATTCTGAATTATGCTCCCGAAAGGCATCTGCGCTCTCCTCTCGAGTCGATGTTATTAACCTGATGTCCTATAGGTTAGTAACGGATGCCGCAGTTACAATAGCGATTTCGCCTACACCCCGCTATCCCGGGCAACCGATACACCGAAGGACTCGTGATGGCGTACTGCTTGCCTAGTGTGGTGTAACGTATAAACTGTACCAATCAGAGGCCCGTCAATGCCTCAAGACAAGGCGCAGCGCGCAGACAATGGCAGCGCCCTTGTTAAGCGCTGCAACGCAGGATTGAGGCATTGACGGGCCTCCCTTCGGGCGAGACGCTAAGCCGTCATCTGCGTTGTTGCGTTGCTTGGAAAGGGCGCGGCCATTCCCGGCGCAACGCGCCTAGCAGCTAACGGCTTAGCGCCTCGCTGATTGGTACAGTTTATACGTTACACCACACTAGTACTCTTTCAAGGTGATATTGTCGGGTTCAGCGAACCGAGAAGCGGTTGAGCGCTAGGCGCGCCTCGCAGGCAATGGCAAGCCCTTGTCAAGAGGCGCAACACCGCGGGCGAGCGCTTCCCGGCTCGCCCGTAGGGAGCCACCCAGGTAATCCAATGCTGCGTTGCAGCCCTTGAAAAGGGCATGCCATTCCATCCTTCGGTCCGTAAACGCCACATCCATGTGCCACTTCTCCCTGCGGACTGCGCCTTGCCTTGGATCACCTGGGTGGCTCTGAACCCGACAATATCACCTTGAAAGAGTACTAGCCTGGCGATTGAAACGTATAACACGCTTCCTGGTATCGATACGTTCACCGGCATCCAACGGATTCAATGCTTTGATCTGTAAACGTGCATAAACGCACCGCCTCTCCAGTACACGCCGCAAAGGCATCTATCTTGAAGCCAAGTCAATAGCATCCGGACCCCCCATCCCTGGGATGTGTCCGGACCGGAATCGAAAAATGAGATGCTCCAACTCCCACATTCTCAAAGGCTTATCGCCTTCGAAAACAGGACAGCACACCTGCCGCATCCGCTGGCATCGCCGCCCTACAGATTACCACTGTGATCGGTTCGCTCGACATTATCCATTCCCACCTGAGATCTTCCATGGAAAGGCCATACCTTGCCGTCAGGCGTGGTTTTGCATCGGCAGTTGAGTCTGTTTTTCGCTTGGACTGCTCTGACTCATCATTTTCGATTGAGCCCTGACCAGACGCGACATCGCCGAAATATCACGCTCACTGAGCGAAAACGCCGCCTCGACCCAGTCATGGGCGATATCCAGCAACTCCTGCTTCTCCAACGGCAGCACACGGTTGCGCATCCTCAGCACCGATCTTCTGGTGATGTTCGACTTGTTAAGGCGCCTGATGAACGACCTGAGCGCCACCTCTCCCTGGCCCGGATCGGCAATAGCGTCGACAATCCCCATTTCGTACAACGCCTCGGCGCTGTAGCCTTCCGCATTCACAATCATTTTTTCCACCAAGGCCGGCGAGATACGGCGTGCAAGGAAAGAGTAGGCCCCCATGCCGGGAAACATATTGAAGACCACTTCCGGAAACTTGAATGTCGCACCGGCCTCGGCAATGATGTAATCGCTCGAAAGAGCGGCCTCGAAGCCTGCCCCCAAAGCGGTGCCGGTCACCAACGAAATAGTGCGCACATCGGCGTTGAGATTGATGAAATTGGCATACAGCACATCGATACTCAACTCGGCGTAGTTTTGTAAGGTTCGCCGGTCTCCCGAGGTAATCATATCCACGAAGAACTTCAGATCGCCACCCAGGTTGAATACGCCGGGAACATCGGAAGCAAATACAAGAAAATCGATATCGGTTTTGGGCTCCCTGCCACCGAGGTAGTCAGCCATGTTTGTCTGGAATCGGTTGATGTCCCTTAACAACTGATATGAGAAGCAGGGTATTGCACCGGGATCCATGGCAAAGGTGAGGGTCTTATAGCTCTCGTCATAACGCACGTTGAGCGTATCATAGGAGAGATCGTTCAGAGATTGTGTGGGCACGGCTTTGAGCATTTTCATCTTCCTCTCTGGGTGGGTGTCATATAGTCTGGCGAAACGAATGGTTAACAACACATCGAACAAGTATCACGATGGTGCTTTTATCTTAGGCTTTAGCCTTGCAAGATAAAAACAGCATTTCATGAAATGCTTGAAGGAGGAGCAACCAAAACCCTTTGATCGTGACCCATTTCTGGTTTTATTGGGAAGTAGAATCCTTTAACTAATTGATCTTGAGCAAGGTATTCTGCTTTTTTCCCTATTCGAGGATGAAAAAAGCGTATCGGTAGACAAATATTTATGCTAATTCTGCCGCTATAGTGCTTTCATGCGGTCAAAATAGTGCCTAACTGTTACAATAAATAGTTTATTCTCATTAAAATCAATAACCGTGGAAGTGCCATGGCCGGCGAAACATTGAAAGAAGTCTTCAGACTGCCCAGATTCACAGCCTTGACCCAAGGACTGAGCGATGGGGCGCGCCTGGAGTATGAACAGGGGTTGATTCGACTCTTCTTCACCTTTGTCGTCTTTATCTATCTACTGATCTCGGACCTGCTCAACCCGTTGGGCAGCAGCCACGTCACGGCCACCATGCTTGCCGCGGGATACGAGGTCTTTTCACTGCTGGTCCTGGTCTCCTTCAGGTATGTCAAACAAGGTTCCCGCCTGCGAAAGATCATCACCATGCTGGGTGATCACGGCATGACCTGTCTTGCCATGTACGGCGCCGGCGAGTTTGGCGCGCCCCTGTTTACGGTGCTTCTGTGGATCACCGTTGGATACGGTGCGCGATTCGGCACCAACTATCTCTATCTCGGCATGCTGCTCTCCAACTCCGGCCTGCTTATCATCATCAATATTTCACCGTTCTGGTTGATGCACCCGATCGTGGGTTATGGATTGGTGGTCACCAATATCGTGATTCCGATCTTCGTCTCCAAGATCCTCGGGCAACTGGTCGAGGCCAAAGCCGTTGCCGAAGGAGCCAATCAGGCAAAAGGCCGGTTCCTCGCGAACATGAGCCATGAAATGCGCACACCACTCACCGGCATCATCGGCGTTTCACAATTACTCATGACGGAAAAGCTGGCCCGCGGCGTCAATAACAAGGTCAAGACCATCGATGCATCCGCCCGGCACTTGCTCACCCTCATCGATGACGTACTCGATTTTTCCAAGATCGATGCCGGGCAGATCAAGATCGAGCATGAAGCATTCGACCTGCATGCCCTGGTCACCACAGTCAGCTCCACCCTCGAGCCTATCGCCCAAAAGAAACACATCAGGTTGATGACCCATATCTCCCCTGAAGTACCCTTCAACCTGCTGGGTGATCCCCAGCGTATCCAGCAGGTGTTGAACAACCTGATCGGCAATGCCATCAAGTTCACCCATCAAGGCTATGTCGATATCAGGGTCAACGGCCTGCAAATCACCCAAACCACTGCAAATCTTCGCTTCGAAGTCATCGATACCGGGATCGGCATAGCAAAAGAAGGCCTGAAGCACATCTTCCAGCGCTTCAATCAAATCGATGATTCCATCACCCGAGAGTATGGCGGGTCCGGCCTGGGCACCACCATCTCCAAGGAACTGGTCAACTGCATGGATGGAGACATTCATGTTGAAAGCACGCTTGGAAAAGGCACCCGTTTCTATTTCGACCTGCCGTTGGAGCTGCCCGTCACCTCGATGGAACAGACCTACTCGGGACACACGGCAATCACCTTCACCAACAGTCTGAGTTTCTATACCAGGATCAATCAACCGCTGAAACTATGGGATATCGCAAATGATGCGGTCAGCACGACGGATGAACTGATTGAGAGGCTCATTCGTCCCAGGACCACCGAGAGCCAGTTACCTCTGATCCTGCTGGACGCCGAACACATTGCCGGAGGCCTGGAAGCACTGGTCAGGGATATACGCCTGTCAAACAGCGATGATTGCCATATCATCCTGATCGACACCATCGGCAAGTTCCAGCCATTCAACATACCCCCCGAAATCGACTCCGTGGTTCAGGACCTGGAGAACAGGCGCCAACTCTATAACGCCATACACTCCGCATTCCTGGATACCAACTTACCGGACGGCGTACAGTCGATCGACACCTGGAATCAACAGCAGAATCAGAAAAAACTGCGGATTCTGGTTGCTGAAGACACCTCAGTCAATCGTCTCATCCTTGGCGAGATGTTGACCAAGGCAGGCTTCGAGGCGGAACTTGTCGAAGACGGTGAGAGCGCACTCCAGCGCTTCGAAGAGACGGAGTTCGATCTGGCCATCCTCGATATGCAGATGCCCCGCATCGGCGGACTGGACGTTATCAGGGAGTATAAGGCGGGACACGGCCTGTTCAATGACATTCCCTTCATCGTCCTCACCGCGAACATATCCAAAGAAGCCGAATTGCAATGCCGGGAGGCCGGAGCCGATATCTATCTGCAGAAGCCCGTTGACATCAATGCCTTGATCGTCCATATCCTGCGCTTGACCAATACCGACAACAAAGCCTCCGAGGATAGTCAGCGTCGTTATCGGGTGACTCGCAAAACAACGCCCTTCACCAGCAAAAAGCCAGAATACCTAAACAACGAAACGCTTGATGCATTGACCAGACTGAGCACACGCGAGGGCTTTTTCGAAGAACTGGTCAACAACTTCCTTGCCGATATCTATGCCTGTATCGAGCGCATGGACATTGCCATCGAACAGCTCGATATCAACCAGATCATCGACGACGCCCATGCAATCAAGGGGGCCGCGGGCAATATCGGCGCAACCATCCTCTTAGACAAAGCGGCGAAACTGAATCGCGCCTCGAGTGAGGAGATCAGACGCCACGGCCGTAAGCATTTGAACGAGATAGAGGAAATCATCGACGAGACTGAGGCGGCGCTGGAGCACTATATCCAGGACAATGAGATAGACATCAAGCTGATAACACGTTGAATGATCAACCGCTCATCGGGGGGATATTCATGAGTCGATCAAGTCTATCAGCAGTCATTTACGGACGAAGCAACCAATCTTTAGGGCTCTCATATATGTGCATGATTCGGTGGCTTGATCAATGACTCCGCTGGAATTCCAAGACCCCGATGCAGTTTCCAGATCATCTTAAGCGTCAGCGAACGCTTGTGGTTAAGGATTTCGTAGACACGATTACTCTTGCCGATCATCGGCTCCAGATCCTTGACGGTCAAACCCTTCTGCTCCATTTCGAATTTGATCGCTTCTACGGGGTCCGGCAGGTCGAGCGGATAGTGTTTTCTTTCGTAGGCTTCAACCAGCGTCACCAGTATATCCAGCTTTTCTCCCTCTGGCATATCGGGTTCCGCCATCATCAGTGCTTCAATTTCCTTTAATGCTGCACGGTAATCAGCATCAGTTTTGATCGGCTTGATGTCCATCGTACATTACCTCCGGGGTTTAAATGGTTTGTGCATCAATCTGGTCATATTGGGCATGAGTGCCGATAAAGCGGATATAGACAACCCGATAAGCATAGTTAATCCACACTACCAACCGGTATTTGTTCCCAGCAATGTTGAATACCACCCTCCCATCCTTAAGAATGCTGGCATTCCTGAAATCCTGTTTCACCTCCGCAGGGGATGCCCAGTCAGCCTTCAGGACGTGCCTATACCAAGCCAACGTAGACTCGATGGCATCAGCGTGAGACGGACCACCCTCCCAAAATGCCTTCAATGTGGATAGGGCAATGATTCTCATGTCCCAAATTATAGTCCCATATTGGGACCCTTGCAAGCTCTCTTCAAATAAGATGGGAGGGTTCAGGTATTGGTTACCCATTGTATCGATCCAATCATTGGTTGAATCTGGAACGGAGAGTGGCACACTGGTAACATACTGTTTTTATTAAACTATATTCACATGCCCAATCGTAGACTTGCCGTTGCCCCGATGCTGGACTGGACCGACCGCTACTGTCGGTATTTCCTGCGCCTGATCTCCAGGCATGTCGTGCTCTATACAGAGATGGTGACTACAGGCGCCATATTGCATGGGAATCGCGCAAGGTTTCTCGATTTTGACCCAAGCGAACACCCGGTGGCGTTGCAACTGGGCGGCAGTGACCCGAAAGAGTTGGCTGAGTGCGCCGGACTGGGGCAGACATGGGGCTACGATGAGATCAACCTGAATGTGGGATGCCCCTCTGACAGAGTCCAATCAGGGCGCTTCGGGGCCTGCCTGATGGCGACACCGCAGCTGGTCAGCGATTGCGTCAAAGCGATGAGGGACAGGGTGAGCGTCGATGTCACCGTTAAACACCGCATCGGTGTCGATGAGCATGACAGCTACGATGAACTTTGCGAGTTTATCGGCACTGTCTCCGAGGCAGGCTGCAACACTTTCATCGTGCATGCCCGCAAGGCCTGGCTGCAGGGACTGAGCCCCAAAGAGAACCGCGAGATTCCTCCCCTATCCTATGCAACGGTCCATCGGCTCAAACGCGATTTCCCCCAACTCGAAGTGATCATCAACGGCGGCATCACCAGCCTTGAGCAGGCGCAACGACAACTCGAGCATGTGGACGGCGTAATGATCGGCCGCGAGGCCTATCACAATCCCTGGATGCTGGCAGAAGCGGATCGAGTAATCTTTGCAAAAACCGGCGAGGCCGTGACCCGTGGCCAGGTTGTGGCATCATTGATCCCGTTTGTCGAAAAGGAGTTGGCGGCCGGCACACCGATCAACCGGATAACGCGCCACATCCTCGGCCTGTTTCACGGCCAGCCCGGCGCCAGGAAATGGCGGCGCATGCTGAGCGAGCAGTCTCACCGCCCCAACGCCACCAGCCGCCTCATCATGCAGGCGGCTGAAGAGATCATCCGCTAAACCATTGCCCCTGCCTCTGATCGGGCGGGTAGATCATACCCATCATCAGGGTTCAACGCTTCAACTCAAAGTTGATTGTCTTGTCCGCGAATGAACGCAAATTAACGCAAATGTGAATCATCCATCCTGTAACTTGCCTTGAGGGTTTTCAGTCAAGGCAAAATCTCTCTTACCAGCGATGCAAGGTCTTAACCCGCATTCCAGCCTTTACTCCGTAAACGCTACATCCAGGCTCTACTTCTCCGGGATGACCCGCCTAGGGCCTGTTAACACTCATCGGATTGCCACTGTTGTGCCTGAAAAAGCCCCAATCAAGGCGCGAGGAGCGCGGTTTGGTCGTTCCAAATAAGCGACGAGCAACGCCGAGTGGGGCTTTTTCAGGCGCAACCCGAAGGGCCAGGGGCCATTTTTCACCCAGCGGCGTTATCACTCGCTCATGTAGCTGGGCTACACCACGCTCGTTCTGCCTTGCTGGGTAAAAAATGGCCCCTGGCAGTGACAATCCGATTAGTGTTAACAGGCCCTAGACAAACAGCGGATAAGCGGAACCAGGGTAGAAGACACTCAAAGCAAATTTGCGTTGATTCGCGTTCATTGGCGGACAAATCTTGCTTGATAGGGTTTGTTGCGCCTGACCTTTTTATTAACCCGAACTATTGACGTATGCCTTCCACTGAGAGCTCCAGTTGCACGGTGCGCGATGCAGGCCCCAGGTCGAATGGAATACCGAAATCCTTCAGGGCGATCTCTGTGGTGCCGAAAAATCCGCGACGGTAACCGCCCCAGGGATCCTTGCCGTGGCCGATCTTCTCCACCGCAATGGCAACCGGCTTTGTCACGCCGCGCAAGGTGAAGTCGCCTTTCAGCACCGCGCTGCCATCGGCCTTCTCCTGATAGGCGGTGGAGACGAACTTAGCTGTCGGGTATTTATCGACATGAAGAAACTCCTCGCTACGTAGATGCTTGTCTCTTTCCGCATGGTTACTGTCGATACTGGCCGGATTGATATCGACCGCTATCCTTGCCGCGGACGGATTCTTCTCGTCATAGCTGAAGTGGCCGCTGAACGCGTTGAAGCGACCGAACAACCAACTGTAACCGAGGTGTTTGATACGAAACTGGATAAAGGCATGGGCGCCCTTGTTATCGATAACATACTCCTCGGCACTCAGTGGCGTCGTCATGATAAGGGCTGCGATAAAGACAGACGTAAAATAACGATTCATGCTGATCCCTCCTATGGGATGATGGAAAAAACGACTATTCGGCGCTGCGTCCTCGGACCAGTTGCCGGGTGATGACGGCGACACGCGCGCCATAGGCCTCAGCGGTGGCGATATCGCCGGTCGACGGGGCATCGCCGGGGTTAACCTGAAAGCTGGCAGCCATCGGACCGATATAGGAGCCTATTCGGTTTAACACTTCAGGCCCCGGGCCTTCGATACGATTCATCGAGTCGGGATCGCTGGCGGCCGGGTGCATGCCGAGACTGACGAAGATCATTCCCTGCTGCATGGCATTGATCATCAACCCGACCAGGGTATTGAGCTTATCGCCGGAATAGGAGCTGGAATTGGTGAAGGCGCCCGCCACTTTGTCCTTCCAGGCCTGGGTGAACCATTTCGCGGCGGCTGACTCGAGAAACTTTTTCATCGCCGCCGACATGCTGCCCATATAGGTCGGGCAGCCAAAGATGATGCCATCCGCCTCGTCGAGGCGATCCAGGTCAGCGCCCGCCTCCTCTGCGGTGAGCAACAGGGCCTCAACGCCCTCGATAGCGGCGGCGCCCCTATGCACCGCTTCCGCCTGCAACTTGGTGTGGCCGAAGCCGCTGTGGTAAACGATTGCCACTTTAGTCATTGATGATTCTCCTCGTGAATGATTGACCAACCCGAACGTCATTGACCCCAGGTTCCGGCCGGTGCTTTATTTGAGACCCAACATACGCTTGAGAGTCCGGTCATGATCGAGAAAATGGTGTTTCAGGGCGGCCAGTGCATGGAGCCCGCTCAGCACAACCACACACCAAGCCAGATAGAGATGGACCTTGCCGGCAATGTCCTCCTGATTATCGATATTACTGATAGTGGCCGGGATGGCGAACCAATCGAAGACCTCCAGCGGCCGACCGTCGGCGGTGGAGATCAGATAACCGCTGATCATCACCGCAAACAGCAGCAGGTAGAGCGAGACATGCACCACAATCGCCGCCCGTCTCTCATAGGGTTTGTGGGTCTGCAGATGTTGCGGCCGCGGATTGCTGAAACGCCATCCAAGACGCGCTACCAGCACCAGCAACAGCATCACGCCGATCCCCTTATGCCACCAAGGCCCGAGCCGGTACCAGGCATCGTAATAACCGAGACCGCGCATCCACAACCCCAATCCGAACATGGCGTAGACGACCAGGGCCACCAACCAGTGGAGTCCGACGGCAATCGCCCCGTAGCTATCCCTGTCGTTGGCCAAGCGCATCAGAAACGTCCCTCCTGATAGTCCGTAAAGGCTTGCCGCAGTTCAGCCTCGTTGTTCATCACAAACGGTCCACGCCTGGCGATGGGCTCTCCCAGGGGGAGGCCGGCCACCAGCAATAACCGGCTCGGCTCCCGGGCCGCCAACTCGACGGCCTCGCCATCCCCCAGCACAGCCAGGGTGCGCCCCTTCAGGGCCACAGCGTCGATCGACACCGCCCCCTCCAGGAGATAGACGAAGGCATTATAGGCCGCCGGCAGGGGTTCGCTGAATCGCGCGCCCGCCGGCAGGGTGATATCGAAATAGCGGGCGGGAGTCATCAGTTCCCGGACCGGCCCCTGAGTGTCCAGGGAAGTACGACCCGCCACCACCCGCACCGTCACACCGTCACCCCGCTGCTCTTCGGGTATCGCTTGCCGGTCGAACTCCTGGTAACGGGGCTCACTCATCTTCTGCTTTGCCGGTAAGTTGACCCACAACTGAAAGCCCGCCAACAGGCCATCCTGCTGCTTCGGCATCTCGGAGTGGACCACCCCTCTTCCAGCGGTCATCCACTGCACCCCTCCAGCCTCAAGCACCCCGGCATGACCGGCATTGTCCCGGTGCTCGACCCGGCCGGCAAGCAGATAGGTCACCGTTTCGAATCCACGATGAGGATGTGGCGGAAATCCGCCAATGTAGTCCTCGGGATCGTCGGAGCGAAAATCGTCCAACAGCAGAAAGGGATCCAATTGCGGCAACTGCGGACCGCCGATCAGACGCGTCAAACGCACCCCGGCGCCGTCCGCCGTCTCCTGCCCCAGTAATGTTCGCTTGACCGTGCGTATACTGTTTGCACGCTGCTCCATGACAGCCTCCTCATATAAATACAGAGTAATTTAGTTGGTTGTAGACCAGTGTAGGTTGTCTGATTCGGATATAAAGGCCACAATTTAGGAAACACTGTTGCGATATTTAGAACAATGGACCGGATAGAATCCCTGGAAAGCTTCGTCACCGTGGTCGAATCGGGCCAGTTCAGTGCCGCGGCCGAACGGCTCGGCATAGGAAAATCGGTGATCAGCCGCCGCGTCTCAGAGCTTGAGGAGCACTTGGGGGCATTGCTGATTCAACGCACCACCCGTCGCCTCTCCCTGACCGATGCCGGCCGTGAATTCTATCCCCGCGCCGTACAGCTTTTGGAAGATCTGGCGGAAGCGGAGCAGTCGGTCTCCACCGCTCAGCAGGCCTTGAGCGGCCGCATTCGCCTCGCCGCGCCGCTCTCCTTCGGACTGCTTCATCTGGCCCCCGCCCTGAATACCTTCATGACGAAACACCCGGGGGTGGTGCTGGATATGGATTTCAACGACAGTCAGGTCGATCTGATACAGGAGGGCGTCGACCTGGCCCTGCGCATCGGCCGGCTCGAGGATTCCAGCATGGTCGCCCTGCCCCTGGCGCCGATTCGCGCCCTTGTCTGCGCCAGCCCAGGTTATCTGGCCCGATACGGCACGCCGCAGACACCTGAAGCGCTGGCAGGCCATCAGGGCCTCTGCTATTCCAATCTGCCGGAGCCGCAAAAGTGGCGATTCATCGACAGTAAGGGCGGATCACATACGGTCCGGGTCGAGAATCGCATGCAGGCAAACAACGGCCAGATACTCCTTGAAGCTGCCGCTTCGGGGCATGGCGTCTGTCTCTCCCCTACCTTCATTGCCTACCGGACCATTCTGGAAGGTCGTCTAGTGCCGCTCCTGACAGACTACCAAATCCCTTCGGCAAGCGCCTACGTCATCTACCCGAACCGCCGTTTCATCCCACAACGGGTCAGAGCCCTGGCCGAGTTTTTTCGCGAGCAGTTTGGCGACCGGCCCTATTGGGATGAGGGATTGGTTCAGATTTCCGGATAGTACAAACCCGGTATCGCCCCATTGTCTCCCGCATAGAGCAACACGGAGTCATCGTTCAATCCGCGCGGGAGCCTCCCCATGTACCAATGTTTTCCACCATCCCGGGAGAAAAACAGACGCTTACCGGTAACCGGACCCCAGTTCAATTGTGGCGAACCGGAGGATGAATCCTCGTAGACCTCCTGGCACTGTGTCAACGCCATCAGCACATCCTTGTCTTTCGGGGACTTGCCGATATAGATCACCTTTTTGACTTGACCTTCCCAAACAGGCAGGGATTGGCAGGCCTGGTCAAAGGGCGCATCCATGGCATACGACCAACTCGTACCGCCATCAGTGGAAAGATGGAAAGGTACTTTATTATGATAATCAGCAAGCGATTCGGCACGGAGCCGGGTCCAGCCGAGCAAACGCTCATCCCCTAGATATTCAAAATGTTGGATACAATGCGTGACTTGGTTGCCGGGGTCGTCAGGATCCCCGCATTCCGTGGCAAAGTCTGTCAATGGATAATAACCGGCTCCCCCATCATCGGTGCGCATCATAATGGAATCGAACAAAAAGTCACCGCCTTCCGCTCCGGTTCCTGAATCATATCCCTCCAGGTAACCGGCAAAGCCATAGGAAGCGTTGCCCAGATAGTCCACCTCCGGCAATCCGCCGGTGCCCAGTCCGGGGCTTCCCAGCCAGCTCCCCGCCACACCTAGGACGTTGGATTGAAAGAGCTGGAATGAGCGCGGTTCGCCGGCTTCCCCGGGGTGTTGAACCCGGACCCCGGCCAGGCCTTGCTCGCCTGTATATACGATGCTTTGATAGACTGAAAAGATATCCGACACTTTCGCTGCGCCATTGAGTAACGGCTGCCATGTGAAATCGACAACCTCCCATGTTTGGCCATAGTCACTACTGCGCACCATGGTATCCCCGGATCTACCTGCCAAGATATTCCCGTCATCGTCCCTATAGTCGATATAACTCACATGAGCGAGTAGCTCACCCTCGCCCAGATTGATCGCGTTGTGGACCAGAACACGATTGGAAGGATCCAGCGTTGAATCACTGACAGAGAGGGCAAAACCACCTTTGAGCGCCCAGGTATAGCCCATATCATAAGAAGCCGTGACAGTGACAATGTTGGGGACAGGCGAATTCCCCGTAACGCCCTCTACAGAGAAAGCCAGAAGCGGATCCGGATAAAATTCCTTAACGGCGATGCCCCGCTCTTCGCCGATGATGCCGTCATAAATCAGGGTCATCGGTTTGTTGCGGTCCCATAATGTCGCAGAGAGTTGATATTCCAAGGCTATCGTTGCTTGGTCAGAAAGCTCCTCGTCATCCGTGAGCGCAACATCAGCTCCACTATAGGGGGTTGCGAAGCGGCGCCGCCCATCTATGGTTTCGTAGTAGAGCATGAAACGCCCCTGTTTGAATGAGAAAGGGGCATTCCCCGGTGTATGATCGCTGCTCACGTTCGCCACGCTGAGACTGATGGAATCGGGCAAGCTCGAACCCGAGACATAGACACGGGCGTCTCTTATCGCCATTTGACCGCGAAAGAAATAGTTGACCAATCCAGCGCTGTAGGCCACGGTGCGGGGAATCAGAAAGGGTCTGGCGGCAGCATGAGTATCGTCATCCAACTTAAGCGTATTCTCCGTATGGGGCAGATACTCAGACGCTTGCAAATCGTGATGGAATATCGACAGGGTGCTGGCCTGGGCATTGAAACCCGACTGTGCCGGGCGGTATCGATCCGTCACCTGGTTGCCAACAAACCATTTGGTACCAAGGACACCACTCGTATCGCTGGCAATCTCAATACCAGTGCCCAGGGGCTCCGGCACCGGGTTGTCATAGAAGAGACTGGGGTATAATTGGGGTTGGCCCTCCGGAAACAGGGGGTTGTAAACATAGACAAAGTTGGTGTCCTGGCTGATGAAATTCCAGTTGGCGAATTCCGCCATGCCAATGCCCTGCCGTTGGCTGCCGGTGGACCAGAAATCGCGGGCCTTGCGGAAGGTGTTCAAGTCTAAATCCGCATAACCGGTTAAGGGTAGCTCACTATACACATCATCAGTTCTACTCTCATAATAACTGGGATCATGCGCCAAATAGCCTAGACAATAGGTCATTCGGTCCGCCTCCCCATCGCAATGCATATCGTTGCGCACATGGGCCGGCTGCGCCATATCCTGGAGATGGTGGACCACATGCCCCAAGGCCAAAAGCAGTTTCTGTTCGTTTTCCTCACGACTCTCTTGAAAACTCGCGATCTTCGACCCGAGAAAATAGTCATGAGCATCTTTGAATGAGAACTCCTGACCGGTGAATTCATCGCCATCCTCAAGCGACCACTCCGGCGAACTTCGAAAACCCACTAATGGGGCGCCTAAGCGGTGCAGGGGCAAGCCTCTGACAGGATCGAAAAAGTGATTGAGGGAGCGTATACCCAGATCCTCAAGGGCGGCGCCGCAGTAGAAGTGTCTGATGTTTTTATCTCTTTTTGGGGTATTGCAATCAGTACGTTTTTCATTACTCTTCAGCAAAGTTTTAACAGTTTCAGGGACGATAACATCAAATCCCATCCCCGCCATCAGTTCCTCATTCGACAGGATAGTACGCGACGCCACGTGGTTGGTGATTGCTTGGTGGCTCATTGCCTTGTAGGCGAAAACGGGGGTTGAGTGAACCAAAACAACTACAACCATGCCCAACAGTCCTTTATTCCATTTCATCCTTATACTCCATCAAGAATCCTACCGGGTCGGGGTGACACTTCTCCGGGTCTTCAAAATAAGTTTCCACCAAGTAGTTTGCCAAAGGCTTGTTTGCAATATCTTGGGCTTCATGCCCTTCTTCCCTTTCTCTAATCCTATGCCCTGTTGCCATCGTCATCCTTGGCATCTTCAACCACATGCATTCTGATCCATATAAGCCTAGATAATCGGTTACAACTCGAATATTTTTAGAATTTTCAATTTTTTCCAGTCTTTCCTTAGACATTCCCACAGACGATTCCAATTCGATAACCGAGCCCTCGAACTGCCACACCCATCCTGGTCCGTAAATGCCGAATTTGTCTTTCCACACATTGGGATCCCAAGTAGCATCATTGTTTAGTGTCTTCGGAAAATAGCCCTGCTTGTAAAAGCTGATATCGGCATCACTGTGAAAAAAGACCCCTGTGGTTTTGACACAGCCGGGTATCCTGAACTCACCGCTGCGGTTTGTCGTGGTCTCATAGAAGTGAGACCTCATCGCCTCGTGATCGCCACAGAGGGTGCTGCCGATTCTGGGCCAGGCGCCCACCACTATCACACCCTCCAGCGGCACGCCTGTTGCGCCATCGACCACCCAGCCAGTGGCTTCCCGGGTAAAGGTGTAGTAACCCGGCCCCGCGCAGGCCGTCAAAACGGTCATGCCGAGCAATAGAAATAGGGTATTCCAGGCCGGAAAGGATGTGCGCTTGCTTCGCCCTTGCGGGCTCAACGGTTCATTCGCTTTCATGCCGAACGGCCTCCTTCAGATAGTTTGCCGGGTCGGGATGGCATTTTTTCGGTTTCTTCAAATAATACTCCGAAAGATACAGCACGACCGGCATGTCTGCTTTTTCCTTGTCACGCTCCCTGAGTTGCATCTGTCTGGCCTTGAACATCAGGGTTTTCGGTATCTTCATCCAGTTGCAATTTTCATTCAGATAGAGCCTCGGTGAGAGGGTATAGGCCGCCTTGAGCCTCGGATCGTTTTTGTCGCTGACCGGCTCCAGTTCAATGACTTCGCCGTTCCAGTCCCATCGCCACCGCATATGTTCGGATGAGCGCACATCAAAGCGGACATCCGTGATCGGGTTGGAGAGCGCCCTGGGGTAGTAACCCTCCTTGAAGAAGAGGATATCCGGCTGATAGTATGCAAAATAGCCTTTTACCTCACAGGGTGGATCACAGACGGGAATTTCAAACAGACCGGCTGAGTCGCTCAATGTCTCAGCCAGGTAGGCGACCCCAACCGTGGCCCTCCAATGTGGCCTTGCCATCATCTTCGGCCAATAACCCATGACGATGACCCCTTCCAGTGGTTTGCCCGACTGGCTGTCGACTACCTTTCCAAGTACAGCTTCGATGCTTATTTCACAGAGGACGCTTGGTTTGTCAAAACAACGACCAATCTTCTCACCTCCAAAATAATGGGATGATATTCGTGCACTGCACCCTGAAAGCAGGACCAGAGCCAAGCTCAACATTCCGCCCCAGGCACATCGAACAAGCCATCGCTGTTGCAAAAAATCACTCAATGATCTCATGTTTTTTTTGGATTCCATAGCTTGATTCCTGTGAGTCGCGCTTCATTGAGGCGCTACATACTGATGATCCGCCAGACACCGAAGATGTCCTGGTTAAAACTGATGGTGAAGACCTGATTCTCGCCATTGATGCTACGCACCACATGTACCGAGGCATGATCCATGGCAAGATTGTTGACGTGCAGCGCTGAATAACTCGCCACGATTTCCGGCATCTTGGGCAGTAGGTAGCGAAAGAGTCTCCCATACTGTTCACTACGGCTCATGCCGATATGTTCCAACGCCAACCCCAGGTTGCCATCGGTTAGCGCGCTATTCATGTCCGACCAGTGATTCTCCAACTGGGCGAGTATACTCTCTTCGGTGACCACGCTAACAACTTGGGTCAGGCTGTGTTGCAGACCATCCGCGTCTGTCACGATGGCCGTGGGGAAGTAGAACCCTTCCGTCTCATAGAGGTAGACGAGATCTCTCTCGAAATCGTCGACCAGGGTCTCGTCGATGCCGCCGTCTCCCTCGTAGTCGATATCGACCTGGACGATGGGACTCGCTCCTTCGTTGACAAGGCTGAGCCTGTTCTCCAACGGCGCCAAGCCGTTTCTCTCCGACACGAAAAACCTGATGGGGCTTGCGCTGGCGCGATTGACGGTCAGGGTCTGGCTGACCTGCCTGCGACTGAGGGTGGTCGCCGTGACTTGCAGTTCATTGGCGCCCTCCTCAAGGGGCACTCGGGCGGTGAATTCACTGCCGTAGGGTTCGCCACTTCGCTCAGCGACAATACCGTTAACCGTGACGCCTGTGTTGGCCGGCCCATCCACCGTGCCCTTAACAATCACATACCCGGCATCGATGTCCGCACCATCCATCGGCTCAATGACGCTTATCTGAGAGGGGGGTCCGCTCACCGGATCATTCGGGTGGAAATCGGCATCGTTGCCGATGCCGTCGCCGTCCCGGTCGGCATCCCCGTTGTCGCCTATGCCGTCCGCATCATAATCGTAGGCCTCATTGGGGTCTTGGGGGAAGCGATCATTGTCGTCGTGGACGCCGTCGGCATCGATATCGCCGTCGGTCAGGTCGGGCGTCACCGTAATCCTGACGGTATCCACGGCTTGCATGTCCCAATCGTTGACCACAGTGAGTTGGAATAGCAGTTCAGCTTCCGCTGCTAAAGCGGGTAGCGCCAACTCAGTTACAGCCTCATTCGGCGCACTCATCAATGCCTGTGGGCCTTCCAGCTGTTCCCAGTGGTATTGTTCAATCGTTCCGTATGGATCATAACTGCCACTGCCAATGAGGGTGATAAAACTTTTCTCGACAGCTCGTTGATCCTCTCCTGCGTCGGACGTCAATTCTTGCCCCAGTGGCAGCACATTAACTTTTACAGGGTCCGCATTCAATACAATCGCACCAAAAGGGCCCGTGGAGTATGTCTTAGCCAATGCAAACGTCAGGGATGTGCGGTCGGAAACCTGTGGCGCGGTAAATCCGAGTGTCCATCCAGCACCTTGTGTAATCTCTACTTGCGGCCCATCCAGCAGCATCCAACGAAGGGCTACACTATCATCCGAACAGCCTGTGATTGGATTGCAGTCACTCGGAACAAGAGGTTGGCCGGCAATCTCTACCTGGTCACCTGAACGAACAAAAAGATCATCACCCGCATCGAACAATGCTGAATTATAATCCGGATGAAGAATCCAGTAATATTCCTGGTCAGGTGCATTACTCTCAGCACCATCAAGATCTGTCACGGATAGTTCCACGCGTATCCGCTGAAGGCCACTCAGTGGATCCAGTTCAGGCAACTGCACGATCGGTTCGACAGAGTCATCCAGAAACACCACTCCAGGGCCACTTTGCTGAGACCAGTTAAATGCAGAGATATAGTCATCCGGATCATAACTGCCAGTTCCATCCAATTGAAACGTGCTTCCAGACAGACCTATTAGCGCTCTCTGCACTAAACTTGCTCTGGGCAGACTATTTTTGTACCCAACACCCCATCTCACCTCATCGTCATCTTGATTTCCATTGTCGTCAATTACGGTTAGCAGGAAACGATATGACACATATGAGTGTATTGGCATTGGTATAAAATGAGTGCGAACAGTTGACGTATTTGCTATTTCAACCTTGGGTCCGCTGATCTGCTGCCAGTGATAGGAAACAATCGCACCATCCTCATCCGAACTCGCACTACCGGAAAGCGTTCGGTTATCGTCATGATTGAAGTAGTAACGACTATCTATCCTGTCACTCCCCGCGTTGGCATGAGGCAATTGCCCCGTCTCCTGGGATGATTGTAACGTGATTCTCACATCATCGGTTGATGAACCTCCTCTATCATCAATCACAGTTAAACGAATGACATAGTCCCCAGGCACACTGGGATAGGAACCCATATAGTTCGTCGGGTATGGTTGATTATACCTATTAAAACCACTATGGCCTGTCAGTCCTTCCGGACCTTCAATCAGTTCCCACTCATAGGAAACGATTTTACCATCCGGGTCATGGCTTGCCGATCCATCCACCACAATATATTGCTGGCTGATACTGACTTTATCTTCTCCGGCATCGGCTACAGGTGGCACATTCAGAGGCAGGCCTTCTGGATTAACAACATTGATGGTGATCGTGTTCGTCGCCACCAAACCCAACCGGTCGGTCGCACTTACCTCGAACACCAATGGCGTTAGACTTACTACCTCTGGCGTCAAAATTCGCACTTGCTCTCTATATTGTCGATATTGCAGAATCACAGACGGTCCACTCACCTGCCGCCAGCGATACGAACCCAAATCTATTCGATCTAATGGTTGAGTGATAAACAGGCTGGTTGCATCCATGACATGGTAGCTTCCTTCCACCACTGTCTGTATGGGGATGGGAACGGGCTGAGGCGGCAAGTTTTTCAACACCAAAATCAGGATTTCATCGGATGAGCTTAAGCCCTGATCATCTGTGACCATCAGCCTGAAACTGACTTCGGTATCCTGTTCAACGTCGGGCAACCTGACACTCACTCGCGATGAGTTGAGTCTGCCACTCCAAACTGTCGCTTGTGGACCTGTAATCTGCTCCCACAGATAAGAAGATATATCTCCATCCTGATCATTGCTCTCAGTACCGTTCAGGTTATATATGCGGTCCTCGACACCTGATCCATTCGGCCCTGCATCGGCCACCGGCGGTCGATTGCCGTCATCCTCCACGGTAATGCGCACATCATCCATCACCCGCGCGCCGCGATCGTCTTCCACCCGCAGGCGCATTATGACGTCGCCCGGGGCAGTGGCTTCGAAACTCGGGGTGGCGGTGTTCCAGCCGCTGAGTTGAATGTTTGGACCGCTGCGCTGCCACCAAACATACCTTGCGATATCACCGTCGGCGTCGGTGCTGGCGCTACCGTCCAGCGTAACCCTCGCCCCCAGGGAGACGGTTCTGTCATCGCCGGCATTCGCCACCGGCGCCTGATTGGTGATCGGTTCGACCCGAACCCGGACCTTGTCATACCCGACAGCGCCCGCGTCATCAACCACCCGAAGCCGGAACTCCAACTGCGCATTCGGCGGCGCCTGAAAGCTGCTATTTGTCGCATCTACGCCCTGAAGCCGCACCGCCGGACCACCGGTCTGCCGCCAGTCGTATTTGACGATGCTGCCGTCGCCATCCGTACTGGCGCCGCCGTCGAGCTGAACCCTATCGCCGGCCGAGACCGTCTGATCCGGACCTGCCATGGCAACCGGTGACTGATTGGTATAGGGCTCGACCCGAATCACGACATCGTCCCAACCCGTGGCGCCGGCATTGTCTTCCACCTGAAGACCAAAGGCCAACTGGGCATTGGGCGGCGCCTGAAAACTGGGAGTCGCTGTACGCGCGCCATTGAGCTGTACCGCAGGGCCCCGAGTCTGATACCAGCGGTATTTGGCAATGACGCCATCCGTATCCCTGCTGGCGCCACCATCGAGTTGGACTGTATCGCCTGAGGAAACCGCCTGATCCGCTCCTGCATTGGCCACTGGTGGACGATTTGTGTAAGGCTCTGTTCGGATCAAGATATTATCGCCTGTAGCCGCGCCGGCGTTATCGATGGCCTGAAGGCCGAACGCCAGTACGGCATTGGCCGGCGCCACAAAGCTCGGCGTTGCCGTGCGGGGATTATTCAATACGACTGAAGGCCCGCGATATTGATACCAGTTGTACTTGACAACTGAGCCATCAGGGTCCGTGCTCGCGCTGCCGTCAAGTTGCACCCTATCGCCGGCGGTGACTGTCTGATCCTCTCCCGCACGGGCTATGGGCGGTTGATTTGTGTTGGGTTCAACGCGAATGACAACATTGTCGTTGGCTATCGCGCCCGCGTTATCCTCCACCCGCAGACCGAATGCCAATTCAGCGTTGGGCGGGGCCGGGAAGCTGGGTGTCGCTGTTTGTGCGTTGTCTAGTTGCACGGCAGGTCCCCGGTTTTGATACCAGCGGTATTTGACAATGGCGCCATCGGCATCCGTACTGGCGCTGCCATCCAGCTGGACCGTATCACCGACTGAGACCGTCTGATCCGGGCCTGCATCAGCTGCCGGAGACTGATTGGCATAGGGCTCGGCACGCACGACGACGCGATCAGTGGCCTTTTCACCCGACTCACTGGTCAGTCTGAGCACAAATTCAAGTTCGGCGTTTGCAGGCGCCAGAAAACCGGCGACGGCGGCTCGGGCGTTTTCCAGGGTAACCACCGGACCCCGCGCCTGAAACCAGTGATAACCGGCGATGCCGCCGTCGGTCTCCCTGCTTGCGCTGCCGTCCAGTTGTACGCTCTCATCCGCAGCGACAATCTGGTCCGGACCGGCATCCACGATCAGAGCGGCATTGAGGTCACTGACCGCAATCAGCAAACATGCGTATACAATCCGTGGAGACGAAGAGAGAAAATGACGAAATGAGGGCGCAGGAATCCTAACCATCCTTGTCCACCTGTAAGAAATCCAATTTCATAATAATGCAGTGACATGACTGGATTATGCCAGCTGCAGCTATATCCTGCTGTTACAACAGAACCGCGCCCACTCTACTTGCGGCGGCAGCGCGAAAAAATGATATGGATCAATATATCCCTAATCAAAGGCGCTCGGCAATAACGCTTCAGTTAAATCGGCCGAGTGAAACGAGGCTCAATTTTGAACGACACGCTAGGCATTTTTACCTCTCAGGCCACGCGCTCTTGAGTTCCATGCCGGAACAAATGTCACCCTATAGATTGCAAAAAAAGCTACCCATCCGATTCCGATATCCAGTAAAAGGTAGGACACAACGAGAAAATGTTGGGCAATTGCCGCTATTGTTAACCCTGACAAAGTACCAAAAAATGGAGTTAATTTAAGTACCAATTTATTGGATATAGCTTCATCCTTCCTTGGCCTGTATTTCAGCATAGGCCACCATCCCCAATCTTGATCGGACAGCCAGTTCAAACCATCGACGATTAGTTTCATTCCTTGTTTCCCAATATGCTTTCATATAGTACCTAACTGGGCATATTATTCCGCAGCCGATTCAACGCCGAACATATCCAGGGCCTCAATTGCTGACAACACCTGCTCGATCTGCAACCCACCGTCTGCGTCCGCCGCTTGTTTCAGCGCTTTAGCCAGCCTCGACTTATAGTCTCGGCATAGCGCGGCCGCCTCTTCCCGGCTATAACGCTGTTTAACTTGTCCGGCGGGCGCCGCGGGACCATCCAACGGCGTCACCTTTGCCGAGCGCCTGATCATGCTGCCGACGCCGGTGCCTTCCTCGCTGGCGGCCAATGGACCGGTCTTGGTGTATGTCTTGCCTTGATAGTCGAATCGCTGGCCGATCTTGAGTTGAGGAAAACGCATCTTGAAACCTATTCCGTTCGCATACCCGGTTCGTTGAATGCTATCGCATTAAGCGCTGCAACACCGTGGCCAACAGTCCTGGTGGAGGAAAGCGTTCGCTATCGATGGCAATCACCCTCTCATGCTCGACAGTGGTTAATGGTTCACCAGTCTGTTGTTGATATGCGAGAACGGCGAGATCGGCCTCGGAGGCATCGATTCCCTGATCGCTCCTTTGTTGTATGCGTTCGCGTAACAGGGATTCCCGCGCCTGACAGTCGATGATCAATACCGGAACCTGCAGGCGCTCTGCCAACTGCAAAAAGATCTCACGCTGCCAACGCGCCAAGCAGGCGGCGTCGACGATGACGGAAAAACCGGCCCGCAACAGATGCCTCGTCATCCCATTCAGGTGGGCATAGGTGACTTGGGTCGCACCGCTGCTGTATCGCTCTGGAGGAGAACTCCCACTCGTCACACGCTGATCGGGATAGAGGCGTTTGCGTTCGATATCGGAACGGAGCCGGATTGCCATCAACTGCTCTGCCAACCAGCCGCTGATGGTGCTTTTACCCGACCCGGAGACGCCATGGGTTATGATCAGGGACGCTGGGGGATTGCGGATCACCGACTCGGCCAGGGAGAGAAAGCTGCGATACTCATCCAGTTGCCGCGCCCGCTCGTCATGTTGCAGCCCCGGTTGCGAGGCGCGGATGGCGCTCACCTTGGCCCGCACCATGGCGCGATAGAGCAGATAGAAACGCAACAGCGGCAGACCGACATAGTCGCCGGATTGTTCCAGATAGATGTTCAAGAGCCTGTCTGCGGCTGGATTGAGCCCGCGATGCTGAAGATCCATCAACAGAAAGGCAAGATCACTGAGGGTGTCTATCCAACGCAGATCGGGGTTGAATTCGATAGCGTCAAACGGGGTCAGGCGACCTTCGAAAAAGGTGATATTCCCCAGATGGAGATCCCCATGACACTCTCGGATATGCCCCGATTGACAGCGTTCCTCCATCAGCGGCTCCAATTCGATGGCCTGCTGTTCGGTCCAGGTCTGCAGTACATTGAGACGCTCTATTTCCAACAAGGGCTGTTTTAACGCTCGGATCAGCCGGAAATTCTCCAGCATGGGCCCTAGAACATGCTCAGGTTTGCCATAGGGCATATCCTCCGAGACCACCGGAGCCCGCTGATGGAAGTCGGCCACCAACACAGCCAAACGGTCGATCGTCTCTCGGTCAGGCAAGCGCTCGTTGAGCAGGTCTTGCTGGCGAAAACGACGCATTTTCACGGCGTACTCAAGCACACCATTTTCAGTATCCAGCGCCGGTTGCTCGAGACTCCCGCCGATGCCCACGACTTTCAGATAGAGCCTGGGCGCCAGACGGCGATTGAGCCGCAGCTCCTCCTCACAGCAGAAATGTCGTTTCGCCAGGGTCGAAAAATCGAGAAAGCCGAGATCGAGCGGCTTCTTGATCTTGTAGACATACTCGCCCGCCAGAAGCAGATGGGAGATATGGGTCTCGATATGCTCAACCCGATCCAACGCATGCCCGAAACAGTCGGGCCTGTCGAGCAGGCGCCGGACCAAGCGGTCCTGCTCATCAAGATCGTCGGGGATCTGGGTCATGGCTGGAACTGTCCTTGACTACATATTAGATGATGCTAATATAGCATCATCTCTTGATCGTAGCAGTTGATGGCGATCGCTCATAGCGCCTATTAATGCTGACTGACCAACACTGATAGTTTAGAGGCAAATCCATGAATATCGACCGCATTGTTCTCGCCTTTGCCGGCTCTGCAATCCTGTTGAGCCTGGCGCTTTCGCACTACCATCACCCCTACTGGCTTCTTTTCACTGCATTTGTCGGACTCAATCTGCTGCAGTCCGCCTTCACCGGCTTCTGTCCATTGGCTACAATTCTAAGAAAGCTGGGCAAAAACAGCGGCGCTGCATTCTGAAGCGCCACGACCTATCCGCTTTGGGGCCTCGGCCCCGTACGGCTGGTTGGCAGGGCGCAGGGACGCGCCCTAAATTTACCCCATTTCTCCCTCGTCGATATCAACCGGTTCCGCTTGCAAGTCATGGGCCGATGCAGCCGTAATACGCACTTCGATGAAATCACCCGCCTGCAACTCCCAGGCGCCGGGAATGAAAATCCGACCATCGATCTCCGGGGCGTCCGCGGGACTGCGCGCCACTAGCTGCTTCTCCTTTACTTCATCCACCAGGACGATCGTCTTCTGGCCTATTTTGGCTTGCAGCCGCTGGCGACTGATCTCTGCCTGTAACTGCATGAAACGGGCCCGGCGCTCCTCTCTGATCTCATCTGGCAAGGCGCCAGGCAGGTCGTTGGCCTGTGCTCCCGCGACCGGCGAATAGGCGAAACAGCCGACCCGGTCCAGCTGAGCCTCCCGCAGGAAATCGAGCAGCGCCTCGAACTCGGACTCGGTCTCACCGGGAAAGCCGACGATGAAGGTGCTGCGCAGGGTGAGATCGGGGCACTCCCGGCGCCATCGCGCTATCCGCGCCAAGACCTTCTCCGTCGCCGCGGGGCGCTTCATCGCTTGCAGCACACGCACATTGCCATGCTGTAACGGCATGTCGAGGTAGGGCAGGATGTGGCCCTCCGCCATCAGCGGCAACAGATCATCCAGATGGGGATAGGGATAGACGTAGTGCAGGCGAATCCAGGCCTGGAGATCGCCCAGGGCGGATGCCAGCGCTTTGAGTCTTGACGCGACCGGCCGGCCTTGCCAGAAATCGGGCCGGTATTTGATATCCACGCCATAGGCGCTGGTGTCTTGAGAGACAACCAGCAGCTCCCGCACCCCGGACTCGACCAGCCGTTGCGCCTCAAGCATGATTTCGCCGAAAGACCGGCTGACCAAGGGCCCCCGCAGATCGGGAATGATACAAAAGCTGCAGCTGTGATTGCAGCCTTCGGAGATTTTCAGATAGGCGTAGTGCCTGGGTGTCAGCTTTATCCCCTGAGGCGGCAGAAGACTGGTGAAAGGATCGTGGGGAGCAGGCAGTTGCCGATGGACCGCATCCATCACCGCCTCATAGGCATGGGGGCCCGTGACTGAAAGCACCTGGGGGTGGGCCTCTCGAATACGCGCCTCGTCCTTACCCAGACAACCGGTAACGATAACGCTGCCGTTCTCCTGTAGCGCTTCACCGATGGCATCCAGGGACTCTTCCACTGCCGCATCGATAAAGCCGCAGGTGTTCACGACCACCAGATCGGCTCCCTGGTAACTGGCTGAAAGCTGATAACCTTCGGCCCGCAAACGGCTGAGTATGCGCTCCGAATCGACCAGATTCTTTGGGCAACCCAGGCTAACGAAACCGATTTGTGGAGGCGCATCAGACATATTCAATAGTTCAGCCGAAAAAGTTCGCGGCGGTAACGGGCCACCTGCTCATCCTTTGGATCGAGCCGGTCCAGAACCGCCTGCATGCCTTTACGGGCAATCCCGTTTCGATAGGCGGCATGATTATGCGCCAGCGCAAGCAATAGATCGAGAGCGGTCTGCAGATCATCTTTCACGAGGTGGAGCGCGGCGAGCTGATAGAGCGCCTCGGCATCCTTAGGGTCCGTTTCCAGACGGCGCTGCAGCGTATCAGGCTCGTCTGCATCCTCTGCCGTGACAATAAAATCGAGATGGGCCAGAAGATTGCGTATCTCAATCGCATCCTGCGCCTGTTCCGGCAGGGCGCTCAACAGATCATGGGCATCCCGGAACCGCTCCTGGCGCATCAGAATCTTGGTCATCAACGCAGGCAGGGAGAGGTTCTGCGGATCCTCGATAACCGCCTCCGCCAGGATCTTGAGGGCTGTCTCGGGATCCCCTGACTGCCAGGCGGCGACCGCCTCCCGGCTGGCGCCGTCGAGTTGCTTGTGCACATAGGCTTCGATAATTCGCGGATAGTCGGCTTCGGGCTGTACGCCATGATATTCACCGACCAGGTCACCATGACGGAAAAGTTTGAAAGAGGGCAGGCTGCGAACACCGAAGCGCTCGGCCAAGATTTTTTGCTCATCGGTATTGATGGAGACCAGCAGAAATCGCCCCTGGTAGCGTTCGGCAAGATCGATCAGGATCTCCCGCTGCCTGAGCGATGGACCCACCCATGGCGCCCAGAAATCGACGACCACCAATCCGCGCTTGGAGTTTTCCACTACCAGCCGATCGAAGTTATCTGTCGTACCCTCCAGAATGTAGGCGGGGTCAGTCATGAATTGAGCAAACCCATCAGTGAATCGCTAGCGTGGTCGCGCCCCATCTCAACGATGATCGTCTCCCTCATCTCCAGGTCACCGCTTGCCAGATGCGGCATCAACTGCTCCGCAATCTGCTGCACGATCAGCATACCGGCGCGATTGGGGTCCGTCTCTGGGAGAACGGTTATATCATGCTGCAAGGTCTGCAGATATTGTAAGAAGGTTTCGGCCTGCCGCGCCTGTTCAAGCGCCTGAAACTCGGGGGTGAAATCGATGTGCAGTTCACGCCCGGGCTGTCCGGGGTCATCCAGCACAGCGATCTTCAATGGACCTTCAATCAACATCGTCACGCTCAGCAAATCGCTTCATGTTGTGGACAGGCTCATTAACCCGGCAACCAAATGGATTCACCTCTTGTCCCCTCTCCCCCAGGGAGAGGGTTAGGGTGAGGGGGATTAAAAAAGTCATAACACATTATATTTAGTTGCCGGATCAATAAACGGCCTGCCGGGAATCTGTATCCTGGCCCAATACGTCGCTGTCGTTGTGCTGATCGTCTCCCTGGGTTTCCTCTTCTTCACCCAGGAGATACTGGCCTGATTGTCCGGCGGTGATATTTGGAAGTCTTTAAAGACTACGTGCTATGAATAAGCATTAAATAGTCTCCGTCCAGAAACACACATTTTTTAGGCTCTTCCCCTGATCGGGTGGGTAGATCCTACCAATCGCAACAATTCAGTTCGCTGACTCAGGATTGATTGTCCGCAAATCAACGCGAATGCGAATTTCCCATCCTGCACAACGCCTTGATGGTTTTCAATCACTGGCCAGGCATGCACTATTTCTCTCACCAAGCTCGCTAAGTACGCCAAGAAGGCATTGTCTGGGAATCCTTTGCGGGCTTTGCGATCTTTGCGAGAGTCTCTTTTCGTCGTAGGGTCTCAGCGAGGTATCAGTATCGAGCTCCCCGCCTGGACCGGCCACCCGGCTGTACGCCGGCACGCCGCCAAAGGCGGTGATTGACGGGTTCAGCGCCACTCAGTAGAGCGTCCCTCTCATCACCCATTCAAATCCCAGGTAATTTTGAGTGGATGTCTGTTTAGATGTTTAGAAACCCGTAGGTCACGTTGCGCAGCTACGTGACACCCCCCTTGAGTCAGGTAGCCGCTCCGCGTCAACCTGACCTACGACTTTTTTCACCCACTCGAATTGGGGAAGAGCCATTTTTTAAAGCCACGTCATGCCGGGATCCAGGGAATTCAGCGACTGACTTCTCATCCGGAGGTTGCGCTGCTCAACCGCTCTCGTAATGGACGACTCATGGGTCGACTTTCCATGCCCCTTCAAGAGTAACAACGCATCGAGCAACGATACCTCTTGAACCTCATAGACCGGCAGTTCACCTGTAGGTAAAATATCTTTATTTATCATGGAGTTATATTCCTTTATAGTCCTATCCCTTAAAGTCAAGGTTAGACCTTAATAAAAATAATGCAAATCCGCTATGATGCGCGCTGAACATATTCACCTGGCAAATAGCCAACGGACAATGCGTCATGCCTGAGAAAAAAACACAGATCGCCCCCGGCAGCCGCGTCAGGATGCACTTCTCCCTGACACTTCCCGACGATACGGAAGTGGTTTCCACATATCGGGAAAACCCATTGGAATTCACCCTGGGAGACAACACCATGGAACAGATGCTGGAGCTCTCCTTATTGGGTCTGCAGGCTGGCGATGAACAAAGCCTGCTCATCTCTGGTAATGATGTGTATGGCGCGAGGGACGATGAACAGGTTCATTGGCTCGATAAAAAGGCGTTTCCGCCGGACCAGGCGCTCAATACAGGGCAGGTCATCGCCTTCACCACACCGGCGGGCGAGGAGCTTGCGGGTATCATCGAAAAGATCGAGCGCGAGCAGGTCCTGGTCGACTTCAACCACCCGTTGAGTGGCAAGACGATCCGTTTCAAAGTCACTATTCTTAAGGTCGAGCAGCCCTGATCCAAGGGTATAGAGACTCATCAAGCCAATGCAACAGATACTACTTGCCAATCCCAGAGGGTTCTGCGCCGGTGTCGACCGGGCGATAGAAATCGTCGAACGCGCCCTGGAGCTCCTGGGCGCGCCCATCTATGTCCGCCATGAAGTGGTGCATAATCGTTTCGTTGTCGAGAGCTTGCGCGAGCGGGGGGCGATTTTCGTCGATGAACTGGATGACGTCCCCGATGGGAACAGCGTCATTTTCAGCGCCCACGGCGTCTCTCAAGCCGTGCGGGAAGAGGCTGAGCAGCGCCGGCTGAGAGTCTTCGATGCCACCTGCCCGCTGGTTACCAAGGTGCACCTCGAAGTCGCCAGGCGCTGCCGTGACGGTTATGAAGTGGTGTTGATAGGCCACAGAGGACACCCGGAAGTCGAGGGGACGATGGGTCAATGCACCCGGGATTGCGGCGCTCAAATCCACCTCGTCGTCACCCTCGAAGATGTCGAACGACTGGAGATCCGTAACCCGGAAAAGACCGCCTTTGTCACCCAGACCACCCTCTCCATCGACGATACGCAGCAGATCATATCGGCGCTACAGAGACGCTTTCCCAATATCACCGGCCCGAAGAAAAACGATATCTGTTATGCCACGCAGAATAGGCAGGATGCCGTCAAAGAGCTTGCCAGGACCTGTGACCTGGTGTTGGTGGTGGGTTCGCCAAACAGCTCCAACTCCAACCGCCTAAGAGAGATTGCCGAGAAGCACGGCCCACCGGCCTACCTCATCGACGGCGCTCAGGATATCGATCCGGATTGGCTCACCGGCAAGCAGCGGATCGGGGTGACCGCCGGGGCATCGGCGCCGGAGATCCTGGTCGAAAGCGTCATCGAAAGACTGCGGAAGTGGGGGGCGGAATCGGTCACCGAGAGCCAGGGCAAGCCTGAAGAGGTGGTCTTTGCCTTGCCAAAGGCCCTTGTCGGCGGCGGCAGCGCCAAATAAGGGCTGCGGCAAAAATAAATGATCCCAAAATGCGCCGGATTATTGCTTGCCTTCTAGGCGTAGCGTAGGGCGCATAGCCGGGACTATGCAACCGAAGCTACAACAACGAAGGCAGGGAATAAGACAAGCAGTTTGGGATCATTTATTTTTGCCGCAGCCCTAGCCCGGATATTTCACCCGGCCGCTGATAATGTGAATTAAGCTTTTGATTTAAAATGTAATGTTTAGAATATTAGCAAAGTGCAGAGTGTTACCAGGCAACGCTGAACGCGCCCTCGTACCGATCTCGTCGTCCAGGGACGGTATTTCCTCATTCATCAATAGCTTAGGCTATTGACTCAATCGGAAATCCGCCCCTGAACAACGAGCTCTGCACGATCATCACGTTCCCGGGTGAAACATCCGGGCTAGGGGGTGTTCTCAATCATCGTTCGCGGCGTGATTCTGGCCCTTTTCCGCGCTGGCGGCGTTGCGATTCGTTGCAATAGAATGACTATTACGCCTCATCGCGCCTTGCCAGCACGAAAAATGACTCAGAATCACGCTCACTCAGGTAATTGAGAACACCCCCTAAAGCTGCTAACTTCCGATTTCACCCAGGCTAGACGACATCTGATCCAAATCAGAAGTACGCCATGCGACCGCCCTTAAATTTGCCCTTTTCACTTTAGATACTGATGTATGGCCGCACTCCCCCGACAAACGGCATGCCTGGCAAACCATGACTGATCTAAGCTTTATGCAGAAAGCGCGAGGTTTTTATTATGTATCGAAAAAAGGGGTTCACCTTGATCGAGTTGTTGATAGCCGTCGTTATTGCAGCGGTGCTGGCGACCGTCGCTATCCCAAGTTTCATCAGCCTGACTCAACGTAATACCGTTACAGGCACCGGCCACGATCTGTTGGGGGCGTTGATGCTCGCCCGTAGCCAGGCGGCCGCGGATGAAGAAAACACGATCTTTACACCTCTCGCCAACGGCTGGCAGGTGGATAACACTGTGAATCTCATCCCGGTCAATCACCTGACCCATACGGTGGACAATGACAACATCACGATTGCAGGCAACGCCATCACCTACAATTCCAGAGGCCGCGCGGCGCTTCCTGCTGGTACATCCATCGATATCAGCTATGACGGTGAATTGCAAAGCCGAGTTTGCCTCAGTCTGACCGGCAGACCATTCATCAAAAATGTCAAGGATGGAGCCTGCCCATGAAACCCACCCAAACCATCCAATCACAACGAAACTGCCAAGGCATGACACTCGTCGAAGTACTGGTCTCCGCCGTCATCATCGGTATCGGGCTGATGGGGGTCGCAGCACTTCAGGTGACGGCTCTACAGGGCTCGACAGATGCCCAATACCGGTCACGGACCGCCGACCTGGTCTCCTCATTGGCTGATCGGATGCGTGCCAACCAGAGCGCTGTCAACAGCTACATTTCAGCGGTGCCAGCCGGAAATTGTGCCGCCACTGTTCCGGCCGCCATCTGCGCCATGCAACCGAATGCCGCGGACCTGACAGGCGTCTCTCAATGCACCCCCGACCAGATGGCTGCTTATGATCTCTGGGAGATCCGGTGCAACGCGGAAACCGACCTTCCCGGCGGCCAGGTGGCAGTCAGCTGTAATGATGGTGATCTCACTGACGCCATCCTCTGCTCCGACATGTCTTCCTTTCGGATCAACATCACCTGGCAAGTACAGGATACCGAGGCGGGTTTCGAAACCCAGGAAGTCATCACAACCATCGTGCCCGGAATTCCACCATCAGGAGCGCCATGATGCATACGATTCGGAAACAGGCGGGCTTTTCCATTCTCTCCCTGATGATCGCCAGCGCGATAGGCGTCTTCCTCATGGGAGGCGTGGGTAAGGTTTATGTTGACAGCAAGGCCGCGTTTAATGCGCGCTCCGCCATCGCCACAGCAACGGAAGGCAACCGCTTCTCCATCCAGGATCTGCGCCGCACCCTGGTCATGGCGGGGAGAGGGATTATTGCGGCTGACGACAGCCCGGGTAGCTACCAAATCCCCGACAACGGCCGGCGTACCTTCCCTGCCGTGGACAGTAATGGCATCGTCGATGTAGATGCCAATGGGTCCAGCGTGATAGCCATTCGTTATGCGGAAGGTCCGGCGCCTTGCGGTCAGGCTGGGATACTCGCCAGCACCAAGACTGTACGCTTCTTTATCGACAATGGCAGTAATCTGGCTTGCGAGGTCGTCGAAGATGGTCTTGTACAACCTTTTGTGTCAGACGTCGTCGTCATGCGCGCCCTCTATGGGGTGGATACAGACTCCGACGGCGTTGCCAACCAGTATCGCACAGCCACTCAGGTTGAGGCGGATAACCGGTGGATCAATGTGGTTACCATACGCATCGGACTGATTACCAGCTCTGGAGATACGCAAAAACTGCCCTTTGTCTATCGCCCCCCGGCAGCAGAGAATCTGGATCTACTGGGATGGGACTATGAGGCCCCGGGCACCGCGCAATTTTACAAAAACGCCAGCACCACGATCGCTTTCCGGAATCTCCATACCACCATTTCGAGGCAATAACCATGGCAATGGAAAATGACAGGTATCCACGTTACAACCAGCAGCGGCAGAAAGGCGTTGCGCTGGTCGTCAGCCTGATATTGCTTGCTACCATCACACTCTTGAGCGTAAGCGCCATGCGCAACACCAATTTGGACACCAAGATAGCCGTGAATCACCAATTCAAGGAGATGAGTTTTCAGGCGGCAGAGAGTGCGCTGGCCAAGCTGACTGGCCCAGAGCATGATGCCGTGGTACCACCTACGGTCAATGCGCCTGTTGTCACCACGACTGATTATTACACACCACCTATTGCACCCAGCCACGAAGTAGGCACCTCCATTGATCTTACTATGGATTTCACTGAACATAGCCCGCCGGGAAAATACAAGTTTTCGGGCTTTGGGTTGAATATCGTAACCCTCGTCTACCAAGCTGACGCTACCGGCCATGTTGCAGGAAGCAACATAGAGTCAACTAACCGCATGGAAGTCGGCCTTGTGCGCAAGTGAGGAGTTTATCCACATGAAAACCAGCAACCATTCATCTCCCAGACAACAACTCACCCTGTCACTGGGCCTCTTGTTTTGCCTCTCTTTGACCAACATGACGGCCTATGCGGATGACATTGAGATCTATCTGCAAGAACCACCCGATCCGGTGCCGCCGAATGTGATGTTCGTTTTGGACGAATCAGGCAGTATGAGCAGTGGCAGCCCTAGCCGCAGGGATCGCCTCGAGGATGCGATGAGGACCCTGATCAACGATGCCGATATGGGTAATGTCAACGCCGCCTTGATGGGTTACACGACCCGTTGGGGGAACAACGGCCCACTATTCTTGCGAGCACTCTCCGGGGAGTTCAAGCTCATCGACGGCAACAGGTCCAGTTTTCTCACCCAAGTCGATTCGTTGTCGACCGTCAGCTATACGCCAACGGTCAAGGCCATGGAGGCCGCTGTTGACTGGTTCCGCCGGGACCGGACCTTTACCGACTATTTCGGCAACGCCATGACCTCCCCGATCGCCGGCAATCCTGAGGACAACTGGTGCCGGCCCAACCACATGGTGGTGCTCACTGACGGACGTCCCAATTCGAACTCCACCACCTCCGGAGAGGCTTATGGATTGAGCAGTTACGAGGGAACAAATTGTGCCAGCGATTCCATTTCAAGGAACCAAAACGGCCGTTGCGCCAGGGAGATAGCCGCCTGGGCCTTCGATAACGACCTGGAAACAGGCTCGGGTTGGAAAGAGCAGCAGAACATCGTCACCCACACCATCGGGTTCGACACCAGCGACGATGCCCTAGAAAACTTCATGCGGAGCATTTCCGATGCCGGTGGCGGCCGCTACTATCCGGCCACCAGCGTTGCAGATCTGGTCGACGCATTCACCTCCATCGTGACCGAAGCGATGGAATCCATACCCTACGCCTATACGGCGCCTGTCGTACCGTTTAACCAGGATAACTCAGCCGTCAGCGGCGACCGCATCTATGTTCCTCTCCTTGTCCCGGCCGCTGAAATCTTCTGGAAAGGCAACTTGAAAAGCTACACCATCACCGTGGATGCGGATGGCAACCTGGATCTTCGTGACGCGGATACCGACCCCGTAGTCAATGAACTATTTGAATTTATCGACTCAAGAGATCATTGGAGCGCTTCCTCCGATGGCGGCGATCCTCTGGTAGGTGGCGCAGCAGACCAGATGAATGCCAGTGGAAACAGGGCTATTTTCACCAATATCAATCCTTTGCTCCCCCTCTCTGACATAACCAATCGAGTACATAGGAACAATGGTCTGATCACCAACGCAATCATGAATGTCGGTACGGATCCAGTTCGCATTGAACTCCTCGACTGGATCAGTTGGGACCCCTCCATCGCCATCGATGCTTCCCATGAAGGCGAGATGGGCGCTCCCCTGCATACACAACCTGTTGTCGTTTCCTACTCTGCGGGCGACGTGGTCTACCTGCCGACCAGCGAAGGTGTTCTCGAAGCCATCGATGCAGATACGGGCGAGGAGCTTTGGGCCTTCATGCCTACCGATCTTTTAGCTGACATCCAGACCATTAAAAACAACAATGCATCCGCCACACCTTATTATGGCCTGGATGGCCCGCTGACTGTGTATACGACCGGCAGCAAGAAGATGGCCATCTTCGGCATGCGCAGAGGCGGTAGAAATTACTACATGCTGGACATCACTGACCGTCTCAACCCTGTCTTTGAGACAGTGATCAGTAATGCGACCACCGGCTTTGAGAGACTTGGACAAACCTGGTCAAAACCGCTATTCATGCAAATGGAGATAGAAGGATCCGACGCACAAGATGTGCTGGTTTTCGGCGGAGGCTACGATCCAGATCAGGACGGTACCACTACACGGGCGAACGACAGTGAAGGCAATACCATCTATATTGTACGAGCATCGGACGGAGCACTGATAAAAACTATTTCTTCCGATGCCAGCTCAGACCTGATCATCACTGGCATGGATAATGGCGTAGCCGGTGATCTGCTTCCTGTGGATATCAATGCCAACGGTATTGTGGACCGCCTCTATGCAGCCGATGTCGGTGGTAGAATTATCCGTGTCGATATCCCGGATAAAGCCTTCGGAAGCACCACGATGAAGGGAGGGGTGATAGCCGACGTTTATGAAGGTAGCACTGAATTCAGGCGTTTCTTTAATACACCTGAAGTCGGTTACTACAACGTTGGAGGCGTTCAATACCTGGCAATACTTATCGGCTCCGGCAACCGGCCATCCCCTCTGGACAGCTCAGTGACAGACCGATTCTATATGATCAAGGATTACGCTGTCTGGGCAGCACCCACGACTTATACGATGGTAACACGGTCAGATCTTTATAACGCCACGAACAACCTTGTCCAGGACGGCACTCAAGAACAACGTGGAAATGCCACAATTAGCTTAGCTGCGGCGAAAGGTTGGTATATCGATTTCGCTACCGCCGAGAAATCTTTCTCCAATGCCGTTCTTTATGACTATGCAGTATTGTTCACCACTTACAGCACTGTCCGCAGTATAGACCTGGCCGCCTGTGAAGCAAGAGGCGCAAACGGCGTTGGACGCCTCTATTCCGTCAATATGAAAGATGGCTCCGCCATGTTTGATGGCCTGGGCGGCAGTGAAGGCACACTGGACATCGGTGACCGCTCCAGGGTGCTAAGTATGTTAGGAATGCCGCCATCCCCAACCCTTGTATTTCCAAGTGGAGGAACCGGGATATTGGGTCATGTGGTAAAAGCTCTGGTAGGCCTGGAAGAGGTCTACGAATGGCCGGATCGGTTCCATGCAATCTCCTGGGAAGAAGTCATCGATGATTAAACCTATCAAATACTCCGGCTTCACTCTGATGGAAGTGATGATCGCGGTGCTTATCGTCGGAATTTTGGCGGCGATAGCCTACCCAAGCTATGAGAACTCCATCAGAAAAGGGCGGCGCAACGACGCTATGGTGGCGCTCACGGTCGCTGCCCAGAAACTGGATGTCTTCCGCGCCCGTATGGCCACTTATACAGACGATCTCGCTCTTGCGAACATTATGGTAACCAGTCCCGAAGGATACTACGGAAACCTGACTATCGTTGCTGGCGCATGTGGCAACATCGCCAGCTGTTATACCCTCGAGATTATCCCCACGGCGAAAAATGGCCAGGATGAAGATACTATAACAGGCTTCCGGCTTCACTCTACCGGGGTAAGAGAAAGAAATGAATGGGGTTGGACGCCCGGGTGGAAATAGTATCGCAGGTGAGAACAGAAAATATATCCGTCAAGGTGATTTCTCAGTGACTGTATAAAATAATCAGGATAGGAGCTTCTTAATATAGATGACGGACTGCCTGATCGTCGGCGGAGGCCTCATCGGCATGCTCACCGCCAGGGAGCTGCAATCCGCTGGCATGGCAGTCACCCTGGTCGAACAGAACAACACCGGCCGGGAGTCATCCTGGGCGGGCGGGGGTATCATCTCCCCCCTCTACCCCTGGCGGTATGACGCCTCGATCACCGCCCTCGCTGCATGGAGTCAGGACCAATACCCACGCCTAGCCGAATCATTGACGAATGAGGGAGGCGTCGACCCCGAGTACAACCGAAACGGTCTGCTGATTCTGCAACCGGATGACAGCCGTGACGCCGTTGACTGGTCAGCGCAATTCAAACAGTCACTTGAGCTCATCGAACAGCAAGCCATATCCGAGTGTGAACCCAGGCTGCGGACAACAGCGCCAGAGGCGGTATGGATGCCGGAGGTCGCACAAATACGCAACCCGAGACTCGTCAAATCCCTGTATCGGGCAATCGCCGATAAAATCGAAATCCATCAGCAGACTGCCGTCACGGGACTGGTGATCGACAAGGACCGCCTGCTGGGCGTCAAGACGGATAGAGGCATCTTCGAGGCAGACCGGGTGGTGATCTGCGCAGGCGCCTGGACAGGCAAGTTACTCCATGAGTTGGCTTCACCGCCGGCGATCGAACCGGTGCTTGGGCAGATGATCATATTCCGTTCAAAACCCGATGAAATCTCCCGCATCGTCCTGCACAACGACCGTTATGTCATACCCCGCCGGGACGGCAGGATACTGGTCGGCAGCACCCTGGAACACCGGGGATTCGACAAGCACACCACCGAGCGGGCCAAGCAGGCGTTGAAGCACTTTGCCATCAACCACTTCCCCACCCTGGCCTATGCGGAAATCGAACACCACTGGGCAGGATTGAGACCCGGCTCCCCGAGCGGCATTCCCTATATCGGCGCCGTACCAGAGATATCCGGGCTTTATATCAATGCAGGACATTTCCGCAACGGAGTGGTATTGGGGCCTGCGTCATCACGACTCCTGGCAGACATCATCCTGGAACGCCCGCCAATCCTTTCACCCTCCCCTTATGCCCTCTCGGCAATACGTCAATAAGTGGGCCACATCTCATTTTTCCACTTCTGCACCATACCACCCTAGTACTCTTTCAATATGATAATGCCGGGTTCAGCGCTCCTGTGGTGTTTCGCTACAAGGCACAGTGCGCAGGCAGGAGTGGCACATGGATGTGCCGTTTACGGACCGAAGGATGGAATGGCCTGAGTCCTTGTCAAGCACTGTAACGCCGTAGCGGGACACCACAGGAGCGCCCGAAGGGTTGGTCTGTCAACGTCCATGGCCGCGTTGCAGCTTTTGCTAAGGGCGACGGCCATTAACGGCAAGCTGCGCCTTGCCCTGAACGCTGACAGACCAACTGAACCCGGCATTATCATATTGAAAGAGTACTAGCTTGCCAGGCATGCAAGATTTCTCTCGCCAAGATCGCAAAGTACGCCAAGAAGAGATTGTCTGAGGATCCTTTGCGATCTTTGCGAGCGTTTCTTTTCGTCGCATGATCCCAGCGAGGGTTCAGTTCCGACCTTCCTGCCTGAACCTGACACCCAACTGCACGCCGGCACGCCAGAGGCGGTGATTTACCAACATTGAATACAGACTGGACCCCAAAACAACTGAACGTCTATAATTACCGGCTTTCGGCCGATGTAGCTCAGTCGGTAGAGCAACTGATTCGTAATCAGTAGGTCGGCGGTTCGATTCCGCCCATCGGCTCCATATTATACTTAAATATCAATATATTATATTTCTTGTTTGTTTTAAGTTTTCACTCAGGTTCAGTGCTACATGGGTGCTACGGTAATTTTGCAGAGCTTTAGGGTAGCGCCGTGACGCCATACCCCTCTCTTCCCCCGCTTCAAGTTTAAATCCCTAAACTTGATTCACGCCACCTGGTTAAAATCGATTCTTGCTAGCTTATCTGTGTTTACTGCTTGTCGCGCCTTCCACAGATCGTAGCTGTCTTGCAATGACAGCCAACTCTCCGCTGTTCGCCCCAAGACTGCCGACAGTCTCACAGCCATCTCCGGAGAAATATCAGATTTCCCGGCAAGCAGCCGGCTAAAGGTGCTTTTTGAAACACCCAACTCCCGCGCAATGCCGGCTGCTGAGACGGCTTTGAACGGTTCAATATAGGTTCGCTCGATCAGCCCGCCAGGGTGCGGGGGATTAAATTGCTGAATGGCCATCAACGATAGTCCTCATAGTTCACAACGTAGGCATCGCCGTTTTCAAACTTAAACACAATCCGCCAGTTACCGCTCACATTGATTGCCCAGTGTCCCGCCAGCTTTCCTTTTAATGCATGAAGTCGATAACCGGGTAGATCCATATCCTCGATGCAGGTAGCGGAATGCAGAAATGTGAGCCTGTCCCGAATCTTTGTGCTGTGGGCTGCCTGGATACCGGCAGTGCCGCCGCTCTCAAAAAACTTTTTCAGCCCCTTGTGTTTAAAGCTTACAATCATATTCTACCCTCAATATATCGCAAAGTTGCAGGATGCGCAACCCGCAACCACTCTTGTTTTTTAGAGAGATAAAGCCCGCTCTGTAGAGACCAAGTAGGCTTGTTCCTTATTTAGATTCAATCCTGTTGCTCTTAGCTATTTCAACGTATGTATCGAGGCGGGTTTCCAGCTTAATAACCCGCTCATTAATGTTTTCCACTTTGTCGTGTAGCTTGGCATTTGCAGCATTCAACCGTTCCACCGAGTCAGTCAGCTTTACCGTGTCCTTCAAAATGGACAAAAAATCAGATCCCAGACCCATTACAATAACTCCTTCTGTTCCAGCTTCTCGATGAGCGAGTAACAACGTTCAGTGGTTTCGTCAGTCAGGGCGATAGCCTTGGCCAGACCATCCTTTACCAGCGCCAGCAATTCAGCCGCGCCTGGCTCCTCGGCCAGCAGCTTATCGAACGTCTGTTCAAGGGTTCGCTCATGCAACTGGATCACGACACGGCCATCGTCGGCCTGAATGTCCACCTCGCTATCACTATCGATGCCCGCAGCAGCAAGCACCTTGGCCGGAAGCCGGATTGCAGAGCTGTTACCCCACTTCTGAATTTTGCCCTGTGCAACCATCATTCACCTCGACAACATATAAACATATGTAGATACTAACATATCAGAAAAATGTGTCAACAATTGTTTAAACATTACTATCCCATGCCTGCAAAACCAACTTTCGCTTTTCGTCCCCCAACGCCTGTAGATAAATCCTTTACAATGATCACTTATACTGCGACACGTTCTAAAGCTCCCGCTGCAACGTACCGCAACAGGCTCATATTGAAATCCGAATTGTGGATTCAGGTTATATTAACCCGGCGACATATTAGTGTGGTGTAACGTATAAACTGTACCAATCAGCGAGACGCTAAGCCGTTAGCTGCGCCCCGAAGGAAGTGCCCTTGGGGTGCTAGGCGCGTTGCGCCGGGAATGGCGCGCCCTTTCCAAGCAACGCAACAACGCAGATGACGGCTTAGCGTCTCGCCCGAAGGGAGGCCCGTCAATGCCTCAATCCTGCGTTGCAGCGCTTAACAAGGGCGCTGCCATTGTCTGCGCGCTGTGCCTGGTCTTGAGGCATTGACGGGCCTCTGATTGGTACAGTTTATACGTTACACCACATTAGGTTGCCGGGTTAATAAAATACCTCTCCTAGAGCAACAGAATCAGCCATGCGCATATTTAAAATCGTTTTTCTAAACCAGGGAAAAGTCTACGAGATCTTTGCCCGTACAGTACGGCAAGGTGAACTCTACGGCTTTGTCGAGGTGGAAGACCTGATTTTCCAGGAAACCAGTTCCCTGGTAGTCGATCCATCCGCTGAAAAACTGAAAGAGGAGTTTTCTGGCGTACACCGAACCCGCATCCCCATCCATGCTGTGATACGCATTGATGAAGTGGAGAAACAGGAACATGGACCGGGGAAAATCATCGAAATTGACTCGGATTCAAACATAACCCCCTTTCCCAACCATCTCCTCGACCCTAAGAAGAGACCTGATAAATAGAAGATTTTGATGGCAAGCGAGCCTTGGATTGGGCAAAAGAGACTCAACAGCAGGCAATCATCGCCTTGCTTGAAAGCAAGAAACGGTCTCTACCGCAACTTCGGAACATCCTAATTAACTGATCTAAATCATGAGCAACAGGCAAGGACGAACCTATGATAAGCAGATGAAGGTGTGTTGCACACGCTAATCGCCTTGACCTCAAGGATTCAGGCACTAATCGAACTGGTATTAATCTGCGGTCGATAGATTCCGGCCGGGAGGGTTCAAAATGCATAACATCACTAACGATCAACGTCTGCGCGAGGCGATCAGTCAGTTGACGCCCGATCAGCAAAGAGAACTGGGAAGCAGGTTTGTGGCGAATGTAGGCCACTTGAGCAAGGATCCGCGTATCGTTCGCGCCATCGAAGCCGCCGCCACCCCGGATCTGTCGCCTGCAGAGCTGGAAGCGGCCTATAGAGCGGTAAAGACCTTCGCCACCCAAACCTATACCGCCTGCGGCAGCGATGCAGACTGGGCCGCCCAGGCGGAACACTTCGTTGCGGCAGCCGCAGCGGCCTCGCTGTCGCCGGACGACCAAAACAGCTCAAAGGCTGCCTGGAAAGCGGCCATGCAGGCGCGTATGGCCAAGAATTGCGAAATGATACTCAACGACGAAGGAATGATCGCCAACGAGTCGGAAAGGCAGTATCAAATGGCCGAGCTATTTCTCGAAAAAAGCTAAACCATTCGGCCATTGAGGCTGCCGGCGGCAGTGCCGGGGATTCAAGCCCGAAAAGTAATTCCCCGTTTGCGCTAATTGGCGTTCATTTGCGGACTGACAATCCTTAGGTAGTGTCCGTGCGGAAACTGCCGGGTTCATCAATGCTTTCCGTCCACCAAGGTAATGCCGTCGAGACCATCCACCAATGCATCGCCAGCCTGGTTGGCGCCCAATTTGATCATCAGGCGGACGTCATTGGCGGAATCGGCGTATGCCAAGGCATTTTCGTAGCTGATGATACCCTCTTCGTAGAGCTGATAGAGGTGCTGATCGAAGGTTATCATGCCATGTTCGGTCGAGCGCTTCATCAACTCCTTGAGCTTATGAATCTCACCCTTGCGAATCAGCTCGGCGGCCAATGGGGTGTTGAGCATGACCTCGATAGTCGCTCGCCGACCATTCCCGTCAGCCTTGGGAATCAACTGCTGGGCAACCACCGCCTTCAGGTTGAGCGACAGATCCATGAAGATCTGATCACGCGCATCTTCGGGAAAGAAGTGGATGATGCGATCCAGGGCCTGATTGGCGTTGTTGGCATGCAGGGTCGAAAGACAAAGATGACCGGTCTCGGCGAAGGTAATGGCATGTTCCATCGTCTGACGGGTACGGATTTCACCGATCAGGATCACATCCGGCGCCTGGCGCAGGGTATTCTTCAGCGCAACTGCGTAGGATTCCGTGTCTATACCGACTTCACGCTGGGTGATGATGCAACTATTGTGATCATGCATGTATTCGATCGGGTCCTCGATACTGATGATATGTCCGTCGCCCCGGGTGTTCCGATAGCCGATCATCGCCGCCAGTGAGGTCGATTTACCCGTGCCGGTGGCGCCGACAAAGATCACCAGGCCGCGCTTGGCCATGGAGAGATCCTGCAGTATCGGCGGCAGAAAGAGCGACTCGAGGGTGGGGATTCGGGTCTCGATGCGGCGTAGCACCATGCCGACGGCATCCCGCTGAATAAAGGCGCTGACGCGGAAACGGCCTATATTCTTTGCACTGATGGCGAAGTTGCACTCATTGGTCTCATCGAACTCCCTTTGCTGGGCATCGGTCATGATGCTGTAGGCCAAAGCCTTGGTCTGCCTGGCCGTCAATGGCGTTTTGTTCGCCGGAAGTATCTTTCCGTCCACCTTGATGGAGGGCTCCCGTCCGGCTGTGATGAACAGATCGGACGCCTTGTTTTTTACCATCATGGATAACAGTGAATTCAGTTCCATAATCTTGTCCTCTTCGCAATCTGTCTCGCGCAACACTCCGCTTGTTTCGACCTCGGGGTGTCTGCGCAGTTGCTATATGAGACGGCGCCATCACGACCGCACCGCACCGCACCGGAGTAAAACCCCGATTAGAACTGATCCTTGTTCTGCGCCTTGGTCTTGGCGTCCAAACGGCTCACGATACCTCGTTGCACCAACTCTTTCAGCGCCTGGTCCATGGTCTGCATGCCTGCCGCCTGACCGGTCTGGATGGCGGAATACATCTGCGCCACCTTGTCTTCTCGAATCAAGTTACGGATGGCTGGCGTACCGATCATGATCTCCCAGGCGGCGATTCTCCCGCCACCGATCTTTTTCAGCAGGGTCTGAGCGATAACCGAGCGCAACGACTCGGAGAGCATCGAGCGCACCATGGACTTTTCACCCGCGGGAAAGACATCGATAATCCGGTCGATGGTCTTGGCCGCGGAACTGGTGTGCAGGGTGCCGAATACCAGATGGCCGGTCTCGGCGGCGGTCAGCGCCAGGCGGATAGTCTCCAGATCACGCAATTCGCCGACCAGGATGATGTCCGGATCCTCACGCAGGGCCGAACGCAGGGCCTCGGCGAATCCCAGGGTGTCGCGGTGCACCTCGCGCTGATTGATAAGACACTTCTTGCTGGCGTGGACGAACTCGATCGGGTCCTCGATGGTGAGGATATGGGAATAGTCATTGTCGTTCTTATAGTCCATCATCGCAGCCAGGGTGGTCGACTTTCCCGAGCCCGTGGGCCCGGTGACCAACACCAGGCCACGCGGCACGTCCACGATCTCCTTGAATATGGGGGAACAGCCAAGGTCATCCAGGGTCAGCACCTTGGAGGGAATGGTGCGAAATACCGCCGAGGCGCCGCGCGCCTGGTTGAAGGCGTTGACGCGAAACCGCGCCAAACCGGGGATCTCAAAGGAAAAGTCGTTCTCGAGAAACTCCTCGAAATCCTTGCGCTGCTTGTCATTCATGATGTCATACACCAGGGCATGCACCACCTTGTGTTCAAGCGCGGGAACATTGATGCGCCGAATGTCGCCGTCCACACGAATCATCGGCGGCAAACCGGCAGAGAGATGCAGATCTGATGCGTTATGCTTGACACTGAAGGCCAAAAGTTCAGCGATATCCATTCATTCCCCCGTTGTGAAAGACAAAAGGCGCTCGATCAAGCGCGCTGCGCGTTGTCTCGCTATCCTGTCATAACTCATGTGACAGTACCCGGTTATCGACCTGAAAACCGATAAGTTTAGATTGTCAAAAACTTAAGATTGACTTGAAATGGCGTTAGCCTGACCGCATCTCTTGTGGATAATATACTAAGTGTAGTGTCCTATACTGTTTGACGTTATCAGAGGCCCACAAATGACTCAAGCCAAGGCGCACCGTGCAGGCAATGGCAGGCCCTTGTCAAACGGTGCAACGCGGGATTGAGTCATTTGTGGGCCTCCCTTCGGGCGCGACGAGAAGCCATCATCCGCGTTGTTGCGTTGCTTGGAAAGGGCGCGCCATTCCCGGCGCAACGCGCCTAGCGGCTAATGGCTTCTCGTCACGCTGAAAACGTCAAACAGTATAGGACACTACACTAACTCTGAAGAAAAAACCGCTCTCATGCAAAATCGTTTAGTGACCGATAGCACCTTACAGACCCCAAACGGCCTGCATCGGCGTTACAATCATGTGCGGGATCGCATCCGTCAGGCGGAAGCCGGTTGTCGCCGCGAGCCGGGCAGTACGCAACTCCTGGCAGTCAGCAAGACCCGAAGCGTCGACGAAATTCGCGCCTTGGCGGGTCTTGGACAGCGTCTGTTCGGCGAAAACTACCTTCAGGAGGCGATAAGCAAGATGGGACAACTGGAAGATTTGAACCTGGAATGGCATTTCATCGGTCGAATCCAAGGCAACAAGACCCGCCAGATTGCCGAGTATTTCCACTGGGTCCACAGTATCGCCAGCCTCAAGCATGCCACCCGGCTGAGCAACCAGCGGCCGCCCCACCTCCCACCGCTCGATGTCTGCCTGCAGGTCAACACCAGCGGAGAGCGCACCAAGGAGGGGCACAGCGAAAATGAACTGACGGAGCTGCTGCCCGCCTATGCGGCGCTGCCCAATATCCGGGTCAGGGGGTTGATGACCATTCCCGCACCGGTCGGGAGCGAATCCGCGCGGCGCCATCCCTTTCAGCAACTGCGTATCCTGCGCGATCGTCTGCGCACTGACCGCTTACCCCTGGACACCCTATCCATGGGCATGTCCGACGATCTCGAAGCGGCTATCGCCGAAGGCGCCACCCTGGTGCGCATCGGCACCGCAATTTTCGGCCCCCGGCAGTATAATCAATGAAATCTCTAGCCTCTACACAAAAAAACAGTATGAAAAACAGTAACATCACCTTTATCGGCGGCGGCAATATGGCCACCAGTCTGATCAGCGGCCTGATCGCCGACGGTTATGATAAGGCGAGCATCACCGTCAGTGACCCTGACGGCGACAAGCTGGCGCAGCTGGCCGCTCGCTGCAGCGTGCATACCGAGTCCGACAATAACCGGGCCATCGCCGAAGCCGGTGTGGTGGTATTGGCGGTCAAGCCGCAAGTGCTGGAGCAGGTGGCCAGAGGATTGGCCGAGACCATCCAACGGACCAAGCCGCTGGTGATCTCCATCGCCGCCGGGGTGAAGGAGACCGCCCTGCGCGAATGGCTTGGCGGCGACGTGGCGCTGGTGCGCAGCATGCCGAACACCCCAGCCATGATCCAATCCGGCGCCACCGGCCTGCACGCCAGCCCTGGCGTCAACCAGGCCCAACGAGATCAGGCAGAGAGCATCTTGCGGGCAGTCGGTCTCACACGCTGGGTCGATGACGAATCGCAAATGGATGCGGTAACCGCCATATCCGGCAGTGGCCCGGCCTATTTCTTTTTGATCATGGAGGTCATCGAGGAGGTTGCCGGAAACATGGGGCTCGATGAAGAGACTGCCCGCCTGTTAACCCTTCAGACCGCCCTGGGAGCCGCCCGCATGGCCATGGAGAGCAGCGACTCCCCTGCCGTGCTGAGGCAAAAGGTCACTTCCCGGGGCGGCACCACCGAACGCGCCCTGGGCATCCTGGAGGCGGGCAAGCTACGCGAACTCTTCAGCGAGGCCCTGCAAGGCGCAGAGGAACGCTCCCGCGAACTCTCCGATATACTGGGACATCAATAATCATGGGCAGCAGTTACTTCACCAATCCGCTGGTTTTTCTCGTTCAAACCCTGTTCGGCCTCTATATCCTTGCCGTACTGCTGCGATTTCTGCTGCAGGTGGTCAGGGCCGACTTTTACAATCCGATCTCGCAGTTTCTGGTGAAAGCGACCAACCCGCCGATCAAGCCCCTACGCCGGATCATCCCGGGAGTTGGCGGGATCGACCTCTCATCGCTGATTCTCGCCTGGCTCCTCAAGACCATTGAACTGTGGCTGGTGATCAGCATCTCGGGCAACGTCGCGAACCTGCTCGGTCCGGTTGTCTGGGCGATACCCGAACTGGTTGAACTGCTGATCAATATCTTCCTGTTCGGGGTGCTGATACAAGTCATCCTGAGCTGGATCAATCCCGGCGGCTACAACCCGGCCACCGCCCTGCTTTATAGCCTCACCGGCCCGGTGATGCGCCCCGCTCAGAAGATCCTCCCCCCCATGGGCGGACTCGATCTGTCACCCATGCTGGTGATGATCGGCCTGGTTTTGCTGAAAATGCTCCTGCTACCGCCCCTGCGGCAGATAACCGGCAGCCCCTTTCTGTGAGTTGGCACCACTGGGAACAGGATGACCTGATCCTGCATCTGCGCATTCAACCCAAAGCATCCAGGGACAGGTTTGTCGGCCCCTATGGCGAAGATGAATACAAAGTCGCCATCACCGCTCCACCAGTGGACGGCAAGGCGAATGCCGGGTTAATAAAATTCATCGCCAAGTCGTTTCGTCTCCCCCCTTCCCGTATTTTCCTGATCTCCGGCGAGACTTCCCGCAGCAAGTGTCTGCGATTAAAGTCCCCTCGGCATCTGCCGATACCCATGGGGAACTGAATCAGCAGGATATGGCGTCTGCGCCTCTCCTCGCGTATCATTCCGCCTAAATTTCGATCTGAGCGGATAAGGATCTGTTCCGATTAATAAAACAGTGGGTCTTGCGCATGGAAAAAGTACGATTTCAAGAACAGTTACTGGCTTACGAACAGTGGAAAAAGGATGTCGTCAACACCATCGAGGAGTATGCCCCCTGGCTGGAGGAGAACAGCATGTCCTCGCCGGACATCCAGCATCGCATCGAGCATACCTTGAACGGCCTCAAGAGCGACAAGCTGACTATCGCCTTTGTCGCCGAGTTCTCCCGCGGTAAGACAGAACTGATCAACGCAATCTTCTTCGCCGATTACGGCCGGCGCCTGTTGCCGTCGGATGCGGGCCGCACCACCATGTGTCCCACCGAGATCTTCTACGACATCGAGCGGGACGAGGCCTATGTGCGCCTCCTACCGATCGAGACCCGTCTGCAGGATGTCACCCTCACCCAGTTGCGGCAGGATGCCAAGCAATGGGTCCATTATCCACTGGAAATGGAGTCTGCGGAGCAGATGCAGGCCGCGCTGAACGAGGTGATCCAGACCAAGACAGTCACCCTTGAGGAGGCGAAACACCTCGGCCTCTATAGTTCAGACCTGCATCCGCACCAATCCCGCCCACCGGAGATGGTCGAAATCCCCAAGTGGCGTCACGCCCTGATCAGCTTCCCGCACCAAATGCTGAAAAAGGGACTGACCATTCTCGACACCCCCGGTCTCAACGCCTTGGGCACTGAACCGGAACTGACCCTGAACATGCTGCCGGCCGCCCAAGCGGTGCTCTTCGTACTTGGCGCCGACACCGGCGTGACCCGTAGCGACATGGAGATCTGGCAACACCACATCAAGGGTTTCCAGAGCGGCCGTCAGCGCGGGCTGATGGTTGTGCTGAATAAGATCGACACCCTCTGGGACGATTTGCGCGAACACGCGGATATTCATGACGCGATACGAAATCAGCAGGTTTCCACCGCGGAGATGCTGGGCATCAAACCCAAGGCGGTATTCCCGGTCTCCGCCCAGAAAGGTCTTTTGGCCAAGATCAAGAATGAAACGCCACTGCTGGACAAAAGCGGATTGTTGGATCTGGAAAACTATCTGGGCCAGGATGTCCTGAATATCAAACAGCAGATTATTCTCGATACTGTCAGCTCCGATGTCGGACAGATGCTGGACAACAGCCGCAGCCTGTTGTCGGGCAAGCTCAACGACACCAAAAATCAACTCGAAGAGCTGGAGGAACTGAGCGACAAGAGCGATGATGTCATCACCAATCTGATGGAAAAGACCCGTAACGAACAGGCGCAGTATCTGCGAGACGTGGAGACCTTCCAGCAGAGCCGCAAGCAATTGAAGCAGCAGGCGGATCAGCTCTCCGAAACCCTTGGTCTGAACGCCCTGGACGCGATCATTGAAAACAGCAGGAAGGAGATGACCAACAGTTGGACCACCAGCGGCATGAAAGGCTCGATGAAGAGCCTGTTTGAAGAGACCCGTCGCACCATGCTCAAGGTCGTATCGCAGAGTGAGCAGACCCGCAAGCTTATTCGCTCCATCTATCGTAAATTCCAGAACGAACACGGCTTCGCCGTGGTGCAACCCAAGATGTTCTCCATTGTGAAATACCGGGTGGAACTGGAATTGCTGCATCAGGAGGCGGAGATTTTCCGCAACAGCCCGGTGACCGCCATGATGGAGCAGAATTTTGTGGTGAAGCGTTTCTTCTCCGCGCTGGTCAAACGCGCCCGGGAAATTTTCCAGCGCGCCGATGAAGAGATCAATATCTGGCTCAGCACCACCCTTGAACCGCTGGTCATGCAGATCAAGGATCACAAGGAGATGATGGAGAAGCGATTGAACAATCTGCAGAAGATCGGCCAATCCCGCAATACCCTGCAGTACCGTATCCTTGAACTGCAGGAGCAGTACACCGAATCGGCCAGGCAGTTGACCGCATTGCGCAACATGTCCAACCGCCTCAGCAACAATCGTCCGCTGCATCGCAGCCAACGGCAAAAACCGACGTTAGTGAAACAAAACGCCTCCTGAAAGCCTAGTACTCTTTCAAAGTGATATTTTAGGGTTCAGTCGTAGGTCAGGTTGACGCGGAGCGGCTACCTGACTCAAGGGGGGTGTCACGTAGCTGCGCAACGTGACCTACGGGTTTCAACACTAAACAACACTAAAACACTAAACCACTAAACAGACATCCACTCAAAATTGCCTGAGATTTGAATGGGTGATGAGAGGGACGCTCTACTGGGTGGCGCTGAACCCGGCAATATCACCTTGACGGAGTACTCGTACTCCGTCAAGGTGAAACTTCACCCTCCGGTTCCGATCGGCTACACTGAAAACACAACCAAGATCGGCCTCACAAACCGGCATCGCCTGGAGGAGCTCCATGTCCCTTTTCAAATCCCTTGCCGGCGTGCTGTCACTGGCCCTCTTCACCTTTCCCGTACTGGCGGAGAACAGCACCGTCATTCCCGGCTTTACCATTCATCACAACGCCATACCAAGCGCCTCCTTGGAACCATCCATCGCGAAACAGCACGGTATTCAACGCAGTAAATATCGCGGCATGCTCAATGTCAGCGTCATCAAATCGGTCGAAGGCACCACCGGTGAACCGTCCGAGGCCGTGGTAATGGCCAAGGCAACCAACCTTCGCGGCCAATTGATCAGCATACCCATGCGAAAAATCACCGAAGGCGATGCCATTTACTATATTGGTGAGTTCCGCATCACCGACCAGGAGACGCTCAATTTCGAGATTCAGGTTAAACCCAAGGGTGAAACCCGTTTCCACACCGCAAAGTTGAGTCAAGAATTCTATATCGACTAGCTGGCCTTTCGGGGCGCGGGGTCTGACATGGCGAGAAAGGCGTGCGCGCTCAGAAGGCCCGCGCAAGGGTCACCATACCGAACAGGATAACCATCACACCCACTGCCCGACGCACCCGGATATCCTTTAGCCAACGGGCAAGACTACCCGCCACGACACCCATGGCAAAGAGATTCGGCAGGGTCCCCAGACCAAACGCTAACATCAGGCCAGCCCCCTTGGCCACACCGCCGGCCGAGACTGTCCACACCAGCATGCTGTAGACCAGGCCACAAGGAATCCAACCCCAGGCCAGGCCGAGCATCCAGGCCTGGCCTGGGGTATTGACCGGCAACAGCTTTCGCGCAAAGGGCTCGATCTGCGTCCACAGCGCACTGCCCAGGCGCTCGATCCTGGACAACCCCATCCACCAACCGCCCAGATAGAGCCCTAACAAGATCATGAATATCCCGGCGATCCCCAACAGAATCCGTTGCGCCATGTAGATTGGCACCATCTGCGCCAATAACAAGCCGAGACCGCCCATGACCCCCCCGGCCACCACATAGCTGGTGATGCGCCCCAGGTTATAGCCCAACTGATACGGCAGGGTGCTGCTCACTCGGTTGCGGATCGTTTCCGGCAGACCGAACGTCAATGCGCCAACGATACCGCCGCACATGCCGGCACAGTGTCCGCCGCCCAGCAGACCGACCACAAAAGCGGCAAGATAGCTCCCCTGCTCAATCATCCTAAAAACCGCAGTTGGACGGGGTGAAGTGTGCGCTTGCGGGGGTGCAGGGCAAGGGTCGCTCCTGCGCATCCCTGTGCTTGCGACACTTGTGCATCCCTGCACGGCGCGCAACGCCTTGGAATAGTCATTCTATTCCAAGGCGTTGCAACGCAGCCATGCGCCGCCGCAAGCGTGCAATTCACCCCGTAGCGTGGTTCAGCCAGCAGGTGAATAGGCAAATCGAAGTCAATAGTTTGCATATCAGTAGGTTAGTATCATGATGGAGCGGTCAACTGCGGTTTTTAGGATCATTGTCAGGACTCCCGGTTGAGGGGTGATAGCGCATGGCAAGGAGAATCAGGATTAATACGGGCACTCCCATGGAGGCCGTAATAAGAAAGAAGCTGACATAACCAAGGCCGTCCACCATAACACCGGAGAACCCCCCGACAAATTTGGGCAACAGGAGCATCACGGAACTGAACAGCGCATACTGAGTGGCCGAATAGGAGACGTTCGTCAGACTGGAGAGATAGGCCACGAAAGCCGCCGTCGCCAGACCGGCGCTGAGGTTATCCGCTACGATCACCAGCGTCAGCATCGCAACATTATGACCGATGCCGGCCAGCCAGGCGAAAAGCAGATTGGTCGAGGCCGCCAGCAAGCCTCCCAGCAAGAGCACCCGCATCACCCCCAGCCGGGATACCAACAAACCGCCGACGACGGCGCCCAGCAGGGTCATCAAGACGCCGAGGGTATTGATGATCAGCGCCACCTCACGCTTGCTGAAGCCCATGTCGACGTAAAAGACGTTGGATATGACCCCCAGCACCACATCCGAAATCCGATAGGTGGCGATCAACGCCAGTATCAACAGCGCCTGCCAACGATAACGGCCGATGAAATCGGCAAACGGGCTGATGACGGCGCCGAAGAACCATTCCGACAGGGTGCGCAGCCCCCCCGGCAACCAGCCCTGCCGCTCAATCACCCGGTCCACCTCTGCCTCTTTCTCCAGGGTGGCCGGATCAGGATGTACATCGGGTTCGGTGATGAGTAGAACGGTTACCACACCCACCAACATCAGGCATGCCATGATCAGGTAGGCTGCCGTCCAGGCGGCGAGATGATACCCGCCCTCCGTCGGACTCACCCAGTGGGCCACACCCAGGGCGCCTCCGCCGCTGACAATCATGGCCAATCGGTAACCAATCATGTAACTGGCGGCCATGGCGCCTTGCAACCTGACTTCCGCCCTTTCGATCCGATAGGCGTCAATGGCGATATCCTGGGTCGCCGAGGAGAAGGCCACTAGCAGGGCCAGCAGGGCAAACGGCCGCAAACCCTGCTGGGGATCGGAGAGCGCCAGCCCGCACAGACCGGCAATCACCGATAGCTGAGCCAGCAACATCCAGGCGCGACGCCTACCCAGCTTGCGAGTCAGCAGCGGCAGCTCCAGCCGATCGACCAGCGGCGCCCAGACCCATTTGAAGCCGTAGGCAAGCGCTACCCAACTGAGAAACCCGATGACTGAACGGTCGATACCCGCCTCGCGCAGCCAAAACGAAAGCGTGCCGAAAACCAGTAACAGAGGCAGACCCGCGGAAAAGCCCAGAAAAAGCATGCTCCGAACACCCGGCTGCCAATACACAGCCAGCGCCTGGAACCCGTCGGAAGACCTGCCGGCTGAAATCACGAACACCTCTGCATCAAAACTGTGGCTGCATTATAAGCGTCTAATAGAGCCAAGTCCCCCATCCCAGTCCAGACGGGTTACAATGCGCGCCTCCGCCCAATAGGTATAGAATCATGCAGGATTATCAACGTGAATTTCTCGATTTCGCCCTCGATGTGGGGGTGCTGCGGTTCGGTGAGTTCACTCTCAAGTCCGGACGGGTCAGTCCCTACTTCTTCAACGCCGGCCTTTTTAACAGCGGCGCCAGTCTGGCTCGTCTGGGTCGCTACTATGCCCAGGCCATCGTCGATTCAGGCATCCCGTTCGACGTACTTTACGGCCCTGCCTACAAAGGCATACCCCTGGCAGCCGTAACGGCCGCCGCCCTCTACGATCAACACGGCATCGACACACCCTATGCCTTCAATCGTAAAGAGGCCAAAGACCATGGCGAGGGCGGCGTCATTGTCGGCCATGCCTTGCAGGGTCGGATACTGATCATCGATGATGTCATCTCCGCCGGCACGTCGGTGCGGGAATCGGTGGAGATCATCCACACTCAGCAGGCAACGCCCGCCGGCGTGGTGATAGCCCTGGACCGCCAGGAGCGGGGCCGGGGAGAGCGTTCGGCAATCCAGGAGGTAGCGCATGACTACGGCATGCCTGTCAGCGCCATTGTGCGTCTTGAACAGCTGGTCGAGTACCTGCGGGGGGGTAAGGATACGGATGAATCCCTACAGCGCATCCAAGCCTACCGGGAAGCTTACGGTGTGTGAACGGACATGCAGGAAAGCAGCATTTTTCTCGCTATGACGCAAAGGTCCTTGGCCTGACCGCATTGCCCTTCGCGCACTTTGCGCCTTTGCGAGATTCTCTATTAGGGCCTGTTAACACTAATCGGATTGTCACTGCCAATCCGATTAGTGTTAACAGGCCCTAAGTGAGATACCGGCATCACGCTCTGGAAGAGATAGAGAACCGGTTACTCACCCCAGCACCAGCTTGCTCCCCACGAGCAGGGTGACCACTTCGAATCCTCGCTTGATCCAGCGATTGCCCTTGGCGATCGAGAGATGCGCACCGAGATACCCCCCAAGCAGGGAGCCTAACAGCAGCACCGGTATCCAATCCCAGCGAATGTCACCCAGGATACCCAGGGTGAGGGCTCCACTCCCATTCCAAAACACCCCAACCAACACCAGCGTATGCGCCACTGCCCGCCGATAGTCGAGCCCGAACCAGCGCACCAGCCAGAGCGTGACAAACAATCCGGTGCCGGAAGTCAGGGAGCCGTTGAGTATGCCGATCAGAAAAAGGCCGGCCCCGCCCACCAGAAACCCCGCTCGATCACGATGGATTGTCTGGTACTCCTGTCCCAGTTCAGGGCTCAGGAATGAGTAGACCCCCAGACCCAGGGTCAGTAGTCCCAGCGCGACCTCCGCCAATCTGTCGGGCACCTGCAGGATCAGGCTGGCCCCGATCACCACCCCAGGCAAACCGGCGATCAACATGTAAATCGCAAACTGGCGCTCCAGTCCCCCTTCGCGCAAGTGACGGACGGTGGCGCCCACACCCAAGGCGACGGAAGCAACCTTGTGTGTCGCCAACGCCATGCCGAACGGCAGGCCAAGGAAAATCAATGCCGGCAGCTGAACCAATCCGGCTCCCCCCCCGGAAAAGGCGGAAAAGAGGTTGGCCAGGAGAGAAATAACGAAAAGGGTGAACTGTTCCACAAAGCGGCTATCTTATGAAGTAAGCCACGAAGTATAATTGATCTCTGATAGTATTCGCTTAAAAAAACAGAGCATTAACCGGCATGTGTTTGAGACTTACCCTTATTGCAATCCTCTCGTTCCTATTGCCCCTCGCCGGTCAGGCGGGCAAACTTTATAAGTGGGTGGACGACGAGGGACAGATACACTATACGCAAACCCTCCCACCCACTGATGCCCATCGGGCCCGTTCGCAACTGGACGAGCATGGCATCACTGTCAGGCAGGTGGATGCCGCCAAGACCCCGGAGCAGCTTCGACTGGAGGCTGAACAGGAGCGATTGCGCCAGGAACAACAAAAATTAGTCGAAAAACAGCAGGCTGAAGATCGGGTCCTGCTGCGCACCTTCCGCACCGAGGATGACATCCTGATGACCCGTAACGGCCAGATCCAGGCCGTCGATACCTCCATCCGGGTGACCCAAGCCAACATCAAGCGCCTCAAATCTACCCTGGAGGCGATGCAGAAGAATGCGGCGCAGCGCGAATTGAGTGGCCGCCGCGTCAGCGAACACATGCTGCGGGACATCGAATCGAAACGCCAGGCCCTCGAGGACGCCTACCGGTCGATTATCGACCGGGAACATGACAAGAACCGCATCCGCCAATCCTTTGCCCGGGATCAGCAGCGTTTCCGCGAGTTGAAAAAGCTAGCCCAAAACAGTGACCCTGTCATCGAGGCCAGGGCCTCTTTCGATGACGCCCTGCAGAATGTCTATGACTGCCGGGACGATTCAGCCTGCAACGGGCCATGGCAACGGGCCAAGGCCTATCTCAGGACCCACAGCACCACGCCGATCAAGATGGAAGGCGATAATATCGTCATCACCGGAGAGCCCCTCGAAGAGAGTGACGTCAGTATCTCCATCTCACGCATTCCCGACCCGAAGAAGGGGAATACGGTGATATTCATGGATCTGCAGTGCAAACAGGAATCCATACAAAGCAACCGATGCAAAAATGATTCCGCCACCAACCGAATCAAGCAGGGTTTCCAGACCGCACTCGGAAAATAGTCTCCGTCAAGGAACAACCCTTTATATTTTTTCAGCATTTCCAGACGAGCATTGCCTCGGCGCCTCATTGGAAAACAGGCTGACGGACAGGAGCCGCCATTGGGCGTGCCAATGCTGTAAAGGGGAGATCTTGAAGCGGCTTCGCAGATACTGATGCATCAATCCCTCCGCCAATCCGATCATCAGGTTGGCCGAGACAGCGACGTCGATCGTCCGGGCAAGCTCATGGCGCATCTCCGCCTCTCTCAGGATCTGTTTGAGCTGGGTCTCCACCCGATCGAAAAACTGCCCCACACGCACCAGGAGGCGCTCTGTCTCACCCACCAGGGCATCGCCCAGCAATACCCGGGTGATCCCCGGATTCCGCTCGGAAAAGGCCAATAAGAGATAGAGCAGTTGCGCGCAGCGCTCCTCCACACCGCTCTGCTCCTTGAGGATCTGGTTGACCCGGGCAAACACGCTCTCTTCGGCGAAATCGATCAGCCCTTCGAGCATTTTCGCCTTGCTGGCAAAGTGGCGGTAGAGCGCCGCCTCAGAGACCCCGACCGCACGCCCGAGGGATGCGGTGGTGATGCGGCTGCCTGGATTCTGTTCCAACTCCCGGGCCAACGCCTCAAGAATCAGCTGACGACGGGAGCTCTTCACGGCAACCATCAGCGCCGCCGGATCAGTGTGCCAACGCCTTCATCCGTGAACAGCTCCAGAAGCACCGCGTGAGGCACACGACCGTCAATGATGTGCGAGGCGCCGACACCCGCCTTGACCGCCTCCAGTGCAGTCGTGATCTTGGGCAACATACCGCCATGTATGGTGCCGTCGGCAATCAATTCATCCACGCGTTCGGCTGAGAGCCCGGTCAGCAGGCCGCCATCCTTGTCGAGCAGGCCACGGGTATTGGTGAGAAGAATCAGTTTCTCGGCCTGCAACACCTCGGCCACTCTACCGGCGACCAGGTCGGCGTTGATATTGTACGAATGGCCATCCTTACCGATACCGATGGGAGCGATTACCGGAATAAAATCGCCTTGCACCAACAGGTTCACCACACTGACGTCGATGCTCTCCACTTCCCCAACGTGACCGATATCGATGATCTCAGGGACATCCAATTCGGGACCTCTGCGGCTGATCACCATCTTTCTGGCATGAATCAGGTCTCCGTCCTTTCCGGTCAATCCCACGGCGGAGCCTCCGGCCCGATTGATCAGGCTCACAATGTCCTTGTTCACCAGCCCGCCCAACACCATTTCCACCACATCCATGGTCTCGCTGTCGGTGACCCGCATGCCCTGGACAAACTCCGAATCCTTACCCAGTCTTTCCAGCAACCGGCCGATCTGTGGTCCACCACCATGCACCACCACCGGATTGACACCCACCAGCTTCATCAGCACCACATCCATGGCAAAGCTGTTTTTCAACGCTTCATCGACCATGGCGTTGCCGCCATACTTGATGACCAGGGTCTTGCCGCTGAAGCGCTGAATGTAAGGCAGGGCCGAGGTCAATACATGGGCGACGTTGTGCGCCTGTTCAGGGGATAAGCTCATCTCTGCAACCCTTGACAGCTATACATGGGGGTAGAATAAATCGGTCCGTTTTGCTGGCCCGACGATGTTCAGAACGGTGGCTGAAGCTCGGGATCGACCTTGCTCAGCATATCACGGAAGATCGACTGTACATGCTGCAACCCCTCTTCGCTATCGGCCTCGAAGCGAAACAACAGCGCAGGCGTGGTATTCGAGGCGCGCACCAATCCCCAACCCTGTTCGAACTCCGCACGAAGCCCGTCGATCTTGACCAGGCGAGCGCCAGGCATGTCAGGCAGGGTATCGATGGCGTCCATCACTGCCTGCGCCTGACCCTCCTGCAAATGCAGGACATACTCGGGGGTGGACAGGCTTTCAGGCAATTCGGCGAACGCCTCGGCGCTGGTGCGATAGTCCAATGAGAGAATCTCCAGCAGACGCGCCCCCGCATAGACCCCGTCATCAAAACCGTACCATCGTTCGGAAAAGATGATATGCCCGCTGAACTCGCCCGCCAGGAGGGCATGGGTCTCTTTCATTTTGGCCTTCAACATGGAGTGCCCGCTCTTCCACATCAGCGGACGACCGCCGTTGGAGAGTACGATATTGGCCAGATGGCGGCTGCACTTGACGTCGTAGATGATATCCCCCCCCGGCTCCCTGGTCAGGACATCGATCGCCAGGTACATCAACAGGCGATCCGGCCAGATCAACTTACCCGAGGAGTCGACGACTCCCAGACGGTCGCCGTCACCATCGAATGCCAGCCCCAGCGCAGCTTGGTGATCCACCACGGCCTTTTGCAGGTCCCGCATGTTTTTCGGATCGCCCGGATCGGGATGGTGGTTGGGGAAAGCGCCATCCGGGGTGCAGTAGAGTTCGACCACTTCGCAGCCCATCTGCCGGTAGAGCTCGGGCGCCACCACCGATGCCGCACCGTTTCCGCAATCCACCACCACCTTCAACGGTTGACCGAGACGGGTATCCGAACTGACACGCTCGATATAGTCGTTGACGATCTCCCGGGAATCGAAAGAGCCCTCACCCTGCAGCAACTGGCCGGCATCGATACGCCGCCTCAGCTCCTGTATCCCTTCTGTGGTAGGGCTATCTTTTCCGATAATCAGCTTCACCCCGTTGTACTGTGCCGGATTATGGCTACCGGTAATCATGACACCGCATTCGGCCTCCAGCTCATGGACGGCGAAATGGAGCAACGGCGTGGGCACCAGACCCAGATCGATCACATCCCGTCCACTCGCCTGAAGCCCCTGGATGATCGCGCTCTGGAGACTTTCGCTGGAGGTACGGGCGTCTCGCGCCACCACAACGGATTGATGGCCCTGATCGAACACCTCGCTGCCGATTCCCTGTCCCAGCAGGATCGCCACCTCCTCCGTCAAGGTCTCGCCCACGATGCCGCGAATATCATAGGCGCGAAAGATGGTGGGAGAGATCTCCACTGACTCGCTCACTACGGTCGGCGCCCCCCTGTCCGGGGCTTCAGCCGGTTCTTCGTCGACCGTGATGCCCATGCCCGCGGCCTCTGTCGCCACCACGCGTCTGGCCTTGCCCTTTTCCGCCCGACTGCTCCGATACTCCCTGATCTGGTGCTCCATGACATCCAGCGTGGGCTGGAGATCGCCCAACTGGGCAGACTGCTGCTTGGGCGGACGGCCGACTATCAGCGCCTCCATCAGAGAGAGGATACTGTGTTGATCGCGCTTGAGGGCCTTGGCCATTTGCCGGGCGAGTTGAAACAGCAGGAGAGCGGCCAGCAGAAACAGCAGCGCGCCCGGAGCGGCGAATATCAGACTCTCCATCAACGCCATCTGGACACCCGCCCCTCCCCAGTAGGCAATTTGCCAGATAGAGCCCTGGAGCGGTATCACGCCATCCGGATCGACACCCGTCGCAGGCTGGGAGCCCTTGCCGGCCAGCATCAATGGCGGCTTCCCCGAAATAACCTGTTGTATCTCGACCCGCCCGGCATAGTCGTCCACGCTATCCAGCAGCTTTTGCAGCGTATCGGCCGGGAATGCCGCGTGCAGCACCCCGCGAATCCCCCCGCTCCCGGCGGCGGGTATGCCGGCGGCAATGGCGATATGCTGATGGGTAGTGCCGAACTGGTGCAGTTCCGCGGGCAATACCGCTTCACTCTTCTCGGCTTGCCGCAGCAGCAACAGCGAGGCATACCCCATATTGGGGGTCTCCCGGGTATCCGGCTCACTGGTGCCCGCAGGAAGCAACCTGATCCGCAGGGCATCCGGCACCAGCCGGGTAAGCCGCGCCTGCTCCGCCTGCAGGCTTTGCGGGACTGTTTGATCGAAGAGTTTCGCCAGCCCTGATTCACGGGCGAGCCCCTGAATCAACTCCCTACGCTGCTGTAGCGTCACGGTAACGGACCCCGCCAGGGCTTGGGTTGCGGCCTTGGCGTGCTGTTTTTGCAGGTCCTGAGTGACTGACTGGGTTTGAAAAAAGAGCGAAGACCAGGCTGCAGCAGTCAATACCAGCAGTCCCACCACCCCTAACATCAAATACCCACGAATTGTGCGTCCACCTCCCTGCTGGTTTATCGGTTCCCCGGTGCTTTTCGCAAGTCCCATAGTTCTCCCTTAATTTATACCTGAATCCGTGAGTTCATCGGGGCACATCGCACAAGCTCTTGATCCGTCTAGCTATATAAAAATTCTCACCAGACCTAAGGGTATGGCTGCGAATTTTTATTACGCTATCCGAATCAATATCTTGCACGCTGCGCTCCCTCTGAACCCACGGATTCAGGTAATAGCCCTTACTTATCAATGCCGCCCAGAGTGGCCAAAGCCTCCGCTCCCCCGGTGGCTTTGGTCAAATTCATCCACAATCTTGAAATCGGCCTGTACGACCGGAACCAGCACCAATTGCGCGATGCGCTCACCGACTTCCACACAAAACGGCGCCTCCCCCCGGTTCCAACAAGAGACGAACAGCTCCCCCTGATAGTCAGAATCGATCAGACCGACCAAATTGCCCAGCACGATACCATGTTTATGACCAAGCCCGGAACGCGGCAGTATCATGGCTGCCAATCCGGGATTTTCAATATGAATCGCCATGCCGGTGGGAATCAACTCCGTCTGTCCGGGTAAAAGCTCGATAGATCTCTTCAGCATAGCCCGAAGATCGAGACCTGCCGAACCTTGTGTGGCGTAAGAAGGAAGGGGAAACGCCTCTCCCAGGCGTTGATCCAATATCTTAACTTCGAGTTCTTGCATGATATCGCTCTGAAATTCTCCCGGCGAGATGTTGCGCCAACAGGGACTTTGTCATCATCGGCAATGCCTCTCGCCCGCCTTGCCAGATGAGAACGATCGCATTGCTATCGCTCTCGAATCCCCCCTCGTCCGTCCCCACCCGGTTGGCCGCAATCATATCCAGCCCCTTGGCCCGCCGTTTCGCCTCGGCAAAGGTTTCAACCTGCTCCGTCTCAGCCGCGAATCCCACGCTGAACGGCGGCCTGTCCCGGGCCGCCACTTCAGCGAGTATATCTGGATTCCGCACAAGTTCCAGGGTCATTATCTCTTTATGCTTTTTAATCTTTTCACTCGCGCTCTGGCGCGGACGGTAGTCTGCGACGGCGGCGACGCCGACAAAGATATCGCAAGCCTCCACCCGCGCCAGCACCGACGAGCGCATCTGCTCGGCGGTCTCGACCCGGATGCACTCGATCCCGCGAGGCATGGCGAGGGATACGGGCCCACTGACCAGGATCACCGAGGCGCCCAGATCTCGCAGCGATTCCGCCAGGGCGTACCCCATTTTCCCGGAGCTGCGATTGCCCACGAAACGCACCGGGTCGATCGGTTCTCGGGTGGATCCAGCCGTCATCAGGACACTGACCCCATCCAGCGACCCCGGAGCAAAGTGGGCCAGCACATGTTTCAGCAGCGCCTCCGGCTCAAGCATGCGGCCGGGACCTGTCTCGCCACAGGCTTGCTCCCCGTCATCCGGTCCCCAGCAGCGATAGCCACGTTTGACCAGCCTCTCCAGGTTTTCCCCGGTCACCGGATTCAGCCACATCTGCTGATTCATGGCCGGCGCCAGAGCAATGGGTGCTCGGGTCGCCAGACACAGGGTAGCAAGCAGATCGTTGGCATGGCCGGCCGCGGCACGCGCGATAAAATCGGCGGTAGCCGGGGCCACCAGCACCAGATCGGCCCAACGCGCCAGGGAGATGTGGTCCATCGCCGCTTCCTGCACCGAATCCAGCAACTCGGTATAGACGGCATGCCCGGACAGGGCCTGAAAGGTCAACGGCGTCACAAAGGCCTGGGCCGCTTGTGTCAGCACCACACGAACCTCCGCCCCTGCTTTTTGCAGCGCACGCAGCAGAACCGCGCTTTTATAGGCGGCTATGCCGCCTGTGACCCCCAACAGGATCTTCTTGTTTTCTATCGAGGACATCTAGTGCTCCCTCAACCTGATAATGATGGGTTCAGCGCTCCTATGGTGTTTCGCGGCAAGGCGCAGCGCGCAGGCAATGGCCTTGAGCGTAGTGTTAACAGGCCCTAGTCCGTCCGCAACTGCCGCTGGAACCGGTAAGAATACCCCATGCGCCTGACAATGTTAACGAATTCACTGACAACGCCCCCCATTGTGTCATGGAGACCTAAATGCGATAAGATTGCGTCAACAACCAACTTGAGACAGGGAGGTCTTAATATGAAAATCTCGGATTGGCCCCTTCATGAACGTCCGCGGGAAAAACTTCTACAGCGGGGGTCCGCTTCACTTTCAGATGCCGAATTACTGGCTATTTTTCTCCATACCGGCGTACCCGGCCAGACTGCCGTCGACCTTGCCCGCAGCCTGCTCGCGGAATTCGACGGTCTACGCCAGCTACTCGGCGCCGACCAGCATCACTTTTGCCAAGCCAAGGGGCTGGGTCCGGCAAAGTTCGCCCAGTTGCAGGCGGTGCTTGAGATGTCCCGGCGTTATCTGCAGGAGCAGCTCCAGCTCACCGATAGCCTGACCAGTCCGCAACAGACCCGGCACTACCTGCAGGCAAAGCTGCGCCACTATCCCTATGAGGTCTTCTCCTGCCTGTTTCTCGATAACCGCCACCGGATACTCCGCTATGAAGAGCTGTTCCGCGGCACCATCGACGGCGCCAGCGTACACCCCAGGGAGGTCGTCAAACGGGCCCTGCATCACAATGCCGCGGCCCTCATTCTCGCGCACAATCACCCCTCGGGCGCGACGGAGCCGAGCCGGGCCGACCGGCATATCACCCAACAACTGAAACGCGCACTAGCGTTGGTGGAAATACGGGTCTTGGATCACATCGTGATCGGTGAAGGGGAACCTGTTTCCCTTGCTGAGCTTGGCATGATTTAACTTTGAATTTTGAGTTTTGAATTATGAATTTTGAATTGAATGTGTGGGCTTCGCCCACCTGCGCTTTTTTGAGATAAGAAATTTGGTAAGGAGTCACTATCTTCCGGCAAAGTCGGGGGCTTTATCTGTGAACTGCTCAAAGCAGTCTTACATACGGAGCTTATCGGCTCCTTGAGCCTCTCAAAGGGGCTACGGCATTAGTTTCAACTGCCCTTGCTGCCGGATATACTCCCGAATCACCCGCTCATCCCTACCCACAGTCGATGGAAGATCCCGCTGAGATCCTTTCTGATATGACCGAAAAGCGTCTTCCTCCTGTATTTTGGAATGAACACGATATGACACTTACACTCCCACCGGGTGTGGCTTGGCGGCTCACGCATTGGGGTTACTATGAGACTCATGTTACTGTCAAACCGCTCATGCCTCCCCAGCAGCGCTGGGGGATCTCCTTTTTTGTTTAGCCACCGGCCAGGCATGCAACGCTTCGATCCGTAACCGATTTCATCAAGTTTGAGAGGAGCCGTAGCTCAGGTTGCGCAGCTACTCTCGGCAGTTCAACCTCTCACCTTTGCGTCAACGGCATTACCTCACACGCTTTGCTTTATAACATCCTGTTTTACATTAAGTTTTAAAAAAGCCGCCGGCAAAGCCGGCACATTCAATTCAAAATTCATAATTCAAAATTCATAATTAACTCCTCCTCTCTTGCCTCCAGAGGAGCATTCTGATATAAATACGCGCCTTTCGTCCCCAGGGATAACCATTTTCGAGGTTTTGACCATGTCAAAAGTCTGCCAGGTAACCGGCAAGCGCCCGGTTACGGGAAACAATGTTTCTCACGCTCACAACAAGACCAAACGCCGCTTTCTCCCCAACCTGCATACGCACCGGTTTTGGGTCGAGAGCGAAAACCGCTGGGTTCGGCTGCGGGTCTCCTCGAAAGGCATGCGGATCATCGACAAGAAAGGGATCGATTCGGTACTCACCGACATGCGCGCCCGCGGCGAAAAAGTCTGACCAAGGAGCACTGAGCCATGCGTGATAAAATCAAACTTGTCTCCAGTGCCGGCACTGGACACTTCTATACCACCACCAAGAACAAGCGTAACCAACCGGGAAAGATGGAAATCAAGAAATTCGACCCGAAAGTTCGCAAGCATGTGATCTACAAGGAATCCAAGATCAAATAGATCCACAACCTCCCCTGGAAACGGGGGCTAGCCCGACTGCAACAACAGATTTTGCGCGCTGTCCAGGGTGCAACGCCAACCCGCCTCCAACCAGGTGGTCGATGCCATCTCGGTGATCAATGCGGGCCCCTGGACAGACTGTCCCTCAGCCAACCCAGACCTCTCATAGCGCGGAACCGGCTGCTCGATACCGGGCAATTCAAGCCACTCCACCGCCTCGCCGGGGACCTTGGATATGGCCCGGGGCAACACCACGGCGACCTCCGGGCCATGCAGGGCCACCCTCAGATTGACCAGCTCCACAGGGGCCTGCATACGATGTCCATAACGCGACGCATGCAGGTCGTGAAAATCGGCCTCGGCCCGGGCCACGCCATGCCAGGGGAGGTTGAGGGTGTAAGACTGTCCCAGGTAACGCAGATCCAGCGAGTAGTCAGCCTCGACCTCATCCCGGCGGAGGCCTTCCCGGATAAGCTCGCCCAAACCGGTCTCGGCGAGTTCTGACAACTCCGCCGTGAGCTGAGCATCACCCAACCCGCCAAGCAATCCAAGACGGGTATGCACCAGCTGGCGGCCGGGACGGGTGGCCAGCATCCCAAGGGCGGAGAGCACACCGGCATTGACCGGCACCAGCGCCGAGTGCATCCCCAGGGCATGGGCCAAGGCGCAGACGTGCAAACCACCCGCACCACCGAAGGAGACCAGGGTAAAGCTTCGTGGATCGATCCCGCGCTGTACGGAGATCACCCGCAGGGCGCGCGTCATATGCTCATTGGCGACACGGATGATCCCGGCGGCAGCCGCTTCCGGCGAAAGCCTCATTCGCGCTGCCAGCCCAGCCACAGCCGCTTCCGCAGCCTGCCGGTCGAGTCCCATGCGCCCCCCTAGAAAGGCATCCGGCCTTAGCCTGCCCAGGAGCAGATTGGCATCGGTCACCGTCGGCTCCTTGCCCCCCCGGCCATAGCAGGCGGGTCCGGGCTGGGCGCCGGCTGATTCCGGCCCCACCTGTAGCATTCCGCCGGTATCCAGGCGCGCGATGGAGCCGCCGCCTGCGCCGATGGTATGCATATCCACCATCGGCACGGCCACGGGCCAAGGCCCGATACGACCTTCCAAGGTCAACCTTGGCGTCCCGTCGACCAGCGCCACATCCGTCGACGTCCCGCCCATGTCCAGCGTCAGAAGCTGTCGGCGACCTGAATCGGCCGCCACATGACCGGCCCCTATCAAGCCACCCGCCGGACCGGAAAGCAGCATGCGCACGGCCTGACGGGATGCTTGCTCAGCGGCTATGGCCTCACCGGAGCTTTGCAAGACGGAAAGACGGACACCCGGCAGGGCAACGCTCAGGCGCTCGATATAACCTGCCACCAGGGGTCCCACCCAACTGTTTAGCCAAGTCGCGATACCCCGCTCGTATTCACCGCTTGCCGGCAATACCTTGGATGAGCGGGAACAGAAGAGCGGCGCAGGCATGGCCGCTTCGATTTGCCTCTCGAACCGGTCATCGAGGAAGCTGAACAGCAGATTGATCGCCACCGCCTGGGGACGCCTGTCCGAGACCGCTTTCCTGAGCTCGCTGAGATCGGTTTCGCTCAGCGGCTCAATCACACTGCCGTCCGCCCCGAGGCGTCCACCCGTCTCCAGACAGTCGTCAGCAGGGACAGGCTGCCTGACGGCACGAGGTTGCAGGTTGTAGAGTTCCCTGCGGGCCTGACGGCCGATAGTCAGGAGATCGCCCAAGCCCCGGTTACCGATATAGAGGGTCCGCACCCCCTTACCTTCCAGCACGGCATTGGTGGCCACTGTCGAACCATGCACCACACGCAATCCCACCGATTCCAGACCCAGATCACGGATCCCCTGCAATATGGCTTGCTCCGGCGCCTGGGGTGTCGAAAGCACCTTATGGGTTCGCACCGCTCCCGCCTGGAAGAGCACGAAATCCGTAAATGTACCGCCGGTATCGACACCAAGCAGGCAGGCATCCGGATCAGTGCGGCCTGACTCTCGCATTTAACGGCTCTTCCCCTGATCGGGTGGGTAGGTCATACAACTCAATTAGACTCCAAAATTAATTGTCCGCGAATGAACGCGAATGTAAATAATCCATCCTGTCGTTTGCCTTGATGGTTTTCTATCATTACAAAATATCTCTCATCAAGCATGCAAGGTCTGAAGATTCTTTGCGGATTTGGCGAGAGGTTCTTTTCACCGCAGGAACCCCGGTGGGTTCTATTATTAACTCAAGTTTCGGAGTTCAAATTTAACTCGTTCCCATGTTCTATGTGGGAACGCACAATGTGAACAGGGCGTAGGGTGCGGCCCTGCCGCACCATGCTGGGTTGCGCTCCTGTTTGCTATGACGGATTTCTTCACTTCGCGGCCCCCTGACCCAATACCTTGGGTTCCAGGGCTTCAAGTTACGGTGCGGCAGGGCCGCACCCTACGAAACGCGTAGAACATGGGAACAAGATGAACTCCGAAACTTGAGTTATTAACCCGGCACGCGACGGCCTATCTTTCTCTAAATCAATGGGTGAGGGATGAACTGCGAGGATGAACATCGGATAAGCGAAGCCATGGTATGAGATCACGCGCAGTAAATTTGCGTTTATTCGCGTTCATTTGCGGACAAATCCTGCTTGATAGGGTTTGTTGCGCTTGACCTTTTTACCCACTCGAATAGGGGGAAAGCCCATTTAACAAGGGTTCCGCCGGAGGGCCTTGCATAGCAGGCAAAGAGTGATATGTTTGGCGACGCCCTGCAATGGCTTTTTAATATTCTTACAACTACCTGTATCTTGTTGTCGATGCCGAGCCTCCTAACAGCAACGAAACTCAGTCGCAGCTTCCACACAACCGAGGTGGTGGAACCGCTCGACCTGCAGCTTGCCGCCAGAGACATCCTTGGCCTGCTAGGCCCCAACGGCGCAGGCAAATCGACCATCATGCGGATGCTCAGCGGCGACCTGTCGCCCAGTGGCGGCCGGATCAAGATCTGCGGCTATGACCTGTTGCTGCAGCCAAAGCAGGCCAAGCGGCATATCGGCTATCTACCGGAACGTCCCCCGCTGCACCGGGATCAGTCGGTGGATGAGTTTCTCAGCGATTGCGCCTGTTTACGCGGACTGACCCGAGAGCAAACCAGACAGGCCCGTTTAGCGGCCAAACGGCGTTGTGGGCTTGAACAGACGGGCAGACGTCTGATCCGCAAGCTTTCCAAGGGATTTCAGCAGCGAGTAGGGCTGGCTCAGGCAATCATCCACGACCCCCAGGTGGTGATTCTCGATGAACCCACCGACGGCCTGGATCCTGCGCAGATCCGCCAAGTGCGTGAACTGATCCGGGAACTGGCGGACGAAAGAGGCGTGATTCTCTCCAGCCATATCCTGCCGGAGATCCAGGCCACCTGTAACCGGCTGGTCATCCTGCAACAGGGCAAGCGCGTCTACAGCGGAGAGATCACGCCGCCGGAACAGCTCTGCTATCGCCTCGCTCTCGAACAGAATCCCGACCAGGCGTTGATTGCCGCCCTGCCTGCCGTGGTCTCGGCAGAGCGGCTGCATAGCGACTATTTTCGCGTCACGCTAGAGACCGGTAGCCGACCGAGTGAATTGGTGCGGCAGATCCTGGAACAGGGTTGGGGGGTGTGTGAACTGACCCCGGAAACCGTCAGCCTGGAGCAGCTCTTTCTGCAGGCCACCACCGGAGGCGAGGCATGATCTGGAGACTGGCCTGGATCGAGTGGCGTCGGTTGATGCGAACCCCACTGGCCTGGATCGTGCTCGGATTGGGCCTTTGCCTGCTCAGTTGGCAGTTTCTCGGCACCTTGGAGGCCTTTAGCGGCATGCCGGCCAATCATCGCAACCTGGGACTGAGTCACCACCTAGGCATGCAGTTGTTCGGTCTCGCCTCGGTGCTCATCCTGATCATCACCCCGATACTCACGACACGTTCATTCAGCGAGGCCTTTCGCAATGGCAGCTATGCCCTGTTGAGCAGCGCCCCCCTCTCAACCCTCACCATTCTGCTGGGGAAGTTCTTAGCCATCCAGTTATTTCAGATACTCATTGTCCTGGCGCCTCTCCTGCTCAGCCTGACGTTGTTCAACGGCACTCAACTCGACTTGGGGCTGCTCGCGTCAGCCAGCCTCGGACTGCTGTTGCTATCCGGCAGCTTTACCGCCATCGGACTCTTCATCTCGGTACAGAGCGATAATCCAGGCATCGCCGCAGCCGGCAGCTATGGTCTGCTGCTGTTGATCTCCCTGCTGGACCAGCATACCGGTGGCGGCAGTTTCATTCACTGGCTGGCCTGGCCGTCCCACTATCTCGACATGCAGCTTGGCCTGGTGCGCAGCAGCGACTTGGCTTTTTTTCTCCTGCTGCTGCTGTTCTTCCTCGGATTGGCGCTGCACCGACTCGATAAACGGCGGAGAGGATGATGTCCTGGCTCACCCCTCGGCTCAACGATCTGCTCTTCTATCTGTTGATGGCGATCATCCTGGTACTGCTGGCCTGGCTGAGCGGTCGCTATGACGGACAATGGGACTGGACCCGACAGGGCAGCAACAGCCTCAATGCAATCAGCATCGATATCCTGCAGCGTACACCGGGCCCCTTGAGGGTAACGGCCTATGTGTCCGACACGGCCAGTCTGCGGGATCGGGTGCGCCGCTTCGTGGAGCGATATCAGCATATCAAGCCCGACTTGGAGCTGACCTTCATCGACCCCCTGCGCAACCCTGACGCGGCGCGACGCCAGGGGGTCAGCCTCTCCGGTGAGGTCCTGTTGCGTTACAACCATCGGGAGGAGCGTATTCAGCTTCTGGACGAAGAGCGGTTCAGCAATGCCATCCTGCGTCTGGGACAGGCCAGGGAACATTGGATAGCCGGGCTCACCGGACATGGGGAACGCGATCTTCTGGGCCAGGCCAATCACGATCTCGGCGAATTTGGGGCGTCACTTAAACAGCAGGGCTATCAGGTCATTGGGCTCGACCTCGCCACCACGCCCGTCCCGCCGGACAACACGGCCCTGTTGGTGATTGCCTCCCCTTCCCACCCCCTGCTCCCTGGTGAAACCTTGCGTCTGCGCGACTATCTCGAAGGCGGCGGAAATCTGCTCCTGTTGAGCGACCCAGGCAATCAGGTCGCCCAATCCCTGATGCAGCAACTGACCGGCATCGAGCAGCTTCCCGGCACCATCGTGGATGCCAATGTCAGGGAATTGGGCATCGACAATCCTGCCGTGGCGCTGGTGCCTGACTATCCAGACCACCCGGCCACCCAGGGCTTCAGTCTGTTGACCCTCTACCCTCAGGCTGCCGCCCTCTCTGCTGCTGCAGGGAACGATTGGAAGGTGACGCCTCTGTTGCAGACCCTGGACAGAAGTTGGAACGAGACAGGCCCCCTGACCGGCGAGATAGCGCGTAACGCCCAAGCGGGTGAGGTGGCCGGCCCCCTGACCCTGGGCTTCGCCCTCAGCAGACAGCGCCAGGATAACGAGCAGCGCTTGCTGCTTATCGGCGATGGGGATTTTCTCTCCAACAGCTTCCTCAACAATGCCGGCAACCTGGATCTGGGGCTCTCGCTCTTGCGCTGGCTGGCCAACGATGAGCGGCTGATCGGCATACCGGCGCCGCAAGCCGATGACCGGGAATTGCATCTCTCGAAGTTCGCCATCGGCATCATCGGACTCGGCTCTCTGATCGTACTGCCGCTATCGCTGCTGCTGATCGGCGGTATCATGACCTGGCGCCGAAATCGTGCCTAGCCGAACCAACCTGATTCTGCTGGCCATCGCCAGCCTGCTGGGTCTCCTGGTATGGCAGTCACAACCACGCCCCCTGCCACCGCTGACACCGCTCAACCCGCAGAGGGTTAACGAAATCGACATCACCGACCTGCATGGACGGGAGATAAGACTGCGGCGTATCCAGGATGGATGGCTGTCAGGCGACCAACCCGCCAATCAACGCCGGGTCAAGCAACTCCTGGGCATTACCCAAACCCCCAGTCTGGACCGCTTCTCCGCGCCAGACGACCTGCGCCCCTACGGACTTACGCCGGCGCCCATCAGGCTGAGGTTGAATGGCGAAGCGCTGGCCTTCGGCAATAACGACCCGGTCAATGGCTGGCGTTATGTCCTCTATCGGGGCGAGATACACCTCATCGCGGATGGATTCCACCACCACCTCAGTGCCCCCGCAGAGGCCTGGTTGAGGAGATAACGATGCCTGAACTGCCTGAGGTCGAAACCACTCGCCAGGGCATTGCGCCCCATATCACCGGACAGCGGATTCGACAGGTCGTCATTCGCCAACCCCGCCTGCGGTGGCCGATACCCGACGACCTCCCGCAACTTCTGAAAGGCCGAAAGTTGCTATCGGTAGGGAGACGCGGCAAATACCTGCTGCTGACATTTCACCATGGAACCCTGATCCTGCACCTGGGGATGTCCGGCAGTCTGCGAATCGTGGAAGCGGACGCCAGGGTGCAGAAACATGACCACTTCGAGCTGCGATTGGGAGACGACAGGCGACTCAAACTGCGCGACCCCCGCCGCTTCGGCGCCGTGCTCTGGACCGAACAACCGATTTCTCAACACCCACTGCTTGCCAGCCTCGGCCCGGAGCCACTCAGTGAAGCGTTCGACGGCGCCTATCTGCACGGACAGGGCAAGCACCGCCGCATCGCTGTCAAACAGCTGATCATGGAGAGTAAAACGGTGGTCGGCGTGGGTAACATCTACGCCAACGAATCCCTGTTTCGCTCCGCCATCCACCCAACCCGTCCCAGCAACAGAATCTCGGCCGTCCGTTATCAGACGCTGGCCGACGAAATACGCAAAGTTCTCGTGGAGGCGATCAGCCAGGGCGGCACCACCCTGCGCGATTTCCTACGGCAGGACGGACGGCCTGGTTACTTTGCGCAAAAGCTGCTGGTCTATGGCAAGGCGGAAGAGCCCTGTCCCGAATGCGGCACGGCGATCCGCAGCAAATCCCTTGCCCAGCGCTCCACATTCTTCTGCCCCCGCTGTCAGCATTGATGCCCCTGCCCTTTAAATTTCATCATGTTATCCGTTTATTCGGCCCGCTTGGTGAGAAATGCAGGTTAACCCTTGGGAAGGTGGGGCTGAGCGCTAACCCGTGTGACTGTTTGCCGTGCCGGCGGAAAGGTTCTTTTTCGCCCTCCTGGGCGAGTGTCTTTTCTTTTGGCTCTTCAGGGAAATTTGTGGGCAGACTTCCCTGATCCCGTCATTCCGGCGGATGCCGGAATCCAGGTGCTCCACGATTATCAACCATTTGTCATATAACAAAAAACACTTCTCGAATTAGATCAGGTCCGGATACAAATCTCGCCAGCATGGGTTCATCGCTTCAATTGTCTTTATCTTCCATGCCCTCTTCCAGTTCTTGATGGCTTTTTCCCGCTGAATGGCAGATTGGAAGTCACACCTGTGTATAGCGTTCCATTTCGTTTGCTGGCTAATAGGTACACGCACGGCTGTCGCTCCATACTGCCTCCCTGCCATATTCTCTGGATTCCGGCATGCGCCGGAATGACGTGGCCACACGATATCTGCTGGTCTGTTGCTCAGACGGCATCCTGTATTCAGAACTGGCCCTCGAAAAAGATGCAGCCAATAAATCCAGCATTACATATATCTTTCAATAGGTTAGTGATGTTTATCATTCAAGGCTGCCCACGAATTTTTCTAACGAAGCTTTCTTTTACGCCAAAAGAAAAGTCACCAAAAGAAAGGGCGCCCGGCTGTCGCGCCCCTGCGGGGACCGCTGCGATGCTCGGCGAAACCGGCGGGCCTGAAAACTCGCTTCGCTCAGACACTCAGGCCCGCTTAATCGGTTTCGCCTGTGCTTCTCGCTCACGCCAGGACGGGATTGGCAAGAGGGGGTAGGCCATCCGCTTCTCCTTGATCCTGCGATGGTAGACCCGGCTATTGGCGTTAATTCGCGTTCATTGGCGGACACAATTTACTACCCGCTCGATTTTGAGGATGAGCCATAAACTGTAAAGGTCCCTTATCTGCTCAAGTGGATGGGAAAACGCAAAACCGATCGGGCAGAGCAAACGGCACGAGGCATCGGCGGACCACTGAAATGATTGATTTATATAGGGCACTCAACTAGCATGCGGGGGTTTTTTCAAGTCATAGCGCCTAATGGATATAACAACGATTCGCCAACTCATCGCCGATGACATGGAGGCCGTCGACAAACTCATCGTCAGACAGCTGCAGTCAGACGTGGTGCTGATCAACCAAATCGGCGCCTATATCGTCCACAGCGGCGGAAAACGCCTGCGCCCGATGATCGTACTGATGGCAGCACGGGCATGCGGGTATGGAGGAGAGCGCCACCTGGATCTGGCCGCCATCATTGAATTCATCCACACCGCCACCCTGCTGCACGACGATGTCGTGGACGGATCCGACCTGCGGCGCAACCGGGAAACGGCCAATGCGGTCTGGGGCAACGAAGCCAGCGTCCTGGTGGGGGACTTTCTCTATTCACGCGCCTTCGAGATGATGGTGGAGGTCGGCCGGATGCAGGTCATGGATCTCCTCTCCCACGCCACCAACCGCATCGCCGAGGGCGAGGTGCTTCAATTATTGAATGTACACAACCCGGAGACCAGCGAAGCGGAATACATGGAGGTGATCAAACGCAAGACCGCCACCCTGTTCGAGGCTGGCGCCCGCCTGGGAGGCGTTATCGCCGATGTCCCAGCCGATCAACAGCAGGCGCTGGCGGATTACGGTCTTCACCTGGGCATCGCCTTCCAACTGGTCGACGACGCACTGGACTACTACTCCAGCAATAGCGAAATCGGCAAGAACATCGGTGACGACCTGGCGGAGGGCAAACCGACCCTGCCCCTGATCCAGGCCATGAAACAGGCCGATGAAGCGCAGCGCCAACGCTTGGCGACAATCATTGAGAACGGCGGCCTGGAGGAGATCGATTTTGTCATGCAGGCCATTCAGGCCAGCGATGCCATCCCCTATACCCAGCAGCTCGCCCAAAAAGAGGCGCAACTGTCCAAACAGGCGCTCGCCTGCCTGCCGGATACCTCCTACAAAAAGGCCCTGGCTGACCTGGCTGACTTCTCAGTCGCAAGAACCAATTGAATCACCCCCCCATTTCCATTACCATTCCCCGTTCGCTGCGCTGGCCAAAGGGTGGTTCAGACGCGCAATCGGGGTGTAGCTCAGCCTGGTAGAGCACTGTCTTCGGGAGGCAGGGGCCGGAGGTTCGAATCCTCTCACCCCGACCAATATAATCAATGCCTTATAACAGATTTCTCCCACAAGCAACGGATCGGCACTGCGTACAGACCATCACCGAAGGAGACCATAGTCTCACCGTCGTACAGCACCACACCCCCTGAGAATCGCTTGCCTGCCGCCTGTCTGAGCTTGCGCAGTCCGCGGAAGTCAGAGGCCGTTACCGTGGCCGCTGCCTTAACCTCGACGCCCGCCACCCGTTGGCTACCCGTTTCAAGCACAATATCTACCTCCACCCCGTCCTTGTCGCGGAAGTGATAGAACGTGACGACATCTTCCTGCCAGCTTGCCTGGCGGCGCAATTCCTGAAAAACGAAGGTCTCAAGTAACTGACCCAGCAGTTCACGATCTACTTGCAGCGCCGCTGCATCCACCCCAAGCAAAGCACAGGCAAGACCGGTATCACCCAGATGCAGTTTCGGCGTCTTGACCAAGCGGCGCAAGCGGTTGCTATGCCAGGACGGCAGCTCGTCCAGCAGGAACACGCGCGTCAGTAGCGTGACGTAATCGCGGATTGTCGGTCGGCTCAGCTGGAAGGGCGCCGCCAGATCGGTCACGTTGAGCAGTCGGGCGGTTTGTCCTGCCGCCAGCATCAGCAAGCGTGGTAGTGCATCCAGCAAACGGATACGCGCCAGATCCCGCACGTCGCGTTGCACCAGTGTTTCGATGTAGTCACGGTACCATACCGCCCGCCGGCGGAGCGCTCCGCGCGCGAGCGCCGCTGGATAGCCGCCGGCGACGATTCGCTTGGGCAGTTCCTCCCGCAGGCGCTGCCATGTGCCAATTTTGAATCCCGCCCCGAATAGCCTGTCCAGGAAAGCGGACGGCTCTTCCGCCAATTCCGCCTGGGCCAACGGATGCAGCCGCAGGATCTCTATTCGACCGGCCAGTGAATCAGCGAGCTTCGGCACCAATAATACATTAGCGGATCCGGTGAGCAGAAACCGGCCCGGTGTACGGTCGCGGTCCACAGCAGTCTTGAGGGCGGTGAACAGTTCAGGAGCCTGCTGCACCTCATCGAGAATAGTCCGCTCCGGCAGATCCCCGACAAAGCCCACTGGGTCTGCCTGTGCAGCCGCGAGTGCTACATCATCATCGAAGCTGAAGTATGCATAGTCCCTCTTCTCACCCACCATTCGCGCCAGGGTTGTCTTACCGCACTGGCGCGGCCCGTGAATCAAGACGACGGGGGTATCGGCCAGCGCCTCATTGATGCGGGGCTCTACCAAACGGGTGTAAATTTCGGGGTTGGCCATGGCGGCTAATCGTAACCTTCTGTGTCGGCCGATTGCAAGTTTGCAGATCAGCTGATTGAAAGCCTATGACTCGGCCGATAACCAATCAGGCACATAGCGAAACGCTGTGGCGCCGCTCGGCGCGCGGGAATATTGGCCGACTTTGCGTAAGCCAACGTACACATCCAGCACACGTTTTTGGCGTTTACGTCCCACGCTCAATACGCCGTAGGATCGAATCCGGTTTTCCGGCGTGGGACAATGGAGAGGTCCAAATCCAGCGAGGCCAGCACCCGGATCACAGTATCGAGCTTCGCCGTGGTGGCGCCAGTCTCAAGCTCTGAGACCAGAGCCTGGCGGATAGACGCTTTCCGGGCGACATCGACCTGCCGCAAATCCTTATTCTTGCGCGCCAAGCGTATTGCCGCGCCGAGATCTTTGTTACTGCGTATAATCTTTCCCATCACCTCACCTTGTTTATACGACCCACCGCATAAAGTACGTATACGCCATACCGGATAATGTCAATATATACGATTCAACAGATAATGCCGCGATATACGCATCATCGTAACTATTGATATCCTACTGTTTCTATTGATATTTTAAGGAGTTTTTTCAAATCCATGGATTACAACCTCATTCTCTCCGAGCTACAGCAGGCCTCGATGTTTGACCTGTTCCGCCTACAGGCGGCAATCGGTAAGCTACTGGACGATCCAGCGCGGCTAATCGTTATCAAACGCGCCCTCAGGCCAGGCATGGAGATCACCTATTTTCATGAACAGGGAAACCGGCTGGTCCCGGCCCGGGTGCTGCAGATCCGCAAGACCCGCGCAGCGGTCCAAGATCTGGAAACCGGCAAACGCTGGACCATTCCGCTGTATATGATCAACCTCGAGAACCAGGACACCGACATTACGCCAAACCAACAGGGTGTGGACCGCCTGTCATTGCGGATCGGCGATACCGTGGGATTTGCCGGGAGAGAGGGCCAAGAGCTGTTCGGCGCCATCATCAAACTCAACCCAAAGCGAGCCAAGATCCAGACCGAAAAAGGAATCTGGGCTGTGCCTTATTCCATGCTATTCCCCGTCATTGATGGGGAGCACGGAAACGACCTACTGATACCAGCGGATCGAAAACCCACATAAACAACGCTTCCCGTAGATCATCGACTCGACTTAAGATTGGGTGCTGAGATGGACACCCCGCCATCCGGCATCGTATGTGCCAAGCTTGAAGTGAAGTGTGTTCAACCAACAAGCAACGGGGTGTCCAC
>JAHXHS010000014.1 GCA_025656455.1 Candidatus Thiodiazotropha sp. (ex Epidulcina cf. delphinae) | reverse complement strand
GTCTTTCTGCCGTCGGGGTCGGTGGTGCTCGTTAGGTTGCCGGCGGGATCGTAAGTGTAGGCGATGATCTGCCCGCCGGGACGGATCTCGCTGGTCTTGCGATCGGCCCGGTCGTAGGTGTAGCGGGTGGTGTGATTGTTGGGGTCGGTGACGCTGAGCAGGTTATCCCGATTGTCATAGCTGAACTTAGTGCTCTGATTCAGGGGATCAATGACCTCGATCAATCTGTCGAGGGCGTCGTGGCGGTATTGGGTGATCCGCCCTTCGGCATCGGTGGTCTGAACCGTGTTGCCGACTTCGTCATAGGCGGTGGTGGTGATGGCCGTGCCGGTCCCGAGATGATCGATCACCCGGGTGCGGCGGTTGCGCCGGTCGTAGTCGTAGGTCTGCAGGTAGCTGGGGAATTCAAGGCGGTTGAGCAGACCGGGATAGTTGACGCTGCCGGTGTTGCCGCCGCCTTCACCGGCCCGCTCGCCGTAACCCAATTGGATGAGATTGCCGGCGGCGTCCTGATAGCTGATCAGGCGGTTTTCCAGATCGTATGCCAGGCGCTGGGTGTTGTTCTGAGGATCGGTGAGGCTTCTCAGGTTGCCGTTGAGGTCGTAGCTATAGCTGGCGCTGTGGTTGAGCGGATCGGTCTCACGGGCCAGCTTGTCGAGCCAATCGTACAGATAGACCGTCGTATGCTGGCGGGCCGTGGTGGTGCTCTGGCGGTTACCGACGTCGTCGTAGGTGTGGCTGACGATTTGACCCAGGGGATCGGTGACGCTTAGCGGGTTGCCGGCGGCATCGTAGGTGTAGGCCCAGGTGTGGTTGTTGGGATCGGTGCGGCTGGTGACATCGCCTTGTGCGTTGTAGACATAGCGGGTGACGCCCCCTTCGGGGTCGGTGACGCTCTCCAACAGGCCGCGGGCGTTATAGGTATAGGTGGTGATCGCTGCCTGGGTGTCGGTGTCTCCTAACTGCTGCTTTTGACTCAGTTGGTTTTGGGCGTTGTATTGGTATTCGGTGATGCGTTGCTGGGGCGTATCGGCCGCCTCGGTCATGCTGAAGAGCAGGCCGTTGGCGTGATACGCGTAGCGGGTGATCCGGCCCTGTTCATCGACGCGCTCGTTGAGCTGGGTGGTGCGGGGTTCGTAGCTGGCGCTCGTAACCGTGCCATCGGGGTGGGTGGTTTTGATGAGGTTTTGCCAGTAGTCGTAAACCTTGGTGGTTCTGAGTCTGCGGCGGTCTTGAATGGTATGGATCTGCTGATAGCCATCTTCGGCCCTTGTCAGTGAGAAGACCGCTTGTCCGTTGACAATCTTTCGCACCAGTACGGAGTCCCTGTCGTAAAACCGCTCGGTGACCTCGCCCATCGCCCCTTTAATCTGGACATAGTATTCCTTTCTGTCATAGCCATAATCGTAGACATAGGTCGTTTCGCGGCGATTGCCCTCTGAGTCGACCAAGCGCTGGCTTGCCACTCTGCCTGTCTCGGCGTAGCTGATCGTGGTGATGCGGTTGTTGGGATCGGTGGTCGTGGTAAGCCGGGGGGGTGAGTCTGGGCTGGTGTTGCTGTAGGTATAGCGCCAGGTCTTGCCTCGCGCATCGATGACTTCGGTGAGCAGATCACCGGTGTAACGGTATTCGACTTGCCGGTTGCCGTCTCCTCGGACAAAGCGCAGCTGCCCCTGGGGATTGTACTCATAGGTGAACACGGTGTTGCCGAGCCGGTCGCGCACACTGGCCCTTCGGCCATTGGCGTCATAAGTAAACGTGGCCGTGGCGCCGGCTTTATTGCCGTAGGACTGGATCTTCCCTTGGGGGTCGTAATCGATCCAGTCGGCTTCTCGGTTGGTCCAGCGGTAGCCGGTGTCGGTGCGGGTGATCTTGTCGACATGCTGGGGCACATCGGTATGGCCATTCCGTCGATAAACCGTGCCGACGCGATAGAGATCGCTGAGATACTCGCGCATACAGGCCTGTATCTCTTCCTGGGTCCACCCGCTGCAGCCGCCGCTGGGACACGCGCCGCAGTTAGCGGCATTTTGCTCCATGGCTTGGAGCATTTTAAGGTGGATTCGGTAAGCATCTTCATTCCGTTGGATCTCTCGCACATAAGGATCAACGACACCGACGGTCATAAACGTTAATGGCTCCCAGGCGCGATTAGAAAACCACTGCCCTTTGTACCAGGTGCGCCGGATGGTGATCTCACCACCCAGGACCTTAGCTGTCATGTCATCGATGTTTTGGTAGTACTCCCCTTTTGGTAATTCAACATCTGCATAAGCGACATGTATACAAACCGTAAGCAACAGCAGTATTACAAAGCCATGAGTTATCCTGAATATTCTCATTTCCATATCCTATTAATTCTTACCGTTGCCTTTGCCCGCCGGGCCCTGTCCCTGATCGCAACAGACGTCGTTGCAGGGCTCCTGGTCGGGGATGCAGGCTGCGCCGGGTATGGCGCTGTAGGAGGGGCCTCCGCCACCGCCGCCGCCCCGGCCGCCACCAAGCCCACCGCCATCGCTAAAGCTGGGCCCCCACCAACCACCGCTACTGCTTCCGCAATCACCGCTGGCCTTGCCGCTCCAACTGTGCGAGGTCGAGCCGCTGGTGATGTCGCCATTGGTGCATTTGTACTGATAGTCGACCCGGGAACCGGCGCCGTAACCGCCACACCCCCCGCCGCTGGCGCTGCCGTCGGGGTCGTAAGGCGCAATGGCGGTGACCCGGTAGGGAATCACCAGGCTCTCTTTGGCCCCTAGGGTGTCGGGCAGATTGGCGAGGAATTCGTAACGGAAATAGCCGTCTTCGCGGGGGGGTACGAAGGTGATGCCGTCGGCGCGGATCAGGCCGTAGTTGGTGAGGCGCAGCTCCCCTTGGAAGACGTCGCCGACGGCCATCTCGGGAAGGGGGGTGCTGGTGGGTTGGAGCACCACCACGGCGGCGGGCACGTCGGTCTCGAAGGTGGCGTGCAGGGTGATCTCGTATTTGTCTTCGATGGTGATCTCGGTCACGGACCACTCCACTGTAATGAGGTCGAAGTCGAGGAAGATATCCTGGGGGGTGGTGACGCCGGGCTTGACGGTGAGGCGGCCGAGCAGGTCCTGGTGGTTGGGGGCGCTGGCGCGGAAGCGGTAGCGCCCGGCGGGGAGATCGCTGAACAGCAGCTCGCCGTTGGCGTCGGTGGCGCCGGTGTGTTCGATACTGAGGATCTCTTCATGCTGCAGGCGGATGCGCGCGCCGGCCAGACCGGGGATGGGGTTGTTGTTCTCGTCCAGGGTGGCGGTGTAGATGTCGGAGGCCTTGAACAGGGCCTGGCCGACCCCGGACTGGGTGACGGCGACGAAGAGGTTGATGTCGGTGGTGGGGTGGTTGCTGCTCTGGACCCGCAGTTTGAAGGGGTAGACGCCGTCGGGCACCAGATAGGTGGGGGCGGCGGCGAACTGGATCTGGCGGGTGGCGCCGATGGCGAGACTGCCTTGGTCCTGGGGGGAGAGGAGGTAGACCCAGTTCGGGGCGGGGGCGTCTTGCTGGGTGAGCAGGCTGACTTGGATATCGGTGAGGTCGGCGAGACCGCGGTTCTCCAGGGTGAGGGTTTCGGTCACGGTGTCGTCGTGGGCGAGGCCGGTCTCCAGGTAGTTGGGACTGAAGTAGAGGGCGGGCTTGGCCTCGGAGAGTTCGTAGTCGAGGTTGATCGTCACCAGGGGCTCGCTGCCGCTCTCGTCGCTGACCACGCGCATCACCAGGTTGCCGGCAGTGGCGGCGCTGTTGTCGCCTTCGATGGTGAAGGCCAAGGGGCTGGCTTGCCCGGCTTGGAGGTTGACCGGGGCGGCTGGGACGAGGGTGAGGCCTGTTGGGAACTGGCCGCTGGGCTGGTCAACGGCGTCGTAGACCAGGCGCAGGTTGGTGGCGTGGGTCCCCTCCCCGGCCGTGGCCTGGATCATGTCGAAGCTCTGCGGGTAGTTCTTGGCGAGGTAGAGGCGCAGATTGACGGGGCTGATCGAGACTCGGTTGAGGGTGAACTGGCCTTGGCTGGGTCTGGCCAGGCCGCCGGGGTAGATGGCGGAGACGGTGTAGAGACCGGCGTCGTTGGGCTGGGGGATGTATTCGAACTCAAAGGCGCCGCTGGCATCGGTGGTGATTGGCAGCTTGCGCTCGAAGCCGTTGACGGCGAGGACCAGCTCTAGCGGCACCTGGGGCAGGGGCTGGCCGCTGTCGCGGGCCAGGGCCTGGCCTTGGATGAGGATCGGTTGATCGCCGTAGCTGCTCTGGGGGGCGATGGCGGTCAGGTCGGCGCTGTAGGCGGTATCCTGCAGGAGCACGGCCTGACTGCCCTGCATGCCGGGGATGGAGACCTGTTCGGGCTGTCCCAGCCGGTGGTGGAACTGATCGATCCGCACCACGATCCGGGCATTGTCGGGGGCGCCGGCGGGGATCGGCAGGGTGTACCAGGGGGAGAGGTAGCGCTCGCCGGGTTGGAGGCGGGCAAGGGTGTCGCCGTTGGGCTGGGTGAAGACACCTGCGCCGAGGAGCTGAATGAAGGGGACGCTGGCGAGCACATTGCCGTCCAGGTCCTCCAGCAGGGTGCGGATCTCGGGGGAGGTGTTGTTGCCTTGGGCGGTGAGGATCTCGGTGACCACGTCGCTGGTGTTCTCCAGGATCAGACGCGCTTCGCCGGTGGCGCCGCGGGTGAGCTCACGGGTTTCGAGCTGGAGCAGCAGGGCGGAGTCGGTGACGGGGAGCTGGGCGTTTGCCACGATCTCGATCTGTTCGCCGCTGTCGGGGGTGACGGCGAGGGTGGTCTGGATGTCGGCCAGATCGGGCAGGGTGTCATAGCCGCCGAGAATCAGCGCGACGCTGCGCTGCTCGCCGGCGGCCAGCGCGAACGGGGCTGAGCTGTGGCTGTGGCCGGCGATGAGGGCCTGGAGGCGGACCCCGCTGACCGGATCGGGGCCTGGATTGACCACTTCATAGGCGATGCGGTTCATGACCCCGCGCTGGATGCGGCTTCCTTGGGCAAGGCCGGCCGTGAGCGGGGGCAGCTCGATGTGCCTGCCCAGGCTCTCGACCCCGTTGGCGTCGAGGGCGGTGACGGTGTAGCGGCGCGGCGCCTGGGTGTAGCCGAGGTCCTGATACTGGGTGGCGGTCAGGGGCGTGGGGTTGACCGGGGTGGCGCTGCCGTCCAGGTAGAGGTTGTAGCCGCTGATGGCGCTGGCGGTGTGGCTCCAGGTGACGGTGGGATAGCCGCCGTCGAGTTGACTGACCTGGAGGGTGGCGACGGGCAGCAGCGCTACGTTGAGATAGGCGGAGACCGAGGGCGGGGATTCGTTGCCGGCGGCGTCCACGGCGGTGGCGGCGTAGACCGAGGCGTTGATGTCGGGGGCGGTGTCGAGATAGCCGAGGATCCCCTGGCTGTTGGCGACGATGCCGGTCTGGACGGGGGTCAGGCCGGTGACGTCATCGAGCACCGTGCCGCCGGCGCGGTAGAGGTTGTAAGTGAGGGGCTCGGTAGCGCCGGTGGGGGCATCCCAGAGGGCCTGGATGCCGGCGCCGACCAGCTCTAGGGCGAGACTCTGGGGGCTCGACGGGACCTGGCTGTCGGCGGTGACGGCCACCGCGTCGCTCTGGCCGCTGAGGCTCTCCTGGGTGTTGGCCTGGCGCAGGCTGGCGACAGCGTAACGATACTCCCCGTCGGCCAGGGAGGCGTCGCTGAACGCCAGAACAGTGACCTGTTGCAGCGGGGTCAGGACCGTCTCACCGGGCGCCTGGCGATAGAGTTGATAGGCGGCGGCCCCGGCCACCGGGTCCCATTGCAGTTGCACGCCGCCGTTGGGCTGGGCGGTTGCGGTGAGGTTGCGGGGGATCTCCAGGGGCGGCAGATCGCCCTGATAGACCTGGTAGCTGTTTTCGCCCTGAATGGTGGCGCCGAGGGTGTTGAGATCGTCCCGGGCGGTGAGTTGGAAACTGAGGGTCTCGGCCTGGCTGAGACCGGCGTCGGCGGGCAGTGGGAAGCTGCCGCTCCAGTGCAGGGCGTCGGTCTGGGCCAGGTTGGGGATGGCAACGGACTGGCGGCCGGGGCCGGAGAGGCGATAGGCCAGCTCGGGGAGGGTGCCGTGCAACACGGCCTGGTCGAGGGTGAAGGCAAAACTGACGCTGACCGGGTCGGCCTGATCGTTGTGGATCGGTGCTGCCGGGGTGACGCTGAGCAGGGTGATCGAAGGCCCGGCGGTGTCGATCTGAAGGGTGGCGCCCTGGTCGATGTCGCTGCCCCGGTTGCCCACCGGGTCGCGGGCGGAGAAGACTGCGTAGGCGGTGCCGCTGGGGGTGAGATCGGTGATGTCGAAATGGCCCAGGTATAGGGTGTCGCCCTGGGGGACCAGATCGACGCTGATCGGCACCCCGCCGTCGGGGGTGATGCTGAGGAAGGGGGTGGTGAGCAGGGACTCGCTGACGTCCACTTCGACGTCCACCCGGCCGGCGGCCATGCGCCCGCTGGCGGGATCGCTCTGCCCGGTCGGGGCGTAGCGGATCGCCAGGGCCCTGGGCCGCAGGCTGTCGGCAACGGCGCTGGCGGGATTGGAGGGGGGACTGTGGGTGTTGAGTGCGTTAAGCGCGACCACCCGGTAGTGGAAGCTCCCTTCCGCCAGGGGCAGGTCGGTGAAGCGGTTGCCGGTCAGCGGACTGGTGTTGGCCTGCACGGCCTGGGCGATGTCGTCGAAGGGGGCGGTGGCGCGGTAGACGGCGTAGGCGACGACCCGTTCGTCGGCCGAGGCGTTCCAGGTCAGGAGCACCTGGCCATCCTCCAGGGATTGGGCCTTGAGGCCGAGGGGGGCGTCCGGCGCCTGGGTGTCGAGGGTGACGCTGACCGGGGCGCTGGCGGGGCCGGGGCCGCTGCGGTTTTGCGCCAGGGCGGTGAGGCTGTTGGCCCCTTCGCTGAGGCTGACCTGGGCCTGGAAACGGTTGTCGGCGTCGAGGGGCAAGGGGCCCGCGGCCTGGATGCCGTTGACCTGGAGGATCACTTCGGCCTGCGCCACGGAGGCGCCGGTGACGGTGAGGCTGGCCTGGTTGGTGACGCTGCCGCTGGCCGGTAAAGTGATGACCGGGGCCGGGGGGGCGGCGAGGCTGACCGAGAAGCTGAACGATTGGGTGGTGGCGTTCTCCAGCACATCGTAGGCGGTGAGGGTCAGGGTATGGTTGCCGTCGGCCAGATCGGCGAGGTTCAGGGAGGCGCTGAAGCCGTCGCCGCCGTTGGTGTCGGTGGCGAGGGGGGATCCGTCCAACTGAAACGCGATGCGGCTGACCCCGGAGAGGTCGCTGGCGGCAACGGTGAGGCTACCCGATTCGCTCAACACGGCGCCATCGCTGAAGGGTGATCCTTGATAGGTGAGCGCGCCCAGGACCGGACCCTCCTGATCGGATTGGGGGGTGGCGGTGACGCTGGCGACCGCCGGCGTCTCGCCATCTGAGAGATTGATAGCGGTGACGGCGAAATAGTAGGGGGTGCCGTTGCTCAGCCCGGTAACGGTGGCGGCGGTGGCCCCGGGGGCGAGGCGCAGCCGGGGGGTCAGGCCGGCGACGCTGGCAAAGTCGCTGGTCTCGGCATAGACCGCGACCTGCTTGACCAGGTTGCCTGGGGCGGCGGCGCTCCAGCTCAGGCTCACCCGGCTCTCCTGCCCTTCGGCGGCGAGACCTGCGGGGTTGGTCAGCAGGGTGGCGGCGGTCACGGCGAGGCCTGGGCTTTCGTTGCCGGCGCTGTCGAGGCTGGTGAGGCGGACCGGGTAGCCGGTGGCGGGGCTGAGGCCGGTGCGCTCGGCGGTGGTGACGGCGGCGTCGAGGGGTGTCCCGGCGTCGTTGTTGAAATAGAGGCGATAGCCGGCCAGGTCGGCGCTGCCCTCGGCGGGGGCGCTCCAGCTAAGCTGCAGGCTGGTGGCGCTGGGGACGATGGTCAGTCCCCTCGCCTCCCCCGGCGGAGTGGTGTCGGTCGGGGTGGCGCTGACCGGGGTGACGCTATCCAGGCGATTGCCCTGGGCGTCGACGGCCACCACCGCCAGGTAGTAGGGCTGGTTGGGGGTCAGGCCCTGGGCGCTGTGCTGCTGCACCCCGGCGGCCAGGGTGGCGGCCGGGGTCAGGGCGGCGACGCTGGTGTAGGGCGTGGTCTCGATATAGAGGGCATAGTTGGCGATGTCGTTGCCGTTGGCGGCTTCGTCGTAACCGCGCCAGTCGAGCAGCAGGGTGACGCCGTCACCGGGGTCGGTGGCGGAGAGGATGACGGGGCCTGGGGCGGTATCGTCAAAGGTGACCTCAACAACACTGGGGGGGCTGAGGTTGCCTGCCCGGTCGCGGGCGGTGAAGCTCAGGGTGTTGAGCCCGCTGGCCAGGGAGAGGCTGGCGGACCAGTCGGTGAGGGCGTCCCGGCTGACCAGGATCTGGCCGTTGAGCAGGATCTCGCTGTCTGCCTCCTTGAGGCCGGTGGCGGTCAGTTGCGCGCTGCTGGTGACCGATGGCAGTCCGTTGACGACGGGGGCGGCGGGGGCAAGGGTGTCGAGGGTGAAGCCATGATTCAAGGGGGCCGAAGCGTTACCCGCCAGGTCCGGCAGTTGATTGGCGATGAGATAGACGCCGTCCGCCAGGGGGGTGTCGGGGGCAAAACGCAGGGTGTTGATCTCCGCTACCCAGCTTCCGGGCACGGACACGCCGTCGCGGGTGACGCTCAGGAGCGCGTTTGCCGGGTCGATGCCGCTGCCGGTTTCGCTATAGCTGAGGGAGATGGTGGTCGAGGGCTGATGGGTGTGGCTGCCGTCGGGGGGCGTATAGCCGGTGATGACCGGGGCGATGGTGTCGTGGACGAAACGCAGGGTGACGGGATCGGAGCGGTTGCCTGCCCTGTCCTCGGCTTCGAGGATGAAGTCGTTGCTCCCCTCCACCAGATTGAGGGGCAGCGACCAGGCGCCGCTGCCCAAGGGGACCGACTCGACGCCGTTGATCCAGATGGAGAGCGCTTCCGCGCGGTCTCCCTGGAGCGTGACCGGGGAGAGTGAAACGATATTCAGCTCGGGCGCCGGGAGATAGTTGATGCCGGCGGGGGGAGTCGGTGGGGTGAGGTCGAGTTCGAAGGCGGCGGTGAAGACGTCGTCCGGGGTCTCGCCAATCACGCCGTCCTGGTCCTGATCCATGCCGCCGCCGTAGAGGGTGGCGATATTCGGGCCGATGCTCAGGTTGTAGACCCCGTCGGCGGACAACGCGGGGGTGAAGGCGATGTCGAAGCTGAGGTTGTCCGCGGTGGTGATGGAACTGGGTGTGACGGCGCCATTGGGGCCGGTGAGCAGGATATCGTCCACGGTAAAACTGCTTAGGTTGACCTCGAGTTCGAACACTGCGCTGACGGTGGCGACCGGGCTGTTGTCCAGCCCGGTGGGAGTGACTTGGAGGATGCGGGTCGGATCGACGGTTCCCAGGGTGAAGGATGTGGAGTAGCCGTCTTGTTCGGGCTCACCGAAGATCCCATCCTGGTCCTGATCCATGGCGAGACCGCTCTTGGCGATGAGATTCGGCTGAATATTGAGCCAGTAGACGCCGGGGGTGGTCTGTGGGGGTATCGCAATACGGTAGGTATTGGCGGCAGCGATTTTTGTCACCGCGGTCGGCACAACGTCGCCGTCCGGCCCGGCGATCATCACATCGTTGAGGGAGAAGGTGTCGCCTTTCAGGTCGGCGTTGAAGCTGACTTCAATGGTGTCCGCGAGGCCGTTGCTGACCCTGAGGGCCTGGGAGGCGGTGATCATCAGCGGCGGCTGGATGCCGGCATAGTAGTGCTCTTCGATCTGCTCTGGGGTCAGCGCTGTGTCGTAGAAGGCGATTTCATCCAGATAGGCGTGGAGGAAATCGTCGACCGGTCCACCGAAATAGGTGGGGCCGTTGCCGATCCGCACCATCTCCGCGGGCTCGCCTTGGGCGGCGTTGGCATAGCTTATCCCTGAGGTGAGCGCCGTCCTCTCCGAGACCTGGACGCCGTCCACATAGATGCGCACCGCGCGGAAGGTATCCGGGGTGTCGATCTGGTAGGCGAAGGTCACGACGACGTGGCGCCACTGGTTGGCCGGGCTGTCTTGGCCGCCGAAAAACATGTCTGGTTCGCCAGCGCCCTCACCCCACACGAACGTTGGGCTATCGCACCCGGAATCGAAGGGCAGACGTATGATGTTGCCGCGCGCATCGCTAAAGGCGCCCAGCGGCAGATTGATATAGAGGGGTGGACAGGCGGCCAGGTCGGATTGGCTTACCCAGACCTCGAAGGAGAAGATCTGCTGATCGAGCAGGCCGGCATCGGGCAGTTCGATGTATTGATCGACGCCGTTCAGCAGCAGGGCGCGGCCGTCGTCCTGGGGCAGGCCGGAGGGGTTGTCCCTTGCCGGGGCGCCCACCAGGGTGGCGTTGTTGCCCGCTATGGCGTCGACGGCCAGATCGCCGGTCGTCTGATCCAGCTTCCAGTAGGCGATCGGCCCATCGGCGCTGACCACATCGCTGTATTGGGAGGCGAATAGGCTTGCCCCTGGCGATAACAGAACCAAACACAGCAAAAGGGCCTGCGCCCGCAACACTTTTCCATTCATTCCTGACATCCTTCGATAGAACGTTCCTGTCATGACACCACGCCCTGAACGATCAGTTCATGGTGATCTCGATATTTTCCGGCCCACCGAACAGACGCTGGGACGCTTGCGATTCCAAGGTCGGCGCATCGCTCAACACAGTCATCGCAATATAGTCGGATGCCTGTTCCATGAAGATGCGCCGGTCGGGATCCACCAATCGCCAGCGGCCGTCGACAAAGACTTCGAGCCAGTTGTGGTAGTCCCTGGGTTTGAGCACGACGTTCTCTTTCGCCGTGAACCCGGCCATGTTCCGGGTGGGAATGCCGTTGGCCCGGCTCAGGGCGGCGAAGAGATACATGGTGTCGGTGCAGTCGCCGGAGTGGCTGACCAGGGTCTGCAAGGCCCCCCGGTCGCGCTCCACATAGCCTGGCTTGGCGATGTTGGCGGTCACCCAGCGATAGATGTTCTCCACCGTCTTCCCTTCGCTGTCCGCGGCGAGTCGTTGGGCCAGCCGCTTGATCTCGGTGGCGCTGACCTCGATCAAGCTCTCCTCGCTCAGGAAAGCCTTACGGTCGATGGCGGGGATCTCGTTGGGCGACCTGGAGAGCTTGAGGTTGGCTGTCACGGTGTAGATCTTCTTGCCGAAGGGAGGAAGATTCTCCACCTCGAAATGGAGGCGTCGGTTGCCTAGCGCATCCATTTCCATGCGATAGGGGTGGCTTGACGCGATCCCGTTGGCGCGCTGGTAGACGCCCTGGGAGAGCGGCGCATAGAGCCAGAAGGCCGCTTGGGGGACGGGCTTGTTGGAGGGATTTTTCACCGTCAGGGAGTATTTGACGGTCTTGTCGATCGGATAGACCGCCGCCGGTGGCGGCTCCTTGTTCATCCCAAGCTGGTAGAGCGCAACGGCTGCGATGGCCGCCAGCAGTAGGGCAACTGTGATGCCTCCTCTCCTCATGTGGCTCCGCTGCATCCCATCCTGACTTTAAAACCCTTGCGCTGGCGCGCAAGCTGGGCCGACTGTTGCCGGGCAAAACGTTTAAACCCGTTCACCCCGCCGGCGAGATAGTAGATATCCCTTGACCCCTGACCCAACAACCGTTGTTTAACGGATCCGTAGCCGGCTCCATCCCGGCTGACCACCAGAAAACCGGTCAATCGCCCTGGCCTCCGGGAGGTCTTGGCGGCGGCGATGCGCGCGCTCAGGGATGAAAAATCGTCCCCGTAGGCGATCGTTTCGGGGGTAAACGGCAGCGGCGGCAACGCGCGCGCGGAACCATCCAAGTCGATCAATGTCCATGCGCGCTCGGCCAGGGCGCTGACGAACCGGGCCGGTTCGAGATCGGCCACCGCGGCCCGGGTTGCGGCGTCGCCGGTTACCGCCCTGCCCGCCTCTGTCCAGGCCTTGATGCCGCCGTCCAGCACCGAGACCTGTGGGAAGCCCTCGGCGGTAAGCTGCGCGCAGGCCTCTTGCAGGGGGCGCAGCCGATGCCCTGCGTTGAGCAGCAGGATGGGACGCTCCTTCAAGTCCTGTCTATGTTTGAGCAGGTGGAGGGGGATGTTGATCGAGCCGGGGATCCGGTTGGCGTTAAAGGCCTCCGGCCGCCTGACGTCGATCAGCCATGTCGCTTCGCGCCCCCTTTGGGCGGGGATGGCGTCGACGGGCGTGAGGCAGGTGAAGACGATCTGCCTATCCCTTGCCTGGGATGGGATATGGGGACGATAGGTCGTGTTCCGGGTATGAGACAACGGTGCTGTCGGGTCTGTCTCTTCACGGCAATCCCGTTGCTCCGGCGGTTGCCTATCCAGGTCGCCGCTTTGTGCGCATGCAGCCGAAACGCCGCATGCGAGGGAGAAAAACAAAAAAAGCGGCTTTCCATAGATCCCGGATGGTCTCCGTTGGGAAACAACCGTGCTCGTCATTCCGGCGCATGCCGGAATCCAGTAACTTATTGAATTCTCTGGATCCCGGCATGCGCCGGGATGACGTGGCTTTAAAAAAATATACGTTTGTGGACGGAAACAGCTAAAAAATCCGGGACTGGGTAAGCCGCGAAACATCATCTCATCACCTGTCAGTCAACAGTTTTGCGACCGCTTCGTTCGAATAGGCCGACTCCACACCGTTGGTGACCGAAGTCACGACGTAGTAATACCGGAGGAAGGTGAGCAAACCCGTATCGGTATAGGTGCAGACATCCGTGGTATGCCCGGAGACAATCAAGTCATAGGACCCACCCGCGGTGGTGCTGCGGTAGATGTTGTAGCTATCCGCGCCAGCCACGCAGCTCCAGGTAAGCGGTGTCCAGGTCTTGTTCGGACCGGCTTCGAGATCCGTGATGGCCTGAGCGCCCGAGGAGACCGCCAGATTAATCGCGGCATCAGGCATTGCCGCACTCCCAGCCAGCGGATTCTGGCTGATCACCACCCCCGCCGGCACGGTTTCGCTGGCCTGTTCGGTGACTAGGCCGAGCGTCAAACCGGCATCGGTGAGAGCGGTCTCCGCCACCGTCCGGTCGAGCCCGACGGTATCGGGCACGGTCAATCGACCGGTGATGGTTATCGACCCTGGGGCATAGGCCGATGACAGGCTGTTGCCATCGTAAATCACGCCATAGATCCAATACTCGCCGTTCGGCATCGAGGCGATCGGCCACTCGAAGATATCACCGGCGCCGTCCTCATCCTCTTCCAGCCGATAGGCGATCAGGATGCCGTCCTCGCCCTGATCGTCGGTGTCGTAGTGGAGATTGATGTTTGCGCTGCTGTCCGGGTCCTGATCATCCCAACGCAGGGTGGCGGTGGCGCCGCTGACCGTGACATCGGCGGCCGGTTCGGTAAAGGTGATCGTGGGGGTGTCGTTGACGCCGTTGTCGTCCACGAACAGCCGGCTGAACGGGGTCCAGTCGCTCGCCTCCGCGGCGGGATCCTCGGCGCGGACCCGCCAGTCATACCACTGATGGTTGGGCAGCGGCGTGTCGAGGGTCCAACTCGTCTGGGTCGTGACATGGGTCGCCAGCGGCGTGGCGAGGTCCGGCTCTGCATAGAGCTCAAAGCGGTAGCTCAGTGGGTCGCCGTCGGGATCGCTGGCGGGGTTGACCTGCAGGGTCGGCTGCTGGGTGGCCACCCAGGCCTGATCGCCGGGGTTGTTGACAGTGGGCGCGCTTGGCGCGGTGTTGATGGCATTGACGAGGAAGCTTGCCTGCGCCCAGTCGCTGTGGGCGGCCCCGTCGGATGCCCTGACCTGCCAGAAATAGATCGCGTCTTCGAACAGATCGCCGACTTGCCATTGCGTCGCGCCGATCCCTTCGGCGATCGGGCCGGAGGCTTCCGGGGCGGCCCCGGGTCTATAGAGCTCGTAGTGGTAGGTCACCGGATCGCCATCGGGGTCCTGGACATTGGCGACCGTAAGGGCTGCTGTATAGGTTTCGATCGCTTCGCCATCCAATGGCGCCTGGATAACCGGCGCCGGCGGCGCATCGTTGGCGGCGTTGACGAAGAAACCGGCAATCGGCCCGGGCGTATCGAGCCCGTGTTCATCGGTTACGGTGGCCCGCCAATAGTAGTAACCGTTCTCCGACAACGGCGCATCGACCACCCAGCCGGTGGCGCCGCCGATGCCGGGCGCTATCCCTGCGACAACGGCCAGGGGCGATGAGAGATCGGCGAACTCGGAGAGCTCGAAGCGGTAGCTCAGGGTGTCGCGGTCCACGTCCTGGGCGTTGGTGACCGCCAGCAAGGGGTCGATCCGATCCACCTCGGCGCCGTCCGGGGGGGCGCTGACGGTCAGCGCCCCTGGTGGGTCGTTGGCGGTGTTGACGAAGAAACGGCCGTTGCTCCACAGGCTGTAGACCGAACCGTCGTAGGCCCTCACCCGCCAGGTGTAGCCGGTGTTGTCGTTGAGTGCTGTCGGCAGGGTCCAGGCGGTGCTCCCCGTCCCCTCGGGCACAGCGCCGGCGCTGGCCACCAACTGGGTCATCTCGGCGTCGGCGTAGACCTCAAAGCTGTAGGTCATGGTGACGCCGGGGGGATGGGGCACGTTGATCACGCTCAAGGCCGGTTGCGGCAGATCGACCTCGACATCGTAGAGGGGGGCTTCGATCACGGGCACCTGGGGACCGGCGGAGGGATCGGTGCCGTTGAGGAATTCGTTCAGGTCCGAGACGCCGTCGCCATCGAGATCGCCGCTGCCGTCCCGGTCGAGATTGCCGAAATGCTGTAATTCCCAGGCGTCGTCCATGCCGTCGCCGTCGGTGTCCGAGGCGGAGTTGACGCGGATGCTCGCGGCGCGGGTGGCGGTGAGGGCGCCGTCGGTGGCGCTATAGGTGATGGTGTAGGTCCCGGCCTGACCGATCGCGGGGGTCCAGTTGAAAAACGCGGTGCCGTCGCCATTGTCGGCAAACACGGCCCCGGTGGGCAGGGGCGCCGCGGAGAGGGAGGGGATCTCTCCGTTGGGGTCGCTGGCCTCGATGATGAAGCCGATCTGGCTGCCCTCATGGGTGGTGCGTGGGGGAATGTACTGCAGGACCGGCGCCACCGGACCGGTCACCGGATCGTCCATCTGCACGCTGTAGACGCCGGTGGTGTTGGCGTCAAAGAAATTAATGTAATGATCCCAACTCATGGGGTTGGTATTGCGATTGCGTGTCTTGGAGGCCCAGGCGTTGTCAAGCGGGATCGACTTGCCGTCGGAGCGGACCACGTGGGTGATCGCCTTCTGGCCATTGTACGGATCGGGCAGCTTGACATAGGCGAAACCGTTGACCGGCGGGAAGGCGAGGTCGTAGGTCATCAGGCTGCCGCTCTGATTGTGCAGGGTGAAGCTGGCCTGGGCGGTGCGCTCGGTGACCTCGGTGTCGATGCTGTCCGATTCGTAGACCCGCAGGATATCCCCGTCCTGGGCGAGAAAGTCGCGGACATTGTCCCGGCCGGGTAGATCGACCCGCACATCCCTGACCAGCAGATGGGCCTGCACCCCCTCCATGATGGAGGTCAGCGCCCCGCCCAATTCGTCGGCATGGGTGAAGGTGGCGCTGAAGTCGACAAACTCGCCCGACAAGGTGCTGGTCATCACCCAGCGCCCGGCCTTGGCGCTGTTGCCGGGGATGTCGCCGAAATCGGTGAGCAGGGTCGGCGCGGTTGGTTGATCGTCAACGCTGCTGCCGATGATCTCGAAGCCGATCAACAGCCCCTGTTCGTTCTCGATGATCCTGGGTTGGGCCGATTCGATCTTGAGGTTGCTGGCCGCTGCCTGGCCGTTGTTTTGCACCCGCACCCCGAGGGTATAGGGCTCGATCGGCTCGATCGCCGGGGTGAGGGGGTCGTCGGCGTTGACCTCGCGGGTGAGAAAGTAGTCGAGGGTCAAGTTGGGCAGGGGCTTGACGGTGATGAAGTCGGGGGTGACGGTGACGCTTTCGGGCTCGCCGCCGAGAGTGTAATCCAAGGTGGCGCCGACAAAATAGAGTTTGCCGCTGGGCTGGTTATCGGCCGCGCCGGGGGCGGGGATGATCAGCCAATGGATCTCGGCGGTGGTGGCGGGGGCGACGGAGCCGTAGCCGCTGACATCGCTGATGTTGTCCATCGAGTCGATGCGGATGAAAAAACTGGCGCTGGCGTGGTTGGGATCGGAGCTGGCGAGTACGCTGTTGCCCGCTTCGTCCTCGAAGTTGACGCTGACATTGACGTTGTTGATGGGGAGGGTGTCGAGGCCGTTATTGATGCGCATCATGGCATCGAAGGCCTGTCTTTCGAGGGTCAGCTCCTGCTTGATCTCAATCTTGACCTGGGCGCAGACCGTGCCGGCATGGGCGGCGCCGGTAAACAACAAAGCCACCAGCGCAATCAACCAAGCCAAGGCTTGGCTACTTCCTGTACGATTCATCCTATCCAAACTCAATATCCTCAATCCCTGCAACGGCTACAACCCGTTACAGGCTCCTTGTCTATCCAAAAATCCTGTATTCCGGTCGGAAGACTACACGACAATGCCATCGATTATCAAAACAAATTTTGCTCTTCAGCAAAACTTGTGGGTAGTTCAAGACGATAATTGACGCTCGCAAAGCCGCGAAGCACGCAAAGGGAAAGGCGGCTAAGTCGTTGAGAAAAAAGTGGATCCCTGATGAAGTCGTAGGTCAGGTTGACGCGGAGCGGCTACCTGACTCAATGGGGGTGTCACGTAGCTGCGCAACGTGACCTACGGGTTTCTATACAAGAGTTTCCATACAGAGCAAGATTACCTGAGATTTGAATGGGTGATGAGATAGACGCTCTACTGTTTTCCTCAGCACGGGTTTAAGGCAACCAGCCCCCTGCCGCCTGTACCGGTTCGGCTGAGCCCGGATGATTGAGCCAGACCACAAGCGCCAGTTTTGACGCTTCGGTGGCCGGGATATCGGGCCAGTCGAAGCGCCAACCGTTGTCGTCACCGAGGGCGTCTGCATGATTGTGGCTCAAGACCACGAAACCTTCTTTCAGGGTATGGCCACGGTTTTCTCCGCCACCGACCGGGGTGGAGAGTCCGAAACCGAGCAGCGCCAGGTTGGCTTGCAAAGCGACACCTTCGAGCTGGGATGTGGGGGCGAAACGGACCTTCACACCTTGTCCGCTTTCGACCCGCAGGGTCAACCGACCCACCTTCGCTTGTGACTGGAGATCGGGTTGATGACGGCGAAACCAGCCGCGCCATTCACGTCCATTGAGCACGAAACCGGGGGTATAGACCGATTGCAACGCCCCGCTCCGCCGATAGTCCCGTTGGCGCTGGGTGTAGGTGGCCGTGGCGAAGCGATCCGGCCAACCGAGGTCGTCCCAGTAATCGACATGGAAGGCGATCGGGATCAGTCGCCGCCAAAGTCCGGGATGCTCCTCCAGGCCTCTCAACCAGGCGTCGGCCGGGGGACAACTGCTGCAGCCGTGGGAGGTGTAGAGTTCGAGCAGGTTCACCCGCTCGACGGGACTCTCCAAAGTGAGGGGTTCGGCCTGCAGTCCGGGGACCAGAGCCATCAGCAAACCGGCAAGCAGCAGCCTGAACACGGGACGGAGCCTCATTCAACCGGCCGGCACGAACTTCAATGCGATGCCGTTGTTGCAATAGCGCAGTCCGGTCGGCTTCGGTCCGTCATTGAAGACATGCCCGTGATGGCCGCCGCAACGGGCACAGTGGTACTCGGTGCGCGGCCAGATGAGCTTGTAGTCCTTTTGGGTCCCCAGGGCGCCGGGGATGAAGTCATAGAAACTGGGCCACCCGGTGCCGCTTTCATACTTGGTAGAGGCATCGAACAGGGGATTGTCGCAGGCGACACAGGCATAGGCGCCGTTTCGCTTCTCCTGCAGCAACGGGCTGGTGCCCGGCCGTTCCGTACCCGCTTCGCGCAAGATGTGGAACTGCTCCGGGGTCAGTCGCTCACGCCATTGGGCTTCGCTCAGATCGAGCTTTTCAGGCTGTTTCATTGTTTCATCCTGTCTGGCAAAAACGGATTGGCCGATGACCGGCGCCAGGGCCGCCACGCCCAGTAGTTTGATCAGGCTTCTGCGTTTCATTCATCATCTCCCCGCAACATGCGATACCGGCATCACTTGAGACCGTTATTGACTCTGACAAAAACGGCTCCCTGAGATTCACCGGCAAATTTCGGGTGAAAATTCAGGGAATCCGAACCCTCATGCGGGGCAGTTTAAGCGACGGCGATCCGCAAGGCATCACGCGGAAATCACAAATGGGTCACGGGGGTCTTGAATTTTGAATTTTGAATTTTGAATTTTGAATTTTGAGTTTTGAGTTTTGAGTTTTGAGTTTTTCGGGGAGGCCTTATCATGGTGAATAAAGTTGTTGAACTCATTTGCGTTGAATCTACGGGCTTAGACAGTGTGTGGCGCTGACGCACCTTATCTGGGGAAGCGCTTCATTGGGATGCTGCATTGAGTTCTTCCAATGTCTTCTGGATCTGCTCGAGATCTATGCCGTGTTCGCGGCGGTCGGCGTCGCTGACCGCTTGCTGATCCAAGCGATACAACTCCCAGCGGCCTGTCTCTTCGTTGTGCACGAACTGGGTGCCGTAACGCTGGGGCTGACCCTGATACATGCGGCTGCGGTCGTCGGCGGCTGCCGTCAGCCATCGCGCCTGGCAGTATAACGAACTCCCTTTTTCCGCCAAGGCCATGGCCCGGCCGGCCAGCTTGCCGGCCTGGACAATATCTTCGAGGACCCGGCTGTGTTGGAGGATCATCGCGGCATGATAAAAATCTGCGGCGGTGTTGAGTTCGCCGCCCGCGATGGCGTCGTGCACTGCCTGGATGCGCCGGCGGTCCCTTTCGATGAGCAGACCGCGCTGCTGCTCCGCCTTCGGAAACCCTTGCCTGTCTGTCTGGTCGGCTTGGTAGAGGCGGCGCAACGCGGGGTTGTCTTTGCTTTCGTCGGCACACATGGAACAGCTCGTGTAGTGTCCTATTACTGTTTGACGTTTTCAGCGTGACGAGAAGCCATTAGCCGCGCCCCGCAGGAAGTGCCCTTGGGGTACTAGGCGCGTTGCGCAGGGAGAAGTGGCACATGAATGTGCCGTTTACGGACCGAAGGATGGAATGGCGCGCCCTTTCCAAGCAACGCAACAACGCGGATGATGGCTTCTCGTCGCGCCCGAAGGGAGGCCCACAAATGACTCGATCCCGCGTTGCGGTCCTTAGCGGTGATTGGCGTCCATTGGCGGCCTATTCATGCGCTTTCCGTTGCCCACTCGATCAGGGAAAGAGCCGGGTCGGTTCTTCACCACATCGAATGGGTGGGGGAAAATACGACGATTCTGGTCATCGGTAGAAGCGTTAATATGAATTGCTGATATCAGGGTGACGCCAGCGGCAGGGTAAATCTGAAACAGGCGCCGCCGGTTTCGCTGTTGGCGGCAGAGATATACCCCCCCTGCAGCTCGACCATGCGCCTTGCTATGGCCAATCCCAAACCGGCGTGTCCGCCTTCACGGTCGGGTTTGCGATGGCGATAGAAGGGTTCGAAGATGTGCGGCAGTTGATCATTGTCGATCCCCTTGCCGCTGTCTGTCACTTTGACGAGCGCCTCGCTCTGCTGCTGTAAAATCTCCAGGCGAACCATTCCGCCTTCATCGACATGATCGAGGGCATTGCCGATGAGATTGTCGAGCACCCGTTCTGTCAGGGCGAAGTCGGCCTCGACAAAGCAGGGCGACTCGGGAATCCGCCAATCCAGCTTCACCCCTGCCTCCTGGGCCCGCAGTTGGAACTTCTGCATCACATCCTGCAGCAGTTCGGCCAGGGGCAAGGTCTCGCAGACAGGCCGGGTCTCGCGCGCCTCCAGTTGCGCCAGATCGAACAGGTCTTCCACCATGCGTTTCAGACGACCGCTCTGGTTGAGGGCGATGCCCAGATACGCTTCCCTGCGATCCTGGTTAAGGTCGTCGCCCTTCATATTCAGGGTCTCAAGATAACCATGCAGCGCCGCAAGGGGGGTCCGCAGGTCGTGTGACACCTGGGCCACCAGTTCCCGGCGCAGGCGGTCCTGCTCCTTGAGCTGCCCCCACTGGTCGATGATGCGCTGGGCCATCTCATCAAAGGCCGCGCCCAAACGGTCCACCTCATCCCCCTTCGGTTCGGGGGTTTCGGCGAAGGGTTCATGGCGGGCGAAGTCGCTTTCTTGAAAGGTCGCCATGACACTGGAGAGCCGTTGCAGCCGCCGGGTCAACCAGTGAAACAACAGCAGGCCGGTCAACAGTCCGAACCCGAGACTGACCGCCACCGCGCCCGCGCTGTAACGTATGGCATAGCTCTCTTGCACGGCCTGTTCCGCGTGGTCGTACTCCTCTCCCCTCAACACCACATAGAGATAGCCCGCGGGCATGTCTCCGGCGGGCACCGGGGTCACGGAAAAGGCCTTGCGCCGTTGATGGGAGCGAGGGTCGTCTCCCAGCAGGGGAAAGCCCTCTCCCCGCATAAAGGCCTGGATCGGTTGCAGATCCACCCGCTTGCGCTTGACCTTACCGGGATCGGCGGAGAAGGCAAGGATATTGCCCGCCTTGTCGAGCAGATAGATCTCGATACTGGGATTGATATCCATGTAGGCGCTGAAGGTCTTTTTCAGCGCCTGATCGTTCATCGCGCCTTCAATGACCAATTGTCGATCGGCCACGATATTTTGCGCCAGATCGCGATTGAACTGTTGCGTGATCTCCTGCAGATAGCGCTCGGTGGTGGCAGACGTAATCAGGGTGTACAGAATCCCCGTGACCAGGAAGAGTCCGATCAGGGCTAGGGAGAGTCGGGCGTAGAGGGAGCTGAACATTGCTTGAGGTTAATTTTGAATTATGAATTTTGAATTTTGAATTGTATGTGTGCGCTATGCGCACACTCGTGTTTGAAAGCAGTGACTGGATATCTCGATTTGACATACCCAGCCGTCATTAACAGCAATAGCGAACACCTCCACCAATAGCAGCAACAGCCATTCCTCTTCAATTCAAAATTCATAATTCATAATTCAAAATTAACCCCACCGTTCCTCGCTGAATTTCTACCCCACTCCCCACGCCGCATATGTGTGCTATACGCACGCTCATGTTTGAAAGAAGCGATTGGATATCTCGATTTGGCATACCCAGCCGTCATTAACAGCAATAGCGAACACCTCCACCAATAGCAGCAACAGCCCTTCCTCTTCAATTCAAAATTCATAATTCAAAATTAACCTCACCGTTCCTCGCTGAATTTGTACCCCACTCCCCACACCGTCAGCACATATCGAGGTTTTGCGGGATCGGCCTCGATTTTGGCGCGCAACCGGTTGATATGAGAATTGACCGTGTGTTCATAACCGTCATGGTTGTAGCCCCAAACCTTGTCCAGAAGCTGAACGCGGGTGAACACGCGACCGGGATGGCGGGCGAAGAACAGCAACAGATCGAACTCCCTGGCCGTCAACTCCACCGCTCTGCCGTCGATCCTGACACTGCGCTTCTCTACGTCGATGACGAGCCCGCCCCACTCGATGGTCTCCTGCCCGGCGCTATCGGCGACGCCCTCTCTCAGCGCCTCCATACGGCGAAACAGGGCCTTGATGCGGGCCAGTAGCTCCGGCACGCTGAAGGGCTTGGTGAGATAGTCGTCCGCCCCCATCTCCAGTCCCACCACCCGGTCCAGTTCGGTCGACTTGGCGGTCAGCATGAGGATCGCCACATAGTCTCCCGAGGCGCGTATGTTACGGCACAGGGTCAAGCCATCGGTGTCGGGCAGCATCAAGTCGAGGATCACCAGATGGTGCCCTCCTCGCTTGAACAGATTCATCGCTGCCGCGCCATTGCCTGCAATATCCGCTTCGCAGCCGATATCGGTCAGGTGCGCCTGCACCAGATGGGCGATATCCGGTTCATCTTCGACGATAAGCACTTTGCGTCGCATGGGATAGGTGACTACCTCTGTTTCATACCTAACCTAGTGTGGTGTAACGTATAAACTACAGCGATCGTCATTCCGGCGCATGCCGGAATCCAGTAAGTCGTTGAATTCCCTGGATCCCGGCATGCGCCGGGATGACGTGGCTTCAAAAAGTGTGCGTTCTGGACGGACATTAACCTTAATGACCGGAAACAGCTCTCTATAACGCCAAGACCGCCATGAAACGCAAAGGACACAAAGCTAATAGATTGATATATCTAAACTCTTTGCGTTTCTCTAGGTGCTTTGGGTTATATTTTTTCAGCATCTCCGGGCAGATCCCTAAATGATATTTCATCATACTCCCGTGTCGGGAGATTCACGCAAATATAACAAAACCGTCACACAGTCGTAGGTCAGGTTGACGCGGAGCGGCTACCTGACTCAATGGGATTGTCACGTAGCTGCGCAACGTGACCTACTATCAAATTAGTGTTAACAGGCCCTAGAAAAAACCCACCTCGGGCCGCTGATCCGTCAACCAGTAGAAATGAAACGGCGGAACCACCAGTTGCTCCTTGAAGAGTCTGGGCGATTCCCCGGAGTAGATGTCGCGCAGATTGCCGTGTTCGAAGATGCCCCGGTTGCCGAGGGCGCTCAACTCCATGTATTGGGGGGAGTCGTCGAAGTTGCACACCACCAGCACCGAACCCAGGGGCATGAAGGGGTCGGTGCGCCAGAACACGAACAGGTGGGGATTGTCCACATCGATCAGTTCGCGGTTGTTGAAGTCGGCGAAGGCCGGTATCCCTTTGCGAGCGGCGATCATCTTTTTCAAGCCGTCGAAAATGCGTTGTTCAGGCGTGCCGCGCTGATGGCGGCGCTCTGCCTTTTCCCAGTCCATCTTCGGCCTGTGCATCCAGCGGTTATCGCCCAATTTGTTTTCATCCTCCAGGAAATCATAGTTGTTGAGGGTACCGATCTCATCGCCGTAATAGAGCAGGGGAATACCGCCAAAGGAGCAGATCATACTGTGCATCAGGAGAATCTTCTTCACGACCCCATTGATCTCGGCATCGTCGTTCCGCTCGATGGCGGCCTCCAGTCCCACCAGCGAGGCGAGTGATCCGGAGATGCGCGCATCACCCGTCTTGCGGTTGACGCCGAAGGGCTGACCGCGGGCCGAGGAGTCGCTGTATTGGCCGGTGAAATAGTCGACCAGGAACAGACGATGGGCCGGAGGCTGATAACCGGCGCGGACGATGTCCGCATCGTCGAAACCGAGGCCGATGTCATCATGGCAGCGCAAGTAGTTGAGCCAGGTGGCGCGGTCCAACTTGGTCGGCAGGCTTTGAATGCCCTGCCATAGCAGTTGGGTGTTCTTGGTCGCCAGGGCATCCCACAACAGGGCCATGAAGGTGGCGTTATAGGCGATCTCGCACTCCTTGGCGATCACTGCGTCTTCACCGAAATATTTGGTGATCTCCACCGGCGCCACAATCGCCTCGGCGATAAACAGCACGCCCGGCGCGGTTACCTGGCAACAATCCTTCATCAGTTGCAGGATCAGGTGGGCCTCGCGCTCGTTCTGGCAGGTGGTGCCGATCTTCTTCCACAGGAAGGCGACCGCGTCCAGACGCAGGATATCCGCGCCCTGATTGGCCCAGAAGAGGGTGTTGTCGAGCATCTCGATGAACACCGCGGGATTGTTGTAGTTGAGATCCCACTGGTAGTCGTTGAAGACCGTCATCACCCACTTCTGCATCTGTTCGTCCCAGGTGAAGTTGCCGGGCGAGGTCTCGGGAAAGATCTCCGGCATGGTCTCCTCGAACATATCCGGGACGTCCCGGTTATCGAAGATATAGAAATAGTCCTGGTATTTACGCTCTCCCGCACGCGAGCGCTGGGCCCATTCGTGTTCGTCTGAGATATGGTTCAGCACCATATCCAGAATCAACAACATGCCGCGCTTGCGCGCGGATGCGGAAAGCCTGTTGACATCTTCGAGGGTGCCGACAGCGGGGTCTACATTGCGAAAGTCGCTCACCGCATAACCACCGTCGCTGGCCCCTTCGGGACAGATCATGATCGGCATCACATGCAGCATGTTGACGCCCAGCTCCTGCAGATAGGCGAGTCTCGACTCCACCCCTTGCAGATCCTCCGCAAAACCGTCGGCATACAGCGCCATCCCCACCCACTCCTGGCTGAGGAACCAGTTGTGATCCTTCTCTCTCTCGCTGTCGAGCTGCTTGAGTGTGACATGGCGTTGCACATAGCGGGACGCCATCACTTCCACCAGGCGTATCATCTGCTCCTTGAAGTCCTCCCGCTTGCCGTAGAGATGGTGAAACAATAGATGAATGACATAGAAATTGGCGCCCAGGCGGGTATAGAAATGGCGCAGATCCCGTTTGCGGATCTCGGGTTTGATTTCGTCGAGAATCTGATTCAGCAGTGAATGTGAGACCTGTTCATACATGACCGTGCGTCTGTTGTTTATCCTTCGTTCGGGTTATCGACCCGGCAGCAAATATATTGATTCAAAAAACGGAGATTCCCTGAGGGTGAGGGGAGAAGAACTGAATCGATTCTGTTGCAATAGTACGTTTAAACCTTATCCGATTACTAGGCAAGCTGCCATTCATCGGCAAAGGTTTGATAGAAAGACGGCTCTCTCACGATGGCCCCCCGCTGCCCGACAATGGCGGAGGCAAACGTCTGCGCGCGCTCAAGGGTGAGCCGTAACGGCCAGTCCAGGGTCAGGCCGAGTAGCAGCACGGCGGAGAAGGCGTCTCCCGCGCCGACGGTATCGATGAGATCAAGCTGTTTTTCCGGGCTGATTTCAATAGCCGGACGATCGTGAAACAGGGCCAGCGCCCCCTCCCCGCCACGGGTTACCACCAACCCTTGCAAGTCGTGACGCTGCTTGAACGCCGCCGCGGTGGCCGACAACCCGGCGGCGTGACTGTCGTGCAGCAACGCCAGTTCATCTTCATTGAGCTTGACCCAGTCCGCCTGGGAGACCCACGCCAACACGGTTTCACGCTGCCACCAGGGATCGCGCAGATTGACATCCATGAAGATGCGTTGCGGACGGTTTGCCTTGAGCCGTTCCAGGGCGGCGCGGGCGACCGGGTTTCTCAGCCCCAGGCTGCCGTGATAGAGGGTCGTGCATGCCGCTTCGGCCAAACCCTCGGAATCGATGAAGTCGTAGGCGGCATCGGCCAGGATGTCGTAGCTGGGCTCACCCCCACGGAGGCTGATCATCACCTTACCGGTGGGGTGAAGGTCGTCGCTCTGAAGGGGTTGTGTATCCATGCCCCATTGCCGCATGGCCTGCTGGACGGCGTCACCCTCCCGATCCCTGCCGACACGACTGATGAAACGGGGCGACCGGCCGAACGCCTGCAGATGCCAGGCGACATTGAAAGGGGCGCCGCCCAAGACGTTTTCGCCGCTGGGAAAACAGTCGAACAGAACCTCGCCGAAAATCGTCAGTTCGTTACCACTCATGTCTGGGGCCTCGTTCGTCATGGTTCAACCTAAAAACCGCAGTTGGACGGGGTGAAGTGTGCGCTTGCGGGGGTGCAGCAAGGGTCGCTCCTGCGCATCCCTGTGCTTGCGACACTTGTGCATCCCTGCGCGGCGCGCAACGACGCGGAATAGTCATTCTATTCCAAGGAGCTGCAACGCAGCCATGCGCCGCCGCAAGCGTGCAATTCACCCCGTAGCGTGGTTCACCCAGCAGGTGAATAGGCAAATCGAAGTCAATAGTTTGCATATCAGTAGTTTAGTATCAGGATGGAGCGGTCAACTGCGGTTTTTAGGTTCAAACAGCCGGTCCGTCAGGGCGGGGTGATAATGGGCCAGTCCCTCGAGGATGCCTGCGCCGTAGTTGCCGTTCATGCCCATGAAACCTCCCTTGGCAAGATAGAGTGCATCCTGCATGCCCCCCTCCCTTGCCAGACGCTGCGCCTGATCCCTGACTTCCGCCTGGGCGTTCGCCACCAACACCGCCGGGATCGGGCTGGCCAGTACATCCAGGTCGTTACCGCTGTCGCCGGAAAAAAGGATCTCCCCCTCACTATAACCCAAGGTCTGTCTAAGATATTCGATCGCGTGGTACTTGGTCGCCCGCGCCGGCAGAACATCGAGAAGCCCCACCCCGGCCGCTTCATCGACGCTCCACACCAGGCTTGACTTCACGCCCTGGGCCTCCAGACGCTGCCGCATCCGTTCCCGCAACTGCCGATGGTCATGATGGAGCGCAACATAATAGCTGAGTTTATAGCGGTTCTGTTTACCGCTCTCCTGCAAACGGAGTTCCCGGATACCGGCAAGCAGGGCCTGTAATTCCTGATGGGACTTGCCCTGCCAGTCATGACTGATGTCCGACTCCCAGTCGGACAACCGGGTCCAGCTATCCGAAGCGCCTACCCGATAAAGGGTGGTGCCCACATCGCCCACTACGTAGTCGGGTTGCGGCAAGGCATAGTCGGCGATCGCCTTTTCCACCAGGTTACGATCCCGGCCGCTGACGTAGGCCAGCGCCACATCGTCGCTCTCGCACAAGCGTTTGAAACAAGCCCTGGCGCCCGGCGACTCCCGCTGCGGGCCATTGGGTATCAAGGTTCTGTCCAAATCGGTGCAGAGCAGCAATCCCAGACCCATGGCTATACCGTCACATTACAGCTTTTGAAGAAATCGTAGTGTTCGATGGCCTCGAGAATACCCAGGGCATGGGCCTGGTCGGCGAAATAGATACGTTCGTGATCGATCATATGCGATAGCTCTTCGTGATGACGATTGGCCACCACCACGGCCAAGGTGTTGCCGCGCATCATGTCTTCGTCCGCCCCTGAGCCGCCGGCCACCAGGATATTCTCCAGGGGGATGTCCCAGCGCTGCGCCACATAACGCAATGCCTGACCCTTGGAGGCGCGGGACGGCAGGATATCCAGATACTGGCCGAACGCATGCACCACGTTACAGGTGAGCTCCTCCTTGTGCAGCAGGGTATTGATCTCATCCACCGAGGGCGCCTTGCTGGGGTCGTAGTGATAGGCGATCTTGAAGTAACTCTGCTCCCGCACGGATTGTGGCGCGATACCCGGCAGGCCGGCCATCACCCGGCGCACCCGCTGGGGTTGCCAGAGATGATCGATATGCTCATTCCAGAAGACGTCCATCGAGAGACCCTGGGCATAGTAGATCCTGGTGCCCAGGCTGGCGATAAGCACATCGGGAATGGGGATATCGTATTTTTTCATCACCGACAGGGCGTCATCCAGACGCCTGCCGGTGGCGATACCGAAGGTGGCGCATTTTCGGTTCTCCCTCACCACTTCGATGAAACGCTTCAGACCGGAGGGGTTGCCGAGGAGATTCTGGTCCAGGTCGGTGAAGATCGCCCGCTCCCGGTAGCGGTGGGGAAGACTTTTCGGCGGCTTGCTGGGCAGCCGGCCGTGTCCGGCCGGGAGGGGTTGGACGCAGGTGAGATATTTGCTCGCATGCGCCTTCCAGGAGTAGTGTTTGCGCACCCCGTTCAAACCATTGCGGGAAAACCACTGCCAATGATCGTTGTCGTGCAGAATCTGCAGCAGACTACGCCGAATCGCCTGCTTGTCCAGGGGGTCCACCAGCAGGCCGTTGTGGCAATTGCCGATGATATCCACCGGTCCGCCGTTCTCGGTGGCGATCAGCGGCAGTCCGCTGGCGGCGGCCTCCAGCAAGGTCAGGCCGAAGGGCTCGGTCAACGCGGGGTTGACGAAGACCCCTTTGGACATCGCCGCCAGACGATAGATCTCCGGCACTTCCCTGGCCAGGTGCCGCTTGGGAACGGCGACATGGCCATAGAGGTCGTGCAGATCGATCATCATCAAAATATCGGTTATCACCGACTGGGGCCCGCTCTCCATCTCGCGGATATCGTCCCGGTTGCCCGCGACGATAACCAGGTTGGCCGCCTTTTGCAGTTGGCTGGACTCGCCGTAGACTTCGAGCAGGGTGAGAATGTTCTTGCGCTCGTCCGGCCGGGAGAGGGCGAGAATGATCGGTTTCTCGGGTTGCTGGAGAAATCGCGCCAAGCTCTTGGCGAATGGCACGCTATCCCGGGATCTTTTCGGCGGATAGAACTGGGTCAGGTCGGTGCCGGGCGGGATTACCGCCATCCGCTCGGGCTGGTAATAGTTGTAGAGACCGTACTGTTCCTCGATCTCATTGTGGGTGCTGGTTATGACCAGGTCCGCATTGGCCAGCACCTCCTCCTCGGCATCGATGCGCCGATCGATGTTGTAGCGCTTATCGATCTCCTCGTGCGTCAACCCCTTGGCCAGCAGACGCTGTCTCTTGTCCCGGCCCAGGGAGTGACCGGTATGCACCAGGGGAACACCGAGCAGGTGGGAGAGCCTGACGCCCACATAACCCGCATCCGCATAGTGGCTGTGTATCACATCCGGCATGGATGGCTGATCGTTGAACCAGGTGAGCAGGTTGTCCATGAAGCTGTCGAGGTGGTCCCACAGGGTCTCTTTCGGCAAATAGCCCCGGGGACCGCCATCGGCACGCACGATGCGCGCCTTCGGCGACAGGGTCTCGAGCGGTTCGGCATAGTCATCGCTGATATCGGCATCCACCACCCGGCGGGTCACCAGATCGACCTGACTGACCTCCTCTCTCTCCCCCAGGGCGATGGCCAGGTCGACCACGTACTTGGTCTGACCGCCGGTGTCAGCGTCACGCCCAAGCTCCAGATCATGTCCCCGAATGAGACCATGCACGCTTATCAGACAAATATACATAATTCGGATAGCCTTTCTTGTTCCGCTCAAAACATAGTATCAAATTAGGGATGTTGATTGGTAAGGCCTGGATTCCGGATCTCCGCAAAGCTTCGTCCGGAATGACGCAGAGCGTGACTGATCCAGAAAGTCTATTTTGCCAACACATCCAACAATCTTCGGCTGAATTCATTCTCCGCCGAAACAGTTAACAATAGACATTCCATGGCACGGGTCATGCCCACATAGAGCAGGCGGGCTTCCTGAGACAGTTCACCTTCAGTGTCTTGCAACTGGCCCAGGCCCACCATAATCACACGGGAAAACTCCAGTCCCTTGCTGCTGTGGATGGTCAATACCGAGACCTTATCCTCCCCTGGCGTGTAGGCGGCTTTGTTATCTTTCGAGCCCATCCACAGATGGGGAACCGAGGCCTGCTTCAGACGAGCGGCGATCTTGGCCCCCTGGTTGCCCGCTGCATAGAGCACTGCGATCTCCCCCCAGGTAACGCCTTGTGCATGCCATTTCTTCACACAGGCCAGGGTGAAGTCGATCTCTTGCGCCAGGGAGTTGAACCGCCGCACCTCGGGTTTCGGACCATGGCTGCCCGCCGCCATGGGTTCAACGAGGGGTATATGATCGTCGTCGGCGCTGAGCGGATCGATATAGTCGCGGGCAAAGGCGTAGGCAAAATCGAGAATCTCCCGGGTATTGCGGTAATTGGCCTTGAGGATGGTTGTTCTGCCCTGGGCCTTGATCCCGACACTGGACAGACTGAATCCCAAACCTGAGCGCTTCTTATAGATTGACTGGGCATCGTCGTAGAGCAGTAACACCGATTCTGTCTCAGGATCCACCATCTGCACCACCAGCTTCAGCCACTCGGCCTCGAAATCGTGTCCCTCGTCGATCAATAGCGCGCCGTACTGCGCCCTGGGTATATAGCCCTTCTCCACCGCCTCGATGACCGTCTCGACCTGACGCTCCCAGTAGGGCCTGTCCGACGCCACCATCCGTACCTGATAGGTCTTGAGCTGCTGACCGCACCAGTCGTGAAAATGGTAGATCTGCACCTGCCCGCCAATTCCCTTCTCAGAGATAAAGGCCCGCAACTTTGCGGCCAGGGTGATGTTAAAACAGAGCACCAGGATCGGCTTGTTCAGCGCCTGGGCCAGATGCAGACAACGATAGCCCAGGATCAGGGTCTTGCCGGAACCGGCCACCCCATGGATCACACGATGCCCCTCTCCCAGGCTGCGGGCCAACTGCTCCTGTTGAATATCCATGATCTTGACAATATCCGGCAGTGTCTCCCCAATGTTCAGTGAATCATTGGCGTCTCCCGCAAACAGCCCGGCTTGACCGCCACCATCAATACGTATCTCGGGAAACAGATGCCAGCGTATGCGGTCGATCTGCGGCAGGGTCAGCGCGCCACCGAACTGATAGTTAAACATCCCCCACAATCGCGCCTGGAACGCTTCCGCCTCTGCGCTTTCGGTCATCTCATCCTGATAGATCATCAAATGATCCGGTAACAGCGCTTCGCGCACAGCCTCGGGGATCGCCCTATCGATCTGCTTGCGGGTGATATGGGTGAACACCACGCCCCAGCCGTAGGGCATGATCAGATTGCCCTTGTAGGCCGCGGATGTTTGGCGCAGCAGCGGATCCCGCGACAGTTGATCCACCACCCGGTAGGCGTATTGGCGAGCCTGTTCCAACGGGTGCGGTTTGGTGACCAGACCGTTATCGGTCAGCAGGGTGACATCCGATTTGCTGATCGTCTTGAGGGTCGAAGGCTTCCAGTCCTTCACCTCCAGGAACAGCAAGCCCCGGGAGGGATGCAGAATAATGAAATCAGGGTATCGGCGTTTCTTGCCGATCGGAATGTCATACCAGACCAGGTAGTCATCCTCCAGCAACGCCGCCAAACGGCGCGCCAGACGTTTTTCGCCGGAGGTCATGCGACCGAGCGTCTGTTTGTTCAGTGGCGGGATGATTTCAGCCATTCTATTAACCCGGCGACATAATTATGTTGAGTTAATGGCTCCTGCTCACAAGAGTCCGTTCAATACCCAAGAACCTCCATAGCCTTGGTGCAGAAAAAGGCGGGCCGCACTATCCAGAATGCGCAGACGGCTCTCTCTCTTGTGTTGGCGCGTATAGGGCAGGTTGTGCAATTTTAACAAATTATCGGTCCTACCTTTGAAAGGGTGGGTAGATGATACCAATCCTCAGGGTTCAACGCTTTAACTCAAAGATGATTGTCCGCAAATGAACGCCAATTAACGCAAATTTCTCAATCCTTCGGATTGATAACCAAATGCTTGCTTGTTACCGGATCAAGTCGACCTATGCAATAGTTCCCCGGATTCACAGGTTCTAGTGTGGTGTAACGTATAGATGGTGAAACCATTTGCGTTGAATTTGCGGTGATTGGCGTCCATTTGCGGCTAATTATTAACCCGGCAACCAAGTATGCCGGGTTAACAACCTTGCTACCGATGCCCGGAATCGTCATATTTTGTTTTTCCCGCCCACTCGATGTGGTGAAGAACCGAAAAAAACATAGGTTGGATGATTTCAAGCAAATAGACCTTCTGCCTGGCGTTACCCTTTAGCAATCGCCTCGCCCAACTGCTGGTTGGTCATTGCCTGACCATCGAGATTCCAAGCGCCATCGACTGTATGGACGACGTTGACATAGATGTTTTCTCTCGGTTGCCCTCCCCCGGACAAGGCGTGAATGATCTCTGTGGCGTCTTTAAAAAAACCTTGTTGTATCACTCTGTCATTGAATGCAAATGCAGGGACTTTCCATTCAATCCAGGCGCCACGAAACTCCTTCCCGCCAGAAAACGTAGCGGACTTAGGGAGCAGATGAACCGATGCCGTGACGTTGGGTGTCATGACCTGATTGCCGGTCAGACCATGCCATTTGAGCATGGCCTCAGTCAGTTGTGCGATGGCTTGATTTTCAGTCCCGGCCGGCAGAACGCCTTCGGTGAGCGTCAGTGTAAGAGGCATGGTTATCTCCTTGTTTATCATTTGCGGCAATATGCTGCGACGCAGCATGAGATGGAGATCGTTATCTTTTTACGCCAAAAAAGTGGATGCTTAATGGGAATCAAACCACCATGGATAACGATCGTTATCTTAAACGATAGATTACGGTCGTTATCCTGTCAACTATAATCCTAATTGAGATTGGATAAAGAGGTAGGTATGCGATACAAATCGGAGCACAAGCAGGAAACAAGGCAACGCATACTGGATGCGGTGCACAAAGGCTTTCGGCAACACGGTTTTGATGGGGCGGGCGTTGATGGCCTGGCTAGGGAAGCCGGTGTCACATCAGGCGCTTTTTACAAGCATTTCAACGCCAAGGCCGACGCCTTCCGGGAATCGATCATCTTAGCACTTGGCGAATTTCGGGGGGCTGTGGAGCTGTTTCAGCAACAACAAGGGGATGCCTGGCTTGACGAGTTCACCACATTCTACCTGGGAGATAAGCGAAACTGTGAGCTGGGTGAAAGCTGTGGCCTTCAAAGCCTTTCACCGGATGTCGCTCGCTCCGATGCTTCCACGCGTTCGCTATTTCAAGCCGAATTGGAAAAGGCTGCCAGGGTGTTCGCGGCCGGCCTGGCATCGCCTGAGGCTGAACCGTCTATCGACAAAGCATGGGCTGCCATAGCCATGCTTATTGGTGGCGTAACACTCGCCAGAGCGGTTGAAGACCCAGCGCTCGCGGATCAAATTGCAGCAGCTGTACGCAATCGAGTCATTGCCGACTACGAAGCAGACTCAACCGCGGTGCAAGTATAGGGCACTACACAAGGATCATGACTAACCGGCTCCAAGCCGCTGCTCCTCTCCTTTCCCGATCTCCGGCAGACCGAATGAAAGCAGCGCCGCCATGACCACAAAGCCCGCCGACCACCAGAGACAACCCGCCAACCCATGCGACTGATAGATCAAGCCCGACAGCACCGTTCCGATCAACCGCCCGCCAGCATTGGCCATGTAGTAGAAGCCCACATTCATCGACACCTTTTCATGATCCGAATAGGCCAATATCAGATAGGAGTGCACGGCTGAATTGATCGCAAAGATCACGCCGAACAGAATCAGACCGATCACCAGCACCTTGTCGGCCGGCCATCCCAGTTGCAATCCAATGGCAATGGCTGTCGGGAACAGGGCAAGCAGGAAGACCCACAGGCGCGCCGTACTCCCGCCTGGGCCCTGTCCATGGTGGGTGCGCCGGACCAGTCTGGGTACACTGGCCTGGACGATGCCATAGCCGATGATCCAAAGCGCAAGATAACCGCCCACCTGGGTGAACGACCACCCGAGCACTTCGTAGAGAAAGACCGGCAGACCCACCACAAACCAGACATCACGGGAGCCGAACAGAAAGAACCGCGCCGCCGACAGCCAGTTGATCGCGGCTATCCGTGAGAAGACCTGGGCGAATTTCGGCTTTGACTTCATCTTGCCCAGTCCGGAGGGCAACAACAAGGCGGTAATGATCAAAACCGACAGCAGCATCACGGCCAATACCGCCAGCGCGCCACGAAAGCCGATCCATTCCAGCAAGGCGGCGCCGATGAAGTAACCGCCACCCTTGAGCGCATTCTTGGAGCCGGTTAAAACAGCCACCCATTTGAACAGCTTCGACTCGCCGCCATCGCGCACCATGGTCTTGACCGACGCCTTGGCCGACATCTTGTTCAGGTCCTTGGCGATGCCCGACAGGGCCTGGGCGAACATCACATAGGGTACGGAGAGCCAGGGATCGGGAACGGTCAGCGCCAGCAGCGCCAGGACTTGGAGCCCCATGCCGATGTGCATGGTGAGGTTGAGGCCGATGCGCGCCCCGAGCCAGCCACCGACCAGATTGGTGACGATGCCGAAAAACTCATAGAAGAGAAACAGCATCGCCACTTCAAAGGGCGAGTAGCCCAGCAGGTGGAAATAGAGCACCACCAGCATGCGGATGGCGCCGTCGGTGACGGTGAAGGCCCAATAGCCGCCGGTGACGACCAGATAGTTGCGCAGCCCCTGCTCCACCGCTACAGACCGGCCGCGACCTTGCGGGTCAGATCGATCAGCCGGTTTACATAACCCCACTCGTTGTCATACCAGGCGTAGATCTTCACCTGGCTGCCGTCGATGACCAGGGTGGACGGGGCATCGACGATCGAGGAGCGCGGATCGTTGACATAGTCCACCGAGACCAGCGGCCGCTCTTCGTAACCGAGAATCCCTTTCAGCTCACCCTCTGCGGCGGCCTTGAAATAGCCGTTGACCTCCGCCGCCGTTACCGGCCGCGCCGCCTCGAAGACGAAATCGGTCAGGGAGCCGTTGAGCAGCGGTACCCGCACCGCATGACCGTCCAGCTTTCCTTCCAACTCGGGAAAGATCTTGCTGATCGCCTTTGCGGAGCCGGTGGTGGTGGGGATCAGCGACTGGCCGCAGGCACGGGCGCGACGCAGGTCCTTATGGGCCTTGTCGACAATGATCTGGGTGTTGGTGATGTCGTGAATGGTGGTCATGCTGCCGTGCAGGATGCCGATCTTCTCATGCATCACCTTGACCACCGGCGCCAGACAGTTGGTGGTGCAGGAGGCCGCCGTGATCAGATGATGGGTGGCCGGATCGTAGCGCTCATCGTTGATACCGTAGACGATGTTGAGCGCCCCTTCGGTCGGCGCGGCGACGATGACCTTTTTCACCCCCTGGTCGAAATAGGCATGCAGCTTTTCCGGCGTCTTGTGATGTCTTCCCGTGGCCTCGATGACGATGTCGCAGGCGGACCAGTCTGTGTCGCCAATCTCCCTGTTCGAGGTGTAGGCCAGGCTTGCGCCGTCGATCAGCAGCCGCCCGGCCTCACCCTGACAGTCGTGATTCCAGCTCCCATGCAGCGAATCGAATTGCATCAGATGGGCCGAGCAGTTGGCATCCCCGGCGATTTCGTTGATGTGGATGAACGCAAGTCTTTCTTCTTGCCAACCCGTGCGAAGGGCGAGACGCCCCATGCGGCCAAAGCCGTTGATGCCGATACGTGCTTTCAAATGCATGCCTCTTGTACGGTACTTCGGTTTTACACCAAATATATGCCTCATCCGGTCTATTCTGCAAACGGCATATTAAGGTCAGATGAAGCATCCATGACTGAACGGTTCGACAACACGGCGATCGATATCGGGCCATGGCTTGACTTCGCCTACCAATATTTACAACATGCTCCTGCGGCCGGCGCTCCGAGCGGTTCCTCGACTCAGCCCTGCTTGTGTCGACGAACTCTCCGGGGTAACCCCGGGGATGCGTGTTGAATCAGCCATGCCATTGCCGGTACGCCGCTGCGCGGCACGCAGAGCCGTACCGGCCATACGAGAAGGGTCGGAGGCCGGCCGCACCCTTTCAGCCACTGGCTTTGATGAGGAAAAGGATTGTCCAGTAAAACCGATATCCGACGGCTGGCCCACTCCCTCCTTGGCGGAAGCTGGGACCGGGAGGCCGTGCTGAACCGCCTGTCCCGCTCTCTCGGTGACACCCTCCCGGACCCCAAACAATTGGCAGCCCGCCTGCTGTTTCATTTCGACGAACGATTGCCCCCTTCCGAATCCCAACTCACCGCCTTCCTCCTGGGCGAGAAACCGCTCCGCCAGGCGCTGGAAAACCTGGATGGTAAATCGGCGCCGCAGATTCTGCTCGACCCGCCCGTGATGGGGCCGTTGCCCGAGAACATGACCACCCTGCCCCTGCCGCGACTGGCGACCTGGCGGGATCTCCAGCAGTGGCTCGGTCTGCTCGACAGCGAACTGGCCTGGTTCGCGGATATCGAGGGACGGCAGGGAAAGGTTGTCGAACCGAAACTCCACCACTACCGATACCGGTGGATAGCGAAATCGTCAGGATCCACTCGCCTGATCGAAATCCCCAAGTCCCGCCTGAAAGCGATTCAACGCCGGATCCTCAACGACTTGTTGCATCGCATTCCACCCCACGCCTGCGCCCACGGCTTCAGACGGCATCGATCCTGCCTGACCTATGTCGCGCCTCATGTCGCTAAGGCGGTCGTCTTGCGCATGGATCTAAAGGACTTTTTTCATTCCGTACCGACACCGCGCATCACTGCGCTGTTTCAATATCTGGGCTATCCGCGGGGGGTGGCGAGACTACTGCAAGGGCTTTGCACCCATACGCTTTCGCCATCCCTCGCAGGCGCTCCCTATCAAGCGCTCTGTTGGAATATGAGAAAACGCCTGCAACACAAACACCTCCCTCAAGGCGCTCCCACCTCGCCGGCCATCGCCAACCTCTGCGCCTGGCGACTCGACTGCCGTCTGCAGGGTGCGGCCGAGCGCTTCGGTCTTGACTACACACGCTATGCCGACGACCTGGCCTTCTCCGGGTCAACCGGATTGACCCGTCTGGCCCCCTTTCTACAGGGACTGGTCGGCGCCATCGCTTTGGATGAAGGCTTCAGCATCAACCACCGCAAGACCCGTCTGAACACCCAGGCGCAATGCCAACGCCTGGCCGGTATCGTATTAAACGAAAAACCGAATCCGCCACGCCGGGAGTACGACCGGCTGAAGGCGACTCTCTACAACTGCATCCGCTTTGGACCCGACAGTCAAAACCGAGAAGGACATGGCGACTATAAATCGCACCTGGCAGGCCGAATCGCCAATATGGCATGGCTGAATCCCCGCAAGGGAGAGCGCTTGAAGGCCCTGTGGGAACGTATCGAGTGGCCTGAATGACCGGCTGATCGGTATCTACCGCCGGCTTCAAAATCGGGCTCTTCAGCAAAGTTTGTCTGTATTTCAAGACTATAATTGACTCTCGCAAAGCCGCCAAGCACGCAAAGAATCAATTCAATGGTTCTTTGCGTGCTTGGCGGCTTTGCGAGCGTATCAACCCGGCGAATCCAGATCGCTCTGTGTGTTAGGTTATGTCCAAACAAAACTGACACGCAAAAATTCACGGTTGTTTTGTTACCTTCCTGGCCACAAAACTCACTTCAGATCATACCGTTGGTCGTTCACTTACGCCGAGCCATACTCACAGATTTTCCTGGGGAGGCTAGATTAAAACCACTGTCAGATCAGATAAAACCACCGTCATCCCGGCGAATGCCGGGATCCAGAATCCCCAACAGGTGTCATTTCCCTGGATTCCGGCATTCGCCGGAATGACGTGGTTGATGGAATGACGTGGTTGATGGAATGACGAATCAGATCCAGGCATATTCACCTTAAGTAAGTGCCATTCGGGTTAATAACGCTTCTACTGATAACTGAAATAGTCCTGTTTTGTTTTTTCCACCCACTTTATGTGGAAAAGCACCCTATTTTTCAGCGTTGCCGAATGCACGCCCATTCTGTCGAGATATTTAACATGACTCATTACAGGGCGAAATATGCTTTGCAAAACGTTTTCACAATCAAATCAAGAACATAAAAAATTCACATTCAAACCTCCTTGTCGAATATTTTGACAACCATAATTCAATCAGTGTTTTTGATAAATCTTATCTCGTTGTATTCATTAACATTATCATTCTGGCGCGATTTATGCATCGATATTATGCAACGGCAGTAGATCGACTCACTTCAAATATCCATGGGAGAGAGCATGATTGGTAAAAAGCAATTGATCATGTCTGCGGGATTACTGTTAGGATTCATTGCTCCCCCTCTAAACGCAACCCTGATTGGCGCGTCCGGTCCGTTGAGCTCATTGGGCACAGCGGCATCCATTATCGCCGCGCCGGCGAATATTCTTGATGACGACATCATCAATACAGGCATGCAGGGCTTCGATGAGGCGCAGGGCGTGACGACTTCCATCGATTACGCAATGGACGGCGGAGCCACCCTCTTTGCCGGTAGCACGGTTAACAGCCATATGATCTTCCTGAATTCGGACGGCCGCACGGATATAACGCACTTTGGCGTCATGTGGCGATTCGACAGCGTCATTCTGGGCATCATGTCAGATCGCAATGGTAATTTCGAGGCGACGTCCACAGGAGAACTCGGGAATCCCGGCACGAATTACACCACGACATTTCCAGGCAGTGGACCGGCCGCGCCTTTTGGAGCCCGGGGATTGGAGGGCGGCGGCGATGGCTATAGTATTTTCGATCCATTCACCTTGATGGTAAGTATGCACGTAACAGAGCCGGGAGATTGGATTCGTGTGATCACTCAGGCAAACTCGATACCTGAGCCTTCCGGCCTGGTCTTAATGGGCCTGGCTCTCACGGCCCTCGGCTTTGCCGTACGCAAGAAGAAAAAAACAGCAATCCGAGTATAAAAATACTCCATTCACGGCCCCGCTTAACGCGGGGTTTTTTATTTTCACTGCCCTTCTAAAAAAGACTCTTCAGCAAAATTTGTGGGTATTTCGAGACGATAATTGACTCTCGCAAAGTCGCCAAGCACGCAAAGGATCATGGCATTCATTCAACAAGGCGATTGACACTACGATGAATACTCTTCTTCATTTTCTACCATTAGCCGCCTTTCCCTTTGCGTGCTTCGCGTCTTTGCGAGAGTTTCAACCCTCCTAGTACTGGTGAATTAAAGATTCCCCTTCCTTGGGCGATATTAGCTAAGTAACGATATATTTGTTTCCCCACACAGATGTCTGGGGGGAATCCGGTCGTGAATTCGGACAACGGAGAACTGCTGTGAAAAACCAACTGCTTTCGGTTATCCTCGGATTTATCGTGCCATTCACCGCTGCACTGGCCGGTGAAACCCTGTATGTCGCCAAAACCGCGTCGGCTCCTACCGTCGATGGCGTCCCTGAGTCCGTTTGGGAGGGAGCGCAAGAAATCGTCATCCCGTTGACGAAGATCCCCCAGGGCGTGATCGATGCCAACATCCAGCAGCAAAAGGGCAAATACGCCAAGAAGTGGAAAAAAACCAACTATACCCAAATCACTGAGTTACGGCTGAAGGCGGTCTATGACGGTGAGCGGATATTTTTCCTCGCGCACTGGAAAGATGATTCGAAGGATGATCAGCACAAACCCTGGAAGTGGGAAGGCGACCAAGCGAGTGGGGAGTATCTCTCCGGGAAGGAGCGAGAGGATCGTCTCTCTCTCATGTTCCCCATCTCCGGCGCCTTCGATCCCAATAAGTTAAGCGGTAATGAGATGGTGGCCGACGTCTGGCAGTGGAAAGCGGCGCGCACCAACAGTGTGGGTCTGATCCATGACAAATCCCATGTCATCTCAAAGGCAAAACCCACGGGTAAATCCGCGGCACACTACACGAGCGCCGGCGAGATCATCTATGTTGCCAGACCCGGAGACGGTCCCTCGCCTTACAAGTCCAACAAGATTGACCCCTTCACCTACCAGGGTGACCTGCTGCCGAAATACATCCCCACTCGGCCCGACGACAACGATGCCACCGATGTGAGCGCCAAAGGCGTGTGGGCTGACAATGGCTGGACCCTTGAGATCGGACGGAATCTGGATACCGGACACAAGGCCAGCGACACCCGATTCGATCCGTCCAAGGGCAGTTCCATGGCGGCGGCGGTGTTCAACCATGTGGGCGATCACTTCCATGCCGTTTCCGACGTTATCCAGGTGGTGTTCGATCAATAGCTCATCGGTCTTTTCCACCGGGGTAACCGAGCAAAGAACAGAACCATGAAAACCGCTTCAATCAATACCCGAAGTGCCGCCTTCCGTATCAACGCGGGATACGCCATACTCGGTGGGCTGCTTCTGCTGCTGGGGGCTATCACGTTCATAACGACCAGCCGTATGATGGAGAGTATCAGTTCCATTGACCGGGGCATGACCGCCCACAACGCCACCCTGACCAGCGCCATTGATCATGTTGCCGCGTTGGATCGCAGTGTTCAGGTACTGCAGAAATCCGAAACCGAGGTACAAAGCCTGAGGGCGATGCAGGATGCGCTGGATGACAGTCGCCAGGCAACCGCCAAGATCAGTCAGCACTTGGCCGAGATCGACAAAACCTTTGCCGAACAGGTCACCAATATCGAAACCATCGGTGCTCAGAGCGGGCAGCTTGTTGAGGCGCTGCGTGCGAGTGCCGGCAACACCCAGGTATTGATTCGCGCCACAGAGGCGATCAATGCCGGCATGCTGCGCTCTTATATCGGCTTTTTCAATTATCTCAACGAGTTCGAATCCGATGTGGACGGCCCGATGGCCGATATAGCGGGAATGTTCAAATCGGTTAAGTTGGTACAGGAACTGCTGCCACAACTATCCGACTCGACCGCTCTTATGGATCAGCAAGACGCCTTGATTCAACCGGCCACCGAGCAGACTAAAATTATTTTCCAGGACCTGCGTCGTTACCGCCGGTTCATGCGCGACCTCGGTGAAACCACCAGCACCACACAGATCTCGGAACTGCGGGATTCGTTGATCAGCTATGGCAGCCGCATCATGCAGTCCGCCTCTCAGCTAAGGGAGTTGGCTTGGCGGATCGCCGATGTCCAGAATCAAGCCGCCCTGGCCACCGCGGCCAGCGCCAAGCAAACCGCTCAGCAGGCTGCACGCTCAAGTTCAGAATCCGCCCTGACCCTGCAGAGTTCCATCTCCCTGACACAGCAATCCAGTGATGAAATCGGCCAACTCACCGGCCGGCTTTCCGGCACCATCGACAGGGTGAGCGACAGCCTCAAGCAATTGCCCGAGGCAGTGGAAAATGCCGCCCGGACTATCGACAGCCTGAAGGCCTCCGGCGAATCGCTCAGCATGGTGCGCCAATCCTCTGCCGAGGCAGTCGGTGTGGCCGAGCAGGGACGTTATTCCGCCGTGGTCGCTTCTCTTTTCGTTCTTTTTATCGGGATTGGGGCTGCGTTGGTGATCAACCGCCAAATCGTTGGGCCACTGACGCGCTTTACGCTTGGCCTGCGCCAGGCAATGGGCAACGACCTGCGGGTGAAGATGAAGACAGATGGCGCCAAGGGGGAACTGCTGGACCTGATTCAAGGCATGAATCAGTTGCTGGCCAGTTTCCGAAATGACATTTCAGGTATGAACCAGCTTGCCCGGGTAGTGGACGGCCATGCTCAGGAACTGAGCACCATCGCTGATGAGACCAGTCACTCGATGAACCAGCAACGGGACAGCAGTCGACAGATCGGCGTCGCCACCGAAGAGATGACCGCCACCACCCATGAGATCGCCAATAACGCCGTGGATGCAAACAAATCCATGGGTGAGGTCAGTCAGATGGTGAGCGAAGGGAATACCCTGCTCGATCAATTGATTGAACTATCGCGTCAAACCTCCGAAGGCCTGAACGCCGCCATCGTCCATGTGCGACGACTGGAAACAGACTCCGAGGCTATCAACTCCATCGTCGTCACCATCAACGGCATCGCTGAACAGACCAACCTGCTGGCCCTCAATGCCGCCATTGAGGCGGCTCGCGCCGGTGAACAGGGGCGTGGTTTCGCTGTCGTGGCCGATGAGGTGCGACACCTTGCCACCCGAACCGCCCAGTCCACCCGGGATATCGAGCAGATCGTCAGCCAGGTGCATGGCCGGATCACACCCACGGTAACGGAAATGGAGAACTCCAGTGAAAGAGCCGGCCAGGAGCGGGAGAAGAGCGACCAGGTCAGCGATAAGTTGAACATCATCGACGATGCCATCGGAAAGCTTTCGGAACAGGTTGCCGTGATCGCAAAAAGCACCGAGCAGCAGGACCGGACCTTCCCGGAAATTGCTCAGAACATCGAAGGTATCTCCGATATCGCAGAAGAATCCAGCACCAAGATGGCCAGTATCAATCAGCAGGTCAAGGGCCTGATCGGGATTTCCAGCGAGTTATTACAAAAAATCGAAGTCTACGAAGTATAACCACCACCGGTTACTGGAAGAGCCTGACAAAACAGCCGAAAAGCCAGCATCATTTCACCATTATCCTGATCCTGTCGGAAACCAACGGCGGAACGAAGGGAACATGGTCCTTATCCCCGAGGATCAACTGCAGGGTGTGCGATCCCCTGGGGGGATCGAGCGTCACTTCCGTCTGCCCGCCGCCGAAATGGCGGTGATTGGCGTCCGACGGCAAAGGCTTATCCATTGCCGGCATCGTTTCCACATCGATCAGCAGATGATGGTGCCCGGTCTTGTCGCGTTCCACCCCGGCTGGAGCGACACCCATACCCCGCAAACCGAAGCGAACCGTAAACGGACTGGAAACCTCAGTACCGTCTGCCGGTGAAATAATGTAGAGCTTCACCCCTTCTGGGGCGGGTGTCCCGGCAATAACCTGTGGAGCACACAGGACCCATAGCATAAAAATAGAGAACCCTTTGAACAGAAAAGACATATTAACCTCCTGGAAAAACTAGTTTTCGTTCCTACCTTCGATCAAGTGATCCGCAATCAATTCCGTCAGACTGATCACCGCTGTATCCATCTCATTGTGCTCAATCCCCTCTTCAAGGATGATCCGGCAATTGGCGCAGGCGGTCACCATGGTATTGACACCTGATTCGTCCAATTGTTTTTTCTTACGATTGAACGCCTGAAGCCTCAGCGGTTCGGCGCGTTCATTCGCACTCACCCCGCCTCCGCCGCCGCAGCACCAGTTCATCACGCCATGATCCTTCATCTCGACGAAGTGCTCCGCCACACTGTTCAATAGATCACGCGGCTGTCGTATCACACCACCGCGCCGAACGATCTGGCAGGGGTCGTGCAGGGTCATCGGGGTACTCTCCTTGGATTCCAATCGTAGGCGTCCCTCGGCTTTCAATTGATCCAGCAACTCCAGGATATGCACCACTTCGAACGGGTAGGCACGGCCGATGAGATTCGGTCCCTCCCAGCGAATCGCCATGTAGGCATGTCCGCACTCCGGGCTGATGACAGACTTCACGCCCAGCTTATCGGCCGCAATCGCCACCCGATTGACAATCTCGGCGGCGGCATCCTTATTGCCGATCTGGATGCCGCTGTTGGTGGCCTCAAAGGCCTCGCTGCTGATCGTCCACGACACACCGGCGGCATGGAAAATTCGCGTTATCGCCGCGATATATTCAGGAAAATTGACAACTTCCATGGAGGAGAAGAGGGCCATATAATCGGCGCCCTGTGTGTCCACCGGGACACTCAGCCCGGTATCCTTTTCAACATGCGCCAGGGCTGCCTTGAGTGTGGCATAGGTCACCCCCATGGGACTGCCGATTTCCAATGCACGCCGGGTCGCCTCTTTCATGCCCTCGGGGGCATAGCCCGCTGCTGAAAAACCTTCCCGCTGTTTGCGGATCATATAGGTGATGTCGTTGCCCACCGGACAGACCATGGAGCAGCGACCGCAAAGGGTGCAACTATCGTAAACCAGGGTTTCCCATTCGCTAAAATCCTCTTCGGTCAACGGCTCGCTCACCCCGAGCACGGCACCCAGCTTCCCCCAGAAGGTGTGTTCACGCCGCCACAGTTTTTTCATCGGCTCCAGTTTATGGATGGGGGTGTAACGGGGGTTGTCGGTTTCGGTGTAGAAGAGACAGGCCTCCGCGCAAAGACCACAATGCACGCAACTGGAAAAGTAGGCGGAGATTCTGGCGTCTATCTGCTGGCGAAGCGCCTGCACGCCCTGATCGAACTGTTCGCTCATGGACTTTTCTCCTGAGAGACGAATGCTAGGCGTTGACGCCTTTGCGTCCCATGGTCGCTCCGGTGTAACCGCGACTCATGATAAAGGTGAAGGCATGCATCAACTTGCTGAACGGAAAGTAGATCAGCAGCAGCTCCGCTAACAACAGATGGATCAGACGCAGGGGTTCGAATGCCTGCGCCAATGCCAGGCAGCCCGTCAACATCACCAGAAAAACCAGGATAGTCCCGATATGGTCGTCGAGATCGGAGAGCAGACGGGTAACCGGATTCAGGATGCGATAGAGCCACAACAGGATCAACCCGGCAAAGGCGAGTTCCGCGGCAACGATAAACGCCCAGTGGGGCATGGCCGGCCAACTCAGCCCGGTAATCCTGTCGGCGATGAAATCGATATGGGGTTGGGCGAAAAAGAGTAAGGCAAGCAGTCCGAGATGAAACAGATAACCGGCAATCAACTGCAGGCGGCCATGTGTCGCGACGGTGCGCTCTGGGAGAAAACGGCTGAACAGGGCGCGTAGCGCGCCTGCCCCAGCGCTCCCCTTCGGTGTTGCCAAGTCCGGCCGGTTTCCCGCCATCAGAATCGCCACAATACGCCAGATGACACCGATCAGAAAAACAGCCAGGGAGAAGGTCCACAGGGGACCGTCAATGAACTGCCCGATCACTTGCCTGCCTCCTGAGTCCGGGCGCCGAGCGACGACGGCAGAGGATCGAGATCCCGCAACTGGCCAACCGCCTCGTTTGATAGGGCTTCACCACGCGCCTCCGCCCTGCTGGCCCACAAGTCATGGTGCTCCTTGGCCCAGTTGAGATCGCAATAACCGGTCTTCATCCCCTCGATGGCCCCCTCCATGCCGATGGTGCCGATATAGATATGGCCGATGATCACACCGATCATCAGCAGCGCGCCGATGGCATGACCGACATGGGCGAGCTCCATCCACTCGCGTCCCTGGCCGAACAAGGGAAACACCAACACCAACCCGGAAACCACGATCAGCGAACCGACCAAAACCAGCATCCAAAACATGGTCTTCTCGCCCATGTTGAAGAAGTTGGAGGGGACGTGCTTGGGGCCGATAATGCCGCCGCCTCTCAATAACCAGCTCAGATCGCCTTTCTGGTAAATATTGCGCCGGACGAACTTGATAAAGACCAGTATCAGGGCAAGCAGGAACAGCGGCCCCATCAGGTTATGTCCCTCCTTGCAAGCCGAGGCAAGTATGGAAAAGGTCTCTTTACCGAGCATCGGGATCAGCACTGGACGGCCGAACAACAGGATCAGGCCGGTAATGGCGAGAAACAGGAAAATTGAAGCAATGAACCAGTGAATCATGCGTTCGTAGGTGGAATATCGCGGTAACTTCCTATCCGATTCACCGCCTTCAATAGGGACCTTTCCCCGCACCAGGTAGAAAACCGCCAGCACAACGACGATTCCCATCAGCATATAGCCGCCGATCGGAATCAACTGCTGCATTCTGAACTTTCGCCATCTATCGCCGTAGGCATTAATCAGCACACCTGAATCCACGCCTCTTACCTGGGTGCTGCCGGTAGTCGGCTGATCTCTCTGGCGCACGTCACGCCACAATTCAGCGGCCGGATTGAGCACGGCCGCCGAAGGCAGGCCTCTCGATACAGCCTCCTTGGCGATGGTATCCAGCGGCAGTGAATACAAGAGCAATAACAGCAGCAGCAACCAGCCGGCCGGCGTTCCGTCGCCGCTATCGAACTGCAAGATTTTCGACCTGATCATAGAAGCTAATCTCAGATGACCGTTGGTCACTCTTTTGCACTGCTCTTTCCAGCGGCGTTATAGGGCGCGCGGAACGAGGCATCCCGATAGGAGACGCCCCGCGCCATCACACTCGCGCTGCGATTGATGATGCGTTTGCGATAGATCTCAGAGATGGTGTCCGCATCGCCCGCCAACAGCGCCTTGGTGGAACACATCTCCGCGCACAGCGGCAGTTTGCCCTCCGCCAGCCGGTTGGATCCGTATTTTCTCTGCTCATCCGAACTGTTGTCCGCCTCGGGTCCGCCGGCGCAGAAGGTGCACTTGTCCATCTTGCCGCGGGTGGCGAACGCGCCGTCTTCGGGAAATTGCGGCGCGCCAAAGGGACAGGCATAGAAGCAATAGCCGCAGCCGATGCAGATATCCTTGTCGTGCAGCACCACGCCGTCCTGGGTGGTATAGAAGCAGTCAACCGGACAGACCGTTGCGCAGGGTGCATCCGAACAGTGCATGCAGGCCACCGACAAGGAGCGCTCCCCCTCTTCGCCGTCATTGATGGTCACGACCCGGCGGCGATTAACGCCCCAGGGGACCTCGTTCTCATTCTTGCAGGCCGTCACGCAGGCGTTGCACTCGATACAACGTTCGGGATCACAATAAAATTTCATTCGCGCCATGTTTTATATCCTCTGTTAGAACCCGGTTACGCTTTACTGATGCGACACAGACTGCACTTGGTCTCCTGCATCTGCGTGACTGAGTCATAGCCATAGGTCATGGCCGTGTTACAGGCTTCGCCCAGCACGAAAGGATCCGCCCCCTCAGGATATTTACTACGCAGATCCTTGCCTTGGAAGTGACCGCCGAAATGGAACGGCATAAAGGCCACGCCGGCTGCCACCCGTCGGGTCACCAGCGCCTTGACCTTGAGGCGAGCGCCCTCGGCGCCCTCCAGCCAGACATCGTCCCCATCCCTCACACCGGCGTTGTTGGCATCCCGCGGATGCATCTCAACAAACATATCCTGCTGCAACTCCGCCAGCCAGGCATTGGAGCGGGTCTCGTCACCGCCACCTTCGTACTCAACCAGACGTCCCGAGGTGAGGATGATGGGATACTCCTTGGAGTAGTCCTTCGCCTGGATCGAGCCGTAACGTGTCGGCAACCGATAGAAGGATTTACGATCTTCGTAGGTGGGATACTTCTCCACCAGGTCACGCCGGCTTGTATAGAGCGGTTCTCGATGGATCGGCACCGGATCGGGAAATGTCCATACCACGGTACGGGCCTTGGCGTTGCCGAAAGGCGCACAGCCATGCTTGATGGCAACCCGCTGGATACCCCCGGAACGATCGGTCTTCCAATTCTTGCCCTCCGCCAGCTTTTGCTCCTCCGGTGTCAAATCATTCCACCAACCCAACTTCTTCAGCAGTTCGTGGGTGAACTCCGGGTAACCGTTTTTGATTTCGGAACCCTTGGAGTAGGCGCCATTGGCCAACAGGCTAACGCCATTGCGCTCGACACCGAACCGGGCGCGGAAGGTCAAGCCGCCCTTGGCGACAGACTTACTGGTGTCGTAAAGATTCGGTGTACCCGGATGTCCCATCTCAGCCGTGCCCCAGCAGGGCCATGGCAGACCATAGTATTCACCATCGCAGGGGCCGCCCTCGGCCAACAGGCTGGTATAGTCGAAGGTGCCCCAGTTCTGTTGTTGCTTCTTCATCCGCTCAGGGCTCTGGCCGGTATAACCGATGGTCCACATGCCCTTGTTGAATTCGAGGGTGATATCCTCGATCAAGGGTTCGTCGTTGTTGATTTTGATATGCTTAAAACACTCGTTGGCAAAGCCGAGCTTGTTGGCCAATCGATACATGATGGTGTGATCAGGCAGGGACTCGAACATCGGTTCGATCACCTTGTCGCGCCACTGCAGCGAACGGTTGGAAGCCGTCACTGAACCATAGGTCTCGAACTGGGTGGCGGCGGGGAGCAGATAGACACCGTCGGTCCTGTCGTGCATCACCGCCGAGACGGTCGGATAGGGATCGATGATCACCATCATGTCCAGCTTCTCCATCGCCTTCTTCATCTCCGGCCCACGGGTCTGGCTGTTGGGCGCATGCCCCCACAGCACCATCGCCCGCACATTGTCCTTCTGGGCGATATTGGCCTTCTCCTCCAATACCCCGTCGATCCAACGGGAAACAGGAATACCTTTGGTATTCATCACCATCGCATCCTTGCCTTTGGCCTTTTCATAACTGGCTTGATCGAAGCGGCCGGCAAGCCAGTCGTAATCCACATCCCACACCTTGGCCCAATGGCCCCAGGCGCCTTTCGACAAGCCGTAATACCCCGGCAGGGTATGGGAGAGCACCCCGAAGTCGGTGGCGCCCTGCACATTGTCGTGGCCGCGGAAGATATTGGTGCCGCCCCCGGCGGTGCCCATGTTGCCCAGGGCCAACTGGAAGATGCAGTAGGCGCGGGTGTTGTTGTTGCCGATGGTGTGCTGGGTGCCGCCCATGCACCAGATGAAGGTGCCCGGCCGATTGTCGGCCATGGTCTTGGCGGCGGCATAGACCTGATTTTCCGGCACCCCGGCGACTCGCTCCACCTCGTCCGGGGTCCATTTGGCAATCTCTTTCTTGACCTCCTCCAGGCCATACACGCGCTGACGGATAAACGCCTTGTCCTCCCAGCCGTTGTTGAAGATGTGCCAGAGCATCCCCCAGATCAGCGGCACATCCGTGCCGGGACGCAGACGCAGATAGAGATCGGCGTGGGCCGCGGTGCGGGTAAAGCGGGGATCGATAACGATCAACTGGGCATTGTTCTGCTCCTTGGCCTTGAACACATGCTGCAGCGAGACCGGATGGGCCTCGGCCGGATTGCCGCCGATGATCAGAATCGCCTTCGAATTGTGGATATCGTTATAGGAGTTGGTCATGGCGCCGTAACCCCAGGTATTGGCAACCCCGGCGACCGTGGTGGAGTGACAGATACGCGCCTGATGATCGACGTTGTTGGTGCCCCAGAAGGCGGCGAATTTGCGGAACAGGTAGGCCTGTTCGTTATTGTGTTTGGCGGACCCCAGCCAGTAGACCGAATCGGGACCGGACTGCTCACGGATCTCCAGCATCTTGTCGCCGACCTCGTTGATCGCCTGTTCCCAGGAGATGCGCTTCCACTTGCCGTTGACCAGCTTGGTGGGGTATTTCAAACGCCGCTCACCGTGACCGTGCTCCCGCACCGAAGCGCCCTTGGCGCAGTGGGCGCCCAGGTTGAAGGGGTGGTCGAAAGCGGGCTCCTGACCGGTCCAAACACCGTTTTCCACTTCGGCGATGATGCCGCAGCCGACCGAACAGTGGGTGCAGATGGTCTTTTTCAATGCAACCTGACCCGTGTTCTGCGCCGTCGCGGCCCCGGCCTTCTTGATCATGCCGGGGACAAAACCGGTCACCAACGCAGCGCCCCCTGCCATCAGGCTGGAGTTGCGCAGAAAGTCGCGGCGGGTTATGGCCTGACCGCCGCAGGAGTTGAGGGGCGGGGTCGAGTCGGCGCTGTCACCGCTCGCCAGATCGGAGATTTTATGCAGTTTCATTCAGGTATCCTCAATGGCTCAGCCGACGGTTGACTTGTAGTAAGCCGCGATATGAGGCGTCAGTCGATAACCCTTTTGAGGCTTTGAGTCGTCGCCGGCGGTCTCTTCCGTCGAAGCCAGGCCGGGAAGGCTGACCGCCACTGCCGCGCCGACGCCGGCGCCGGCAGCGCCACGCAGAAACGCCCTACGTTTGGGATTCGCTGATTGCTCAGGTCGTTTTTTCATGGAAGCACCCTTGGGTTGATTGCTATACCGGCATACTCAGGTAACGTTTTTCCATCGCCACGAATGAGGCGCCGAAGCGCCCCACCGCACGATAGAAGACCGCTGATTTCGCCTCGCTCAGATCGGCGAAAAAGCGCTCAAGCCAACCAGCCATATGCGATTCGAAGAAGTGTGATTGTTGCTGAAAACCGATCCCGTCATTGATCAGCATGGCCATCACCTCACACAGCGCGGCGATGTGATCCTCTGGCTCGGTCACCCCGTCCTGGCGTTGAAATCCCAGCCCTGCCAGGTCGTCGCGCAGACGACCCAAGGGTTTTTCCATCAGAAAACCGGTGAGGTACCAGGAGCCGTAAGGCACCAGTTCGCCGCGTCCCATGCCGATAAAGAGGTCGTGAAACTCGTTGTCCACCGCTTCCGGACGGGAGTCGGAGGCGGAGAGTCCCAACATCGACATCGCCAGCGCCAACTCATCCCGGGAGGGTTCGACGCCGGCGAATCCCGCCACCCGGTCCAGCATCGGCTGATCAGGGGCATGCCTCAACAGTTGCGCCAACACGCCATAGGCGCCTAGGCGATAGTGCTGTTCCTCATCCAATGTCCCCTGGGCAATGCTGTCCCTTGTCTCAGGCAACTGACTGCCTGTGGTCGGGTCATCGGTATGGACAGCTTGGCTCAAATCAGTCATCACACGCTCCTCCGAGTAATAGATATGCAAGCCATGGACCAACCCGGCCGGCAAAGAAATGACAAAAAAGGCTGAGATTGACCCATCACTGCCCTATTCAGCGCCTGCCAGGAAAGAAAAACGCTTTTTATTAACTCAAGTCTCGGCGTTCAAATTTAACTCGTTCCCATGTTCTATGTGGGAACGCATGATATGAACAGGGCGTAGGGTGCGGCCCTGCCGCACCATGCTGGGTTGCGCGCCTGTTTGCTATGACGGGTTTCTTCACTTCGCGGCCCCCTGACCCAATACCTTGGGTTCCAGGGCTTCAAGTTACGGTGCGGCAGGGCCGCACCCTACGAAACTGATTGTCCGCGAATGAACGCCAATTAACGCAAATGCAAATAATCCATCTGTACCTTGCCTTGATGGTTTTCAATCGTGGCGAAAAGAGACTCTCGCCAAGCCCGCAAAACCTCTTCAGGCCTTGCATGCTTGGCGAGAGAAATATCGCCGCATGACCCCAGCGGGTTAGCGGAACCACAGCATGAGGCCATTCACAGCGAATTTGCGTTTATTCGCGTTCATTTGCGGACAAATCCCGCTTGATATGAGTTGATGCGCATGACTTTCTTACCCACCCGAATAGGGGAAGAGCCAAATTAAGCAATAACTTTGCGATCTTCGCGTCTTTGCGAGAGACATTGTGTTGTTCCTGAACGGGCGCTATCTATTGGCGTATCTCTCCATCCAGGCCACCGCCGATGGCCTCGGGATCCTGCACAATGTCCACCACCCGGCAGGCGTCGCAAAGGGTGAGGCGCTTCAGCGCCCGCTCGTTTTGGAACATGTAGTGTCCCTTGAGTTTGTTGCGCATCTTGTCGATCACCGAACGGGTGGCGAAAGGTTTGCCGCAGGCCGTACAGCAAAAGGGCTGCTCTTGATGCAGGGTTTGCAACCGATTGCGACGCTCGGCATCGAACAACAGACGGGGGGTGATCCAGATCGCATCCTCGGGACAGGTGCGGGTGCAGATGCCGCACTGCAGGCAGTTGGCCTCGATGAAACGCAGTTGGGGGATCTCTTCGCTACCGCTCTGCAGCGCCTTGCCGGGGCAGGCGCTGACGCAAGAGAGACAGAGGGTGCAGGCGTTCGCCGCCACATAGACGGTTCCGAATGGGGCTCCCGTAGTCAGGGTGGCCATGGGTTTGGGGCGTTGCGCCTGGGCATGCAGATGATCGATGGCCAGATAGATCGATTGCCGTTTGCCGCCGATGCCGGAAAAACCGGCCGGTTCGATATCAGGCATGGTCTCCTGCCCCGCTTCATCCAGCGCCTCTCTGCCGGTCAGTCTGATCACCCCTGGGGGATAGCCCATCGCAGAGACAATTTCGCGGGCTGTGCGCAACGGCTCGCGCATCCCTATCGCCACGCTTGACGGCATGGAGCCCCCATCCACCAGCAGCAACCGCCGCGCGCCATAGGCCAAGGCGGAGAGCCAGACATCCAGGCCGACGCTGGCCAGCTCTTCGATCACCACCGGCAGATGGTTACTGCGCATCGTCTGCGGGAGTGGATCATCCGACGCTGCATGAAACAGCAGAACCGGGTCTTTGCCGCCCTTCTCCCGATAGACGCTCAGCAGCTTGCGCAGCCTCGCCAAGGTATCTTTAACGGCAGGGTAGACATAGCGAATCGCGCCGCTGGGACAGACGCTGGCGCAAGCGCCGCCGCCCTGACAGAGATAACTGTTCACCTCAATGGTCTCGGCCAACCCGGTGATTGCATCGGCGGGACAGACATCGATGCAGCGAGTACAGGCGGTCTTGCCCGACCGGCCGTGGGCGCAGATCGCCGGGTCATAGTCGAAATAGCGCGGCTTCTCGAAACCGCCGGTCATCCGCGCCACCTCGTCGAGCACCGGTGACAGGCGATCCTCGTCACAGCTCGAATGGTAGTAGCCAGGGGGATTCATCCCCTTTTCCAGCAGGGGTTGTGGAGTGAGATCGAGAATCAGATCCACGGCCACGCTCTCGGCATTGGACCGCCCCGGTTCGCCGAGTTGAATCCTGAAGGCGCCCAGGTAGCCATCGATGCGGATTGCGCGCCCGCCCACCGCTATCACCGGTGCGCCCGGCTCCTCCGCTCCCTCGGTCAGAATCACGACCGGACTCAGGGTCTCGTTCAGCCTTGGCGCAATCTCCTGCGCCTGTTGATCGCCGATCACGGCGACTCTGCCGCGGGATTGATAATTCACCAGGCTGGTCGGCTCTACCCTGACCCGATCCATCGCCGCCAGGGCCTGTTCCCGCGCATGGCGGTTGGTGACCGCCTCGATGGTCTCAATCGATTCACTCATGATCCAGCCTCGTCGGATGGTGGGTCTGGCGAGACAGACGCCGAGATCTCCGGCTCATCCATCTCTGGCGGTGCAGCGCTATCCGCCGGTTGCCTGTCAGGCGTCTCCCCGGATTCGCTGTCTGCTAATTGAGCATTGGCTGCTTCACCCTCAGGCTCCCGCTGCTTACGGGCCTCCTGCTCCAGGCGGTGGCGCAGATCTGCCGTCATCACCTCGCCCAGTTTTTCAAAGCGGGTGAAGTCCTCCGCATAGTCATCCAACTCATCGCAAATATTAAAGGCGGCGCTGTGAAAGAGTTTTTTCAGCGCCAACTGGCGGAGCGGCTCCGATACCTTCGGGGAGAGAAAACCGCTGTAGTCCGATGCCTCATCCAGGCTCTCCAGGGGGGGCATGTCCGCATCGCTCGGCAGTTGCGCGTCAACCGGTTCATCCACGGCCGCAACCGGCAGGCGCGACGCCTGTTTTCGCTCAGACCAGCGACGGTAGAAGATGTCGTGACTCAGGGTCTCTTCGGTTGGCGGATCCTCAGGCTTCATGATCATCCGGCCTCTGACCTGCCGATTTCCAGTCAGCGCGTTTGCGTTTGGTGCGTTTGCGCGGGACGTAGCGGGCCAGCACAAAGGCCTCGGTCCAACGGTAGAGTTCCGCCGGCACCGGCACTGCGTAGACCGTCTCGTCACCCTCGAGATAGGCATGGGCCTCATCGAAACTGAGGCTCACCAGAAAAGGCTCCGGCCTGCCCTGATCGTCCTGATTCGCCACCACATAACAGCACGGTTGCGGCGATATCAGATTATGGTAATAGCTTTCGCACTCGTCCTCGTGCAGGCGCAGGGTGAAGCCGGGATAGAGATAGCGGCGAACACCGCCCTCCTGATGGATCAGCGCCACTTTTTGATTGCCATTTTGATGCCCATCCGCAGTGGCAAGTATGCCCACCGCCTCCCAGCTTTCATCGAGCCAGATCGAAGCGCTGGGTGATTGTTGCATAATCACCGAAACACTGAATGTCTGAGGGTTTTTAGCTGCTATCTCTCTGATACTCGTTGCCGTCATGGTTCGACACCCCGATCTGGTATCCAATGACCTCATATCGCAAGTTGCATACCAACCGGCGGTAGCGGCAGAAAAATCGCAAAACAGTCGCGATGGGAAAATAGTCCGGGAAAGGGAGCCTGGGAAAAACAGGGCAAAATGTCCCGCCTGTCTCCCCGGATGTGGGACATTTCACACCACTTGTCCCGCCGCTTCGACAATCCGGACCCGCTTCAATCAATTAAACCGGCAACCCAAACTATTGATTCAACCAAATGGAGAGTCCCTTTTCCCTCTGGGCTGACTATTACCCACACGGTGAAGACAACCACTTGTATGAACTACCCCCACCACCGCTATACCCTCGTCATTCCGGCGGATGCCGGAATCCAGGGCCACCCCTATTCAAATCACACGCTGGGGTATTTCATTTTCCTCAACTCTGCAGGTTCAGGTAGAAGCCAGCCATATGTAGAGGGGTTATTTCGTTAACTGGCCAATAGGGTTAGGCAGTTACCGAACATCATTGGATCCCTGCCTCAATCCCTGAATTCCGGCATCCGCCGGAATGACGAGTTTGCCGGAACGACGAGGTTAAAACAGTGGCTTGGCGAGTCAAACATCGCGTATAGGCAATGGCGCAACAATAGCCGTCTCCCGTGTATCTCATAGTCAGCCCGGAGGGAGAGGGGACAAAAAGTGAATCCGTTTGGTTGCCGGTTTATCAGTACTCCATCAAAGTGATTCGGCTAACAGCTTCATAATAGGTACGGTAATTGCGTATCGATCCAGAGATCCCCTTGGAGACGCTGACCGTGAAAGCAGAGAGCCGCGAACAATACACCCAATCAAGCTTGATCGATCGCTTCAACCGCCGCATCGACTACCTGCGCATCTCAGTCACCGACCGTTGCGATCTGCGCTGCGTCTACTGCATGTCGGAAGCTATGCAGTTCGTACCGCGTTCCCAGTTACTGACATTGGAAGAGCTCTATCGGGTGGGCAAATCCTTTGTCGATATGGGGGTCGGCAAGATCCGCATCACCGGCGGGGAGCCCCTGACAAGGCGCGGCGTGATGCAGCTGTTTGAATCCCTCGGCGGGTTGGATGGCTTGCGCGAGCTGACCCTGACCACCAACGGCACCCTGCTGGCGCGCCATGCGCAAGCGCTCAAGGCGGCCGGCGTCAGCCGCATCAATATCAGCCTCGACACCCTGCGCGCGGATCGTTTTCGCGCCATCACCCGCACCGGCGACATTCGCCGCACCTTGGCCGGCATCGACGCCGCCCTGGAAGCCGGCTTTCAGCGAGTCAAGATCAACGCAGTGATCCTGAAAAACCGCAACCATGATGAGATCCCGCAACTGGTGGCCTTTGCCGAGAGCCGCGGCATGGATATCAGCTTCATCGAGGAGATGCCCCTCGGAGTGATCGGCGATCACGATCGCGCCGAGGTCTTCTACTCAAGCCATCAAGTGCTCCACGACCTGCAACGCCACTATGCCCTGCTGCCCACTACCGAGACCACCGGCGGCCCGGCGCGCTACTACCGCATCAACGACAGCGACACCCGGGTCGGTTTCATCTCACCCCATAGCCACAACTTCTGCGAGCACTGCAACCGGGTGCGTCTCACCGCCGAGGGCAGGCTGCTGCTCTGTCTCGGCCAAGAGCACGCCAAGGATCTGCGCCGGGTGGTGCGCGCCAACCCCCTGGATGATGAACCGCTACGCCAAGCCATCCTCCAGGCCATGCAGATCAAACCCAAAGGGCATGCGTTCGATATCACCGCCCAACCGGTGCTGTTTCGCCACATGAATGTCACCGGCGGATAAGAGAGAGCCGATGGATACCCTACAGACGCAACACCGGCCTCTGCTCACCGACGCCGGACTCGATGCCGCCGAGCCCGCCACGGCGATCGATGAATTCGGTGAAATCCGTGCAGGCCATGTCGCGGCGGAGCGCGCCCTCACCCTCTATCTCGACAAGCGCGAGATCGTGACCCTGATGACCCTCGGCACCCGCCCGGAGATGCTGGTGCTGGGCTGGCTGCGCAACCAACGGCTGTTGCAGAGCATCGATCAGATCAAGGCGGTCCAGGTGGATTGGGAGACCGAATCGGTTGCCGTCGCCACCTATCACGGCGTCGAGGGTCTGGATGCAAAGATGGCGCGCAAAACGGTCACCACCGGTTGCGGTCAGGGCACGGTGTTCGGCGACCTGATGGATGACCTGGCAAGGATCAGCCTGCCCCGCGGCATCATTCGCCAGTCAGAGATATACGACCTGTTGAAGACCCTCAACGCGCACAACCAGGTCTACCAGCGGGCAGGGGCGGTGCATGGCTGCGCCCTGTGCCGGGATGGGGATATCCAGTTGTTCATCGAGGATGTGGGGCGGCACAACGCCGTCGACGCCATCGCCGGTCAGATGTGGCTGGAGGGGACCGCCGGCAACGACAAGCTTTTCTACACCACCGGCAGGCTCACCTCGGAGATGGTGATCAAGGTCGCGCAAATGGGGATACCCATCCTGCTCTCCCGCTCCGGCGTCACGCAGATGGGACTGGCGTTGGCCAGACAGGTCGGCGTAACCCTGATCGCCCGCGCCAAGGGCAAGCACTTCCTGGTCTACAACGGGGCGGAAAACCTTACCTTCGATGCAGTGCCTGAGGTACGCCTGAAGCGTGTCGGGGAAACATCAGTGGAACACGCAAAAAGCCGATAAAGGAGGCGATCCATGGTAGCGGTGATGTCCCAGGAGCAGCATGTCTTCATGAACGTCAAGCAGGTGGCGGAGTATCTTCATCTGAATGAGAAGAAGATCTATTCACTGGTCAACGAAGCGCGCATCCCCGCCACCAAGATCACCGGCAAATGGCTGTTTCCCAGGGAGCTGGTCGATCGCTGGATGCTCGACTCCGCCCATGGCGGCCTGATGACCAACCGGCTGGTGATCGCTGGCAGCGACGACCCCCTGCTCTACCGGCTGATCATGACCTTCGCCCAACAGACCGGCTCCCACGCCTTGATCAGCTACTCCCCCACCGGCACCCGCCTCGGACTGGAGCTGCTGCAAGCCAACCGGATCGATGCCTGCGGCATCCACTGGGGACCGAATCAAGAGAGCCACATGCGCCACCCCGCGCTGCTGCGCCAATATCCCCAATACCGGCAATGGGTGCTGATCCGCCTGTTTCGCCGTGAACAGGGCATCATGGTCAGCCGGCAGATCGGCCAGCAACGGCCCGAGCCCGAGCAACTCTTCGAACGCCCGTACCGCTGGACCATGCGCCAGAGCGGCGCCGGCGCACAGCGCTTCCTGCTCGAAATGCTGAGCCGCTATGAAACCAGCGCAGACCGCCTGAACTGCGTCAGCACCGCCCTGTCAGAGCGGGAAGCTGCCGCCAGCATCGCCATGGACCAGGCCGACCTAGCGCCCGGCGCACGGGCCGCCGCCAACGAATACGGTCTGACGTTCATCCCGTTCGGCTGGGAGTCCTTTGACCTGACCCTGCCCCGCAGCATCTGGTTTCGCCGCCTGTTCCAGGACCTCATGGCACGGCTGCGCTCACCCGACTGCCAGACCATGGCAGAGAGATTGACCGGCTACGACCTGCGGGAGGCAGGGGAGCTGGTGTGGGGAGATGAGTGAGGCATTGCCGATGTGTCAATTTTTTTTACCTGGCATCATAATGGATTACCCTCGTCATTCCGGCATGCGCCGGAATGACATGGTTTCAAAAAATGCACTCATCCGAACAGACACTAACCGATGAAGTCGTAGGTCAGGTTGACGCGGAGCGGCTACCTGACTCAAGGGGTGTGTCACGTAGCTGCGCAACGTGACCTACGAGCGAGCCTTGGCGGTGATTGGCGTCCGTTTGCGGCTTTTTCATACACTTTCCTATTACCCACCCGATCTGGGGAAAAGCCAATATTTTTAGCCTAGAATATAACGCAAAGATCGCAATGAAACGCAGAGAACGCAAAGCGTGCGGAAGTATCGACTGATTGACTTAGCGTGCTTAGCGTTATAGAGGGCTGTATCTTGGCGGGCGCCGGCCTATGAAGACAGGTTATCTCACCCTGGAGACTCATCCCGAGCATCGAGGCCTGGTGCGCGTGCTGGTCAAGGAGGAGCTACCCAATACGCAAGCGGCCAGCCACGGCTCAAAGATTCGCTACATTGCACGATTCGACGATATCGAGGCGGGACAGATGCATTTGCATAACCTGTTGCACCATACCCTGATCGATCTCGACAACCACATCTATCGCATCGATCTCGACTGGGTCATAGCCGCGATAGAAGCCGTCGATCTACGTCATAACCGGGTCTGGATCGATCCGTCGCTCAGCGACAGCGAGAAACAGGTCATCGACGCGCAAACCGCCAAACTCAAACTGCGCCATAAAAGGTGGAACACCTTCTGGTTAATCGTCGGCGGTTTTTTTGTCGTGCTGTTTTTTATCCTGAGCACAATCGGTCAAATATAGATGCCGGTTCTTCCTCCTGATCAAATGGGTGACAGAAAGAGCATGAATAGGCTGCCAATGGACACCAATCACCGCAAAAAGGATCGCAAATTTCTCTACCGAGACATTCGACTATATTGACTCGATGATCTGCCCATCGGGCAAGGCCCTCCCGGCCTTATCAGTCGACCGGCAAGCAGCCTGGCGAATCAAGTTCCCAATGATACTGCCGATAGGCAGTGTAGTATGCACGATAGCAAATGAGAGTGTATCGATACGGGCAAACAACCGATCCGCGCCCTCTATATCCCCCTGGCGGATCACTACGCCGCCCTGGTCGCCTATGAACGTTACCGTAACAAAATGGTACATGCCGATTTCCGCCTTGAACAGATGAAAAGCTGGGATTTACTGCGCAGCTATTTCCAGTCCGATGAAGCGGACATGGCCTATGTGATGGCCCCGCTGGCGATGGATATGTTCCGGGAAAAACCCAATTTCCGTTGGATAGGTCTGATGCATCGCGACGGCAACGCCATGGCCATCAACGACCTGCTCAACATCGAAGTACAGCTGTCACCCAAACGCAGTGGGCGTAAGCCTGACGAACGAGTGGCGGCTGCCCTGAAGCGGTTTCGCTACCAGAGAGGCCCATCATGAGTGACACATCCGTCTCAATCTCAGGAACGGATCCCTCATTAAAAAAACAGACTACATTCAATCGGACCCTAACCCTCTGGTTTCTGCTACTGGCCCTAATACCTATGAGCCTGGTGGCCTGGATCAGCTATCAACAGGCCCGTGTCAACCTTACCCAGGCGGCACAAACGCAATTGCAACGGGCTGCTTTGGCAAAAAGCGCATTTATCAACAACTGGTTCGACTACCGCTTCATGGACATCAATGTTCAGGCCGAGAATGTGCGCAACAGTGAGTTATTGATGCACCTCAGCGAAGGACTCCGGCAGAGCGGCAAAAACGCCGCAGACTATGTGAAAAGCTATGACTGGGTCCGCAGGGTGGAGGATGCACAGAATGACCTGATGACCGTGTTGCGCGATTACGACTACATTTACGACCTGTTGTTGATCGATCGTGAAGGCAACATCCTGTTCACTGTGATTCGTGAATCCGACCTGGGGACAAACCTGTTCAATGGTCCACTGGCCGATACCCGCTTCGCCGCCAGCAGTAAATACTCCCTGGAAACCGGCAAGGCCGTTTTTTCCGATCTAGAACGCTATGCCCCCTCCAAAAACCGGTTGGCTGGATTTCTTACCGCGCCACTGCTGAATAAAATGGGAGACAAGATCGGCGTGTTCGCCATCCAGATCAGTCTGGAGCGGATTTTTCAAATCATGGCCACCACCTCTCAGAATGAAACCAGCCTGAGACATTATCTGGTTGGTGAAGACAGCCACCTGCGCTCAGCCTTGAATGATACCAATGAAGTCCTGCAACGCCATATCGATACCGAACAGGTATTGCACTGGCACAGAGAGCACCGCCCGCATGCGCACGAGTCAGGCGAAATGATCGAACAGGCATCAGAATATCCGGGGCCTGACGGTCAGCCCGTTCTTACAGTGCATCATGACTTGAATCTACCAGGCATCCACTGGGTCGTAATCAGTGAAATCGACCTGAATGAGGCCCTGGCTGCCGCCGACTGGCTGGGGCAAACGGTGCTGTCTCTGGTTGCTATTACCGGACTGGTAGCGGTGATACTGGCACTGTATCAGGCAAGGCGTATTACACGTCCCATCATCCAGCTGGCTGAAGCCAGTAAAGCGGTGGCGGAAGGTAAAACCGATCAGCAGGTTGATGTGACCTCCGGTGACGAAATTGGTCAGCTGGGGCAAGCCTTCAATCACATGCTGGTCGCACGCAATCGCCATGAACAGGCTTTAAACCAAGCCACTGAAAGACTGAAGCTGGTTATTGACACCACCGCTGTGGGTGTTTGGGACTGGCAGATCCAATCCGGAGAGACAATTTTTAATGAGCGCTGGGCCGAGATCATCGGCTATACATTGGAGGAGTTGGAACCTGTCAGCATCAAGACCTGGATGGATCACACACACCCGGATGACCTTGAAAAATCAGGACAATTACTGGAACAGCACTGGAGTGGAGAATCCGACCACTACATCTTTGAAACGAGGATGAAGCACAAACAGGGACATTGGGTTTGGCTGCTGGATACCGGGAAGGTGGTGGAATGGATGGAGGACGGCAAGCCCAAACGCATGATCGGCACTCACCTGGACATCACAGAACGTAAGGAGGCTGAGCGGTTGATGCTTGAGTCCAAGGAGGCCGCCGAGGAGGCCAATCGCGCAAAGAGCGAATTCCTCGCCAACATGAGCCACGAGATCCGCACTCCCATGAACGGTGTCATCGGCATGACCAATCTGCTGCTGGATACCGAACTGAGCCGGGAACAGCATAACTTCGCCAAAACAGTCAAAAACAGTGCTGAATCATTACTCGGTCTAATCAACGACATTCTTGATTTTTCCAAGGTCGAGGCCGGCAAACTGGAGCTGGAACCCATCGATTTTGACATTGGCCCAATAATGAATGCATTTGGCACCTCCATCGCCTTTAGAGTCCATGAGAAAAAGCTGGAGTTGATTTGCCCGGCTAATCCGGTTCAACACCAGTGGTTTAACGCGGATCCCGGGCGTATCCGCCAGATACTGACCAATCTGGTGGGCAACGCTATCAAGTTCACCAAACAGGGTGAGATCGCGGTCCGTTACTCCGTACAGGCGCAGACAGAAACCCACACTAGACTCTATATCGCTGTCACCGATACGGGTATCGGCATCAGTACCAAGCAGCAGGAGCGATTGTTCGAACGCTTCAGCCAAGCTGACGGATCCACCACCCGGCAGTATGGCGGCACAGGACTGGGACTGGCCATCAGCAAGCAACTGGTGGAATTGATGGGCGGTGAGATCGGAGTGGAGAGTGAACCCGGCAAGGGTTCGACCTTCTGGTTCACGCTGGATCTGGCCAATGCCGCGGCGCATCAACCGACACCGACAATGACCGATCTGCGCGGACAGAAGATCCTGGTGGTGGACGACAATGCCACCAACCGCAATCTGCTTGACCAGTTGCTGATCAACTGGCAAGTGGAGCACAACCTGGCCAACAGTGGCGGGGCGGCACTCGAAGCCCTGTTTGCGGCGCACGCCGAGGAACATCCCTATGATATAGCGATACTCGATATGCAGATGCCCGGTATGGATGGCGTCCAGTTGGGTGCAGCGATCAAAAATGACAGTAATCTGGCCGACACCCGTCTGTTGATGCTCAGCTCACAGGGACAACGCGGTGATGCAAAAAAATTCAAGACAGCGGGTTTTGCCGGTTACCTGAGCAAACCCATCGAGCAGTCTGAACTCTATAATATCCTGTTGCAGGTGGCAGGTAATACCCTGGATGACGCCTGGCTGGTCACCCGCCATACAACGCGTGAAACGCCGCAATTTGATGCCCGTATTCTGGTGGTGGAAGACAATACCACCAACCAGGCGGTAGCCCGGGGCATGTTGGAGAAGTTTGGTGTGCATATCGACATGGCAGGTAACGGCGAAGAAGCGATGTATGCCCTGGAGCTGTTTCCCTATAACCTAGTGTTCATGGACTGCCAAATGCCAGTGATGGACGGCTACGAGGCCAGCCGTCGCATCCGTGACGGGCAATCGGGGGGCAGGAACCTCACTATCCCGATAGTGGCCATGACCGCCAATGCCATGCAGGGCGACCGTGAAAAGTGTCTGGCTGCTGGAATGGATGACTACATTACCAAGCCGGTCGATCCCGATAAGTTACAGCAGGCCCTCAACCGGTGGTTACCGGAACAGAGCAAACGGGGCGGAGAACAAACAACCTCACCCAGTAAAGCAACCCTGTTCCAAGGAAACAACATAGAAAAGGACAACGAATCTGATCAAGAACCCGTGTTCGACCATAACACCTTTAGTGAGCGCATGATGGATGACGAGACACTGATGGGTACCGTGGCCGAGGCATTTCTGTCAGACATGGAGCAGCAATTCAAACTGCTTAGGCGGTACACGGCAGACGGAGAGGCCCGGCAGGCCGGCATACTGGGACACAAGATCAAGGGCGCTTCCGCCAACGTCGGCGGCATGGCGTTGTGTGCCCAGGCCCTGAAAATAGAACAGACCGGTAAGGCCGGTGAGATCGAAATGGTCAGACAGCATCTGCCGCAACTGGAGCTGCAGCTTAAGGCACTCAGAACGGCCATGGAGAAGATGCTGTCATGAAACTATTGATCTCTGACGATGATCTGACATCAAGAGTCATGTTGCAGGCGCTTACCACCCAATGGGGCTTTGAGCCTGTCCTTGCTGAGGATGGTGAGCAAGCCTGGGCAATACTGCGGGGGGATAATCCTCCGCGTCTGTTACTGCTGGACTGGGAGATGCCAGGGATGAGCGGTCCTGATGTCTGCAAAAAAGTACAGGAAATGGATCTGGATGATCCACCGTTTATCATCCTGCTGACCGCCCGCAACAAGAAAGCCGACATCGTTGCCGGTCTTGATGCCGGCGCCAATGACTACGTTTCCAAGCCATTCGATAGTGCGGAATTGCGGGCAAGACTGCAAGTCGGGAAACGCATGATCGATCTTCAGTCTGAATTACTCCAGGCGCACCACCAGTTGAAGACTCAGGCCGCGCATGACACCTTGACCGAATTGCTCAATCGGGGTGCAGTGATGTCAGTCCTGAAACATGAGTTGGCACGCTCGCAGCGGGAAGGATCACCTCTCTGCATTGGGCTTTGCGATGTCGACCATTTCAAGAACATCAATGATAACTACGGACACTTGGTCGGTGATGCCGTCCTGAAGGAATTGGCGAAGCGCTTTAACAAGGTGCTGAGGCCCTATGATCAGGTCGGACGCTATGGCGGCGAGGAGTTTCTGATTATTACGAATACCATCGATATTAACTGCATGTCTCCGTTTGAGCGAATTAGAGAGTGCGTGGCCGACACCCCTTTTCAGCATGAAGGGCTGTCAATTCCGGTGACTATCAGCATCGGCATCGTTCAATTTACACCAACATCAAGTAACAGCGATATTAACAGCCTGCTGAATCTAGCGGATAAGGCGCTGTATGAGGCCAAGGCAAACGGCCGAAACAGCTCAATCCTGGCCTGATCATGATGAATGCATCAACAAGTGAGCCTCACGCATGGCGGCATAAACCGTAAACAAGGATAAACGATAACAGCAAACCATAGCAAACCATCAAACAAGGACACTCATCGATTATCGCATTCGTAATGGCACGTTGTTCTGAGCCTAAATTCATGTAAGACAGATAATTTAATCGTTGGGTGTCCCAATTCAAGCACCAATTCAAGCATCCCAATTCAAGCAAACAAGGGTTTGAGTGGGTGTCTGCGTTATTTTTTGCGTTATTTTCGCGTTATTTGGCGTTATTTGTTTGCTTTCGTAACAGTCGGTTATACCGATGATGAATGGATATAGCGGGGCAACAGCGCTATAAAGATGAAGATTAGATCACGCCCGATTTGCCCGGGCGCGGACGTACCTGGACGGACCTGGACAGCCATTCAAATTTGGAGTGATTTTGAGCGGGTGTCTGGCTAAGCTCTACCTGCTGTGCCCTGTGTAAATAATTAGAACAGTTCCAATCCGATCACAGAAACAGCACTTGACGCTATTTGCTCTGCTGATATCCTGGTATCAGTAGTGAAGCAAATACCCAACCTGGTAAGCGATTTGTCGTTGGAGACATTGATGTCTAAACTGATCACTGGTGGCATCTCCGCCGCCTTCCTGAGCGCTTTTCTTACCCTTCTAACCGCCTGTAACTCATCCGATAGCGGAGAGAACGCCGCTGTTCAAAATGACATACAGCTGAAGCGATTCGATCACTGCGATGACCTGAAGTCCTACCTGATCAGCACAAATGAACAACAGAATGCGCTTTTCGATTACATAGGTAGCTTACCGGTTGAATTCCAGGATGATTTCAGCAGTTTGCCCACGCCCACTACGGGAAACGGCTCGGAGCAGACTAATTCACAGCCTGCAATCAATAGTGTAACCGGCACGAATAATCAGGTCAGCGGCGTAGATGAGGCGGATTTCATCAAAACCAACGGCGACTATACCTATCTGCTCTCCGGCGGATACTTCATGATTTTACAAACCTGGCCGGCGGATCAGAGCCAGGAGCTTTCAAGAACAGAGATCGATGGCACTCCCAGGGCGCTGTTTTTCCGTGAGGATATCGTCTGGGTGGTGAGTGACCTGTCGCAACAGACCTATCCACAATTCGAGGAGAGTCTAGCAGCGGATATCGCACCCCGTGTCAACCAGATGACCAAGGTCACGCTGTTGCAGGTCACTGATCCAGCGCAACCCACCCTGATCAGGGAGACCGTGTTTGAATCGAGCTATGTCGATGCACGCAGAATCGATCAGCAGGTCTATCTGATTGTTAGCGCGCAACTCGATCTGAACCCTGCACTCGATGACCCTGAAAATGTTGAGGCCGATGAGCTACTCCCCATTCTGGCCGATAACACAGCCCCCTCGACAAACACTCAGGCAACCACGTCATTGATCTGCGATTGTGACGCAATCTATCGACCCGAAATCGCCAACGGTACCGGCACCACGACGATTCTCAGCTTCGATCTGGCAAATCCGCTCGCAGATATTCCCAGCCAAACCGTGCTGGGCAACAGCGGTATGGTGTATGCCAATCAGGAGCACCTCTATATAGCCAGTATCGAGGATCCATACTGGCTCTGGCTGCCCGCGATGGAGGGAGAGGAGTCTCCGACGCCCTCCACCACCATTCATAAATTCAGTCTTCAATCGTCACCCCAATATCTTGCTACAGGTAGTGTTGATGGCCATTTACTCAACCAATTCGCCATGGATGAATACCAGGGTGTACTACGCCTGGTAACGACTGAACAGCCATGGTGGAACACGGTTGCCCCGGATAATCGGCTCTATGTCATGGAGCAAACGGGGAATCAACTGCTGCAGCAGGCGAAATTGGATGGTCTTGGCAAACCTGGAGAAATCGTCTATGCGGTACGCTTCGATCAGGATAAGGGCTACCTGGTGACCTTTGAACAGATCGATCCCCTGATTACCCTGGATCTCAGTGATGCCAGTAACCCAGTGGTCGCAGGTGAATTGGAAGTACCGGGGTTCTCCACCTATCTTCACCCGATCGAGGGGGACATGCTTCTCGCCATCGGTCAAGATACCAATACCAACGGCATCAAGTTGAGCCTGTTCGATATCAGTGATTTCTCCCAGCCGATGCTGCTAAATGATCATCTGATCGGTGCAGGAAGCTACAGCGAAGCCGCCTACAACCATCACGCATTTACCTGGTACGAGCAGGAGCAGATGTTGGCAATACCGGTGACGCAGTGGAACAGCCAACCTCTAGACACCGCTCTTGATATCAACGACATTTTCAACGGGCTGGAACTGTTCAGTGTCACTGCGCAGCAGGGCATACAGCCCTACGCCGCCATCGACCACGACGTCTTCTATCAGGATCAAAACAACTCGAAATGGTACTATCCGGAGGGCATCCGCAGAAGTTTCTTTGTCGCCGATGATGCGATGAACAGTTATATCTACTCCATCAGCGACCGGGGGTTACTGGTCAACGACCTCGCCTCGCCGGATATCAACCTTGCTGAAATCGCCCTGCCAACCGATAGCGACAATGTCTATCTTTTCAATGAGGCGCAGCTGGCTAGATTCGATCATTGCGATGAACTGAAATCCTACCTAATTACTACTAACGAACAACAGAATGAGCTACTTTACAATTACGGTGGCTCTTCGGATGATGATTTCAGCAGTGCGCCCATATCAACACCCCCGACCCCGGTATTCGACTCCGGGCAGACTGACTCACAACCCACGATCAATAGTGTAACCGGCACCAATAATCAGGTCGCCGATGTGGATGAGGCGGATTTCATCAAGACCAACGGTGAGTATACCTACCTGCTCTCCGGCGGGAACCTCATGATTTTACAAACCTGGCCGGCGGATCAGAGCCAGGAGCTTTCGAGAACAGAGATCGATGGCACTCCCAGGGCGCTGTTTTTTTATGAAGATGTTGTCTGGGTGGTGAGTGACCTGTCACAACAGAGCTATCCGCAATTCGAGGAGAGTCTGGCAGCGGATTTCGCACCCCGTACCAGTCAGATGACCAAGGTCACGCTGTTTCGGATTACCGATCCCCAACAACCTAGTCTGATCAGGGAGACCGTATTTGAATCGAGCTATGTCGATGCACGCAGAATCGGTCAGCAAGTCTACCTGATTGTTAGCGCATTCATCGATCTGAACCCTGCACTCGATGACCCCGACAATGTTGAGGTCGATGAGCTGCTCCCCATTCTGTCCGATAACAAAACCCCCGCGACAAACACACAACCCACCACCTCGGTGATCTGTAATTGTGACGCAATCTATCGGCCCGAAATTCCCAACGGCACCGGGACAATGACGATTCTCAGCTTCGATCTGGCAAACCCGCTCGCAGATATCCCCGGCCAAACCGTACTCGGCAACAGCGGTATGGTGTATGCCAATCAGGAGCACCTCTATATTGCCGCTATCGAGGATCAATACTGGCTCTGGATGCCCGTGATGGAAGGAGCAGCGAATCCAACACCCGGCACGACCATCCATAAATTCAGTCTTCAATCATCACCCCAATATCTTGCCAGTGGTCGTGTCGATGGCCATCTGCTCAATCAATTCGCCATGGATGAATACCAGGGAGTGCTACGCCTGGTAACATCAGAACAGCAGACCTGGTCCTGGTGGAATAATGGCGGACCTAAAAACCAGCTCTATATATTGGCCCAAACGGGTGACCAGCTGGCACAGCGAGCCCATCTGGATGGTCTTGGCAAGCCTGGAGAAAGCGTATTTGCAGTACGCTTCGATGAGGAGAAGGGCTACCTGGTGACCTTTGAACGGATCGATCCCCTGATCACCCTGGATCTCAGTGATTCAAGAACCCCACTGGTTGCAGGTGAATTGGAGGTACCGGGATTCTCCACCTATCTGCACCCCATCGAGGGGGATATGATTCTTGCCATCGGCCGCGATACAGTTGGCGGTGGCATCAAGCTGAGCCTGTTCGATATCAGTGATTTCGCCCAGCCGGCACTGCTGGCTGATCATCGGGTCGGCGCTGGAAGCTACACCGAAGCCGCCTACAACCATCACGCCTTCACCTGGTTTGAGCAGGAACAAATGTTGGCGATCCCGGTGACGCAATGGGGCAACCCCTTTACAGGCACCACATTTGGTTTCAATGACATATTCAATGGGCTGGAACTGTTTAGAGTCACTGTGCAAGAGGGTATCCAATCCTATGCCGCCATCGACCATGACATCTTCTATCAGGCTCCAAACAACTCGAACTTTTACTACCCGGAAGGTATCCGCAGAAGTTTCTTTGTCGCTGACGATGCAATGAACAGTTATATCTATTCCATCAGCGGCAGGGGACTACTGGTCAACGACCTCGCCTCGCCGGATATCAACCTTGCGGAGATCGAACTGCCTGCTGACAATAGCGATTATCTTTTTAGCACGCCTGCAGGTTTCTAACCTATTTTAGATCGCGATGCCTGCTTACCTTGGCTATACTACCGCTGTCTGGCCGTTCGCACATACATCAAAATTCATATTCCTCAACATCGGTTGGGTGGATACCTGCCTAAGCGGAAGCATGGCAAGGCATTGCAGCGCGACTGCGTGGACCCGCACATAATGTCCATTACAAGATCCTATTTTAGGTGGGTGTCCGACTAAGACGGCGAGGCGTAAACGTAGAATATCGCGGATTTTTCGCATCGTGATTCTCTTGGCTGACATATCCCCTCCCGAAAAAGCAGGAGAGGATATCAAACAGTTTGAAAAACAATGCGTTGAGAAAGATTCCGGTCGAACGTGAACACCTATTCCGGGATGGTGAACACTGATTCCAGAAAATCCGGAAAAGTGTTCACGTTGAACCGGAATGGCTGTTCACGTTCGGCCGGAATGGGCGTTCACGTTGGGCCGGAATATGCGTCCATATATGTCCGGTTAAGACCAGCCACAAACGAAACACCGCGGAGGCCTGTCCGACTCGACTGTGATTGTTATATTGCATATTCTACGGCCTTCTTTGCATGAATTTCTGTCGTATCAAGTAACTCCACTTTTGTATCTTCTTGATTCATAAGCATTCCGATTTCTGTGCAGCCAAGAATAACTGCCTCCGCCCCTTGACCAGATAGTAGATCAACTATGCGCAAATACTCTGACTTTGACTCCGGCTTAATTTTTCCTAAGCAAAGTTCCTCATAAATAACTTTGTGAACAAGCTTCCTATCGTCCTCACATGGGATAATGACATCTAATCCATATTTTTCAATCAATCGGCCTTTATAAAATTCCTGCTCCATTGTAAATGCGGTTCCGAGCAAACCTACCTTCTTTATTCCACTTTCCACAATAACTTCAGCCGTTGTGTCTGCGATGTGTAACAATGGGATATCTATTTCATCTTCTATTTTGTGAGCAACTTTATGCATAGTGTTTGTGCATATCACCAGGAAATCTGCGCCTGCGGACTGTATATTCTTAGCCGCTTCGGAAAGTATCCTTGCCGTAGCTTTCCAATTACCTTGATGTTGCAATTTTTCAATAGGGTCAAAATCAACGCTATACATTACAATTTTCGCTGAGTGCAGCCCACCTAGAGAGCTTTTAACTCCTTCGTTAATTGCACGATAATAGGCAACAGTGCTCTCCCAACTCATACCACCAAGAAGACCAACTGTTTTCATGTTACCTCTCAGTTCAGGTTTGCAATATAACGACCAAGTTCAGCCGAGGAGGCGCGATAGCGCCGACGTCGGCTGGAGCGCATGGTTAGCTGCTGCTTCATAATAAATAGCTTATGCATTGTCTTTTGCGAACTGGCGCATACGATCCTTTACGTCTTTCCAAGCTTTCCATGCCTCATCGAATTCAGATAATTCACTGTCGCTTGGATTTTCATTGGATACCCCTTGACCCATGGCTGTAAATTTTTGATTGACGCAAGCAAAGGCTTTGAAATAAGCCTCACGTGCTTTTTCTTGTTCTTCACAGAGATTTTCCCATTCATCGTAAATTTTACTTTGGCTCATCTTACGACCCCTTCTTGGTTCGAGCGGCAGCTAACAGTTTTGCTAGTTGTCATTTTTATTGCTTGTATAAAAGCTGCAAGTGTTTACACTAGTAAAAGGCAATGAAGATATATTTTGTTGTTTGTGTGTTCCTCTATACTCGATTCTCTCACGCTCATACTTTCCTTTGTAATGCCTTGAGATATCACTTGGCTTTGTCGATCTAAATTCAAAAAGATCTTCAGTAAATGTTTCGTCTTTCTTTAAGTATCTCAGACCAACTACCAAGAGTCCATTCTCTGGCTTGGTTATATTTATTTGAATAAGCTGGCCGTCATCTGCACGGAGCTTTATGCCCCAAGAGTCAAGCAACCCCGGGATCTCTTGTAATAATTCAGCTCGACCGCTCTCATTCACATTACGATGCAGTTCATTAATTCTTTCGTATTTCGTTTTCATGACAGCTAACGCTTAGTTCAACGACCAAGCTCACTGGCGGCTTTGGAGCGCAGCGAATAAGACGTCCAGTGCAGCGCCTTGTTAGCCGTTGTTATCAGGAACGACAGCAATTGCCTCAATCTCCAAGAGAAAGTCTGGATTCGCCAAACCGGCTACAAACAGTACAGTGACAAGTGGTGGATTGGGACGATTTCCCCATACGCGCCGAAACACCTCAAAAGCGGGTTGCGGTGGTTGCCCTTGGACAACGTAGACATTCCATTTGATGATATTTTCCAGTCGCGCTCCCGCTGCAGAAAGTGCGATTTCGAGATTCTTGAAAATCTGCTCAGCTTGCAGGCCTATGTCACCTTTCCCAACGATTTCGCCTGACGAGTTAACTGCATTCTGACCACCAACATAGACAGTGAGCACTTTTCCCTGCGTTACAACCACCTGAGAGAAAGCTGGATTCTTGTGCAGGCCATCTGGGCTTAAGTATTCGATGCTCATTTACTCTCGCCCCCTTTCCTGTTTTTCCTTGACGGAGGGTGAGCCATGTTCATGTAAACACCACCCTTCTTAAGTTCCTCAAGCATCTGACGAAGTCGCTTTTCTTTCGTTCCTTGAAGCTTTGCATTGTTTATCCATCCGATATAGTCATTCCGTTGATATTCCGGGCGCGCTTGGTATTCAGCCATCAGACTACGTTCTTCCAGTGCCCGCTTAACAAAATCCGGCATTGGATGCCTGGAACGTTTCAACCTTGAACTCTTTTGAATGATCTTTCCCATTCTTCTCCTTTGACGGTTAACAGTATATTAGGCCGCTTACGCAGTATTGGTAATAGTGTGTAAGCGGCCTGTTGAGCGATTCGGCATAGTATTATTCAAGCTACATCACCATTCGGGCAAGATGCCCGTATTGATAACATGGAAGGTTTATATGTCTGATACTTCATCCATCGTCCCCAACCCTGTCTCTCGCTTCTTTGATAACTACCTGGAATATAGGGACACCCAATATTTTACCCAATATTTTATAAATCTGTCTTACATGGACTTAGGCTAGGATCGATATGTCATTGCGAGTGTATTGGCGCACTACAATGAGCAGCCAAACACAATTTTACGATGCGTTCAGTTTTGAGAAGCGGGATTCGAAGGGATTTTCCGTACTGTAAACATAGCAATACCGGCTGAAGGTAAAACCATCAGCCAGCTTGAGACGGTTTGGAGCTCTAACCTGGAATGTTGGTCAGCAAGGCGCGTAACGATACAACTGCAGGGAGGCACCGGTCACACACAGCCATTTCCTGCCCAGGGCCTGGCTGTATTGCTTGATCGCCTCCCTGGTGCCGACGACACGGTAGTAGCGTCTGCCATAATCACGCACCGTATCCAGCCAGGCATCTGGGTCGATGTTCAATCGTTCCAGGATGGGCGTCAGGTGGCCGGGTATGGCGCCTGACTTGTCATGGCGTATCGCCCGGCCTGTCCAGTCGGTCAGTTGGAGGTAATCTATGAGGCTGAAGGGCAGCCCCTGGAGTTTGTCGATGCGTTCCCCGCCGATGAATGGGAGCAGCCCTTTTGGTGTGGGCGGTGTCTTATCGGTTGTGTGATCGGTTTGACGCTGTATCCGGTGAAAATAGTTAATACGCTCTTGAATTGAGGTGTAGTCTGACCCTTCCGGGGTCTCTGCGATCCCGGCTCGAACCGGATTGAGATCCACATAGCTCATACAGGTCAGCAGGGCTGCTTCATCGAGCAAGGCCTGACTTTTAAAGCGGCCTTCCCAAAACCGCCCGGTACAGCCATCCTCTTCATTGGCCCTTCGGGCAATGGCTTCATTCAGATTGCGCATGAACCAGCTAATGTCATAGAGCCTGTGCCGCCAGGTCTCGATATCAGCTGAGATCACCTCGCGCTCCGCCGCTGTCAGCCTGACGCCGGTGAGTTGGCGGGCGAGCAGTGGGGTGGGGTGGTAGAGGTTGGTCCAGCGCGCGATCACTTCCTCATGAGTCCAGGCCAGGGCCTGCGGCTTGTCAACGCGCACCACGGTATGGGTATGGTTGTGCATCACCGCGTAGGCGCAGATATCGATAGCAAAGACCGCCGTGAGCTGTTTGAGCCGCTCGACAACCCAATCCCTGCGGTGCGCATAATTGCGTCCCGAGAACGGGTCTTCGCCACACAAGAAGGCGCGGCGGACGCAGCGGGATACGCAGTGGTAATAGGGTGTTTCTTCCAGGCAGATCTGGCTTTTGCGGGGTGTGGTCATCGGCTCTCTCCTTGGCGCTTGGTCTATCCGTATGCAAGCTACTCTAACGCATGCTAAAGTTGATTTCAATTGATAATCGATGGGTGTCCCAGTTTTTGGTTTTTGATTATGGGTGTCCCAGTTTTTGAGTTTTTCGTTCGGCGCCGCGAATCATCGCATGTTCCGCCGGGCCGGGTGTGTTATGAAAGCCGATAATCACTTTCTTTTCAGTGCCATATGCAGTTGCATTTATGAATAAACAAGTAAGCCCTACGGCTATAACGGATGACACACATCTCTTTAACATCACATACCCCACTCTCTTCAATATTGTCGGTATTTACCGGTCCGGATGACACATTGCCTGTGTTACAGCACCGGTTTAGAAAGCCATCCTTAGCCGACAAACAGGAACATTAGGTCGCTGAAACCATATTTACCTATCTATAAAACCTATGTCCCTTTCTAAAAAATTGTCCCGTTATTATTAACCCGGCGACCAAATAGTGTACTTTCAGCCGCAGTGTGCCTGCCTGCAGCAAGGCATCAAAACGCCGTTGTAGCCGCCCTACAGCAAGTTTTGATAACGCAGCCTGCAGGCAGGCACACGGCGGCCTGTCTATTAAATATCAATCTGTTAGGGGCTACAAGAATGCCCTTGCTCTTCGTTGTGACTCTTGACAAGGGAATCACCATTGCCTGCGAGCCACGCCTTGATCAAGGGCATTCTTGTAGCCCTGAAAGTACACTATTTGGTCGCCGGGTTAATAATCTCCTGTTTTAGAGGATCGGAAAAAGGAGGGGTTAAACACCCCTCCTGTAAATTTCCTCAGTAAGCTAGAGAACGGCGGTGGATCTTACTCCACCGCCGGTTTATTACACCATTGGGACGTATTATCTCCTGGCTCTTTTCACTGACTTGGAAGCAGAACCAAAGACAGCATTTACAGTCACAGTCGCGCGTCTGCTGCATCCTGAAAAATCCGCCTTAATCCGCGTATCGGTCCAGGAGGTGACATTGCCTGTCTTTCCATTCATGGTCACGTTGGTTCCTGAATCAGACGCTTCTAAATAAGCACCGAAACCACTGCCGGTAACGGTGAGCTTACCCGTGCGTCTGACACAGGTAGCAGAATCAATACTGATTCTCGGAGTCACGGACAGATTCACCGGATTGCCCAGTTTAGGGCCTTTCTTAGCAGTGAGGCTATAGTTACCGGCCGCCATGGCTGCAGGAATCACCACTTCGATTGTATCCTCCGTTATGCTGGCGGGTACAAGTTCAGTCGCGTTACCCGCAGCGTCGGTCAGTTGAACAGCAGAACTCACCAGCATATCAAACGCACCTGTCCAAGGATTCCTGATATAGTTGGTAAAGTTCATACCACCGAGAGTAATAGCGGTGTCAACACCAGCAGTAACCGAAGAATCACTCACTGAAGCAATACTTGGAATAGCGGGACCTGACTGCGGCGCCGACATGATTACGCCATTATTACCGTGACAACCCCAACAATCGGCTTGTGCGCCGGTATGGCTGTATCCAGGCAGCTCCGCACCAGGCGTAACGCCATTTCCATCGGTATCCGCTGTGATGTTATGGAGTGAACTGATGCCATGACACTGCTCACAAGCACGGATCGCATGCGCAGGCGAAGGCTGGCTCACATCATGACACCAGGAACACCTTGAACTGTCGGCAAGCGCCAAACCGGTACCGTGATGCGTTTCCATATTCTGGTAAATCGCCGCTATGGTGCCCAACTGGGTTGACTCGAGATTAAGACCCGGTTCTCCGCCCTGACCATCCGCCGTGTTATGACAGAAATTACAGTTACCGGCAAATGTTCCGGCTGAGTTGGCCGGCACCGTGTCATCGCCATTCACCTTACCGCTCGGCCATGGGGTAACAAGGCTGGGCTGATAGGTTGGGATGGTATGGCCATCGCCCGGATTGTCGATCACTCCGCCATGACACGCCTGACAGTTTTGTGCCGCGGCAAGCGCCGTCAAATGATGGACGGTTGCTTCGGCCGTCTGCTGATGACACCCTAAACAGTCCCTGAAGTTCGGATCCAACTCATTAGTGAAGGTGTTAGTATTCCGAACCATAGTGTGACAGGACTGGCATTTATACACCGTATTCGGAACGCCATCGCCATCCGGATCAGGATTAGGGACATCGCTTCCTGCCGGAATTGTCGTATCGACCAACAGATGATGCCGACTCGCCAGATAGGTCGGATCGACCGGGATATCGGGAGACATGGCCTGATTATGGCAACCCCGGCAATCGCTTTCTTGCAGATTATTGAATACTGTATCAGGGATACCCTGCTGTTGAACTACAGGTGGTGCGGGAACGGCCGCCATACTGCTGATGGCAGATCCTATGGTAAAAGCGGCAACAATTGAAAAGGATGTGATTGCAGAATTTTTTTTCATATTAAATTTCTCCTATTCCATTAGATACGGGACACTTCTTTCCTGAAAAAAAGAAGCCCATCGTTTTTACTGCAAACAACAAAAATATTTCTCTATCTCACCTCCTTTCCTGATTTATGGATAAAAATTTATGCGGCACGGACAATCAACCCGGTGTGGCGCATAGACGAAAGGCTCTTCCCCAAACCGAGTGGGTATTTTCATCAAGCATGAATCATAGTATTATCCGCAAAACAGGTAGTAGATGAAAGCTATCCAAGGGAGGTAGTGTCAGGGCTACCCCTCACCTGAATCCGTTCGCCAAGGTAAGAAAGTCGTGAAGCGGACAATTGCCAACCTTTCCTCTCTTCCCATTGAGCAGGCCCAAGCCATTCGGTGAATTCTGAATAGCGAGAAACTGGTGGCTTATCATGTTTACTTGGATACCCATTCAAATTTCGAGTTATTTTGGGTGGGTGTCCAGGTAATTCTTTCAAACGTAATTTATCCGCAAATGAACGCGAATTAACGCAAATGGATTAACTCTCGATCTTTGAACGAGACGGGTGATTCACATGAGCGTTAATTTGCGTATATTGGCGGACGCCAGCCTATGAAGACAGGTTATCTCACCCTGGAGACTCATCCCGAGCATCGAGGCCTGGTGCGTGTGCTGATCAAGGTCGAGCTACCCAATACACAAGCGGCCAGCCACGGCTCCAAGATTCGCTACATTGCCCGATTCGATAATATCGAGGCAGGGCAGATGCGTTTGCATAACCTGTTGCAACATACCCTGATCGATCTCGACTGGGTCATAGCCACGATAGAAGCCGACGATCTACGTCATAATCGGGTCTGGATCGATCCGTCGCTCAACGACAGCGAGAAACAGGTCATCGACACGCAAACAGCCAAATTCAGACTGCGCCATAAAAGGTGGAACACCTTCTGGTTAATGGTCGGCGGTTTTTTTGTTGTGCTGTTTTTATCTTGAGCACAATCGGTCAAATATAGGCCCCGTCACCTCCCCTGCCCGATCCGCCGCGTAGGGTGCGGCCCAGCCGCACCGGATGCTTTGCCTACGGATCAAAAGCCCATTGAGGCAGCACACAACGTTAGCCATCATTCTTTCGTTTGGGTCGACAGGGTTATGGTGCGGCAGGGCCGCACCCTACGACTATCAGAATTCGCCAGATGTGAATCTGGGCTGTTATCTACCCAATAACTGGCTGTTGCACGGTTTCGCATCGGCTGAGCTTGATCGTGACATTTAAAAAGACATGGTCTTGCGCGATACTCCAATGGAGTATATACTTACAAAATGATCACAGTTGTAGAAACTGTCCCGTTTCATCGAAAAAACAATGAGCAAGACATTCACTGAAATATCAGCAGGTCTCAAGGATGCGACGGCACATACCAAGGGAGAAAAGTCAGGCGCGGTCGAACATATCCCTGAACCCCTGAATGTAAAAGCTATTCGTAAAAAAACAGGCATGAGCCAACAACGTTTTTGTGCGACCTTTGGCATCTCATTAGGAACCTTGCGTCATTGGGAACAAGGTCTTCGTACACCAAGAGGTGCGGCCAGGGTTTTGTTAAAGGTTGTGGAACGGAATCCCAAGGCCGTCATTGATGTCGTCAAGAAATAAACTGCTGGAGTCTTTGTCGCCATCCCAACTTGCCAGGGCGCCATATCAAAGGCTTTGCCTACGGATCGACAGTCCGCCCATTGAGACAGCGCACAACGTTAGCTATCATTTTTTCGTTTGGACCGACAAGCCTATGGTGCGGCAAGGCCGCACCCTACGACTCGCTCTAAGCCTGCGGTGCAGATCGGAGGAAGGCTGAGGCAGCAAGACCATCGCCCATTTAAAGCGCTTTCGTAACACCGAGGCTGAATGGATATAGCGAAGCAACAGTGCTATAAAAGAAGATTAGATTCACACCCGACTTGCCCAGGCGTAGGAAGCAATCACCAACGGATGAAATTGATAAGTGGTTAGGATGGATATAGCCATGTAGGGTGCGGCCCTGCCGCACCGGATGCTTTGCCTAGGGTTCCACATCCTGTTGAGGCAATAGACAGCATTAGCAATCAATTCTTTCGTTTGGAGAGACAGGGTTATGGCGCGGCAGGGCTGTGTCCTGCTATCGGCCTTTGTTGGCTGTTGTCTATCAAATAACAGTTTTTTGGGCTGCTGCGGCTAAAAGGTATATTTATCAATGAAGTTGTATGTTGCGGAAATTGGGTGAGTGGCAGCATTCGACACAAAGCGGAAGTTCGGAACAGACAGGCAAAATGCAAAACCCCTACTGTGCTAGCAATCCGTCTCAGTGAGATTGTTCGGCGTTATTGTTGTTTATATAATGAGTTAAACCTTAAAACCCCGGCAATTATGACATCTCAAATCGGTGAAGTCGGGTCAAAATTGTTCGGTATTGATTCCCGATGGGACCGAATAGCTCTGGATAGATCCAACAGCGTAGCCATAGGCTTTCTGCGTTTCTCTGTGTAGCGGGGCACTACCTCGTCCAGTTCGTCATACAGCGCATCTAACTGGCTCATCAATTCCTTGTATAGCCTTCGCCCCTCTTTGGCAGAAAACTCAAAACGCTGGTTCAGCACGTTCTGATCAGCCACATAGCGGTGGAAATGGAGAGGAAGGATTGGATAAAGCATCAAGAAGTATGCCCCTCGCAAACCTCTAAGCAGGTTTGATTCATTTTGTAGAAGACTCTGTGCCTTCCTCCCTTCGACTTTGAACGGTATAGGTGGTGCAACCCGCATCCAATATGAAAGACTGCTGGCTCTCACCTCCTCAATCGCCTCCAATACCCTTTCAAATCCTGATGCTTTGCTATCGGGCCGAGCTTTAGCGTACTCCCGAAACTCGCTGTCAAGTAAATAAAACAGCGCTGTGTTAACCTTCGCACCAAGCTCTAACCTTTCCGGGTATAAAAGATTTAGTTCTATTGCATAACTTGCCATCTCCTTTTGCCAATCTAAATACTGATGCTCATAGCCCTCTCCGGAAATCATTCCAAATTCTCTGGCAAGAAGAAAGCATAACAAGTCCATTCTTATGTTGACACTCCGTTCAACATTTACAACAGATGCCTTTATCGCTCCATACATCCCAGACCACATATCGATATATTTGCGAGCTTCATTTTCCGTGACCTCTCCCCTAAAAAAATTTATGAGCATTTGTGCGTATACAGCACTTGGCGGCTCAGGGAGCATCATGTCCAACAGATTTTGATCATACCTGAAGTTAATCTCGGCAAATAGTGATATGTGTTCTCGAATATTAATGGGAGGGCGGTCCTTCATTTCCAACCATAAATACTGGAGTAATGAATCTTGTGGGATATACTTCAGTGATTGTCTAACAATGAACCTCACGAATCGCCTGCTGGGTACATATTGAGGCGTGCTAAGCGCCTCGCATTCTGGGACCAATCCAAGGGACCAGACGATCGCTCTGAATTCTGCTCGAAAGTTGGGTTCGTCAGGATGACAACTAATCCAGATATCTTCAGAAAGATTCTGGATAGCTATCTCATACTTTTTATTGATTAGACCCGCGAGCTGCCGGTAACGAGTTATTGCAGGCTTGAACATCTCAAGATACTTAAGGTTTGCCGCCTGAAGCATTTCATAGCTGTGGTCGACAATCTCTCTCGCTATCCGAAGTCCACCCACAGCTTTGCCAGTAAGAGCGCAGGCGTATGGAATATCCGCCCATCCATTGTACGGTAATCCTCCTCTCTGGTCGTAAAGCTTTGCTCCTAGTGAAGTTGTCCACCCAAGCATGGAGACCCACGATAGTAGAAAGGACGAATAGGGATTGTATTCAAGGTTTGCTTCGGCTACTTTGCCGGCTTTCAGGTAAACTTCCAAAGGAACATCTTCGGCTTGCTCCTCAAGAAAGCGATAAAATGGTTCTAACGTCGTCAGTGCCTCTTCAGCCATGGCTGTAAGTACTTTCTGAAGAGGCAACAATTCCTCATGCCGGCTCAACGATGTGAGATCCTCCGCCCAGCTTTGGTACACGGGGCAGTTCTTCATATGATCAAGCGATGGTGAGGTGTGATATAAAAGAACACCTAGTTTGCGCAGGTCCGTTTTCATCACAACCCTCTAAGAAGACCAGACATAAATGCCTTGATGGCATCGCTAGATTTGTAGAAAGTTATTTCCTTTTCCTCACTGCTCCACCGCACGCTCTTAACTCGAATAGCTAATATAACCAGTGCCCCTGTTATGAGAAGTATCTCACCAGCTGCCATTTTCTTGCTTCGTGCCTCGTACGCTGAGGCTATCCGTTCCGACAGCGGAGAACACTTTCGTACCTCATCAAGTACTTTGTAGCACACTCGACTGGCACGACCTTCGTCCTCGAGTAGTTCTCTGATTTCGATTTCTTTGATTTCTGGATCTATCTCTCGCAAGAGAGGGCAGAGGTCCCGTGATGCCCCAAGAGGAGAGATGTCAAGAAAATCAAGGGAGACAGTTGAGGAACCTACCCCAGTTCTACACACATTTAAACAATGCTTTATTAGAGGCGTACAAATATTCAGAAAATACTCTACGATTATTATGATGCCGGTCCGGGTGGCCTCTTTGTCTCGAGACATGGTTAATTCTTGAAAATGCGTAGCAAATAATTCAACCCACTTACCGAGGGACAAAAGCAGAAGTAAAGAAGAAGTTGAGTGGCTAGCACATCTAAGCTAGTTTATCCCAACCAGTGATGACAGGGCATCTCAGGTTGCTGGCAGCACAATGCGCAACATTTGCTAAAAGCAAATTCCTATCCTGTCTTTATGGACACCTTCTCAAGGAGAGTATCTTCATGTATAAGTTTTTCTATGGAATTTTTACGGCTCTTACCATTCTTGCCACCAGCTCCGCAGCAATGGCGGACAGTCATGAACTGAAGGGCGTGGGTGTGTTCCGGGCCTGCTTCGAAACAGAGCCAAGCAAGATAGTCGGCGCGCCAACACTGAACCTCAAGCTCCTGGTATCCAGCATGCCAACCAAAAACGCCTTCGGTTCCGGCAAGGTCTCCTGGGGTTCCGTGAAGGACTTCAAAGGCATCAACACGACAGTTGAGGGGCCCTGGTACTACATGTGCACCATGGATTCCTGCACCATACGGTTCGACTTCAAGGGCCAAGGTCTACAAGGCATGCTGGTCACCGACGGTTGGGGCTCCCCAGGCACCTTTATCTATCATTTCAAGGGCGGTCCAGGCGAGGTCAAACAGAAAGCCGCTGTCTGTAACTGAGGCTTACGCGGATCAATCGGTTACGGATAAGTACCGGAGGGGGATGGGCTGAACGCTCATCCCCCTATTACTACACATGATGAAGCAATAGGGTAAAGGGTAAACCGCCGACAACGTGGACCCACTCAAACCATCGCTTTTGGCCAACTGTACATCTTGAATTCAAACCTTCAAAAGTCCAGTTCTGAGCAACCGTTATCAGGCAGAAACCGCTCATCCAAATTCCGGCACGCTCTGTTGGATGTCCCATCCTACTCATGGAGAGAGAAGAACCTGATTTGTTATGTGATATCTTTCTCCATGCTTGCGATATGTACTTCAGCGTGATCTTTGCTTTGAAAACGCTCTGCTGGTTTTCTAGAGGCAACACGAAAACCCATTCTTTCAAAAACGAGTACGTTCCCAGTTTCTTCTATGGTTGCCGTTTTTAATTTTTTGCGGCCTGATTCGCTGGCCATGCTTTCCAAAGTTTCAATGATTTTTCTAGCAATGCCTTGCCTATGATAAGAAGGATCGACCGCCAACCCCTGAAAGTAAATGTGATCCTCGTCTTGTTTGTATTCAACTACACCGACAATTTTAGCGTTCACTATCGCCACTAACGATGCTAGCTTTTCCTGAGGTTTCGCAGAACCGCTCTCGGATACATTCTTCAAGCAGTAGGTTTTTCGCAATATCTGCGTTGCCAGAGATACAATTCTTGTTATCTCTACTGAATCATCTGCTAATGACCTTCGAACTTCTATCATTTTTCTCAGTGCCCGACAACGCTTATTTAATAAGATTTTGCCTCCCTATCTCTTTGAATATATCCGATAGTAGCAGCCGTTATCAGGCCAAAACCCCTTACCCAGACTCAGACACGCTCACGGTGCGGCAGGGCCGCACCCTACGACATTTGCACGAATTCGCGTTCATTCGCGTTCATTTGCGGACAATCATTCTCCACACTCTTCTCACCCCTCGGGCCTTTTCCGATAAGCGGCATCGAAAATAGCCTCAAGCCCTTCATGCGTCCCCCTCAGCCCGTCGATAACCGCCTTGGCCCAATCGAAATAGGCCTGCTTTCTCTGCAATGACCAGTCGGCGGGCGGACTCTGGTCAATGTCCCGCAGATTGGCTATCTTGTCGGCCAGTTTCACCAGCCGCGCCTTATGGGAAAGATCCGGGGCATGCCTGATCTGCAACTCCTTACGCTCCAGCTTTGACAGGCTGCTGTCGTCGCTCACTTCCATCACCAGGCCGGCGATGACCAGGCCGAATTCCGACGCGATCTCTTCGGCTGTGGTATCGGTGTCCTCGATCGTGTCGTGCAGCAGCGCGGCAATCAGGGTTTCCCTGTCCGTTACGCCCCCTTCGTTGACCAGGATGTCGGCCAGGGTGATGGGGTGATTGATATAGGGGGACGCCTCGATATCCTTGCGGCGCTGGTCGCGGTGTTTTCGCGCGGCGAAGGCAAGGGTTCTCATGAGCTGTTGTAATGCTTGCTTATCCATTCCACTGACCCGAGGGGTGATTAGGCGACATTCAGCCACCGTGCGCTGACCGGCCGACACACTCAACGGTCGATACCGATTATCCGGCAATGCCGATTGTACCTTAAGCGCTTTTCTTTTTCTGGGTGGCGGACAGATCCATATCCGCCACCTCCTGTTCCGCTATGTAATACTGCTCCATCAAGGCCGTCTCTTCTTCCATAAGGTCAGGCTCCTCCAACAACCACACTGAAAACAGCGATCCCTTGCCCAGTTCGGAACTGGCGGTGATATTGCCGCCATACTTTTTTATCAGCCCATAGCTGACCGACAATCCCAACCCGGTGCCCTCCCCCTCTCGCTTTCTGGTGTGAAAGGGATTGAATATCAATTCGAGCTGATCCTCTTCGATGCCTATGCCGTTATCCTCGATTTCAATCACCACCCCTTTTGCTTCCCAGTCACGGGTGGACAAACAGACCTGACCTCCGCCGCGCAAGGCGTGCACGGCATTGACCACCAGGTTCACCAGGACCTGTTGCAGTTCATGCGGATTGATCTTGATCGGGCGTGTGGCATTCAGGTCCAGCTTGATCTCAAAATAGCTCTTTTTACGCAGATAACGCACCAATGCCAAGGTATGTTGCACGACTTCGTTGACATCGATCAGGGAAGGCGCTTCTGTCAGTTGATCGGGCCTGGCGTATTGCAACAGATTATTGATGATATCCTTGATGCGGAAGATCTGTTCGATGATCAGGTCGATCTCATTCTGCACCGGCGCGGCGTCCGCGCCCAGCTCCTCCACCAACAGATCGAGATTGCCCAGCATCACCGCCGCCGGATTATTGATCTCGTGGGCGACGCCTGCTGTCAGCTCGCCCAGCGCGGCGAGTTTCTCCGCGGCGATCAACTGGGCGCGGGTCTCGCGCAGGACCTGGATGGTGGTCAGCAGTTTCTCGTTCTTGCGCTGCAGCTCGGCGGTTCGCGCTTCGACCTTTTCCTCCAACTGGTCGGCCCACTGCTGAACCTGGAGGTTGCGCTCTTGCAACAGGTCGAGCAACAGATCGAATTCATTCGCCAACACCCCGATCTCATCCAGGGAGGCGATCTTGCCGATACGCTTGGTATAGCCCTCGCGTGTTGCGCGGACCACCGCCATCATCATCTCCAGGGGCTTGAAGATCGATTTCGCGCCTTTCACCGAGAGCAGGGAGGAAAAGAACATCAGCGCGAGAAACAGCAGAATCAAAACCCCCAACGCCTGCCACAGGGCATTGCGGGAGGGGGATTCCAGAAACCCGGCATACAGCATGCCGACGCGCTCGCCATTGACATCGATGATCGGTTGATAGGCTGAGATATACCAATCGTTGACCACGAAGGCGCGGTCGATCCACTTCTCGCCATGGTCCAGCACCTGGGTGCGCACCTCATCGGAGACGCGGGTGCCCAAGGCCCTTTCATGCGGGGTGCGCGGCACATTGGTGGTGATCCTGACATCATTGAGAAATACCGTGACCGTGCCGATGCTCCCCTTGGGCAGGCTGCCCGGTCCGTACACCAGATCGCGGATGGCATCGACAAATTTAAAGTTGCCGTTCAACAGCACGCCCCCATCCAGCACGGCGACCACTTGGCCGCGGGAGTTCTTGACCGGATAGAGGGCGCGGATCATCATGCCGCGATCTTCGATCTGCTGTTTGGTGGGCCTGGCCCTTGGGGTATCCAGCAGGGAAAGGGCCACCTGCTTGGCCAGGCCGGGGGTCTGCCGGTCCAGATCCGCGGCGGAGAAGATCTCTATCTCAACCCGGGGAAATCCCTGCAGGGCGGCCAGCAGCGACGGCGAGGGGTGGCCCCGTTTTTCCTTTTCATCGAGGAACCGGAACAGGTGTTTCCCATTCGTGCCGAGCAGGTGCAGATAGGTGAAGCCGGCGGTCTGCCGCAGCTCAGCCAATTGCGCATCGATCACTTGGCCGCTCCTGGACTCAAGCGCGATAAGGAACGCATGGGACTCCGCCAGCCGTCCCAGGGTGTTCAGATAGTCTTCCTGGATGCGGTTGAAATTGTCTTCCGCCACCGAGAGATCGGTATTCACCTTGATGAACAGCTGATCGTAACTGAACTGCGATCCCCAGTAGACGGCCAGACCCAGCGCGATGGGCATCATCAGCAGAATGGGAAACAGCACCAACACCAGCAGCTTGTAGCGTAAGCTGCTGCGAATGGCCTGGATTACCCTGAATAACGGATTCAATGTCTCATTAACCCGGCGACTAAATATGTCGTGTTCAGCCGCTGTGCGCCGGCCTACGGCAAGTTTTGATAACGCTGTCTGCAGGCCGGTACACAGCGGCCTCTCTTTTTTAAATCAATTGGTTAATATTTCAACTCAGCCCCCAAACCTGGGTCTTACGCTCCAGTGTCTTACGAGAAATACCGAGCACTCGGGCAGCCGCGGATTTGTTGCCCCCCTCCAGATCCAGGACTTTGAGTATATGTTGTTTTTCCACCGCCTCCAGTACCAGTGACTTGGCGGGATCGACGGTTGGGGCATTGCCGCCGAGGGCCTCCGATCCGATCACACAAAGACTGGGGGACTTGTTGAGCAACAAACAACGCTCGATGACGTTTTTCAGCTCCCGCACATTGCCGGGCCAGTCGTAATCCAGCAGCCTGGCCAACTCCCCCTCTCCCAGTTGGGGTGAATCGACGCCCAGCTCCGCGGCGAGGGTATCGATAAAGTGCTCGGCCAGCAGGGGGATATCCTCACGGCGCTCCCGCAGCGCCGGCATGCGCAGCGAGAGGACATTCAACCGGTAGTAGAGATCTTCCCGAAAATCGCCGTTGCGTACTTCTTCGGCGAGATCGCGATTGCTGGCTGCGATGATGCGCACGTCGACAGGCACCTCCCGGTTCGATCCCACCGGACGGATGGTGCGCTCCTCCAACACCCGCAGCAGATGCGCCTGCATGGTGAGCGGCAACTCGCCGATCTCATCGAGAAACAGGGTGCCGCCGCTGGCATAGGTAAAGAGTCCGTCCCGGGAGAGGTGGGCGCCGGTGAAGGCGCCTTTGACGTGGCCGAAGAGTTCGCTCTCGAGCAGTTCAGCGGTCATGGCGCCGCAGTTGACGGGGACGAAACTGCCGGAGCGCCCGCTCGTCTCATGGATGGCGCGGGCCGCCAACTCCTTGCCGGTGCCTGACTCCCCTTCGATAAGGACCGTGGAGGGCATCGGCGCCACCCGTTTGATCACATCGCACAGGGTACCCATCTGCTGACACTTGCCGACCATGCCTGAACTGTCATAGAGCTGTTCGACCTGGCGGCGCAGGACGAAGTTTTCCCGCTGCATCTTCTGCCGTTCGAGATAGCGCTCCACCGCCGCGATCATCTGCTCCATGCGGAAGGGCTTCAGAATGAAGTCCTCGGCGCCTGCGCGCAGAGCGGCGATCGCCGTCTCCAGATCGGCATGGGCGGTCATGAAAATGACCCCGGTGGCGCCGCCTTGCTCGCGCAACTCTCTCACCCATTCCACCCCGCCGGTCTGCCCGGGAAGGCGGATATCGGTAATGATGAGATCGAAGTGACAGTGTCGCCTCAGCGCTTCAGCGGTCTCGACATCCTCTGCCGTCTCAACCAGTCCGAAATACTTCCTCAAGCCTTTTTGCAGAAAACTGCGTATTCCCGGCTCATCATCCACGATGAGGACCGACGCCATACAGACAGAGATGCCATCCTTGACTTGCTCCTGCCTGGCATCACGACTCGCCTGCAACTCTTCTACATTTGCTTTCATTTGATTGCGGCTCCGAACTTAGGGCTGCGGCAAAAATAAATTATCCCAAGCTGCTTGTCTTATTCCCTGCCTTCGTTGTTGTAGCTTCGGTTGCATAGTCCCGGCTATGCGCCCTACGCTACGCCTAGCCTGCATTTCTCACACCCCTCCTACTGCGGCGGCCCAATGGCACGCCCTGTCTGGCGTTCCCTCGGTCGGGGTGCTCGACATAGTGTCGGCTATGCCTGCGCGCCCCTCGGTCGCGAACGCCAGCCATGGCGCACCCTTGAACCACCTCGCTACGAAGGGGTGTGAGAAATGCAGGCTAGAAGGCAAGCAATAATCCGGCGCATTTTGGGATCATTTATTTTTGCCGCAGCCCTTAACCTATCCAATGCCCCTATGGCAGGTTCGGATGTGGGTCAAAATGACTACATGGAACCACTTGCGCTTGCGACCATTTGTCTCACTCTCCTGACCCCCTCCCCCTGAATCCGAATAATGATTAGGGCATGAATGCCATAATCGCCAGCCTGTTCCAGCCAACACTTCCATAGTAGACAATAGAAATCCGTTTACTACGGCAATTCCCGTGCTTACTGAGCCGGTATGAGTCTGGCATCGCTTTTGCACACGATTTACATGGACGATCGAACTAAGGCGTAAAATCAATGACAACCCCCCTTTTTCAACGGCTCGCACGATGGCTTGTCGTTGCTATCCTGTTCGCCGCGGGATCCGCCGGCGCCGACAATAACCCCAACAAAACCATCAGATTAGCGACCACCACAAGTACCGATAACGCCGGTCTCCTGGCTGAGCTGCTTCCGCCATTCACTGCCTCGACTGGCTATCCCGTGCATGTCATAGCCGTCGGCACGGGCAAGGCCTTACGCATGGGCAGGGATGGCGATGTGGATCTGGTGCTGGTCCACGCCCGTGCGGCGGAAGATAAATTTGTTGCCCAGGGCTATGGTGAAAAACGCTACGGCGTCATGTACAACGACTTTGTCCTGGTTGGCCCGGAGAGCGATCCCGCAGCCATCGCGGCGGCAAAAGACGCCACAACCGCGCTGAAGAAACTGGCTGACCATCAAGCGATCTTCGTCTCTCGCGGGGATGACTCCGGCACCCACAAAAAAGAGCTCAGCCTGTGGAAGAGAGCCGCTATCGAACCAAACGGCGATGGGTACCGCGAAGCGGGCCAGGGCATGGGCAAGGTGCTGCAGATCGCCTCGGAACTGGATGCCTACACCCTGACCGACCGGGGCACCTGGTTGGCCTACCAGGGTAAATCACCGCTGAAAATCGCCTTTCAGGGCGACCCCCTGCTATTCAATCCCTACGGTATTATCGCCGTCAATCCGAAACGCTATCCCGACATCAACCATAGGGGAGCCGATGCATTGATCAAATGGATGATCTCACCGGACGGCCAGCAGCGGATCGGCGATTTCCGTATCGGTGACAATCAACTCTTCACCCCAGCCGCCGATGCCGGTGAGTTCGCCGCATTCAGTCATGGCCAGTGATGGAGACCCTCACCCTCACCACCCTTGCCGCCCTGAATCTGCTGTTCAGCGGTAATGCCGAGCTGTGGGAGATCATCGCCATCTCGTTCCGCGTCTCCGGTGTCGCCATCCTGGTTGCCACGCCACCAGCCCTGCTGGCGGCGTTTTTTCTCACTTACCAACGCTTTCCGGGCCGCCGGCTGTTGATCTCGATCAACAGCACCTTCCTCTCCGTGCCGGCGGTGGTGGTCGGCCTGACCTTTTTTATTCTGCTCTCCCGCCAAGGCCCATTGGGCGAATGGAAGTTGCTGTTCACCCAGACCGCGATGGTATTGGGGCAGATCGCACTCGCCTTTCCGATCCTGGTGGCGATGGGCCATTCCGCGCTGCAGGCGGCGGACAGGCGCGCCTGGGAGACGGCCCGCACCCTGGGCGCCAACCCTCTGCGGGCCCTGTTCACGATCATGCGCGAGGCGAGATTCGGTCTGATGGCGGCGCTGCTGGCCGCCTTTGGCCGCATCATTGCCGAGGTGGGCGCCTCGATGATGCTCGGCGGCAATATCCTCCACTACACCCGCAACATCCCCACTGCGATCGCCCTGGAATCGAGCAAGGGGGAGTTTGCCCAGGGCATCGCCCTGGGTCTGGTACTATTGACCCTTGCATTCACACTCAACGCCCTGTTGCAACACATCCAGGGCAAGGGGCAGCCTGTCACATGAGCGATCCGGTCATCCTCGCCCTGTCGGCCCTGAACAAACGCTTCGGCAAGCGAGAGGTGCTGCGCGACATCGCATTCGAACTGCGCCCTGGGGAATGCACCCTGTTGAGCGGGGGCAACGGCGCGGGCAAGACGACCCTGCTGCGCATCCTGTCGGGATTGGAGAGACCGGACAGGGGCCGCATCGATACCGGCAAGGGCCCTCTCTCCTGGCGACGCAGCAAGGCAGCGCTGCAAAAGCGGGTGCTCTATCTGCACCAGCAGCCCTATATGTTCGATGGATCGGTAAGATATAACCTGGGCTACGCCCTTCCCGGCGGCGTGCCAAAGCCGCTGCGTAACGCCTTGATCGATACCGCCATCGATTGGGCCGAACTCGGCCCGCTGGATGAAACGCCGGCGAAATCCCTCTCCGGGGGGGAGCGGCAACGGGTCTCGCTGGCGCGGGCCCGGTTGAGAAACCCACAGATCCTGTTACTCGATGAGCCGACCGCCAATCTGGACCAGGCGGCGCGACGGCGCACCCTGGATCTACTAAAATGCTTCAAGCAGGAGGGCGTATCATTGCTGTTGGCCAGTCACGATCCCATGCACTTCTCCTCCCTGATCGATCGCCACCTCCATCTCTATGACGGCCGGCTGGCGGCGCTCGAGGATCAGAAGCTGATGCAGATCCCGCCGCTACACACCCTCGCCAGTCTCAGGAGTACCGCATGAAGCCTCATCTCGACATAACCGCTGTGATTCTCGCCGGCGGGCGCGGCAGCCGCATGGGCGGCGAAGACAAAGGGTTGATCGAACTGCACGGCGAGCCGCTGATCCAGCATGTCATCGCCGCCATCGAACCCCAGGTCGGCCATGTGTTGATCAATGCCAATCGCAACCTGAGCCGGTACAGGCAGTTCGGCCATCCGGTGATTGCCGACTCATTGGCGGATTTTCAGGGACCGCTGGCCGGTTTTCTCGCCGCCATGCAGGCGCTATCGACGGCGGATATGGTCACCCTCCCCTGTGACGGTCCGCTGCTGCCGGATGACTTGGTGGAGCGCCTGATCAAGGCCCGCGACAAGGCGCAGGCGGAGATCGCTGTCGCCCACGACGGCAAACGTCTGCAACCGGTCTACGCCCTGATCCCCAAGCAGTTGCGCGACAGCCTGCAGCGCTACCTGAACGGCGGCGACAGGAAGATCGATCTCTGGTACGCCAAACACCGGGTCGCCCATGCCGACTTCTCCGATCTGCCCCGTACCTTCGTCAATATCAATACGCCGCAGGAAAAGAAGCGTCTGCAAGACGGTCAGAGCGTCGCATGATCGACTACCCCGTCCCCCTGCTCGGCTTCAGCGCCTACAGCGGCACAGGCAAGACCACCCTGCTGACAAAGCTGTTGCCGATCCTGAAAAACCAGGGTCTACGCATAGCGGTGGTGAAACACGCCCATCACCTGTTCGAGATCGACCATCCGCAAAAGGATAGTTACGAGCTGCGCAAAGCGGGCGCCACCCAGATGTTGGTAAGCTCCCGGGGACGCATGGCGCTGATCTCGGAATCTGACGCCAATCGCCCGGAACCAGGCCTGGCTTGCATGCTCCAGTATCTCGACCCCGAGACCCTGGACCTGGTGCTGGTGGAAGGATTCAAACGTGAGACATTCCACAAGATCGAACTGCACCGACCCAGCCTGGGCAAACCGCTTTTGTGTCATACTGATCCCAACATCGTTGCCGTCGCCGCGGATGCGGCCGTCAGCGGCGTTCCGCATCGCCTGCCGGTACTGAACCTCAACGATCCGCAGGAGATCGCCGGTTTCATACGTCAATACATGCGCAGCATTGGAGACGGATCAGATGACCAGCCAAGCCACAGGCTCCACCGCCAGTTGTGCTGACCCAGAGGCGTCAACAACCCTCACCGTTACAGCCGCCAGGGAAGCCATCCTGGCAAACATCAGCCCGATCCTGACCACCCGGCGACTGCCCCTGCGAGACGCCTTGGGCCAGGCACTGGCAGAGGAGATCGTCTCGCCGGTCGATGTCCCCGGTCACACCAATTCAGCGATGGACGGTTACGCCATCGCAGGCAGCGATCTGCCCAAACAGGAATACCGGGACTTCACCCTGATCGGCACTGCGATTGCGGGTACTCCGTTTAGCCAAGACTGTCGACCGGGTGAGTGTGTTCGCATCATGACCGGCGCACCCATGCCAAACGGCGCCGACACCGTGGTCATGCAGGAGCAGGCCAACCTCATCGATGAGCGGCGGGTGCGTATCGGAACAGGCCACCGGCCGGGTCAGAATGTCCGCCAGGCGGGCGAAGACATTGCCCAAGGGAGTGTGGTGCTCAATCCCGGTAAGCGACTCACCCCAGCGGATCTTGGTGTCATGGCCTCCCTCGGCATTGCCGAAGTCGGTGTCAGAAGACGCCCGCGCGTGGCCTTCTTTTCCACCGGTGACGAATTGCGCTCCATCGGTGAGCCGCTGGGCGAAGGGGAGGTCTACGACAGCAACCGCTACTCCCTCTACGGCATGTTGACAAGAGCGGATTGCGAACGGCTCGACCTGGGGGTGGTGAAAGATGACCCGGCGGCGTTGAAGCAAGCCTTTGTCACTGCCGCCGAGGCGGCTGACCTGGTGGTCACCTCCGGTGGCGTGTCGGTCGGCGAGGCCGACTATACCAAGACCATACTCCAGCAATTGGGGGAGATGCACTTCTGGAAGATCGCCATGAAACCGGGGAGACCCCTGACCTTCGGCAGACTCGGGGATAGTCTCTTTTTCGGCCTGCCCGGCAATCCCGTTGCGGTGATGGTCACCTTCTACCAGTTCGTGTTGCCGGCGCTCCACTACCTGGCCAGCGGCACACCCTATCGCCCCTTCACCCTGCCGGCCGTGAGCGGTTGCGCGATTCGCAAGCAACCGGGCAGGTTCGAATTCATTCGCGGCATCCTCGGCCAGCAAACGGATGGCTCGCTCACGGTCAACAGCGTCGACCGGCAAGGTTCCGGCATTCTGGCATCCATGAGCCGGGGCGACTGCTTCATCCTGTTGCCTGAAACCTGCGACGGGGTGAACCGGGGCGATACGGTGACAGTCCAGCCGTTCAGCGCCCTGGTATGACGCGTCATTTCCTCACCCCTCAGTTCATGTCCATCCGCAAGGAAAACCTCTCGCAAAGACGCCAAGCTCGCAAAGCTATAACTTATCGCGTTTTTGCCGTATTTATTTTTCCTTGGCGAGCTTGGCGTCTTTGCGAGAGAAATTGTCTTGTTTCCGGATATGAATATCCTGTTACGGCCTTCTAAGCAGTTCTAAGCAGACACCCACTCAAAATTACCCGAAATTTGAACGGGCCTTCTAAGCAGACACCCACTCAAAATTCCCTTCATCCTGTTACCTGAAACCTGCGACGGGGTGAACCGGGGCGATACAGTGACAGTCCAGCCGTTCAGCGCCCTGGTATGACGCGTCATTTCCTCACCCCTCAGTTCATGTCCATCCGCAAGGAAAACCTCTCGCAAAGACGCCAAGCTCGCAAAGCTATAACTTATCGCGTTTTTGCCGTATTTATTTTTCCTTGGCGAGCTTGACGTCTTTGCGAGAGAAATTGTCTTGTTTCCGGATGTGAATATCCTGTTACGGCCTTCTAAGCAGACACCCACTCAAAATTCCCTTCATCCTGTTGCCTGAAACCTGCGACGGGGTGAACCGGGGCGATACGGTGACAGTCCAGCCGTTCAGCGCCCTGGTATGACGCGTCATTTCCTCACCCCTCAGTTCATGTCCATCCGCAAGGAAAACCTCTCGCAAAGACGCCAAGCTCGCAAAGCTATAACTTATCGCGTTTTTGCCGTATTTATTTTTCCTTGGCGAGCTTGGCGTCTTTGCGAGAGAAATTGTCTTGTTTCCGGATATGAATATCCTGTTACGGCCTTCTAAGCAGTTCTAAGCAGACACCCACTCAAAATTACCCGAAATTTGAACGGGTGATGAGATTGACGCTCATTCCATCGCTGGAAGCGTGAACAGGAAAGTGGCGCCCTCTCCCGGCTCACTATCAACCCAAATGCGCCCCCCGTGGCACTCGACGATACGTCTACACACCGACAGGCCAATGCCCACGCCTGGGTAATCCCCTTGGGTATGCAGACGCTGGAACAGCGTGAAGACGCGTTCGACCTGATCAGGCGAGATGCCGATGCCATTGTCGGCTACCGAAAACACCCATTCATCGTCTCGCCGCACCGCGTCCACCCGCACCCGTGGGGGGTGTTCGCCTCGAAACTTCAAAGCATTACTGATCAGGTTCTGGAATAATCGCTGCATCTGACCCGCATCGGCAAGCAGGGTAGGTAGGGTCCCATGACTGACCTCTGCGCCAACCTCTTCGATGAGCAACTGAAGATTGGCCAGGACCTCGGCCAGGACCTGCTCTATATCGGTCTCAGCGAAGGAGTGGCCCTGGGTCTCCACCCGCGAATACGCTAGCAGCCCACCGATCATGGCTGACATACGCTCTGCGCCATCAACGGCAAAGCCGATGAATTCGTCAGCATCTTGGTCCAACTTACCCTGATAGCGCTGACTCAGGAGCTGGAGATATCTGGAGACCATACGCAGGGGCTCCTGGAGGTCGTGTGAAACACCGTAGGCGAACGCCTGCAACTCCTCATTGGATAACTTCAGTTGCTTGCTCATCGCCTCCAGTTCGCTCGTGCGCTCCGCCACCCGCTGTTCCAGTTGCAATTGCAGGCTGCGAAGGGTGAGGTGGGTATGCACCCGGGCCAGCACCTCCTCGGGAGCGAAGGGTTTGGGTACATAGTCAACCCCGCCGGCGGTAAAGCCGCGCAACTTCTCCTTGGTGTCGCTCAAGGCGCTGATGAAAATTACCGGGATGGCCTGTGTGCTTGCGTCAGCCTTTAGCCGCTCACACACTTCGATGCCGTCCATTTCCGGCATCTTGACGTCGAGCAGGATCAGATCGGGCAGACGCGCCGCCACCGACCTGATAGCCTGCGGGCCGCTAAGGGAGGCGCGCACCGAGTAGCCCTGGCCCTTCAGCAGGTCAGTAACCAGGCGCAGATTGGCGGGATTATCGTCTACCACCAGGATGCTGGCGTTCTCGCTCATGTCTTGCCGCTCTCTGTCATTTCCAACAGTTCAATCAGCTCCTCGTAACGGAACGCCGCCGCGTATTCGCCCAGCAGCTCTGCCAGGGCGGCGTTGTGGCCCGCCACCTCCTTTAGCGCTGCGTTCACCATGCCAAGCTCCCCCTCTATCAGGGCCTGGCGCATCCGTGCCTTGAGCCCGCCAGGGAGCTGTGCAAGGGACGCCGTCGCCAGCCGTACACGTTCCGTCTCGTCTACCTGCGGCCTCTCCACCTCGGTACTCTCATACACATACTCCAGCCCAAGCAACCGCTGCATAACCTCAAAGATCTCGGCCTCACGGAAAGGCTTGCGCACGAAATCGGCACAGCCGGCCGCTAGCACCCGGCCCCGTTCATCGGTGAAGGCGCTGGCGCTTAGCGCCGCCACTACTGTCTGCGCCCCGGCTGGAAGGGCCTTGATCCGCCGGGTGGCCTCGTAGCCGTCCATCACGGGCATCTGCATGTCCATCCAGATGAAGTGGGGGTCGAAGGCCTGGAACCGCGCCAATGCCTCAGCTCCGTCGGCGGCCTCTCGCACCTCGAAGCCCACCTCCTCCAGCAGTTTCTTCAGCAGCAGCCGGTTGGTCCCGTTATCATCCGCCACCAATACCCGGTAGCGGGGCTGATCCGGCGCCAACCGCACGACTCGCGGCAGGCGTTGCAAGGGTGTCACCTCGTCCTTGGCCGCCTCCTCCACACGCAGGTCGAAGGCGAACAGCGATCCCTCTCCCTGACGGCTGGTGACCGTGATATCACCACCCATCAGACGCACATATTCACGGGTGATGGACAATCCCAGGCCGGTGCCCTCGCTGCTGGCGTAACTTCGCCCCACCTGAACAAAAGGGTCGAAGATGGTATCTAGGGCCTCGGCAGCGATGCCGCGGCCCGAGTCCTCCACCTCGAACCGCAGAATCAGACCGTCACCCACCGGACCGGTGTGGATCCGCAGGCTCACGCTGCCCTCATCGGTGAACTTGATCGCGTTGCCGATCAGGTTGATCAGCACCTGGCGCAGCTTGGCGGGATCGGTGCGCACAAAGCGCGGTAGCCCCGGGTCCTGTTCGAGCAGGAAACGCAGCCCCTTGGCCTCGACCCACGGTCCTATCATTTCGGCCAGCTCGCGCAGGCTGCGATGCAGGTCCAGCGGCTCCGGCGCCAGCCACACCCGGCCGGCCTCGATCTTGGACATCTCCAGCACGTCGTTGATCAGCCTCAGCAGATGCTCGCCGCTGTGGCCGATGATGGCGAGGTTCTCCTTTTGGGTCGGGGTCGCGGCCGGGTTGCGCGCCATCAGTTCGGAGAAGCCGAGGATGGCATTGAGCGGGGTGCGCAACTCGTGGCTCATATTGGCCAGAAACACGCTCTTGGCCTGGTAGGCGGCTTCTGCGCTCTTTTTCGCCTGCTGCAGATCCTCGATCAACAGTGCGTTCTGCAATACCACGGAGGCGATGCCGGCCAGCGTCTCCTGGATTCTGATGGTGGCCGGCAAGTGGACGTCTTCCGTAACGCCGAGCACCACAATACAGCCCATCCACGCCAACCCCTTGCGCAGCGGCAGAACCAAGGCCGCTTCATAGCGCCATTGTGTCAGGGCGCGCCCAATCATATTATCCTCGTTAGCCCGGCAAACCCGACAGCTCTCTGTACCCCGCACACTATCGAGAAACCGGGAAAATGCTTCGCTGTCGGCAAGCATGCGGCGTCGTTCCGGGTGCACGCCCAGAACTCGGTGGTGTTGCCGGGGGTCGATTGCTGTTAGATCGCGTATCAGAAAAACCGCCTTGGCCCCGCTCAGCACGCGGATACGCACTGTCATCTCCCTGACCATGGTAGGAAGATCCTGGGTCAACTGCAGGAGTTCCTGCACGATATCCAGGCCCATCACGGCGAAGGCGACTTCCTCCCGCCTGTGGTTCTCCCCAACCTTGTCAGCCTGAGGGTTCAAATTGGTCTTGAGCATCTTTTATTACGGATTGTAGGTATTCCAGTGACACCACCTCGATCTCTAGTGGCAAGTCGAAATAGGCGGCACAGGCTCTGATCTCATCCACGGGAATGGGCACTACGCCAGTATCCAGATAGACAAACTTGTCGTGGCGCTCACGCAACAGTTCGATCGTGCTCGCTTCGTCCAGGTCTTCCAGTTTTGTCAGGATTTCCCGCCAGCGCATGGCCCATTCAGGCAACAACAGAAAGGCTTTTTCGCGCAGAAGCTCCTTGTATCGCTTTTTGCCAAGCAGTATCTCCCCACAATGCATGCCACGGGTGCGGGCAACATCGTCGGCCTGTTCCAGATCGTGCATATGCGGATGACAGTCGCCGTAGACCATAAGAACCCGGTTACCCCGCTTGCGCTCGGTACCCACCAGCTTTTGCATCCGCTTGTCCAGCTTGACCGGTACCATATGCATGGTGGAGGAGAGGTAGCGGATCCGGCAGTCAAGCTCACCGCGCTCGACGAGCGCGGTGAGTTCCGGCCGGAACACCGAGCAAGCCAGCCATAGCGTTGCCTTTTGATCAGCTTTCGTCACCATGGCACTCCAGTTCAACGGCCTTACGCATCGCGAGAATGGCCTCTTTTGGGGTATCCATGGCGATGTCTGCGCCGGTGCTGGTGAGCACGAAACGGCTGTCACCATGCCGTTCATCGAGCATCGAAACGCACTCGCTTTGCACCTGGTCATGGGTTTGCCTGTTGAGCGTAGGGCCCTCCGGTCCTGAGAAAAGCAGGGATTCTGGGCCGATTACCTCGCGTGCCGCCGACAGGTCATCACGGGAATCCAGCACATAGCCAATCACATTGGGAAGCCCGGCAAACAGATCCAGATTTTTCAGAAACGGACCGCCGACGTGATGCATGACCAAGGGCCCGGCCGCTTCGGCAAAAACAGCCTTCAGTACCGGCGAGGTGAAACGCTCAACGATCTCCCGGCTGGCCAGCGCCGGTGTCAGAAAGGCTGTCGGCAGGACGATAGTCGTGACGCCGTCCTTGAAAAGCGCATTGGCCAGGTTGAAGAAAAGCGGGATGGTAACGTCCAGCATGCGTTTCACGCCATCCTCGTCAAACAGTATCGTTTCCATCCACTTGTCGAGCCCGATGATCATGATGGGCATATCCACCGGACTCAGCATGACAGCCGCCACCGGTGTCTCCGAACCATGGGCCTCAATCAGTCGTCGCTGGGATTCGCGAAGGTAGACGATACGCGGGTGGGAATCGATATCGGGTTGGACCAGCGTGCCGATTTCATCAATTGACGCGATGGCAGGCCGGTGAAGATTAGGCGCATTATCGTCGAAATACCTGGCCGCGCTGCCGAATATCTCTCCGTAGAGAACCATCAGGAACGGGCCGAATAGAATATCCGGATGAAAGGTCTCCATGGCCGCGGCCTGCCCACTTGCATAGAGGGCAGGGTTCTCGAAATAACGGGGGAGAGGGGCATGGATCAGTCCGGCGCCATACAGGCTGAACAAAGCGGTGAAAAGCCGGCGGTCAACCGGCTCACCCTGCAGGGTTGCCATGAGTCTCTGTATGCTATTCATCGTCTTGCCCCGCGTCTTGCCACAAGCGGCAAAACAACTGGTGGGCGTCAAGGGCGTCGGAGACGGTGCCATCGCCTCCGACCTCCTTGACCAGTTCCGGTCGGAGACGGAATACCGCACCGCCAACGGCAAGCCGAATGCTGTTGCCAAGCCCCCGCCTGTCGATCGCCTCCCTGACGTGGATGATGTTTTCAGCCGTGGAGTAGATCATCGCGGACACGCCGATCACCTTGGCCCCGATTTCCTCAGCCTTATCAACAAAGGATTCGGGTAGGACATCAATGCCAAGGTCCGCCACTTCCCATCCTTGGGCCCTCAAAAAGGTGGTTACCATACGGCGCCCGAGCGGGTGACAATCGTCCTCGATATTACCGAGCACCACCGGCCCCCTTGTGCTACTCATCGGCTCGGCATGCGGGGACAACGACTCATATTTTTCCAAGGCGTCTTCTACGATTTTCGCCGCCACATAGGCATGAGCAAGGGAAAAATCTTCCCCTTGCCACATGTCTCCGATCGAGGTCAAAACCGGCCCTAGGACGTCGATCAACAGTTTTTCGTAATCGTGCTCAGCCAGCCACAGATCGATTAACTGGATCGCACCGGGGCGGTCCGAATGGCTAATCCGATCGATAAGTGCAACTTGAATATCCGAGGTCATTTTCCACCAACTCATAAATTGTTGGTCTGTAAATAGCATAGACCCATATGCCAGTGGCAACGCAGGGTAATCCGTGAAAAACGCGAACCAAAAACCGGACAGATTTTTTTCGGGGTCACGACATATTGGGTTGCCGGGTTAATCATCAGGCTCCTCCCCAATTCGAGTGGGTGAAAAAAGTCGTACGCGGAGCGGCTAGCTGACTCAATGGGGGGGTGTCACGTAGCTGCGCAACGTGACCTACGGGTTTCTAAACAGTTTCTAAACAGACATCCACGCAAAATTACCTGGGATTTGAATGGGTGATGAGAGGGACGCTGCTAACCCCGTCAATCACCGCCTTTGGCGGCGTGACACGAAGCGACTGCGGCCGCCGGCGTACAGCCGGGTGGCCGGTCCGGGCGGGGAGCGCGATACGGATGCCTCGCTGAGACCTTATGACGAAAAGAGACTCTCGCAAAGATCGCAAAGGATTCCCAGACAATGTCTTCTTGGCGCGCTTAGCGAGCTTGGCGAGAGAAATAGCGCCTGCCTGGACAGTGATTGAAAACCATCAAGGCATCGTACAGGACGGGAAATTCGCATTCGCGTTAATTTGCGTTTATTCGCGGACAATCAATCCTGAGTCGGCGAACTGAATTGTCGCGATTGGTAGGATCTACCCACCCGATTCAGGGGAGGAGCCGATAATCATACTGTATTGCGAATATCCTGTTAGACTGCCCAGTTTCAAGGCAGTCTGAATAGATACCGGGGCAGCAATGAGCGCCAAGCGATATGATGTGGTCGTGATCGGCAGCGGGCCAGGCGGCGAAGGCGCCGCCATGAAACTGGTAAAGTCCGGGAAACGGGTGGCCATCATCGAGGCCCATGACAAGGTGGGCGGCGGCTGCACCCATTGGGGCACCATCCCCTCCAAGGCGCTGCGCCATAACATCCAGCTACTTCGGGATTACCGGCGTAATCCACTCTTCCAACACATGCATGATCAGGTGCAGGTCGAGTACTCAGACCTGCTTCAGGCCACAGGCAAGGTGATCAACGAGCAGGTGCGCAGCCGTCTGCGTCACTACGCCCGCAACCGGGTGGAGGTGATCCACGGCCGCGCCCGCTTTGTCGACGCCCACCAGGTTGAAGTCGTCCAGGCCGGCGGCGTCAGTGAGGCGATAAGCGCGGAACACTTCGTCATCGCCACGGGCTCACGGCCCTACCACCCCGAAGACGTGGATTTCGGCCACCCCCGGGTGCTGGACAGCGACTCGGTGCTAGGCCTTGAGTGCACGCCTGATTCCATCACCATCTACGGCGCCGGTGTGATCGGATGCGAATACGCCTCCATTTTCTGCAATCTCGACGTGAAGGTTAACCTGGTCAACACCCGGGACCGGTTGCTGTCGTCTCTGGACGACGAGATCACCGACGCCCTCAGCTACCACTTGCGCAATCAGGGCACGGTGATCCGCCACGACGAGGCGTATCAACGGGTCGAACCCCTCGATGACGGCGTGGTGTTGCATTGCCAATCGGGGAAGAAGTTCAAGACCGACGTACTGCTGTGGGCCAACGGCCGCAGCGGCAACACCGAGGCGATGGGCCTGGCGGAGATCGGGGTGTCGGTCAATCACCGCGGCCAGATCGAGGTCGATAAGAGCTACCGCACCACCCTCGCCCACGTGTATGCCGTCGGTGACGTGGTCGGCCCCCCTGCCCTGGCCAGCGCCAGTTATGACCAGGGCCGCTTCGTCGGCGCCCAGATCGCCACCGGCAGCGCCGACTGGCAACTCATCGATGACTTTCCCACGGGCATCTACACCTTGCCTGAGATCAGCTCCCTGGGCCGCACCGAACGGGAACTGACCGCGCGAAAAATCCCCTATGAGGTCGGCCACGCCAGCTTCCGCACCATTGCCAGGGCCCAGATCACGGCTCATGAAGTGGGGATGCTGAAACTGCTGTTCCACCGCGAGACCCTGGCGATCCTCGGCATCCACTGCTTCGGCGAAGGCGCCTCAGAGATCGTTCACATCGGCCAGGCCATCATGGCGCAGCCGGGACAGGCCAACAGCCTGCTCTATTTCACCGAAACCACTTTCAACTACCCGACCATGGCGGAAGCCTATCGGGTGGCGGCGCTGAACGGGTTGAACCGGATCTTCTATTAACCCGGAAACCTGATCAACCTGCCCACGCCCCGAATCCGCTCGCTTGCCGCTGTCACGGAAGCGTTGTTCAAGCATCTTTTTCGAACCGCTCCACAAGCCGCTCCAGCGTCTCCCAATCCTCGTCCGCCAGTTTTCCGTCCATTGCGGCGCGCTCGATCTTAGCAACTACCTCCTGGGTCTTGGGGCTGAGCGTCTGTTTCATCCGGTGCGCCGACAAGAGCAGTTTTTCGAGACCCTCGTCATCCGATTCGGCGACTTGCGACCGTCCCGCAAAACCGTTACCGAGGGGATAGGATTGGCCATGACTCTGGTTCTTGTGCTGAATGTCCATATACCCCTCGGGCAGAGCCAGCTTCCTTTCGATACGCCGCGCCACTTCATCACCCATGTTTCTTCTACCGGTGACCATCTGACTGACATGGGTAGGCACTAATCCCGCCCGGTCCGCGAACGCCCGTTGAGAATCGAAGCGGGCGATCTGCGTGAGCAGGTTCGATTTTCTAATGGTTCTGATATTCAACATCCGCCGATCATAGCAATTTGCTATAGTCCAGACCAGGAGCAGCTTGCTATTTATTTAGCATGGCGCTATCATTGCCCCTCAATATGGATATGAAGCGATATATCGAAACGGAGGGTCGTGAAGCTGCCATCCGCCTGGCGCAAAAGGCGGGGACGAAATATGTCTATCTCTCACAAATCGCTTCCGGCTTTCGAAAACCCAGCGGCCGCTTGACCCTTGCGCTTGAACGCCTGTCGGATGGAAAATTGACCCGGCACGAACTGCGGCCGGACCTCTATCCGGAGGAAAAACAGCCATAAGGTTAGCGTGTATTCGGTAACAAAGAATGTACGATGATACCGCCTTGCCGACGATATAGAAAAAGGGCATCCTATGGCCCATCTTGATTAAGGGGATATTGCGATGCTTAAAGGACTGAACAAAAACAAAATCTCTCTATCAGAAGACCTGCACAACTATTGCGACGAATTCAAAGCCTTCAACGAACGCTGCGACAGACTGTGTGAAGCCTTTGTCAATATAGCCGCCCATCACGAATCGATCAGCAGCTACTCCGTTCGCGGCATGAAACACAATGCGCAATGGATCAAATACAGGATCAACGAATTGAGAGAGCGGCTTCTCGCCATCTACGAAAGATCCCTCAACGAGCGCTGAGAACTTTCCCCTCGTAGCGATTCCCTGGACCGGCCAGCCCGCCAACTCGCGCTTGCCCGCGTTCATGGCGCGTTTGAGGATTTCACCGGGCGGATTGCGCGAGGGACAAGCCCCGGAGAGATCGCCTGTCAGCACAAAAAAATCCACATAAATACCTTGATTTTCATATTAGACGCATATATATTTATTGTTATATATAGTGTTTACATATTAAAGGAATTGAGAAACCCATGAAAGTTAGCAAGAAGGAAAAGGCGAAAACCCGCAAGCGGATTCTTCAAGCTGCATCGGATGTTATTATCGAGAAAGGGTTCAAATCCGCCTCCATGCGGGAAATCGCACGACGCGCCAAGGTGGGTGACGCCACTATCTACAACTACTTCGCCACCAAGGAGAAGCTTCTCTACAGTTATTGCGAACAGAGACAAGACGAGGTGGCAGAGGCGCTCAAGCAGATCGAGGGCTTTCATGAATACAGCCTGCGGGAGCAGTTGCAGCAGTTGGCCGAAACAGAGCTGGCCTTGTGGCTGCCCGACCGGGAGTTTCTGGCCGAGGTATTCGAACTGACCTTCTACTCACCCCTTGCCAGCAACGTCAATCTGGCCGAGACGCGCAAGCGATTCAACCGCATGGTCGAGGATATGATCGATGCCGCCATCGAGGCCGGAGAGATCCCGGATCAACCCTATCGGGAACTGCTTGCGCCGCTCTACTGGGACTATTTCATCGGCATTCTCGCCTATTGGTTGAAAGACGATTCGGCAGACTATGCCAACACCACCCAGTTGATCGACCGCAGCGTGGAGATCATCGCCATGGTGTTGCATACCGGCATGATAGGCAAGACCCTGGATCTACTCTCATTCCTGTTCCGCAGCCGAATCTATCGTCATCTGGAGGTGCTGGAAACGCACAGCTCACCCTGGCAAAAGGCTAAACGACGCTTCATGGAGGGTGACGATGAGTAAACCGGTTCCGACCGGCAAGCTAGGGCGCTCCGGGGTTGCCGGCAAAGCCCTTCTAAAGGCCGGCGGTAAACATCTTACACACCTCGCCAAGCGTCCGTTTTTGTCTGAGTCCGCCTGCCAAAAGCACCGGCAGGCGCTGGATGACGATACGGCGCAGATCTTATTCAAGACATTTTCCCAATTGCGGGGCACCGCACTGAAGATCGCCCAACTACTGAGTATGGAGACCCAACTCCTGCCCGAGTCGCTGCGCAGGGAGTTGTCGAAATCCTACCACCAGGTGCCTCCCCTGGGCCGTCCGTTGATACGCAAAGTGATTCAGCAGGAATTCGGCGAATCGCCGGAGGCGGTCTTTTCCGGTTTCGATTTCAAGGCCTTTGCCGCCGCCAGCCTGGGTCAGGTGCATGCAGCCCGCAATGGACACAAACAGGATCTGGCGGTAAAGCTTCAATACCCGGGCATCGACGTTACCATCCGTAACGACATGCAACTGGTCCGGTCGCTGGTGAAACGCACCCGATATGCAAGACTACTGCTCTCCTCCCTCGATGAAATCGAACAACGCCTGCACGAGGAGGTGGATTACCGGCTGGAAGCGGATAACACTGAATGGTTCCAACACCATTTGCCGTTGCAAAACCTCACCATCCCCCAGGTTCACAGGGATTTGTCATCAAGGCGCATACTGACCACCACCCGTCTCCGGGGAGAGCACCTGGAGCAGTGGCTGCGGCAAAACCCCTCTCAGCAAAGCCGCGACCACTTCGGTCAACTTTTGTATGATGTTTTCGTGAACTCCTTTTATGGTTTGCACGCTCTGCACGCAGACCCCAATCCGGGCAATTACCTGTTTACGAAAGCGGGAACGCTGGGATTAGTGGATTTTGGCTGCGTCCGTTATTTTTCAGCGGAATTCGTCACCCTGATGCCGAAACTGTTACGCGCCTATATGGATCAGGATGCCCAAGCCGTAATCGCCACGTATCAACAACTCGGCATGGTATCCAACATGTCAGGCGAGGCGTTACAGGCATTCTATGACAAGGTCTTACAGCCGTTCGGAGACTGGCTGACCAAGCCGTTCAAAAGCGGACGCTTCAATTTCGCCAGCCATCGTGCGCCCTATACGAAAGAGGGGTGGGAATCGTTCAGGCAACTTGCCAGCGTCAACAAAATCGATAACCTGGCCGATGAGTTCATCTATTTTGATCGCACTTTTTTTGGCCTCTACCAGATCTTCGAACGCATGGGCGCGACGGTCAATATGGAACACCGGTGGCTGGCATGAACAAGGCGCTGCTATGGGGCGGCGGCTTCAGCCTGTCGGCCGCTCTTCTGCATATCGCGATCATCGTCGGCGGCGCCGACTGGTATCGTTTTTTCGGCGCAGGCGAGGCACTCGCCCGGCTGGCGGAGCAAGGTTCGCCGATACCTGGCGCGATCACCGCCGTCATCGCCCTGGTGTTGCTGCTTTGGGGGCTGTATGCCTTCGCCGGCGCGGGATTGACTCGCCGCCTTCCCTGGCTCAAACCGGCGCTGATTGCCATAACCGCCGTCTACCTGCTGCGGGGCCTGGCGCTGTTTCCGGCAATACTGCTCGCCCCGCACACAATCGATGCATTCCTGGTCTGGAGTTCCGCTGTCAGCCTGTTTATCGGCATGGTCCATTTCAGCGGCACCCGGCAGATGATCTGGGAACACTCATGACCGATAACGACCCCAAATCACCCGCCGATAATCCGTTCACCAACTTTAAACTGCCACTGGGTGTACGGCTGTTCCTTTTCTCTGCACGATGGTTGTTCACCCTGTTGGGGCAGGTCTCGCCCAGGTTGGCGGGAAACATCGCGCTGCGATTCTTTATGACCCCCCCGAACTTTGCCATGCCTCGGCGGGAACAGGCCTCAAGCGACGCTGCCGAGCTGCGCTTTCAGGAAATCGATGGCGAAACCATTGCCGTGCGCGCCTGGGGAGAGGGCCCGACAATACTGCTCTCCCACGGCTGGGGAGGACGTGGTACGCAATTCTTCGCTTTTATCGAACCGCTGGTGGCCGCAGGCTATCGTGTCGTCGCCTTCGACGCACCGGCCCATGGCGACTCCTCAGGGAAACGCACCAATATGTTGAAAGTCAGCTGCACCGCTGCCGCGGTGGCCAAACAGGAAGGTCCGATCAAGGCCCTGATCTGCCACTCCTTTGGTTGCGGCACCGCCCTGCTGGCCATCGACCGATTGGCGCTGTCGGCCGAGAAGGTCATTCTTTTCAGTTGCTTCTCCGACATTCTCTGGATTACCGAACGGTTCGCCGAGGCCTTTGCCATGAATGAGCGCTCCACAGCCGCGATGAGAGTGGAAGCTCATAGACGCTATGGCGACGCCTTCGACACACCCTGGCAATGGCCGCAACTGTCACCGCTGAATACCATTAAACAGGTTGAAGGCGATCTCCTGCTGATCCATGACAAACAGGATACCGAGGTCCCTTACGACCACGCCCTCAAGCTGATAAAGAGCGCCTCCGGCGCAGAACTGATCACCACTAACCGGCTGGGACACAGAAAAATCCTGATGAACAAAAAGTGCATCGACGCCTGTATTGATTTCATCAATGGTTCTTCCCCTGATCGAGTGGGCGGAAAAAGCAAAGCATAACCCTCTACCACGCAATAACGGTCAATCTGATTCATATCCTGCTGCGCGAGGCCCTGGAAGCGTAGGGGTAACGGATCTCTCTGGAGGCCTTCGCCCAGGTGTAGGGTCTGGGTTACAAAATCCGGCGCCGGGGAGCTGCCTGGTGTAACCCACACCCGCAGAAACCCCACATACCCACAGCTTTGCCTACGCACTATTTCCTACGGGTGCTCCGGCAGTCTGTGGATTTGTGGATTTTCTCAGCTTGAGATCCTGCTATAACCTTTCCTTAGCAAATAGGGTGACTGAGGGAACATCAAACGCTCGAGCATGTCTTCAACAGGGTCCGCAACGCCAAGACGATACATACAACGCCCGCCATCAGGAACCAGGCTGTCGGGTCTACTAGGAAGACCCTACCCAAGATGCTATATTCCATGGCCGCCAAGCCGAATATAAACAGTACGCCGGAAAAGAAAATTTTGTATTGCATTTGGTTTCTCCTTGAAAAAACATAAGGAGGAAACGCCTGGACCAAAGGGCTCTTGCTGAAAGCGGCGAGCGAGAAGGTGAAGTCATAAGGACTTAAATGGCGGGGTTTTCCTTTTTCACTCTCTATATTTCTTATTATGGGATACACATCACATTTTTTGGGCATCGTGCGAATGTAACGCATTACGTAAGCGGGTCGTCAATGAAAGCCCATCACGGTCAATCTGATTCATCTTTTATTGAGGGAGGCCCTGGAAGAGTAGGGTAGGGGTTACGCCTGGCGCCCGAGCTCACCTCTGTAACCCCCCGCAGAAACCCCACAAGCCCCACAGCTTGGCTTTCGCGCTATGCCGAAGGCGCTACAGCCGTCTGTGGATTTGTGGATTTTCTGCTCACCTGAAAAGGGATGTGAAGGCCTCGCAAAAGATAGCTCCCCGGCGCCGCAAATTGTGGCCCATGGGAGTGGGTTACACCAGGTCCCCGATCGACGCCGGGATCTGTAACCTGCACTCCGTTATTTTGATTCAGTCATAGTACGTATCACTCTTTCGGGAGTTGCGGTTGGCCACCTTGTGATTTTGCGATTTCAACAATGGTTTCCAGTCGCACAACTCGCTTATCAACATCGAGCATCACTGATTCGACGCGCTCGATATCCTTATTCATACGCTTGACTTCATCAGTCAATTTCAGAACGTCCAACAACATATCTTTAAAGCCAGACATCAATGTTTATCCTCTAGCGACTTAAGTGCCTTATTCAGGCGATTCCGTGTTTTTGCTGTTTCCCGGATCGCTTCCTTCAGTCGCTGAGTCACCAATTCCATCAGTTCTGTTTCTTCAATATCGACAGATTCCGGATTATAAGAATCAATGGAAAGTCTCACTATTTCTGCCGCACTTGTGCCGCGATCTTTTGACAGTTGTTCTAGTTTTTCGATGTTGCCGACGGAAAGCATGATTTGCTTCCGAATCAGATTTCCTGCTGTTGCTGACATATAAATACACTCCGCTTATTAGCATAACCCAAAGTATACACATACACAGCGATATACACAAGCATTTACCCTAGAACGACCCCACAAGCCCCACAGCCTTGCCTACGCACTATTTCCTACGGGTGCTCCGGCAGTCTGTGGATTTGTGGATTTTCTCCTTGAGATCCTGCTATAAGCTTTCCCTAGCAAATAGGGTGACTGAGGGAACATCAAACGCTCGAGCATGTCTTCAACAGCAGGTATGGCCGGTATGTTTAAAAGCGTTCAAAGCAGGATTATTAATGTCACGGCCGTAAGCATCAGCAATTAAATTATCTATCTGTTTTTCCAAATTATACCTCCGTTTTTTGATTCGTTTACGCGAACTTCAGCGCTTGGTATTCATTGAGATCGACGACCTTCTTGGCTTGCCACAGATCGTAATTGTCCTGCATCAGCATCCAGCTTTCGGGGGATCGGCCCAACACTTTAGAGAGTTTGAGCGCCATTTTCGAGGAAATCCCAGTTTTCTCGTTAACCAAGCGGCTCACCAGCCCAGTGCTGACTTTCAACTGCCGGGCCAACTCATTAGAGCCAATGTTATTGGGTTCCAGGTATACCCGTTTGATAAACGCCCCTGGGTGCATCGGGTTATGCTGTTCGATACTCATCAGTGATAATCCTCGTAATTCACCACATAGGCGTGGCCATCCACAAACTCGAACACAATCCGCCAGTTGCCACTGACATTGATCGCCCACTGCCCCTCGCGATTGCCCTTGAGGGCATGTAAGCACCATCCGGGGATATTCATATCTTCAACACTGAACGCAGTGTGCAAGGCTTGCAGCCGTTCTTCCAGGCGGGCCTTGTCCAAAGTGGTTTATCCAGATTCTTACCCCGCTTTTGCAATTTTCGGATGCCAAAGACCAGATCGAGATGTTCAATCAACATTTTCGGAACAGGTAAACCGTATGACTCCCGTATCTATCATCCATGCCGACCTCCCAGTGTTTCGGCACAGTATCGCAGCTAAAGCTGACCGGCTAAAGTCAGCGAGTCGCTGAGCAGTTAGCCGCGCCCCGCAGGAAGTGCCCTTGGGGTGCAAGGCGCGTCGCGCCTTGATCCGAATCATCCGCGGGGCTCTGAATGAGGCTTTGTCAGGGTTAGGGTTAGTAATATAGTCCAAGCTTTGGTCTGAAATCCTGATGGCCTGCCCGGATTTCCAGCTATCTATCACTGCTGTCCCGTTAACTCCCTCCCCCTGCGGAAAGGATTTAGCAGGATAGCGGTGGTTCGGGCCAGTAATGTCTATACTCCCATACAGCGTCACTACTCCAATAGCAGGACACTATTCGATGAAAACCCTTGCAAAACAGGTGACAGCGCGAAAATTCAATCGGCTCCTGATCTTCGTGCTGTGGCAATTCTTATTTATTGCCTGCGGAGGCGGGGGTGGGGGTGACAACGACACTGATGATGGCAGCGGCGGAGACACGCCAGCCGATACAAATACACAATCCTCCACCTTCGATTATCCTCCGGTCGACCTTTCCAAGGTTGAATTTATTCTACCCCTGGGCGGCATGATCGGAAATCATGTCACGCCGATCGATCACCAATATTATGTGGCGCCGGATTTCGGCGCCGCGGAATCGATCGAGATCGATGTCTATTCACCTGCCGACGGCACGGTGAGCAGCATTCAGCATATGGGGAATTTCAGCCACGACGACTATCGGCTGGTAGTCGATCACAGCGCTACCATTCAATCGATTTATATCCATGTCGACAACCTTTCCGCTAAATTGGCGGCCGAGGCGCCACAGAACGGCCAATACGTCAACACCGACATCGCCGTATCGGCAGGTGAAGTACTGGGAAACTACTCGGGCTCGGTAGATTACAACTTAGTGGATAATGATATTACGCTTTCAGGTTTTATAAATCCCGGCAGCTATACCGCGGAGCCATGGAAGATACATACGCCGGATCCGTTCGAGTACTTCAATACCACAATACGCCAAACCTTACTAGCAAAATCCCTGCGTACCGCTGAACCGATGGGTGGGAAAATCGATCACGACATCGACGGCCGGTTGGTAGGCAACTGGTTTCTGGAAAACAGCAATGGATACGCCGGTCTCGATCCGAGTCATTACTGGCTGGGACACTTGTCGTTTTCCTATGACTATATCGTACCGGACCACATAATCGCTTCTTTCGGCGATTACGCGGGACAGCAGAAACAGTTCGGCATCCTCGGCAACGCGCCCGACCCGGCTGATGTCAGCGTCTCAAGCGGCCTGGTTAAATACGACCTGGTTGCTTATGAATACTACGATGGCGGCATACCCTGGGACAGGGTCAGTTTTGCACAGGGCCTCACCATGGATAACTATGCCTTCATCGATGCCGTGGTGTTGGTTCAGCTCGTCGGGGAGAGGCGACTGAAAGTCGAGATATTCCACGGACAGACCTCTACCGGTGTAAATAGTTTTACTGCAAGCGCACAGTATTACGTCAGGTAGAGGCCAGGACTACAACCAACCGCCTAGAGTGGAAATCAGTAGCGGCTTCGTCCAACAAAAAAACTAATTACCATTCGACATCACTGCTGTCCCGCTAACCCCCTCTCCCTCCGGGAGAGGGTTGGGGTGAGGGATTTGAAAAACTAACGCTTTGATTTTTCTAGCCCCACTCATCCTGTGTAATGGTCAAGTATTTTTGGCCCCGGTTTTATGTGTATTCCAATACAGTCTTTCGGCTACATTGGGCGTCAATCCATCATTATGCATATGCGGTCTAAACTGACTATAATACCCAAGAATATAGTCAGTTATGCCTTGCTTTGCTTCTTCAAATGAACTGTATCCAACCTCTGGAATCCACTCCGGATTTTCTCCGGCAGCCAACCAAAGCGTGACTGCTGTATGCCGGTGGGATTTTCAAACCCTGTCCAAGTCTGCAATGCTGGAAAGCATTTTCCAAGTTTCAACTCTGCCCGCCACTCCGATGGAATCGAGGTAATCGAGATCCAGCAGATTATCGAGCACCGTTTCCTCTTCTGCGACATGCACCAGGGCATTGGCGGCATGTACTACACTGAGTACGCTGAAAACCTTCTCGCCCTGCAGTACCGGCTGATTGTGCAACGCTACCGCCTCCACGACAGACTCGGGTAATCCCCACAAACCCAGTAGATATGCACCCACCGCGCCATGCGTAGCACCAAAGATTTCGATCTCTGAACTGACACGATCATCCAGGGTATCTCGCCTCGCCTCCTGCAGTTGTGCATAGCCAGTAGACAGATTGATTACTAGGATCAGTTTGCCGATGTCGTGCAGCATACCGGCAAGCAGGCTGTCCTCGACCGTACGAGACCCCATCCCTTCCTCTTTGGCGATCTGTTTGGCAAGTGAGCCAACCCACGCACTATGGGACCAAAGCGCGTCCAGTGAAAAACTCTTGATATCGAACTTGTCCGCCTCGAACTGTTTGAATATACCGATCGACAGTACCAGGGATTTAAGTACATCGAGTCCCAGCAACGAGGCCGCATCCACCGGACTGGAGACATGACGACCGAGACCAAAAAAGGCCGAGTTGACCAGCTGCAGTATTTTGACAGTCATCGCCGGATCTTTGGCAACCAACTCCCCCACATCAGTAACGGAGGAGTTCGGGTCCTGAATCATTTTCATCAATTCGCTATAGAGCGCTGGCAGGCTTGGCAGTGTACGCATGCCGGTGATCAACGACTTGAGACGATCCTCTCCAAGCAGATCGCGCAGTTGAAAAGCACGTGCCAGAATCCCCTTCAGGATATCGATCTCGCAGGGTTTGTTCAGATACTGATGGGCTGGACCCACGGTCTTCATTACCGACTGCTGGTCAGACTGACCAGAGAGCACCACTCGCACCGCATCCGGGTGGCTCTCCGCCATACGATCCAGCAGCTCGGAGCCATCCATGCCCGGCATACGCATATCGGTCACCACTGCGTCGAAATGGCTCTCGTCAGCCTTTCTCAACGCCTCTTGAGCACTGCCAACAAACTCCATCTCCCACACCTTGCGCTGATTTCGCAGGGTACGCCGGAGTCCGGATAGTACATTCTGTTCGTCATCGACAAACAGAATCCGTTTTTTACTGGCTGAACCGCTCAAGCCTTCTCCTCCTATAGTGGCAGCTTGATGATAAATGTTGTGCCGACACCCATCTCTGTTTCAAAACTGAGTTCTCCGTCGTGCTGCTCGACGATGATCCGGTGACTCAGTGAGAGCCCCTGTCCGGTACCCTGACCGACATCCTTGGTGGTAAAGAAAGGGTCGAAGACATGCTCTCGCACATCTGCAGGGATACCGGTACCGCTATCACCGATACGGACTACCGCCCAGCTGCCCTCACACCCGGTGGTAATGTGGATAAGTCCCCTATCGCCGCTATCACCCACCCTATCGGCGATCGCATGTGCAGCATTGACGATAATATTGAGTATGACCTCGTTGACCGGCCCGGGTATGCAGTGAATCTCTGGCATAGAGGGGGCAAGATCCAGCTTCATCTCCGCATGATATTTCCAGACATTTCTGGTCACGGTCGCCGTACTTTCCACTGCCTTGTTGATATCAATAATCGTCTTTTCTTCCAAACCTGGATGGGAGAACGCTTTCATCGCCCGCACGATGGTGGTGACACGGTCCACCCCGTCGAGGGTCTGTTGGATCGCGTTGGGCACCTCCTCTTCCAGATACTCCAGTTCCACCTCTTCGATCTTATCATCCAGCCGGGCTATGAGTTCCGGCGATACACTGCCAATACGTGCCACCTCAACCACAGCACGCTCATCACTGATGATGTCGGAAATATCCTCAAACGCCTCACGAAGGAAGTGTACATTGTCACTGACATACTGGATCGGCGTGTTGATCTCATGAGCAATACCTGCCGCCAACTGGCCAATCGACTGCAGCTTCTGCATCTGCTGCATCTCCGAGTCGAGCTGCTTCTGCTCGGTTACATCATCGGCGATCAACAGATAGCCGTCACGGCTGCCACTCTCGTCCATGAAAGGAGTAGCGCATACTGAAAGCAGGCGATTGGCACCATTCTCCGGCTGAAAACGCACCTCGAAACGCTTGGTCTGTTTGTAATCATTCTGGTTCTTAATAATATTGCTGGTCACCTGCGCCCAGTCCCAACCGATGTGACTGGAGGTAATCGGCTTACCAAGCACCTGTTCTGCCGCCACACCAAAAATCTGTTCCGCCTCTTCGTTCCAGTGGGTAATGCAGTCATGGTTATCCACGCCGATAAGAATGGAGGTCAACGAAGAGAGCAGGCGGCTGTTCTGCTCATTGGCCCAAACCAACTGTTCACTGGTGCGTGCCCGTTCAATAATGCCCGCCAGGGTGTCTGACACACCACGCAGAAACACCTCCTCTTCCTTTATGCGAACATGACCCTGTTTGAGATAGAGCACCAGTACACCCAGCACTTTGCTCTTGGAGAGGATAGGTACGTTGTAGTGAGCATGGGGTTGCATCCCATCCGCCTGCTTTTCATGGCAATGATCGACACAGTCCGCAAACTGCAACTCCCCGCTTTGGGCGGCACGACCACAGAGACAGCGACCGAAGGCAACCTTGTCGCAAAGTTCAACGATCCGTTGATCAAGATTCGAATGGACCAACATTTTGATCTGCTGGCCTCCGTTTTCCGTCACAAAGATGGCGCCTTGATGCAGCATCTCTGTAAGCGGGGCGGAGAGGATAACCTCTAGGCACTCCTGCAGCAGCTTCTCGAAAGGCATCTCCTGTAGCGATAGGCTTAACAGGGAATTGAGGACATGATGGGTACGGCTGCGCTGATGCAGTTCACGATAAGTATGGGAGCGCTTGATCGCGTACGCTACCACGCGACCCAGCACCTTCTCATCCACCACCCCCATGAAGAGGCAGTCATCCGCTCCCTCTCCCACCCACATGGCTGCCAGCTCCTGGTCGTCGTATTTAGAGGTTGCGATGATCGGCGCATAGGCGAAGGCATCACGCAAGGCGTGGATGGCAGTCGGTGACGGCATATCCGCCAAACCGATATCCAGCAGGATAATGTCATAGTGGACTTGGCTGATCTCAGCGAGTGCATCAGACAGCAGTTCAACAATCTTATGCTCGATGCTCTGCTGAATATCCAGGCGCTGCAGCAGCTGCGCGGTCTCCTCCGCGCTATCGGGGTCATCGTCCACCAACAGCACTCGGATGATGCTCCCTTGTTGATGATGCGAGATATCATGGGGCATAGAGATCATTACTCCTTTGCACCGCCACAATATCCGATGTGGCTATAATCGCTGTTTTCGCACAGACTCGTGCAAACGGTTCAACACTGAAATTCAGGTATGGTGTATCTGTTGTATCGGCGCTTCACAGCTACAACTTTAGCGAAAGGGGACTATTTTTGAGGCAGACTACAGTATACTGAACAACAGCATCAGCAGAGGATCTCGCGGTCACCAATACCATTATAGCGGAGAGGTTTTTTGGTCGGATTGTGCGGCCGAAACAGCATGAGCCATTCGGAGTAGAGGAAGGATAAAGGCCCTTTTCCTAACATCGACAGTCATTCAGGCCAGCTAACCCAAGCTAACCGGACATATATGGACACCCCAGATAAGTCAAGGATTAGCTCATCATAGTTCTTTACCTCTTACCCAACGGATGACAGCCTGGAGA
>JAHXHS010000013.1 GCA_025656455.1 Candidatus Thiodiazotropha sp. (ex Epidulcina cf. delphinae) | reverse complement strand
CGCCTTGAACCGTTTTATGATTGAGTTCGAAGACCGCCTGGCGGACTTCGTTTAAACAATGGCAGTTACACAGAATTATTTACAGGCTCTCTTTTCCTGTGTTGTATGGGGTTAATTTGAAAGTATCAAATGCATCGTTACTGTTATTATTATAGATAAAGGTGAAATCGTCTCGATATGTGTACTGTTTGAAATCTTCCCCCTCATAAGCCACCCATGCGATTACTTCGCTGTTTGACTGATAAAACTCTCCAATTTTCAGTTTGATATAAAAAGTCATCCATTCGTCAGGTCTGTAAACACCACAATCTTTAAGATCATTATTATTCCATTTTGAAAAACGACAAAAATACGATTCATTAAGAGGAACCCCATGCTGCCTAAGCCAATCCCATCCTCCATAAGGTATTGCGAAGTTTCTGTTTCCACATTCAGTGTACAGTATATAAGCCCCTTTATGTTGCGAATTTGTCTGGGCAAATTCCAGATTCCCACAGGAACTCGGATATTTATAGAGAATAAACTGCTTCATCCCACCTCCGCTAAAAGTGCTGGCCTCTTCGACTACTGCTCTATTAAAACGTTGTCTGAATTGGATGTAAACAGTATCACCCTCCCCTACAGTAAACCCATGGTCCGTACCAAGTGGTAGTGTCCATGATCCGGAGGAGCTAGGTCCTGTATATGGAGGAATATCAAATCTAAGAGACCCCCCGCCAGAGGCTTTTACGGCAGTATCTAAAAATGCGCGTATGTTGCCATCATCGCTGAGAGTGGCGTAATTAGTAATGATTTGTTCAGAATCAAATCCTTCACAAATCACTACACCTGAACCTGCACACCGTTCAGCAAAGCTAGCCGCGTGAGAAACAGAAGCAGAAAAAATGAATATCAACGAGAATATATACAATACTTGAAAAAAATTTTTCATTTCGACTGGTTTATCGAGATAGAGATGATCAAGCCTGCTGCCACCACCTAGTGATGATGGCCTGAAGCGCGTAAAAATAACTCTGTGGCCCATTTTGGCCTCCCTATCTTTTTAAACACACCCAATAATAGCCGTTTTTTTGCATTCATACTGAGACACCCACTCAAAAAAACGGCTCTTCCCCTGATCGGGTGGGTAGATCCTACCAATCGCAACAATTCAGTTCGCCGACTCAGGATTGATTGTCCGCGAATAAACGCAAATCAACGCGAATGCGAATTTCCCATCCTGCACGACGCCTTGATGGTTTTCAATCACTGGCCAGGCATGCACTATTTCTCTCACCAAGCTCGCTAAGTACGCCAAGAAGGCATTGTCTGGGAATCCTTTGCGGGCTTTGCGATCTTTGCGAGAGTCTCTTTTCGTCGTATGGTCTCAGCGAGGCATCAGTATCGAGCTCCCCGCCTGGACCGGCCACCCGGCTGTACGCCGGCACGCCGCCAAAGGAGGTAATTGACGGGTTCAGCGCCACTCAGTAGAGCGTCCCTCTCATCACCCATTCAAATCCCAGGTAATTTTGAATGGATGTCTGTTTAGAGTTTTGTTTAGAGTTTAGAAACCCGTAGGTCACGTTGCGCAGCTACGTGACACCCCCCTTGAGTCAGGTAGCCGCTCCGCGTCAACCTGACCTACGACTTTTTTCACCCACTCGAATTGGGGAAGAGCCAAAAAAACTAACCGCAGCGCATGCACCTGTGGATGTTCTTCATGGCCCAAGCCGTGTGATTCAGCGCCGCATTGACGAAAACAAGAACTGAAATGCTTGATTTTATCGAAAAACTGCTGAAAGCAAATTCCTATCCCTATCGCCCCAACCCTCTCCCTGAGGGAGAGGGCGTTTGTGGGAACAGTGAACTCACATCAATTCGGCGGATCGTCAACCCCCGTGTAATCCGCCGCGTCTTGCCATGTAACCCAATCGATCAACCCATTGAACAGATTGTTCGCATGGTTGTTGACGTTCACACCGATCGCAAAGGACCCGTTCACGGCCGTGATGATGTCCCCTGTATAGAGCTGTCGGTTCGAGGTCTGGTACGACTGTGTCGCATTGGTGGCATTGCGATAACCCACCCAATTCTCTCCTGTCCCGAGACCGTCCGTGCCTTCATCGTCCACGAAGATATCCGCCTGTACATAGGGCTGATTGGCCACACCCCCCGGCTTGTTGCTGTTCCACACCGCCTTCACCCGGTACCAATGGTCGGAAACGATCGGGTACTGCGAGTAGTCGGTCAACACCGGCTTCCAGACGGTGCCGCCATGGGCATCCGTGGGCTTCACCCACAGGGCGATCGAGGCGACACCCGCCGGCGGCGTAAAGGCCGGAAATGCCGTTGGGTTATCAGCACGCCATACGGACAATTGATAGTTGCCGCCGCTGTCCTTTGCCAGGATGCGCTTAATGTAGGGATTGATATCGATACCGGTGGGCTGAATCCGCACCTCGATGGTCTGCGCCTGCGTAGCAAGCAAGCAGTCGGTATTGTTGTCGAAAGCGACGTAGTTGGCGACACCGTCACCATGCAAACTGCCATCGCCGGGCAACGCCAGCGCTGGGTTGTTGACCAAACCCGCAATGGCGCCTTGCGCATCCAGGGTATAGGTGCTGCCCGCCGCCTCGTTCAGGTCAAAGACCACCTGTCCGCTTGGACAGCCTCCGCCCGGCGCGACTGTGATGTCATTCACCTCTGCGGCATTGCCATAGTCGTCGATACCGGTCACCTGCACGACACCAACACCGATATCGTCTGTCAGGCTCAATGCGCTACTGAGAGTCAACCTCGCCGTATTGGAGCCAGCAACATGGTCCACCGCGGTAATCGTGGTGCCAACGCCGTTGCTATAGCTGAAGTTCGATAGCTGCAGCGCGCCGCCATTCACGGCATAGATACCCTCCGAGAAGGTCACGAACAGTTGGGTACTCCCGATCGCACCCGACACGGCGACGATGCGCGGCGCCGTCGCCGCATCCACCAGCTGGAAGTAGCTCAGAGGTTTGCTGACATTCCAAACCTTGGCGTCGTCGAGCATGCCGATAAAACCGCTGCGGGAGCCGCTTCCCCACATAACGCCGCCGACGGAAAATGCGGAAGCGCACCAGTGGCTGGCATAACAGATACTCTGATTCGCGGGACTCTGCTCGCTGTATGGGAAAATCGTCGTTTCGCCGGCGCCGGGCTGCATCAAGGTCCCACTGGCATTGCTGGTGGTAACATCTTCGCCGTTGACATAGATGCGGATCCTGCCGGCCGAGGGATCGAGGGGATCGCGATCCGGCCCGGCGGTGTCGAACACGGCGGCCACATGGGTCCACTTGTTCAGCGGCACATTCACCGCACTATAGGCGCCGCGCACGCCAGTGCTGGCGCCATTGACATTGGCGTATAAGACGACGGAGAGACCGCCGTTGATCTTCTGCAACGAGAGCCGGTAACCGCCGTCGTTGTAGTGGACGTGTTTGGTGAAGATGATGTACTCGCTCTGCGCGTTGTCGGTCGGATTCACCCAGGCCTCCAGCGTGGTGTTGTACTTCATCTCCGTGTACTTCCAGGTGCCGTGTTTCCCCTCATCGGTGGACCAGAAGGCGTTGCGGGTACCCAGTTCGATGGGTTGGTCGCCGTTCAACACGACGGCGTTGCCGCTCCGGCCAGCCGCATAGCTGCCTTGGGTGTCGAACCAGCGGCCATGCATGCGCCACGCGCCCGAGTCGTTCAGGTTGTTATCAAAGCGCATGTCCGCCACCAGTTCCGGATCGAAGCTGCGCGTGCCGCCGGCGCCGGTGCGGTGCCCCATCTGGTGAATCGAATCGGTGCCGGTCCAGTACATGCGGTCGGAACCGTCCGAGACATGACAACTGGCGTTGCCGCAGGACATGCCGGCATGCCAATCGCTGTAGTAGTAGTGACAGTTATTGCACATCGTGTTCCAGATCGTGGTGCCGGTGCCGCCGTTCGGGTTGGTCCGCAACATCGAACGGGTATTCGATCCATGAGCCTCGTGGCAATCCACGCACTGCAAGACGAAATTGGCGCCGCCAATACGCGCCTCCTGATCGTACGGCTGCCGGGTCCAGATCTGCTCCCCCTTGCCACGGGTCATCACCGGCCAGCAGTCGGTCTCCAGACCGATGCAGTCGTCCCCATTCCAGCCCGTTGCCTTTCCCGCGGAGTGCCAATCCGGGACCGTGCCACCGCCGTTCGGCACATTGGCGGAGCCCTTGCCATGGGCATCACCCGCCCAATCGATGCCGCCATGATCATTCGGCGTGGCGGCCGACGGGGTCGGCATCGCGCCTACACCGTGGCAATCCAGACACAGGGAGTTGTAGTCAGGGAGTTCGGCGCCGGAGAAGGCATCGCCCTTGGGGGTGCGATAGGCGCCGCCAGCGGCGTAGTCGTCGGCCTTCTGACCGCTACCGGCGCCCCACAGCGCACTGCCCATGGCGCGTGGATTGTCGGCGGGACTCCGGGTGAAGTCCGGACGGGTCACCGGTGACTGGCCGGCGGCGACATCGCTGTGCTTGCCGGTGACGATGTGCGGGTTGTGGCAAGTGGTACACTGCAGCGAATAGGTATAGCTGCCGCCCTTGAAGCTCGTCTCCATGTTATGCACGGCCGACAGGTTGAAGGCGCCCTGGATGCTGGTGGCAAGCGCCGCGCCGGAGATGGCGTTGTTGGTCACCTTGCCGTCCGCATGGCAGTTGAAACACAACTGGTTGACCGTTGCGCCGGCTGGCAAGGCGAGCAGCTTTTCGTTGTCGGAGGCATGGCCGTTGGAGTGACAGCCACCCCCCGATCCATCGCCGAGACAGGTCAGTGGACTGCCGCCGTTGTTCGCGTATCCCCGCGTCTTGTGGGCGGCGTTCGCCCATTCGCTGCCGATCGCGCCCTTCACATCGGGTACCGTCACGCCATCGCTGAATGGCTGCGTGCCGCCGCCCAGGAGGGACCCGTCCCCGTCGTGGCAGGAGAGACAGAAAGGCTCCAGACTCGCCGGGTCGGCTGGGTTATACCGGTAGACCACGCCCGCCTGATCCTGATCCTGCAGAATCACCGTGCCCCGCGCATGCTCATTCAGATAGTGACAGGTACTGCAATCGCTGACCTGGACATTGGTCTTGACATGGTGCGAAGTCTTGAGGAAATCGCCGTTAACATCGAATATCTGGCGGCGGCGGAAGGTGCCGTCGCCGTTGTCGCCGCGGGGTACGTTGTGGCAATAGGCGCAATCCCCCGCGCCGAGGGGCAGGAATCCATCCTTGTGCTGATGGCACTCGGTGCAGGTCAACCCGAGGTTGTGGTTATGATCCGAACCGGTGCTGTTGGTATGCACCAGGGTATTCTGATGGCAGCTCTGGCAGATGCCGTTCCAGGGACCGTTGGTTTCACCAAAGGCAAAGTGATCGGGCCGGCGTTGAAAAACGGCGTTCGTCAGCGCCCCTGGCACATGCTTGGAGGTATCGGCCCTGATCAGGCTCAGGTTTGGCGCGGACACCCCCCCTGGGTGGGTATCCGTAGAGGTTTCGGGGGCGTGCGGATTGTGGCATGAAGCACAGTCGACGATACGCGCGCCATTATCGACCCGGTGCAGCGCGACGTCGCTCTTGGCGGAGGCAATGCCCGTGGGGTTGTGGCAGCTCAGGCAGAGTGCGGCTTGATCCTCTCCACGCCAGACCGTTATCGAGAGATATGACGTCTGGGCAGTGGTATCGACATGGCAGTAGATACAGTAGTCGTAAATCGGGCCATTCGGATCGTGAATGCTCGGAGCCGCTTCGGCGCGCAGCGCGAAGAGTACGAGCATCCAAGCCAGCCAGATGAGTGCCGATGTTGTGTGGCCTTGGTCTTTATGTGACGTCATCGTGCAACCCACCCATACTCAGTTCAAGTCCAGAATCATATCGATGCGATGATTTCCGTAATTAGTCACCATCACCTGATTGCTCCCTGTGATGGCAATGTCGAGGGGCAGAAACAGTTGGCCCTCGGTCGTTCCCCTACTCCCGTATGAATCGATGTATGCGCCGGACACAGCGTCGAGTATCTGAACGTTGCTCGTGGAACTGTCGAGGGCGTGGACGCGCCCCATCTGATCGACCGCCAGGCTTTGGAGTTGTACGAAGCTACCGTGCCAATCGATAACCCCTATGGCCAATTTCGAACCGTATGCACGTAAAAAATCACCTGAAAGGTTGAAGACCTGTATTTTTGCTTGTCCCTGGTCGGCGACATAGAGTTCACCGGCCCCTCCGCCGGGGACGTTGTAGGCAATCGCGATGGAGACGGGGAACTGCAATAAGGCAGTTCCGATCGTGCGCAGCAGCTGCCCATCTGGGGCATATACCTTCACCTCGTTCGCCATGCTGTCGACGACATAGAGATTTCCAGCCATATCGAACGCGAGGTCATTGGGCATCTGAATGCTGCCCGCGCCAATCTCGCGTAACTTGCTCCCCGCGGCATCGTAGACTTCAACGTTATCCCGCCCATCGTTGCCGACATACATGTTGCCGGACGAATCCACGGCAATGCCGAGGGGTTGGGCCAAATCTTTTAACTCACCTTCCGTGAGCAGGTTTCTGAGAATGAATACGGAATTCGATTTTGCGTCGCTCACATAGAGCTGACCATTCGGTCCCTCCGCAATGCGTATAGGCGAGTAGAGGACGTTGAAACGCGCAAGGGGAGGAGATTGTGTCGTACCGGTGTCGGTAGTATCGGTAGTATCGGTGGTGTCGGTGGTATCGGTGGTGTCGGTGGTGTCGGTATTATCTCCAGGTCCGGTGCTGCTGTCCGAACTTCCGCCGCCGCATCCGCTTAGACCAACGGCAATCAATACAGCCAGCGTAAGACCACGGTTAATCCGTGGACAAAAGACAACCCTTTTCATTATGCACTCCACACTGATACCTCTGAAATTGAGAGACTCGACACCAAGCGCACCGATCCATTACACCGTCATGCAAGCAGGAATTCTCAGACTCAGGCGATAACGGTTTCTATCGCCCACATGAGACACTGCCTGCTTTGCGCAGAGCGTCAAATCCTAGAACGGTTCTCAAATCCATAGGTTCAGGTGGAATTTATGCACCTGATTTCATATCCGATTGACTAAATTACCCAAGAGTTGGCTCTTCTCCCGGCACGAATACCAATTTTTCTCTCCTGTAACTTCCGTCTGCTTCCATCTGACCTTGCCTTGGCCTATATGTAATTTCTATATCTGCATCAGAAATACAATCCAACAGTTTTAGTAAGGTATTTTATGAGCAAACTGTCAAATCCATAAATGCTATCCAGATATTATTATTAATAGATTTATTTAATTGATAAATACTTAAATTATTGGTGAATCATTCCACCTATCACGCAGTCAGGCGGCACATGGCAAGAGCATTACCCATTGCCCACGACAATAGCTAACCATAAGTAAATATGAGTTATTTCATGATCTTGCCCGAGCAAAAAAAAGCAGACTTGATGCAAGGATCTGCGTGATACCGAACATCGAAAAATGAACATTCCCAACATACGATAATTTTGCTTACTGCAGGGTTGCGGCCGTTCAGTTTATTAAGCCCCACAGACGAAAATATGGGAATTTAATGCATTATAGTGATACCCATACTTCATGCGAACGACGCTGCGGCATCCATCAGGGCTGTAAACTCGAGGCTTTTTTCTAAAGTATCTTTATCGTGATAGCTTGGTCGAAGTTCTCAGGGGCGTCTCAGCCAATCTTAGCCGGAGGTATATGGACTCCCGGTAACTGTCAAGTCAAAAGGAGATAAGATTGATAAGATAAGATTAAGATAAGATATACACCCAGTCATAACAAACTGCTTGCCATCAGCCGGGCACGCCAGCATACAATCTGCCCATCCAGGGCTTGTCGTTCGGCAGGGGATCATGACTCGCCAGCGATGAAGCGCTGAAAGAGCAGGGAGCCGCATACAAATAACCTGATTACCCACAATCCTCTGCTATAGAATCGGTTCTATCGGATGAAGAGAGGGTTTATACTGCCTATAAGCCTGTCTGTACGATGCGGCAAATGATATCTCAGCTCGATATATTCTTTCGAATTGGCAACACGGTACTACTGGTTCTTCTGGCGATGGTCCTGATTAAGGATCACTATCGCAGGCCCAGCGCAGTATTAGGTGCCATTATTGCTCTCGGCGCCGCCGCAATTGGCACGTTTGAGTACACATTAGAATGGGGATGGCTGGTGCTGGAAATTCCCCTCAACCTATTTTGTGCAGCAGCACCGGTCGCGTTCTGGTTATTATCGAAATCGCTTTTTGAAGATGCGTTTCAATGGAAATGGTCTTACTTGCTGGTGTATGTGGTGTTTGCCGCGTCTGGACTTATCGGCCACTACATTACCTTCGGAGACTTACGCGGCATGGTTCACTGGGTCATGCGCTCAGATGTTTCGCACAACGGATTGGCGCTTATACCTCTTGTCTTGATGGGTATTACGCTGGTCGTTTTAGCCATGTATCACGCACTTAAGGACTGGCGCATTGACCTTGTCGAAAGCCGTCGCCGTGCCCGTATGGCTAGCGTGCTACTAGGGGGAGTCGTTATTCTGGTCATCACCTTTGCTGAGTTTTTCAACCTTGGCACACCGCGGTCAATTCTGGTGAGCACGATAGTTTCCGGGTTCTTTTTTCTGCTCATACTTGGTATCTATCTACATTTTCTAGGATTTCGCAGGGGGCAACCCGATCAGCCGCTTCCACTCGAGATTCCTTCGCAGAGATCCATCGAAGTCGATGTGGAAGAGGGAGACGCGCCTGGAGCCGAAATTATTGAGGAACTCGAACGTTTGATGGTCGAAAAACGGCTGTTTTGTGAGGAGGGACTCACCATAGGCCGTCTGGCAGAACGACTGGAAATTAAAGAGTACCTACTGCGTCGAATGATCAACGGCCACCTTGGCTATCGGAACTATAACCAATTTCTGAATCGATACCGGATCGAAGAAGCGGCTAAGTTACTGCTGGCACCGAAGACCCGGCATTTGCCGGTATTGACCATAGCGCTCGATGTCGGGTATCGATCACTGACTGTATTCAATAAAGCGTTCAAGGAGACCATGAACATGACCCCTTCTGAATTTCGCAAGTGTCGCAAGGCCGAGACTCCCTTAGTCGATTAGTCGGGATTAATCGACTCCCGCGTCTCATCCACACGCATCACCCTCCCCCTCCCCGCTTGCTACAACTGGCCTTTGTTTCACCCTCTTAGGGGCTGAAAGATTTCAAAATCCTGGTGGATTTCAGAATCCGCCATATTTTTTCAAAATCCGTAAGAAGTTGCTCGTAAAAATCACTTTAATCCCCTTAGGAAGCGTAAGTTACACCAACGAAGAAGGCCATTCGTATTCGGTACTAGTACACGCATTCAGGTTATTAACCCGGCGGACAAATTGAGGTGACTACCATGTTTAGGCAGATCATATTTAAGCTGTTTACGTTATTGCTGGTGGTTCCACTCATGTCGTGCGGTGGTAGCAGTGTTGAATTGAGCTATGAAGGACCTACGATTAATGGGCCGGATTTTTCCTCTACCACGCCCCAGTTACCGACTGCGGTTGTGTCCATTGGTCCGATTTCCGGTCTGTCACGTTTAATTGTCAACAGTGTTGCGTACGATACCGGTGTTGCTGGTATCAGAATAAATGGAAAACCCGGTGTACCTGACGACCTTCGCGTTGGCTATGTCGTCACCATCAACGGCATGCTTGACACTGCTTGGAAGAGCGGTACCGCAGATCAGATTTCGTTCAACGCAAACATAATAGGCCCGGTCGAGAGCGTCGACCCTGTACGTCGTCGGCTATTGATTATGGGGCAAAGCGTGTGGATTGACGCGGATACCCGCTTCGCGCCCCCTCTTGATCTCAATTCTCTTTTTAACTTGACTAACGGTGCGCTGATTCAGGTCAGCGGATTATCCGACGCGAACGGGGAGGTTGTCGCCACACATGTTCAACTCGTAACCAGCCAGAAGAATTTTCAAGTAATCGGCGGAGTTTCCGGGATCAATTTCGGCACACAGACATTCAGGATCAATGGATTGACTGTCGACTACAACAGCACCCTAGTCATGAATCTGCCCGGCGGCGCCCCGAGTAACGGAATGGTGGTAATTGCCAGAGGTTCGCTGGGTACTGATGGCGAACTCCAAGTATCCGAGTTAACAAGCCATATAGACACATCAGAATTTGTCACCGATTCACGCGTGGAACTCACCGGCTACATTATGCGCTACGACTTAGACACCGATTTTTTCGTCAACGGTCTCAGCATGGAGACAGAGTTTCATACCATCTTTCATAACGGTATGCGCACTGATCTCGCTCTCGGCGTCAAGATTGAAATCAATGGCCGATGGAGCACTAGCGATACCGTGATAGCGGAGGCAATCTGGTTTGGAAACTAAGACATCATTGTATATCTCATTAAGCTGTGCAGGCTAAGACAGCCAAAATGGGAAATAAAGCTAATTTGGGACACCCATCATTTTCAAAAGCTAATTTGGGACACCCATCATTTTCAACAAAAAATCTTAATCATTCACGTTTCTTCTATCTATATACCCTAGATGAAATGATGGGTGTCCCCGTTTTTCCCCCCGGGGCGTCCATATATGTCCCCGTTTTTTCCGACTGTGTCTCCCGCTGTGCCAAGCGAACCTGGCTTCGTGGCGAAGATGCCCTGACAGGAAGAAGTTTTGAACGCCGTTTACCTGTGCGTCCATTCAAATTTCGAGTGATTTTGGGTGGGTGTCCGAGTAATTTCCGGAGTAATTTCGGAGTAATTTCGAGTAATTTGTTGGTAATTTTTTCCGGGTAATTAGTCTATAATCTGGCCGAGGTGCTGGCCGATCGCGGGTGTTTTATGGAGGCGATGGCTAACATCGACCAGGCGTTGGAAGGAGAACATGGCAGCCTTCGACAGGCATTGATAGAGACCCGCCGGGGGATTCAGGAGAGAAAAAAGCAGACAGAGACCGACCCTGCCACTTGTGAGTCGAGCGATTATGATAATTAACCTACCGCCAAATGGACATCCCTTCGGATAATGATTGTTGGTTGAATCGGTTGATGAGTTGATATCAGAATGTCAGTGAGCACGCCCATAAAAAAATTCTGCGACCAGGCTTCTCCTGCGCCTGATATCAATACACTGATCTACTTTCTTGAAGAGCAAGATCAAGGAAATCAGTATGTATATAGAGGTCAAGTAAAGGACTGGGGTTCGCCGGTTCTTCCGTCTTTATATCGAAACTTTATTTCCCGTGGGCATATTTTCTCTCGAACGGATCCCGAGTACCGTTTCTCTCTAAGAAGAATTGGCAATCGATTCATTGATCTTCTGCCGGATAGCAATGTATTAAAATTTAACGTTGACTATTCTTCATATTTCGTTAAACAAGAAGACTTAGCGATACTTCAATTGGTTTCAAACCATCCGGAGTTACAAAAGAATATTTGTGAGATTGGTTTCGTAAGAACTCTTGAAGATGCCTTGAAACAGGAGCATGCCAGTCGTCTGACTGAGAATAAATGCTTGGGAGTATATAAGGAAATTGTTGATGTGTCCGCCCGTGCCAGGATTCGTCATGTGGGACTTCTTAATCCCTTTGGCTTCCTTTTCGGGATGACACTCGCCCAACAATATGGGTTTAGCTCGGAATTGTTGGATTTTACATCAGACATAAGAGTGGCTGCGTTTTTTGCTACTCATGAAGCCTCGGATTTTATATGGGAAAAGTCAAAAGAGAAAATTTCCAGAATGAACCAAGAAGTAGGAGTGATTTATCGGCTGCCTTCAACAAAAGGGCAACTAGCCCATCATAGATTAGATGAACATGACTATTATACCTGCCCAGGGCAGATTCATCTTGAAGATCTTTGTCATCGCTTCGAAGATAAGTCTTCCCCTGATATGAATGCCGAATGGGCGGATAGCCTCTCGCCGCTAGTACAGATGGCCCTCTCTAACGGAAATCTTGTAATACCTAATCCACTCCAGGAGATCGAGTCACTACTATCGAGAAAAATTACTGTCACTGAAGCAATCGAAAAGTATTTTAAACTCTACTTTAACTTTTATGTTCGATTTTTCCGTTTGCTGGATTTTCCAAAAGGAACCTTTGCGAGTTCTCGCCTCGGCAGGCAAAAAGCCGTTGTAATCGTTCCGGATGAACTTCGAAAAACCGTATACTTGCGTGACGCAGAAGATTATGCCTCCATGCAGGCTATAGAGGATATTTCTGCACGAGAAGGATTTGACCGATTCTATTTTAGGCACAGCGATACATGTCCGGAAATTAATGAAATTAATCGAGAGTACCTCTGGCCGGTAGATGGTGATCAATATTTGAATCTTGTCAAATTCCCAATCGATCCGTCTACGCCACAATTTTTCTTTTCCGATGAAGCCCTTTATAAGAGAAAGGATCTCATAGCTGGAGGATATTCGGACGAGAAGGGCGATGCTATTGGATTACCGGCACGACCTGCCTTGAAAAGTGATTATTCAGCCCTTGTGAATTTGCAGGAAGAATCCGATTTGCTTTACAAAAAAAAGTATTATGATGAGTTTTATCAGAATTTATTTCACGCTGCTGTCTTTTGCCAAAAGGGCTTTCTAGAAGACATAGAACATTTGTACGAAGCTCGTGAAGCATGTAATCAAGCACTCGCTTTGGTGAACTCGTTTACCGCAAATATATTAAAGCATATTATACTTATTGGGTTAGGCGATATTGCGAAAGAATATATGGATACCTGGGCTAGTGCGGTAGAATTTGCTAAAGGGGATCAAAATATGGTGGGAAGTGTTTTTAAAGATCTTTGGTATAGGCGGCACCAACGTGATTTGAGACAAAAAGTCATTCAGTATTACGATGATTTTGGGTGAATATGATGCATTCTCTTTTGGATGGATGTCCGTCTAATTCGATGTTAAGGTGTGGTGAAAATATGGATTTCGGGCAGAGGCAACAGCATACAGTGTTTACATAGAGTGATTGCCTGTACCAAAGCGAGTGCAACAGAGGGATCGGAGACAGGAAAAACTGCACATCCGGTTGCATTGGGGGTTGGGTAAGAGGCATTCCTATCCTAAGAGTGAGCAAAAACATGGACACATATCAAAATTATGGAGAGCTAGCGGCAAAAGAGCAAGAAGGTAGTGATTTTTCTGTAAAAGTAGTTGATCGAGACAATGCAAAAACACTTCTTTTAGCGCCACATGGCGGCGCAATTGAGCCAGGTACATCTGAAATAGCGCGAGCAATTGCCGGAGATGATCTATCTTACTATTTATTTGAGGGAATAAAATCCAGCAACAATCGAATATTGCATATTACAAGCACAAACTTTGATGAACCGAGAGCACTTGAAATTGTAGAGGAATTTCAAAATATAGTGGCGGTTCATGGTGAAGGGAGTGAAGATGAAATTGTATATTTGGGGGGGCGTGATAACGGATTATTGAACCATCTTAAAGCGGCGCTTGTGGAGGCGGGATACATCACAAAAACACACACAAATCCCTCATTGCAGGGAATATCACCAGATAACATATGCAATCGTGGTTATTCGTCGGCTGGAGTTCAGTTAGAAGTGGCTAAAGGCCTTCGCCGCCGCTTCTTTAGTGCACTAAATTCAGCCGGACGTAAAGATCCAACTGCTGAATTGAATCTGTTCGCAAGCGCAATCAGAAATGGACTGCAAATAGCAAATGCACTCTAGTGTGGTGTAACGTATAAACTGTACCAATCAGAGGCCCGTCAATGCCTCAAGACCAGGCGCAGCGCGCAGACAATGGCAGCGCCCTTGTTAAGCGCTGCAACGCAGGATTGAGGCATTGACGGGCCTCCCTTCGGGCGAGACGCTAAGCCGTCATCTGCGTTGTTGCGTTGCTTGGAAAGGGCGCGCCATTCCCGGCGCAACGCGCCTAGCAGCTAACGGCTTAGCGTCTCGCTGATTGGTACAGTTTATACGTTACACCACACTAGTACTCCTTCAACATGATAATGACAGGTTCAGTTGGTCTGTCAGCGCTCAGGACAAGGCGCGCCTCGCCGTGAATGGCCTGAGTCCTTTACAAGAGGCGCAACGCGGTCATGGACGCTGACAGACCAACCCTTCGGGCGCTCCTGTGGTGTCCCGCGGCGGCGTTGCAGTGCTTGACAAGGACTCAGGCCATTCCATCCTTCGGTCCGTAAACGGCACATCCATGTGCTAAAATAACCGAGACACCCACTCAAAAGCACTAAACACAGCGCGGCACCTGTGGATCCCGGCCAGTTCAGACAGCTTGTCTTGAATCCATTGGCGACGGTGCTCGAAGCTTCGCCCGGTCAGGGGATCCTCACCACAAAGCCAGGCACGCCGGGCGCAGCGGGAGACACAGTGGCAATAGGGGGTGGCTTCGAGGGAGATCAGGGCTTTCCGAGGCTTAGGCATGATATCGCTCCTTGATATCGGGTGATGAGGATGACTGGCAAATTGCCATAATCATGATAACATGGCAATAGTTTGAGTGGGTGTCCATGCTGTCGCTGTCGTGGGCAATCTGCTAGAGTTGATTTCAATCGATGGGTGTCGTCGTTTATCGCTCCTCGTTTGCTGCTATTTAGTATTTATCTTCCGATGAAAGCCTATTGTGACAGATTTCTTCTCATCCTAATTCCAGGCTAGCCATGAGTCCCAAACTACGTCTAGTAAAGCATCATCATCGCTGTGCACACTGTCTTTTCCGACGTTTTTTCGTGAACGTTGGGCTCAACTGTGACGAAATAGACCGGGCAGGTCAGACCACAACCACCAATATCGGGCCATTTCATCCTGGCGAGTATCTCTACCGTACTGGAGAACCCTGTAAGGCGCTCTATGTTGTACATGCCGGTACGGTCAAGACAGAAACGGTCACATTCGATGGAGACCTGCATATCAGCGGCTTCTATTTGACGGGTGAACTGTTCGGTGCAGACGGTATCCATCAGCGCCGGTTTGCCACTGATGCCATAGCCATCGAAAAAACCTGGGTCTGTGAGCTTACCTTCGACAACTGGTCAATCCTAGCCAAGGACTACCCCGACCTTCAAACTCAGCTGATATCTGAACTGGGACGAGTGATCGCACATAAAGAGTATGAAACCTTATCTACCCACCACCATCTGCTGGGACAAAGACTGATGAGCTTTCTAACCGATCTTCTGCATCGTGTCAGAGAGCGGCAGGGAAGCCAAATCAACGAAATCGAGCTGACCATGACAAAAACGGATATCGCGCGCTATCTGGGCGCCACGCCGGAGTCCATCAGCCGGATGCTGGGCAAACTCAACAAGGCGGGATACATCGTAAATTCCAAACGGAAGATTCGCATTCTCAAAGACTGTTCCAGCCTGGATATTGCCATCTGACGCACAGTAGAACAGGATACCGTGGACGGCTGGCTAAACCGTTACGGCAGCGGTCACTCCCGGCAATTACCGATGGAATCCGCCCCGCAACTCCTGCCGTCGATCCAGATGGCACTGTCCAAACGGACGCCCTGCAGGGTTGCGTCATCAATCCGGCTGTCGCTCAAGTCAGCAAAACGGAGATCGGCGCGGCTCAGATCGGCATCCCGCAAATCGGCCTGCCGCAGATCGGCGCCGACCAGTATGGCGCCGACCAGTCGAGCATAGCGCAGATCCGCCTGACTCAGGTTGGCATAGCGCAGATCGGCGCCGGCCAGATCGGTGGCACTCAACTTGGCATTGCGCAATACCGTGTTGCTCAGATTGGCGCCAGCCAAACTGGCAGCTCCCACATCGAGATCCGTTATCAGGCAGTTACGCCAGTTCACGCCCGGTCCGGGAGGGGCATCGCACTGGGGTGTATCCACCCCCTCTGGCATGCCGATCCAGAGTGAAAAGACCACAATCGCACTCGTCAACAGCAGCGCCACCAACAGTGGAATCAGAGGAAAGCGGTGCTCCTGCTCGCTATCCCGGGCGTATGCCTTTTCCCTGGCCTCAACCTGGGCCATGGCTTGGCGATCCCCTGTCTCGGCCCGTAACTGCAAGGGAATGACACTGGGATTGGCCGTGATCTTCGACCACGCCTTCTTGTCAGGACTGATCTCGTCCTCCAGCTCCAATTCATCCTCAAGCAATAGATGGCGTATCCTGGCGCCGGAGAGCGGCCCCATGACCAGGCCTTCATGCCTGACAAACCAGGTAGGGGGCGATTTTTCATCCTGTTGCTGCATATTGTGCCTATCTGTCAAATAGATACTCTCTGTATCGGCTAACCGCGCAAGAAATGAACAACACCTGACAGGCTTGCTTATACTTTAACCTGGATCCCTGGTTTCAGGTTACTATCCGAACAAGAGCATGCAGATACCCGATACCAAAATAGTCCTACCGCTACCGACACTCCCGTCGGCAAAGCCCCTGTTGCAAAATCTGCAACCTGGGCAGATCCTTCAGGGAACGGTGCTGAGTGAGAATCTCAACGGATCCATACAGCTGAAAATAGGCGTTACCCGTCTGCTGGCGCAGACGGCCCTGAGTGTGCGTGTCGGTCAACCCCTGACCCTGCAGGTCGAGAAAGCCGGTGATCTGCCAGAGTTACGGGTGCTGACCCTTCCCAGCCTGGCGGAGCTCAAGACGGCAGCGTTGAAAAGCGTCCTCCCGCGACAGCAGCCACTGCCAGAGTTGTTCAAGGCGTTGACACAAATCGTTGCCGATAGCGGTGGGAAATCCCTGCCGCCACCGGTAAGGGAAGCGGTGGAGCATCTGCTCACCCGGGTAGTCTCCCTGAACGATCCAAGCTTCAAAGCCCAACTTACCAAAGCCTTGCAGATCAGCGGCACCCAGACCGAAGCGCGCCTCATCGAGCAAAACCTTGTTGGCAACGATTTCAAACTGAATCTGTTACGTCTCATCGGGATAATCAAACCGCTTATCAACCCACAGGCCAAACCGGCGGACTTGACACTTCCCCTCCCACAGCAGCCTCCCGTCCCAATACCCACACCGGCACCTTCGCCGGAGATGAGTTCCACGACAAGGCTGTTACTCGATCTATTCAAGCATTTGGACGGCGCCATAGCCCGGATCCAAACCAACCAGCTCAGCTCTCTCCCCACGGAAGATCCAACCCGACAGGTCTGGCAGTTCGAACTCCCCATCCGTCAGGATAAGGGCTTCGAAACGTTTCATATCCGAATCGACTGCGACGGCCCGCACAAAGAGGGGGATTCCGCAGTGGGCTGGAGTCTTACATTGCATATGAACCTTCGGCCTCTCGGCCCCATGAGAGTCCGCCTGTATCTGCTCGGTGACGCCATCTCGACCGTGATCTGGTGTGAAAGAAAAAAAACATCCGGCCTGGTCAGGCAACACCTCGACAAGTTGCGCACCGGCCTAGAATCCGCAGGGCTTGAGGTAAAAAAACTGGAATCGTTTCAAGGCGACGCCAATAATGAATATGAACTACCCAACGAGCACTCATTGCTGAATGTGAAGGCATGACCGACTACGAAGCCAATCCGCCCGATCTGGCCATTGCGCTCAAGTATGACGGCGAAAACGCACCGCGCCTGACCGCCAAGGGACGCGGCGAGCTGGCCGACAGAATCCTGGCCCTGGCGAATGAGCATGCCGTACCGCTGCATGAAGACGTGGAGCTGGCCGCCCTGCTCTCGCAAATTCCCCTCGGCGACGAGATTCCCGAGGCGCTCTATCGGGCCGTGGCCGAGGTGATCGCTTTTGCTTTTCTCATCTCCGGTAAGCGACCACCGGGCTATGAAGATATCTGAGACAATTTCGCTGAATCAACGTCTGAGTGGGTAGGCATAAAGCCCTGGAGAAAATCAATTATGAAACCCATACTCACACTTTTTACCGCTGTTCTGCTTCTGCTCGGCATCCTGCCCGTGATGGCGCTCGACACTGCAGCGCCCCAGGAAAAACCGCCGCAGCACAGCTCGTCCAAGACCTACTCCACCCATCCCGGCGGCAAACCCCGGCTGAGCCGGAAATGTGGGATCTACTCAGGCATCTGTCCCATGGGGACATTGATGGAAGTGGGGGCCTATTGCGTATGCAATACGCCCTCGGGACCGATCCATGGGGTCGTCATTCCTTAACCGGTTGCCCATCAAAGACGCGCCCGTACGCATAGCGCAGGCGAGTGGGACCGTTCACTCGCTGACGCTCGATCCAGGCCGCGTGCAGGCCGCCGTCGGCGCCGAGAACGATTGACGGATGCGTCTGCTCTCCCGGACCCGATGCCCCGGGCAACGGCATGTCCTCGCTCCAGCCGCCTTCCTCGGACCAACTCAACAGGATATCGCTGTCACCCTCCCGCTCATCGGTCCAGGCCACCAGGGTGCGGCCCTGGCTCTCTCCAGCGATTGCCGGATGCCACTGGCGCGCCTGTCCGGCGAAATCGTCCTGCACCCGCTGATTGTCGCCGAACCGGCCCTGGCCGAGATAGGCTGTCCCGTAGATGTCGTATCCCTCGCGGAAGTTTCGCTTGTCCGCCCATACGCCAAACAGGCCGCCACCGGTACTGGCGAGCGCGACCCGGGAGACGCCATGACCTTTGCCATAGGGCAAATTCCGCTCAAGCTCGCCATGGGAGATACGCTGGGGAGACGAAAAACCGCAGCTAGTGTCCAGCTTTGACACCGCGGCCATGATGATGGTGTGGCCCGCTCTACGGTCTTCCCAGGCCACCACCAGTTCGCCACCCAGCAAAGCCGGCGATGGGTAGTATTGATCACCCTGCAGGGGATCGCTATCCACCACGCAGTCCGCCTCTGATACAAGCCTGAGCTCGCCCGCCACACGCAGGGTTCGCAAGCGAATGCGCATCCATCGACCCTCACGCTCGGAACGCACGACAAACACCCGGTCGCCGCTCACGGCCACGCTGGCCTGGGCTGCTTCCCCTCTGCTCAACCGCAGCGGGGGACCCAGTGCCCCGACACCGGCAATTCGCGCATAGACCTGGGCATCCTCCTCCCATGCAATGACGAAGCGGCCACCGGACAAGGCGGCTATACCGGGCTCGAAGGCCTCCCCGCCGCCGCTGATCCGCACCGCATCGTCGAACCGTCTGGCTGTGAGGGCCTTGCGGGCAAGGTATACCCTGGGAAGACCGTCATGGTCATCCTCCCAGGTCAGGGCCACCGCAGGGCCTGACAAGGCGATATTGCGCCTGCCCGAGGATTCCAAGTGATGGAACACGCCCTCGCCCTGGACCTTGCTCACATCCACGGGGTTGCCGAATACCCACGCCTGCCCCCAACCTGGAAAGGCAATGGCCAACAGCACAAGCAGGGTGGTGAAACGGAATCCCGGATTCACCGGGCAGATGCCTTGCCTAGGGCGTGCTGGATCTTGCCATCCGCCTCCAGCAGACCCTGTTTGTCCTGCACGCCGACCAGCCGTTCCAGGAGCTTTCCGTCGAGCGTCATATAGGAGAACACCGGGGTGACGAAGGCCTTGTACCTGGCGCCGAGTTCCCGTTCGGTGATGCGTTCGCCGCTAGGCAAACGCAAGCGACGGCCGCTTTCGGCATCCACATAGGCCAGTTCATAGTGCTCTGTGTAGGTCCGGCGAACCACAGGGTCGGAAAAGGCCTCCTTGTTGGTCTTTTCACAATAGCCGCAACCATAGCGGCCGAAGTATACGAACAGCGGCTTGCCACTGACAGCGCTCTGTTTCAGGGCCTGGTCGAACCGCTGAAAGGGATAAGACGACGGGGAATCCGCTTCGACCACGGTGAGCGGAATCAGCATCAGTACGAGCATCAACAACCTAAGCATTCAAAAACCTCAGGATAAAATCCACGGAGCCGGGGCAAATATCCGTCCTATTTACCCCGTTGATTGTGCTCGTCGCTCTCTTTCTGTTCCCGGCGATCGGCGCTCTGGATCTCTTGTCGGCGATACCGGTCTACGACTTTGTTCAAGGCCTGGGTGCGGGTGTGCTTCTGTTTCCAGTTGTTCTTGCTGCTGCTGTGACTGACCATGCTGGCGGCCACCACATCTTGCTGTTGTTGAATGGCTTCATCCAACTTGGCGAGAAAGGTGCGATACTCTTGGAGCTGATTGCTGCCGATGCCCTCCTTGGCCATCTGTTGAAAGCGCTCCAGGTACTCCTGATGGTAGCGTTTCAGTTGCAGCAGTTTCGCCTCTTCCTGCTCTAGATGTTTACGCGCCTCTCCCATGTTGCGCGCTGCGGTTTGCTCCTTCGAGTGGGCGACACGTTGTACCGGTCTGAGTCTTTTTGTCGGCGACATGTTTTGTTATCCCGGTTATCAGTTGAGTTGCTGGGGCAGGTTGAGCCCCTCCGGCATTTCAACTTCGTTTTCGCTCTCTGCCGGAAACAGGGCCTCGAGATCTTCCTGACTCTGCGCCAAAGTGACCGGGGTATGCATGTCCTGGCGTAGAAAGCGGCTCAAGGCGGGCATTGCGGAGATCGCTATATCGATCTGCTCATCGCTGCCCGGTTCATAAGCGCCTACGCTGATCAGGTCGCGGTTCTGCTGATAGATAGAGTATAGATGCTTAAAGGAGCGTGCTGCATCCTGATGGCTGTAACTGGTGACATCGTTCATTGCGCGACTGATGGAGGCCTCGATATCGACGGCCGGATAGTGCCCTGCTTCGGCCAACCGGCGGGATAGCACGATATGTCCGTCAAGGATCGCCCGGGCTGCGTCTGCGATGGGGTCGTTCTGATCATCCCCCTCGGTCAGCACGGTGTAGAAGGCCGTGATCGAGCCCCCCCCCTTGTCACCGTTCCCGGCCCGCTCCACCAACTGCGGCATTTTGGCGAATACCGACGGCGGATAGCCCTTGGTGGCCGGTGGTTCATGGATGGCCAGGGCGATCTCTCGCTGCGCCTGGGCAAACCGGGTCAATGAATCCATCAGCAGTAGGACGTGTTTACCCTGTTCGCGGAAGTTCTCGGCGATACTGGTGGCCAGCATCGCGCCGTGCATGCGCCGCAGCGGCGGATTATCCGCCGGCACCGCCACCACCACGGCCCGCTTGAGCCCCTCCTTGCCAAGGATGTTTTCGACGAACTCCTTCACCTCTCGGCCACGCTCACCGATCAAGCCGACCACGGTAACGTCCGCATTGGTGTAACGGGTCATCATCCCGAGCAGCACACTCTTGCCGACGCCGGAGCCAGCGAACAGGCCGAGACGCTGGCCGCGCCCGACACTCAACAAGGCATTGATCGCGCGGACGCCCACATCCAGGGGTTCGCGGATCGGTGTGCGCGCCAAAGGATTGAAGGTGGTGCCGGTCAATGGACGACGTTCGTCATGATGGATGGCGCCAAGACCGTCCAGCGGCTTGCCCGCGCCATCGATGACACGCCCGAGCAAGTGCTCTCCCACCACCGCCTCACAGACCCGTCCGGTGGGAATGACCCGCGCCCCCTGCTCCAAGCCTCGAATATCACCGGTGGGCATCAGATAGAGACTGTCTTCACCGAAGCCGACCACCTCGGCCTCGATATGGGTGCCGTTACTGCTGACCACATCGCATTGACCGCCAATCACAGCACGGCAGCCGATGGCTTCGAGGGTCAGGCCTACCATGCGGGTCAATCGGCCCTCAACCACTAATCCACGGTCATCACTCAGACGATCCCGATACTGGCGGAGCCTTTCCGCCAAATGGCTGTGCTTTTCTGAATCCAGGGAGGGGATGCTCATTACGCGTTACTCTTGATCCACCTGATCGTCAATGGCCCGGGCGCCGGACAGCAGGGGCGCGATCAGACTGGCCAGGCGGGACTCCAGGGTGCCGTCGATCTGAGAGGTATCCGTCACCACCTTACAACCACCGCGATTGATCACCGGATCCTCGATCAGGTTCCACCCGACCTCGGTCTCATCCAGGGCATACACGGAGCGAATCAGTTCCGCATCCTCGGGATGCAGCAGCAGACGCACGTTACGCGAAGAGACAGGCAGCACCGAGAGGGCTTCGCGCACCACCCCGATGATCAGGTTGGGGTCGCTCTTCACCTCACGGCGCACCAGTTGTTTGACGATGGCGATGACCAGCGCCAGGAGCTCCTTTTCCACCTGATTGTCGAGATTGCGCAGCGGGTGCTCAAAGCTCGATAGCAGCTTGTCCAGTTGGGTGGTGTAGTGTTGCAGATCCCGTTGAGCTTGGGTGAGTCCCTCCTTGTGACCGTACTCGAACCCCTTCTGTTTGCCTTTCTCAAACCCCTCTTTATAGGCCTGCTGTTGTAGCGTTTCCAGCTCCGCCGCCGTGGGCGGCGGGTGGAGCATGCGTTGGGACGTCAACTTGTTCCCTCCCATTTGAGGCGGCAGCCACTGTCTGACCTCCTCCCTGTCGGGATCGTCCACTGGCTTAGATGAACTCATCGCCGCCACCTCCGAGCATGATTTCGCCAGCTTCGGCCAGACGGCGCGCTACCTGCAGGATCTCCTTCTGCGACGCTTCTACATCGCTGAGCTTGGCTGGGGCAGCCGCCTCCAGATCGTCTTTCAACATTTCAGCCGCACGCTTGGACATATTCTTGAAGATCTTCTCCTTCAGGGCTTCGTCGGCGCCGCGCAGGGCCAACAGCAACTGCTCGGTGCTGACTTCACGGAGCAGGGTCTGGATACCGCGATCGTCCACATCGATGAGGTTTTCGAAGACGAACATGTTGTCCTGCAGCTCCTGCCCGAGATCGCCATCGACCTCGATGATCTCATCCATCAGCTTACTCTCGACGGCGCCATCCAGCATATTGAGTATCTCGGCAGCGCTCTTGACCCCGCCCAGGGTGGAGGATTTCACATTCGTGGCGCCGGAGAACTGCTTCTCCAGGATCTCATCCAGCTCTTGCAGGGCGGCTGGCTGGATGCCGTCCAGGGTGGCGATGCGCATGATCACGTCGGTGCGCACCCGATCCGGAAACTGGCTGACGACCTGGGCCGCCTGGTCGGACTCAAGGAAGGAGAGCACGATAGCGATGATTTGCGGGTGCTCCAGGCGAATCAGTTCAGCGATAGCGCGGGGGTCCATCCATTTCAATTGCTCCAGTCCCTTGCTGTTTCGCCCCAGCAGGATGCGGTCGATGACGCCGCCCGCCTTGTCTTCGCCGAGGGCGTTGGTCAACATGTTGCGAATATATTCGTCGGAGCCCAAACCCAGGGCCGTCTGGTTTTCCAGGGTGGAGACGAAGTGACGCATCACCGCCTCCATCTGGTCAGTGGTGACGTCGGTCAGGGAGGCCATCGCCAGACCCACATCCTGCACCTCTTTCGGACCCATGTGGCGCAGCAGTTCTGCCGCATCCTGTTCGCCCAGGGCGAGCAGCAGGATGGCGGACCGTTTCACGCCGCCGATCTTGGCAAGCGACACGGCTTCCGATGAGGCCTGTTCGGTCTTGGAGGAAAGTTGACTATTTGCCATCTTCTGCGATCCACTTTCTCACGACCTGGGCGACCCGCTTGGGGTCTTCCTCGATCATAGTACGCGCCGCATCCAGGGTCTTCTCATAAGTGCGCGGCCCCGGGAGATGGAGGGATGCGTCATCCGCGCCCATGGCCCCCATCTGCGCCGCCCCGACACCGCCTTCGGCGCCACCCGCGATAACGCCGGATGGTCCAGCGGCGGCAGCCATTTCACTCGCCCTGCGGGCCTCCGCGGCCTGCCGTATCAAGCGGGTCATGGTCGGCTTCAATACTCCAAAGATTAGTAGCAGGAACAACAGAACGCCACCCACTTGGCGCACCAGATCCCAGAACCAAGCCTCCTCCCACATCGCTATTTCCGGCAGTGGCTGCGGCGGCTCGGGGATGAAGAAGGCCTCATTGATCACCTGCACTCGGTCACCCCGCTGCTGATCGAAACCAACCGCTTCCCTGACCAGATTGGCGATCCGGGTGATCTCCTCGGCGCTGCGTTCCGTCGCCTCTACCTGCCCATCCTCAGCCGTCTGGAAACGATCGTTGACCACCACCGCGACGGAAAGCCGACGCAGCCGGCTACTGGGTAAGCGGGTGTGACTGATGGTCTTGTCCAACTCAAAGTTACGGGTCGATCGCTTGCTGGTATTCACAGGCGCGCCGCCAGGCTCGCCCACGCCCCCGCCTCCGGCCGTCTGAGGCGCGGTCGCCGCGGCGGGAGGCTGATTGGTCAATGCACCCGGCACACCCTGGACCTCGCTCAACAACGAACGCTGTTCATTGATCTGCTCAGAACGCAACGCGGTGGCATCGGGATTGAAATACTCCTGGGTCTGTTCCACATAGGTGAAATCCACATCCGCCGTCACTTCGGCGCGCAGGTTTTCACGTCCGATCACCGGCGCCAGGATATCCTCGATACGTTGTTTATAATGACTTTCCAGCTCCCGGGTATATTCGAACTGGCTGGTGGTCAAGCCCATCTCCCGGGAGTCCTCCTTGCTATTCAGCAACCGCCCCTTCTGGTCCACCACTGTCACCTTGGAGGCCTCCAGCTCCGGCACGCTGGAGGCTACCAGATGGGTGATCGCTTCGACCTGACCTTTCTCCAGGTGGCGTCCGGAGTAGAGTTTCACCACCACCGAAGCGCTGGGGAACTTGCGCTTGCGGATAAAGACCGATTGCTTGGGCGTGGCCAGATGGACCCTGGCTGACTCGACGCTGGCCAGGGTCATGATCGAGCGGGCCAGCTCGCCTTCGATGGCACGCTGATAGCGGGCCGACTCTACCAACCGGCTGGTAGAGAAACCGCTATCCTCCTGCATCAACTCGAAACCGGTGGAGCCCGACTGCGGCAAGCCCTGGCCGGCAAGGTTCATCCGCGCCTCTTGTAGGCTTGAGCTGGGCACCATCACGATACCGTTGCTTTGATCGATCTCATACGCGATCCCCGCCTGCTGCAGCGCCTGAGCGATCTCCACCGCATCCTTGTGCGACAGATTGCCGAACAGCGGACTGTAACTCGGCTTTTGCGTCCATAGCACCACCGCCACGCCCAATGCGACGCTGGCAGCGATACCCACCATCACGGCGATCTGACGAATGAAGGGGTTATCCTGAAGACGGTGCCCCACCTGGAGCTCGTTTGTCGTATGTTCGGTTGTTGGCGTAGCCATGATTCGTCTTCTTAGTCAGTTAGATAGGCATGTTCATCACGTCTTTGTACGCCTCGATGAGCTTGTTGCGCACCTGCACCATGGCCTCGAAGGAGAGGCTGGACTTCTGCGCGGCGATCATCACTTGCGCCAGATCCATATCACCCTGCCCGCTTTCAAAGGCTGTGCGCAGGGCGCCGGCCTCCTGCTGGGCGGAATTGACGTGATCGATCGACTGCTTCAGGAGATCGGAAAAATCCGCACTGTCGCTCTCCGGAGACTCAGTCGACTTGTGAGCGGCCTGGGCCGACATCACCCGCATCTGCGCCAGAACCTGGTCGATATTCATACTGTTGTTCATACTCCGCTCCCCGTTTCACATTCAGCTACTATTGCCTACGCAGAATTCGTACCATCTCGCCTCAGCCGGGGATGGCCACGCCGGCCTCGCGCATGCGGGCGATCTTGTAACGCAGCGTGCGCTCGCTGATGCCGAGCCGACTGGCGACCGTTTTACGGCTGCCGCGCCCCGCTTCCAGGGCATCCAGAATCATCTGCTCCTCCACGGAACGGAGGTCTTCGGGGAGCCGCCCCGCACTGGCGCGCTGAGGACTCTCTTCATGGGTCTGCTCGGATGCCGCGCTCTCGAAGCAGAGATCCTGCTCCTCGATCGTATCGCCTGCGTTGAGGATCAATGCCCGCTGCATCAGATTGTCCAGTTCACGCACATTGCCCGGCCAGGGATGGGCCAGGAGACACTGTTTCGCCTGATTGCTGAATGCCGGCAATGCCTGCCCCGGGCGCAGATTCTGTTGTAACAGATGGCGGGCCAGGGGCAGGATATCCCGTTGACGCTCACGTAGCGGCGGCAGGGCAAGGGGAAAGACGTTCAGCCGGTAGTAGAGATCTTCCCGAAAGCGCCCTGCCGAGACCTCCTCGCGCAGCTTGCGATTGGTGGTGGCCAATACCCGCACATCGAGTTCGATCAGTTTCCGGCCCCCCAGGCGCTCCAACTCCCGCTCCTGCAGCACACGCAGCAACTTGGCTTGCAGGGCAAGGCTCATCTCGGATATCTCATCCAACAGCAGGGTGCCGCCCTGGGCCTGTTCGAACTTTCCCGGTGTCGCCTGATAGGCCCCGGTGAAAGCCCCCTTCTCATAACCGAACAGCACCGCCTCCAGCATGTTTTCAGGGATCGCGGCGCAATTGATGGCCACGAACGATCCCTCGGCCCGGGCAGAGTGTTGATGGATGTAGCGGGCAAAGACCTCCTTGCCGGTACCGCTCTCGCCATGCAACAGCACCGTGGCGTCGCTGGAAGCCACCCTTCGCGCTAGTTCAAGCAGCTCCCGGCTGCGCAGGTCTTCCACAATAGGGCCGTCCAGGGTTTCTTCGCTGGCCGGGCGTATGTGGCCGGCGACTTTGCTCACCAGCACCTCCGCCTCAAAGGGCTTGACCAAATAGTCGGCCGCACCGTCGTGCATCGCCATCACTGCCTTCTCGATGCTGCCATAGGCGGTCATCAACAACACCGGCAGATCGGGATAGTGTTTCCTGATTTCACGCAGCAGGCTGTGTCCGTCCATCGGCTGCATCTGTACATCGCTCACCACCATGCCAATCGACTGCTGCTGCAGGATCGTCAAGGCAGCGCCCCCTTCCTCAACGGCATGCACCGGATAACCGGCCAGCTCCAGGGTGTCACTCAAGGCCTCCCGTAATGCGGGGTCGTCTTCAACAATCAGCACCGTCCCATGACTCATGACAGGCTCCTCGTTGCTTCTCTCAGTTCCGTGGCGGCCCGCGGATCACTGCTGATCTCAGCATTGAATTCAGCGCCTCGCAGAGCCCGTGGAAAACGCAGATGAAACAGAGCGCCCCCTGTTTCCGAATGACCGACGATAATCTCCCCGCCATGGCTGAGCACCAGATTTTGCACCACGGCCAGTCCCAGACCGGTGCCGCCGCTGCGGGTGGTGAAGAAGGGGTCGAAGATGCGTTGATGCAGCTCGCCGGGAATGCCTTTGCCGTCATCGGCTACATCCAGTTCGATCTCAGAGGTCACCCGCAACCTGATCCTGACTTCGCTCGCACCTTGCTGGATAGCGTTTTCAAGCAGGTTGGCAAGCAAACCCTGCAGGGCATCCTCTCGGCCGATCATATCGGCCCGTCCCCGGCTCCGGTCATCGATCGACAGCCTGACCTGGGATGCCTGCAGCTCCTGCTCGATGCTGCCGGCGAAGCGCTTCAGCAACGCGCTCAGGGAGAGTCTTGCCTCACCAGCATCCGCGCCACGGGCGAACATCAGGATGTCATGAATTTGACGCTCCATGTGTTGCAGGCGATTGCGTAATTTGGCGGTGAATTGCCTACGTTTTTGCGGCTGCAGATCCTCACCGGCCAGATGTGAGACATAGAGTAAGGCGGTGCTCAGGGGCGTGCGCATCTGATGCGCCAGTTGCGCAGACATCTCGCCCATCGCGGCGAGCCTCTCACGGCGGTTCAGTCGCTCCTGCAGCCGCCGGGTCTCAGTCACGTCGAGCAACACCAGGATTCGTCCCGGGACCTGCTCCAATCGGCTGGATGAGAGGGTGAGCAAATGGCCGTTGCGCAGCTTGAGTTCATTACCGCTCACCGCACTGGTCAATGCCCTGTGACGCACCACGTCCGGCCAATGATCCAGCTCCTCCAATCTCCCCAGAAGTTGCTCGGCGGCCGGGTTGAACTCCCTGATCCGCTCCTCGCCATCCAGTACGATGACCGCGGCCGGCAGGGTCTCAAGCAGTCTCTCCAGCCGATCCGCCAGACGCTCCTTCTCGGCCAACTGCACCATCCGTTCACTCCGCGCCGCCGCCAGTTCCTGGCTTAACTCCAACACCTGGGTCTGCAGTTGCTGGTATGAGCCCGTCAGTTCTTCGGATAGCTGATTGAACAGCTTGAAGGCGGACTCCAAAGCGTGTTGTCGATCAGCGAGGGATGGCTTGGGTGACACGTCAGTTCTGCCTCTGTAGTCGGTTGTCATTCCACACTCCCAACTGCAGCAAGATGCGTGCCTATTTATTATTATCTTTTATTTCAGTCGCTTATACATGCCAATCAAAGTTGATGTCAAATTCCCGGCGACTCGGTTTGACGCTGGAGGCCATATTTACGCAGTTTTTCCACCAGGGTGGTGCGGCGCATGTGCAAACGCTTGGCAGCGTGGGCGACTATCCCATCGGACTCGTCTAGGGCCTGTTGGATCAAGCTCTGCTCCAGGGAATTCAGATGGGCCTTGAGATCAATGCCGTCATTAGGCAGGCGCGGTGCATTGATAGTGGTCCCCGGCTCGCCGCCTCCGAGATTGACCTGCGGCAGTTGCGTGGTATCCAGCAGATCACCGGCGGGACGAAACTTCTCGGGGAGGTCAGCCATATCCACCACCCCGTAGGGATACAGGATGGCCAGGCGCTCGATCAGATTCGCCAACTCCCTGACATTCCCAGGCCAGCGATAGTGGCTCAGGGCCGCAATGGCGGCCGGGGTCAATCTGACTGAACCCCGTTTCTCATTTTCGATGCGGTGTATCAGGTCGTTCACCAACACCGGGATATCCTCTACCCGGTCCCGTAGCGGCGGCATCTCAATCGGAAATACGTTCAGACGATAGAAGAGGTCCTCACGAAAATCGCCAATATTGATGGCCTCTTCGAGATTTCGATGGGTCGCGGCAATGATGCGCACATTACAGGGGATGGTCTTGTTGCTGCCGACCCGTTCAAAGGATCTCTCCTGCAACACCCTCAGCAACTTGACTTGCATCGGCATGCTCATGTCGCCGATCTCGTCCAGAAACAGGGTGCCGCCCTCCGCCATCTCGAAGCGGCCCTGGCGGGCGCTGATGGCGCCGGTAAACGCCCCTTTCTCATGGCCGAACAGTTCACTTTCAAGCAGATCCGCAGGAATGGCGCCACAGTTGACGGGGACAAAGGGCTTACCGCGACGCACCGAATGGAAATGGAGCTTACGCGCAACCACCTCCTTACCGGTGCCCGATTCGCCGAGGATCAGCACCGTCGCCTCCGAGTCGGCCACCTGCCCGATCATCTTATTGACCTGCCGAGTGGCGCGGCTGCTGCCGGAGAGACTACGAAACAGCTCCACCGGACGGGATCTGCCCGCCTCAGGATTTTTCAACTCCTGAAACACCTGAGCCTTGTGGGCAAGCGCCATCAGATCTTCGTAGCGGGTCGGCAGCTTAAAGTCGCCGATCACATTATCGAAGCCTTCGATTTTCTCAGACGGGCCCGTCTGCTCGTCATAAAGTTGAAAAACAGGCAGCCCGGGCATCACCGTTATCAAGGTCTTGATGACACCCAATCGTTCATCCCGATGCATGGAACAACCGATGAATACCACCACACAATCGCTTCCGTTCGGTTCGGTAGGGGTCACGATTTCGCCTGGATCCTCGACCACGCGCAACTCACCCTCGACAAAACCGAGGATATGCCTTAGGTAGTTCTGCCGTTCGGCATTCTGATCGAATAAATAGATACAAAGCGTAGGAAACACTGGACCTTCTTTTTCAAAAGTTTGCCCCATGAGTCAGGTCCCTTTGCAAGGGTGATTTTCTCACCTCGATTGCAGCGAAGTTAAGCAGTAAATATACAAAATGTCAAAATTACGTCGATCCAAGATTTTTAATCAACAGTGTGTATTAAGATATTGTTATTAATGAAGGTTAGTTCATGATTAAGGAGGATTTATTGTGATGATTTTTTTTCGTGCATTTATTTCCCATCCAGTAACGAAAAACCGTCGCGCCTCCCTAAAAGCCGATCCAGACCCTGATGCCTAACGGGTCTCCTTGCTCCCCCGGACAACTATTTTGCAAAATCACCGGCGGCTGACTGAAGATAGAGTGATCCTGCTATGGTTTTTTCAATAAATCTGGCTATATACTTAGGTTTATACAGGTTAAATCTAAGACTGGCCAATGCCTAAACTGACCCTCTCTTTCAAAGGTCGTGTGATTGATGTCTTTCACCTCGAATCGGGAGAGACTCATATCGGCCGAAACGATGATTGCAGCATTTCGATCGACAGCCTTGCCATCGCTCCCGTTCAGGCAGTCATCATCCCTGACGAGAACGAGGTATATTGCCTTCAGGCAGTAGACGAGGCGTTTCCGGTGCTGGTGAATCACCAACCGGCGCAACAGACCCAACTTCGTCACGGCGACGTAATACAAGTCGGCAAACACACCCTCGCCTTTGCGGAAGATGTCATGGAGCTCGGCGCTGCCCTGAGCCAACCACCCCAGTCCGCCGATGAACAGCCCCCACCCGAGACCGAGGACGCCGAGGACGCAAAAGCCGAACCGGGTGTGCTCCAGATCGTCAACGGCGATAATTTCGGCCGGATCATTCCGCTGAAACGCAACATGACCCGGATCGGTCATGCAGGTGGGGATTGCGCAATGATCGCACGCAGAGAAAGCGGCTACTTTATCTGCTTTCTCGAGGGCCCCAACCCTCCCAGCATCAATCGTCAACCCATAGGCGACCAGGCCCAGTTGCTGAAGGATGGCGATCTAATCGATGTGGGCGGCACACAAATGCAATTTCACGACTGATCAGCCATGAGCACCTCCCAAACCGATGAGCGCAGACGCTTCCATCGCATCCTGTTCGATGCGCCAGCCACTATCGAATCAAACCACCTCGCCTATCAAACCACCCTGCTCGATATCTCCCTGAAGGGCGCCCTGGCAAGGACCCCTGCCGACTGGAATACCCAGGTAGGGGAGAAGATAACGCTGCGGGTCAGGCTCGACGATGCCGACAGGGTAATCACCATGCAGGCCGTCTGCGCTCACATCGAAGCGGGGTGTATCGGTGTGTTGTGCGAAGAGATCGATATGGCGAGCATCTCCCTGCTGCGCCGTCTGGTGGAGCTGAATATCGGTGACGAGGCCGTGCTGCAGCGGGATCTCGAAGCACTGGGTTGAGGCGTAATGGGTCCGCAAATGAACGCGAATCATCTACTACCCACAGAGCGGGTAGTATGATGAAAGCCCCCAAAGGGGGCTATGTCAGGGCTGCCGCTCACTTTTCCACACCGGCACGCTGTCATCCTGGTTTGCCACAACTGGCCAGGCATACATCATCTCTCTCGCTAAGCTCGCAAAGTACGCCAAGAAGAGATTGTCTGAGGATCCTTTGCGGGCTTGGCGAGAGTTTCTTTTCCTCTTAGGGTCTCAGCAAGGCATCAGTATTGAACTCCCCGCCTCCCAGCTGCACCCCGGCACGGCAGAGCCTCTTCGTATCTCACCGCCTGAGGCGGTGGTTTACCTACATTGAATTAACGCCAATAGGTTTATCTCGATACTGAGATCATGCGGCAAAAAGTGACCCTCGATGGATTATTCGCAGACAATCAACCTTGAGAATTGATGTGATTTATACGATCTACCCATCCGATCAGGGGAAAAGCCTAAATCTCCAACACTTCGGCCAGGTTTTCCACGGCAATCACCTCTAGTCCTTCCATCTCCTGCTTTGGACGGTTTCCCCTCGGTACGATGGCACGCTTGAAGCCGTGTTTGGCCGCCTCGCGCAGGCGTTCCTGGCCATTCGGCACCGGCCTGATCTCGCCGGTCAGCCCCACTTCGCCGAAAACCACCAATCCATGATCGAGGGGCCGGTCCCGCAGACTGGAAAGGGCCGCCATCAACACCGCAAGATCGGAGGCCGTCTCGGTGATGCGCACACCCCCCACGACATTGACATAGACATCCTGATCGAACATGCCGATGCCGCCATGGCGATGGAGCACCGCCAGCAGCATGGAGAGGCGGTTCTGCTCCAGCCCCAGGGTGACGCGGCGGGGATTGGCCAGGGGACTCTCGTCCACCAGCGCCTGCACCTCCACCAACAGCGGTCGCGTGCCTTCCCGGGTCACCAGGATGACACTCCCCGGCACCGCTTCCGCCTGACGGGAGAGAAAGATGGCTGAGGGATTGCTGACCTCCTTCAGGCCCTTGTCGGTCATGGCGAAGACGCCCAGTTCATTGACGGCGCCGAAGCGGTTCTTGATAGTACGGATGAGGCGGAACTGACTGCCTGCTTCACCTTCGAAATAGAGCACGCAGTCCACCATGTGCTCCAATACCCTGGGACCCGCCAGACTGCCTTCCTTTGTGACATGCCCCACCAGGAAAACCGCCGTGCCGCTGCGCTTGGCGAAATGAACCAGTTGCGCGGTGGCTTCGCGGACCTGGGAGACGGAGCCGGGGGCCGATTGCAGCAACTCGGTGTACATGGTCTGTATCGAATCCACCACCATCACCTGGGGATGTTCCCGTTCGGCAGCGGCGATAATCCGCTCCACACAAGTCTCCGGCAACAGACGCAGATCATCCGCCGGGAGCTCCAGCCGCTTGGCTCGCAACGAGATCTGCCGGGGGGACTCCTCGCCCGAGACATAGAGGGTGCGCAGACTGACGGAAAGGCGCGCCAGAGTCTGAATCAGCAAGGTCGACTTACCGATGCCCGGATCGCCACCGATCAGCACCACGGAGCCCTCCACAAGCCCGCCACCCAGCACCCGGTCCAGCTCGGCGCTGTCCGTGGGCGAGCGGGCCTCGTGCTCGATCTCCACTGCCGCCAGCGCCAGGACCTGGGCGCTGATTGCTCCCGCATACCCGGCAAACCGCCCCCCCGAGGCAGCGGCAGGCGGGACCAGGTTCTCCTCCAAGGCATTCCAAGCATGACATTCGGAACACTGCCCAGCCCATTTGGGAAAACTGGCGCCGCAACTGCGGCAGACATAGTGGGATTTGGCTTGTCGCTTACCGCCCTGGGCCATCACCCTCTCCTTCACTGAACAGGTCGATAAATTCCACCCGCTGACTGACGCCGCACAGCAGCTCGTAAGCGATGGTCCCGGCCCGCTCGGCAATCTCATCCACCGCCAACCCCTTACCCCACAACACGGCTTCGTCACCCACCTGCACCTGCGGCAAGCCCCGGGCATCGACACTGATCATATCCATCGACACCCGGCCCGCCAGGGGCAGACGACGCTCCTTCACCAACACCGGCGTGCCGGATGGAGCATGTCGCGGGTAGCCGTCGCCATAGCCGATGGCGATCACCGCCACCGGCATCGTTTCGGGACAGACATAGGTTCCGCCGTAACCGATACGCTCACCGGCTCGACAATGCTTGACCGCAATCACCCGGCTACGCAAGGTCATCACCGCACGCAATCCCTCTTCCTCGGCCGTGGTATCGAGAAAGGGAGAGGCCCCGTACAACATAATGCCGGGGCGCACCCAATCCGCAAGGGAATCGGGCACGCCCAACAATCCGGCGGAATTGGCCAGGGAACAGACATCGAAAAGTGAACGGTCAAGGCTATTGAACAGGTCGCACTGTCTCTGCGTGGCCGGATCGGCGCGATCATCCGCGGTCGCCAGATGGCTCATCAGGTTGAGCCCGCCAACCGCGGGGTTGTTTCGCAGCGACTGTGCTATGCCTGGAATCTCATCGCTATCGAATCCGAGTCTGTGCATGCCGGTGTCGACCTTGAGCCAGATCGTCAACGGGCGTTGCAAAACATCGGCCTCCTGCAATAGGGTCAACTGCCGCCGATGATGCAGCACAAGCTGCAGCCCGGCGTCTGCGGCCTCCGTCAGCGCCTGATCGCTGTAACACCCCGCCAGGATCAATATCGGCCGGTCAATACCCCCTTCACGCAGTTGCAACGCCTCATCGAGGCGGGCAACGGCGAAACCGTCGGCATCGCCCAGGCAGCGGGCCACCCGCAACATGCCGTGCCCATAGCCGTCGGCCTTGATCACCGCCCAGACCTTGCGGCCGTTCGCCGCCTGACGGGCAAGCCTCAGATTATGGCAGAGCGCGGCATGGTCGATAACGGCCTGCGGGGCATACCCCATCAATAGCCCTCGTCACCATAAATGTTGTCGGTGTAGTTTTCGAACTTGGTGTACTTACCCAGGAAGGTCAGGCGGGTGGTGCCGATGGGACCGTTACGCTGCTTGCCGATAATGATCTCTGCAATACCCTTCTCGGGGCTGTCTTCGTTGTAGACCTCGTCCCGATAGATGAACACGATCAGATCCGCGTCCTGCTCGATCGCCCCCGACTCACGCAGATCCGACATGATGGGTCGTTTGTTGGTGCGCGATTCCAGGCTGCGATTGAGCTGGGAAAGGGCCATCACCGGCACATCCAACTCCTTGGCCAGGGCCTTCAGGGAGCGGGAGATGGCGGATATCTCATTGGTGCGGTTATCCCCCTCCCCCGGCGCCTGCATCAGTTGCAAGTAGTCGATGATGACCAACCCGAGGTCACTGTGTTCCCGTTTCAGACGCCTGGCGCGGGCTCGCACTTCCGTTGGGGAGAGGGCCGGGGTGTCGTCAATGAAAAGCTGGGTGTCCGCCAACATACTGACCGCGGAAGAGAGTCTCGGCCACTCATCGTCCTCGAGTTTACCGGTGCGCACGCGGAGCTGATCGATACGCCCCAGGGAGGACATCATGCGCATCGCCAGGGCGTCTCCGGGCATCTCCATGCTGAACACCGCCACCGGCTTGCCGCCCTGAATAGCGACATTCTCGGCAATGTTCATGGCGAAAGTGGTCTTACCCATGGAGGGGCGTCCGGCGACGATCACCAGATCGGCATGTTGCAGGCCGGAGGTCATTTGGTCGAAGTCGGTGAAACCGGTGCCTATGCCGGTGATGGGCTCGTCCTGCTGAAACAGGGTCTCGATCCGGTCCACCGCCTGGGTCAGCAAGGTCTTGATGGGGGCAAACCCGCCCTTACCCTTACTGGTCTGCTCAGCGATCTGGAAGACCCGGCTTTCGGCCAAGTCAAGCAGCTCCTCGGCCTTTCTCCCCTGAGGATGGAAAGCGCTGTCGGAGATATCCGTGCCGACGGAAATCAGTTGCCGCATTACCGAGTACTCTCGCACGATGCCGGCATAGGATTTGATATTGGCGGCGCTGGGCGTCTCTTCCGCCAATCGCACCAGATAAGGCAATCCGCCGCCATCCTCGAGTGTTTCCTTGCGTTCCAGGTGCTCAGCCAGGGTCACCACGTCGAACGGCTGGTTCTCCTCCGCCTGGGCGGCGATGGCATTGAAGATCAGGCGATGCTCCTTGCGGTAGAAATCCCCCTCCACCACCAAATCCGCAACCCTGTCCCAGCCGGCGTTATCCAGCATCAAACCGCCAAGCACCGACTGTTCAGCCTGGATCGAGTGCGGCGGCACCTTGATAGTGCGGGTATCCAGATCCGGATAGGCGGGTATCTCTTCAGGATAAGCGGTTTCTGACATCAGATGTGGTCTGTGAATGGGCTGAATCGGGATTGCCGGGATGAGCTCTAAGCATACGGGATTGGGCCTGGCGAGAAAAGATGTACACCGACCACCGGATTCATCCAGAATCCGAGATTAATGGATTAAATAATCTCAGTTTACTATTGCACAACAGTAAATATTAGTACAGCATATTGCCATGATTCAGGGCTTTAAGCACAAAGGACTCTATAAGTTCTTTACCACTGGCAGTGAGGCAGGCATACGAGCCGACCATGCGCCGCGACTGGAAGAGCGGTTACAGGGGCTACATACCGCCATCACTATTGAAGATATGGATTTACCCGGTTGGAGACTTCAACCATTACGAGGAGATCATCCGGATTTATGGACCATTAACGTCAGTGGTAATTGGCGGATCGTTTTTGAATTTATTGACGGCGATGCCTATGTGATCAATGACGAGGATTATCATTAATGACTATTCAGCAACACAACCCGATACATCCTGGAGCATTTATTAAACGAGTCTATTTAGAACCATTCGGTATTGGTTCAAATGAGCTAGCGGGAAAGCTGCAAGTGAGTGCCGGATTAGTGAGTCGCTTGCTGAATGGAAAAACCAACGTATCACCAGCAATGGCGCTTAAGCTTTCTAAGGTGTTAGGCCGGTCCGCTGAAAGCTGGCTTTTGATGCAGGATAATTACGATCTTTGGCAAGCACGCAAGGAAATCGATTTGAGCACATACGATTCTATTTCATTTGCTGTTTAATCGCTGCAATGCCCATAACTGTTCTGATCAGTATCAGCGACTCACTGGACCTACTCGTAACGTCCATTACATGATCCTATTTTATGTGGCCCCCCTATATTTTCGGCATCACCCTTTACCCGTAACGATGCGAAGCTTGTGTAACTCCGTTTTCAAAAAGTCGGAGTCCGAGTCTGGTGCATACAGTATCTGTTGAATCGTGCTGTCAGCGATGGCTGATCGGAAATCAAAAGCCAGTTGCAAGTTGGATGGAAACTGCATGATGCTTCCGTCCCTGAGGGCAAAGTGACCTATGCCTATTGCTGACAAAGAAATCCTAAACTCGTTTTCCTCGGAGAATCGCTGCTTGTCTTTCAGATATGCATACTTTATCGGATTAGCGAGATATTCACTATTTGTTTGATGAGAATTCCATTCGACATATTCGACAATTCCGTAATTTACGGAAAATATCTGATGACATCGATTGCCTTCATATTCGAGCACTGTATTTCCGGGCTGTAGAGTTTTGTTGAGCTTGCTACGCAGTTTCCCGAACTCAAAGACAACGCAAATCTTTCCTCGCTCACTACCATTAGCATAGTTCTGCCAAATAAAATCTGAGTTTTCCAACGAAAAACAGCAGGCGTAAGTTCTTGTGCGTGACCGGTCATAATAGTCTGCGGCTGTGTAGTGCGGGGCATTTTTAAAACGCGCGCCAGCATTTCCTGGTTGGTCTTTGGGTAGCTGTTGCCCATCATGTAGGTCTGCATTCGGGAAGTCGGAATAGCTATCAACGCGGTTAAAGTGAAGATAGCCGCCGACAATTGAACGCAATAAGTTCTCCGCACTCACTATCTTGTAGAGCAACTGCCCGGCAGGTGGAACGGCCAGCAAAGGCGCGTGTGGTTCAACATTGCCCAAAGGCACGGAAGAGTCAACATGCAGTTTGCTCTCGTTCATTTCATACTCTTAGGAAGACTACACGCCTCCGAATGACGCCTAGCGCCTAGCGCCTAGCGCCTAGCATCATCAGCGTAGCATAAACCCCGCATTTATAGCATTGTTAGGTCATGATTTTACCATCACTGCTTGTGTACTTTACGTTCATAACTACATCGTACCGAAATAACAGGGTCAGAATGCCACTTACACAGATTTTTAAACTCTCACAATGCTTAACGCTTGTTATGCACTCAAGTTTCGGAGTTCATCTTGTTCCCATGTTCTACGAGTTTCGTAGGATGCGGCCCTGCCGCACCGTAACTTGAAGCCCTGGAACCCAAGATATTGGGTCAGGGGGCCGCAAAGTGAAGAAATCCGTCATAGCAAACAGGAGCGCAACCCAGCATGGTGCGGCAGGGCCGCACCCTACGCCCTGTTCACATTGTGCGGTCCCACATAGAACATGGGAACGCGTTAAATTTGAACTCCGAAACTTGAGTTATGCACTTTCGCTCTTTGAATAATATTTAACGCCTTCCAATGATTCAAAATCCGTATCCTGCGTCCAGATCAAAGCATCAAATTTTTGCGCAGTTGCATAAATAATGCTGTCTGTTAACGGCAATTTATAATCAACGCCACACTGGGCTGCATCGATAGCTAATGAACTATCTAATGGTATAACCCGCCCTTGTTCCATATGGGCAATACCTTCCAATGCCATATCTTCGCCACGCTGGCGTAAAATGCATTTAAATACTTCAGTAATGATGATGCTTGGAACAATTAATTTGTCAATATTCTCGATAGGGCGTGAAAATAGTTCTGCATTGGCATCACCTGCAAAATAGGACAACCAGGCCGACGAATCTACAACATTCATATGCGATCCATATCTCGCTTCACTTCCGTATCAATCCCTTTTAAGAAACCCTTCATTTTTTTCATCGGTTTGATAGGAATCAATTCTATACGGTTGCGATAAGTCAGCATTTGTATTTTTTGCCCTGAAACTATCCCCATTGAATCCCTCACTTCTTTTGGTATAACTACTTGATATTTAGGGGAAACTGTAACAGTCGTCATACTTTATCCTCATCGATAGATCAATAGTATTACTGTAGACCTATCGATTTGTACTGTCAAACGCGTAGCGCCATATGCACAGATTATTTTGGATGGTCTTCGCGGGGAGCGGCTGCCTGACTTAGGGGTGATGTCACCTAGTGTGGTGTAACGTATAAACTGTACCAATCAGCGAGACGCTAAGCCGTTAGCTGCTAGGCGCGTTGCGCCGGGAATGGCGCGCCCTTTCCAAGCAACGCAACAACGCAGATGACGGCTTAGCGTCTCGCCCGAAGGGAGGCCCGTCAATGCCTCAATCCTGCGTTGCAGCGCTTAACAAGGGCGCTGCCATTGTCTGCGCGCTGCGCCTGGTCTTGAGGCATTGACGGGCCTCTGATTGGTACAGTTTATACGTTACACCACACTAGCAACATACAGAGATGGGACAGCTCCTCCGCACTGCGTCTATCCACTTTGGAACTTGATATACGCCAACAACAGATAAACTCTAGATCTTACTGATTATCAGTGAAGCATTGACTCCACCGAAACCAAAACCGTTGCATAGGGCATGGTTAATATTGTGCCCGCGCGCATGGTTTGGTACAAAATCCAGGTCCTGCATTGCTTCGTCGGCATTGTCCATATTAATCGTTGGCGGTAACACATCGTTGATGACTGCCTGGGCTGAGAAAATGCTCTCAATACCACCAGCAGCGCCGAGCAGATGACCGGTCGAAGATTTTGTCGAGGAGATAGGAATCTGTGGCAGATGCTGGCCGAAAACCTTGCGTAAGGCGGCAATCTCTGCGGCGTCACCGATAATGGTCGATGTCGCATGAGCATTGACGTAATCAATCTCCTCAGGTTCTAGGCCCGCCATTTTCAGGGTGGCCTTGACGGCCGCGGCAGCTCCTAAACCATCTTTGCGGCCGGAGGTGATGTGATGTGCATCGGAAATGGTACCGTAACCGCTGAGCATTGCCAGCGGGGTTGCGCCACGCTGTTGCGCATGTTCCAGTGTTTCAATGACGATCAGGCCCGAGCCTTCGCCCATGACAAAGCCATTACGGTCGCGGTCGAAGGGGCGGGATGCTTTATCCGGCTCAGAACTTTCGGTGGAAAGCGCCTTCAATGCATTGAAACTGGCCAGTGACAGCGGGTCGATACAAGCTTCTGCGCCACCGACCAGGGCAACCTCAGCTTCGCCACTGCGAATCAATCTCATACCGTCACCAATCGCCTGCAAGCTGGCGGCACAGGCCGTGACAGGGCAGCCTAAAGGACCCTTGAATCCATACTTGATCGACAGGTTGCCGGATGCCATGTTGGCTAGAAAAGCTGGAGCAGTAAATGGCGAGATGCGCTTATAACCACGCGTTTCGAGGGTTCTCTGAGCCTGTGTGATGGTCGAAAATCCGCCAATCCCGGTTGCCACGATGGTTGCAGTGGCCTGCTGGTCATGTTCCGCCTGTGGGAACCAGTTGGCCTGGGTCAGTGCCTCGTGGGCAGCGATCGTGGCGTAAATGGTGAATAAATCGAGTTTTTTTCGTTCCTTGGCCGCGACGTGTTTGTCGATATCGAAGCCAGCCTCCGGGTCTTCAGCTATTTTGGGAACCAATCCCGCAATCTTGACCGGTTCATTCTCGATGTCAAAACGATCGATTAAACAGATACCTGACTTGCCTGCGGTCAAACGCCCCCAGACAGACTTGACACCATTTCCCAACGGGCTAATGATACCCATACCTGTAATAACGATTGGCGAATGCATCGGATCTCCTGTGGCGTTAACTTATCCACAGAAGTTAGCATCCGACAAGATATGATCAAGATAATATCGTGACCGTTGAATGAAGAGGCTGGCCCATGCCTTGTCCTAAAGATCGTAAAGAAAAATCAAGAGACCTGATACTGAATGCCGCAGTCGATTTGTTTTCGCGTTATGGCTTCGATAGGGTATCGATCGGGCAGATCATGAAAATGGCTAAAATGACGCACGGCGCTTTTTATGCCCATTTTGAGTCGAAGGAAGCCTTGTACCGGGCTTCTTTCTTGGAAACCCTGAAAAAAAGCCGGGCTGCGCGACTGGTCAAGGGGCCTCTGTCAATAAAACATCTGACCTCGCTGGTCACCAACTACTGGAACCTGAGTGAACTGGAAAAGAAAGATAAGCCTGGTTCGGAGACCATCCTGTTCAATGAGATTGGTAACAATAATTCCAGCATCAAGCGCTTGTTCGAGGAATCCTACGATAATCTCAAAAAAATGATCGAAATACGCATTGCAGCTCTAATCAAGCTTAAACAGCTACCGTTTGAGTCTGACCGCGAAATAATTGCCGAAAAATCCCGCGCCATTTTGGCTTCACTGGTGGGGGCTGTCGCAGTAGCTAAAAACCTGTCCCGTGAAGATGAACGGCGCCAAATTCTGGAATCGACGCAAAAACAGATTCTTAATATGCTGGGTGTGAAGGAAAGCGAATTGGTAGCCAATGGCATCGATGAAAACAAACTTTGAGGTCGCCGCACCAACTTAGTATGTCGTGTTCAGCAGCCTGGAGCGATGTCGGCGGTGGCGCCTCCGGTCTGGAACTCGCTATCCATCCGGGCGGATGGCTCGGCAAACGGGGCCGCGCCGAGGTAACCCTGATCGATGCCGCACGCACCCATATCTGGAAGTCCCTGCTGCACACTGCCGTATCGCAGATTGTTGCTGTGAATTCTGTCACATAATCCAGGGCGTTACTTCATCTTCTCTTAAGTTCTATCAAGCATACTCCTAGCTGCAGATCTAAGAAGTACTTTTTGAGCTTGAGCGATTCATGAAGTATTAAAATGGTATTAGATGATATTTACTCTGCCGCGATCATTGCGGCACTGTTCATTTTTTCAGTAGTGGTGACACTACTCTTCTCTCGACGCGGAAAACCTTGGCAGGTCGCTGAAAAAAAACCGATTCGTAATCAGCAGTCGGCAACGCCCGATACAAACGGCGAGACGGTGCATGGTCCGGCAAAGGGTGTATCGGGAGAGATTACTGTTACATTCAGTAAAAGCGGTAAACAATATCCCTGGGATCCAAAGCTGGGTTCGCTGCTGGAGTTCGCGGAGGCGCGGGGCATCAAGATCGATTCCCAATGCAGAGCGGGGGAGTGTGGATGTTGTCAGAGCAAGCTTATCAGCGGTGACAATCCGATTAGTGTTAACAGGCCTTAACGCAACCTATTGGGTCGCCGGGTTAATAATCACCGCAAATGATCGCAAATAAGAAACTTTCCCCTATTCACGTCCATTAGCGGTGATTGGCGTCCATTTGCGGCTTAAACAGACAATCAGCCACAGCTATTAACCCGGCACCATAATAGGTTGCGTTCAGCCGGTGTGTGGGAGGGGGTATTAAGCTTCCGGTACGATGTTCAGCTTGATGCTGACATCCACATCCGCGTGCAGGTGCAGGCCGACCTCATACTCACCGGCGATGCGGAAGGGGCCGTTGGGCAGCAACACCTCTTTCTTGGCCAGCTCCACACCGCTATCCATGACGGCTTTCGAGATATCCGCCGTGCCTACTGAACCGAACAGACGACCTTCGTCACCCGCTTTACAAGTAATAGAGATAGCCAGTCCATCCAATTTGGCTTTGCGGGCCTCGGCAACCTGCAACTTTTCCGCGGCCTCTTTCTCGAGTTCAGTGCGGCGGGCCTCGAAGGCCTTCACATTATCTTCCGTGGCCGGAACGGCCTTGCCGGAGGGAATCAGGAAGTTACGGCCATAACCGCTCTTCACGCTTACCTTTTCACCCAGATCACCCAGGTTATCGACTTTCTGCAACAGAATAATTTCCATTGTAATCACCTTCATATAGGTCAAATCGTTCGGCCGCTGGCCTATCCCATTGACGGGGACCGGCCTGCAACACCCTCTCACCCGCTCGGCTTGTCTTTGAAGCGGGCTCGATAATCTATCCAAACATCCGTCAGACCGATGCCGGTCAACACCAGCACCATCTGCGGCATAAACACGATCAGCAACAGGTAGGTCAACACCAACCAGAGCTGGGCGGACCTCAACCCCTTGAATACGCCGTGGACAACCGCCAATCCCTGGAGAAAAAGCACTCCCAGGAAGACCGCGCCCAGACAGTTGAGGAATGCCAGGCCGCTCTCTCCCGGTATCAGCAGCGCCGTCAGGGCCAAGGCGCCAACCAGGCCTACCACCCAATGCACTCGCAATTGATGGTATTCGTCGGCAAATCCGCCGGGATTATACAAAATCGCCTGCCACCAACGCGCCAGATAGAGGCTGGAAAGCAGCTGCAGGAGAAACAACACCGCAACAACGCCACACATCACGCCGGACACCTGCTCGATCACCGGCTGGCTTTGGGCCTGATCAAACAGGCCTGCCTCGACAAAGCGCTGTCCCATCGGTTGCAGATACTCTCGCCAAAACGCCCTTGGGTCGCCCAACACGGCATACTGCACAACGATCGCCAGCAGGCCGAACCCTATACCCGCCTGGGTCGTCAAACCCAGTGAGCGGGTGTTGCGCAGTAGCATGCCGAGTAACCCGGTCGGTAGCCAGACCACCAACAAGATACCCAGGGCGGGCAAGGGATTGCCGAAAATCACCCCCATCAACAGACCGGCGGCCAAGGTTGACAAAAGCAGTGTCTTGATCCCTGCCATCAGGCCTAGCCGCAGGAAAACCAATCCCACGCAGGCGCTGCCAAGTATACCGACGAACGGAAAAATCAGCGTCAGCATCGTCAGGACGGTGGTCGCCATCGCCGACTGGGAGGGCCCACGCATCACAAAGGATGCCAATGCCTTCATACCCTACTCCGGCAGCTGAGAATCTCCTCTAATGCTGATCCGTGTATGGCAACAACGCCAGATACCGGGCTCGCTTGATAGCGGTCGCCAGCTGACGTTGGTACCTCGCCTTGGTGCCGGTGATGCGACTGGGTACGATCTTGCCGCTCTCACTGACATAGGCCTTGAGAAGATTCAGATCCTTGTAATCGATCTCGCTGATGCCTTCCGCGGTAAAGCGGCAGTACTTTTTACGACGAAAAAAACGCGCCATTTGCTATCTCCTCTCTCAATCCACTCGATTTTCATTTTCGGGCGATTCGGTCTCACCGGCCGCATCGTCTGCCTTGTCCTCACTGCCGACGTCGCTCTCGTCATCACTGCGCTTGCGTGATGAAGAGCCCTCTTCGTCTTCCTGGGACTTGGCCAGCTGCGAAACCTCGGAAATGGCCTCGTCACGGCGGATAATCAGATTGCGAATGACGGCATCGTTGAAACGGAAGGCGCTTTCCAGCTCGTTCAGCGCTTCGCCGTCGCACTCGATGTTCATCAACACATAGTGCGCCTTGTGGATCTTGCTGATGGGATACGCCAGCTGACGCCGTCCCCAATCTTCCAGGCGGTGGATGGCTCCACCCTTGGTTTCGATGCCCGAGCGGTAGCGCTCGATCATAGCGGGTACTTGTTCACTCTGATCCGGATGGACCAGGAACACGACTTCATAGTGCCTCATTGTCTCTCCTTACGGGTTAGGCAGCCTTCTGCATGGGCAGTAAGGCAAGGAGCGATGCCCGGTCCACTCGCTTGTCAGCCATTGACATAGGGCGACAGCGGGCTGCGGGCACCGGGAAGCGGCGGATTCTACCGGCTTGCCGGGAAAACCGCAACTCGTAAAAGCGACCGTTCAGAAATCGGCTTCAAGGCCGAGGAACATGCCGTCGAAGGTCCAGTCGGTGTAGATCCCGTCGAGGTCTTCCAGCTCCAGGGATATACGGCGGTAGCCCCCTCTGAGCTTGATATCGACCGCCAGGTTCTCCACCAGCCCGAAGGCGACACCGGCCTGATAATCCTGCAGGGTGTGGTCACCGACACTCAGCAGGTTGAGATCGCCGTACAGGGAGAGCCGTGTGCTGGGGATGCCGAGCTGTATGGCTCCGTAGAGCATGGGCACATAGCCGGTGAAACTCTCCTGCGCACTGAGACCGGTGTTCTCGACCCGGATCTTGCCGTCCAGGTATTTCACATTCAGGCCCAGATCGAAGGAGACGGTATCGTTATCCAGTAACTCATAATAGAGGACGAAATCGGTATTCTGGATATCGAAATCCACCGTGACTTCAGCACCCGCCGGAAAATCGACCCCCGAATAACTGAACGTCTCCGCAAGCGTTTCATCGGCCGATGAGGAGAGGTCATTGGTTCTGATCTTGAAGTTGGGCACCAGCGGCAGGGGATGTTCGAGGGCCAGCGAAAGGACCGCCGTGCGTTCCGAGCCCAAATCAAAGGATTGCATCTCGGATGTATCCGCGAAAGAACCGGATGAATCCATGTCCCACAGATCCACCCCCGCCGTCAGGCCCAGTAGGGTGTCGGCTTGGGCCGGCAAGGTTAGCAAGGCCGTCAACATGACTGGGCCGGAAAGTTTTCTGATCACACCAATCTCCTCAATACGAACGAACTATCATCAATGCCCCGGCAGGATTCGCTTGCCGGGGTTAAGAGCTGAAGTGCAGCGCCTTGGAGATAGCAACACTATTCCGCACCACTGCGCCTTGCCCTGCACGCATTCAACGACTGCCGGTTGGATTCAGACGTTACCACGCTGCCGAACGGCTTCATAGAGGCTGATGCCTGTCGCCACGGACACATTGAGGCTCTCCACATGCCCCGCCATCGGCAGCTTGACCAGCAGGTCGCACTGTTCTCTGGTCAGTCTACGCAATCCCCTGCCCTCGCCGCCCATAACGATCGCCAGCGGGCCGCTCAGGTCTGTCTCATAGAGGGTTTGCGTCGTTTCTCCTGCCGTTCCGATCAGCCAGATCCCTTCAGACTTCAGCCATTTCAGGGTCCTGGCCAGATTGGTGACTTGAATAAAAGGCACTGTCTCGGCGGCGCCGCTGGCGACCTTTCTTACGGTTGGCGTGAGACTGACTGAACGATCTCGCGGCGCGACGACAGCATTCACGCCTGCGGCATCCGCGGTGCGCAGGCAGGCGCCAAGGTTGTGCGGATCCTGTACGCCATCGAGTATCAACAGGAGTGGTGTTGCCTGCAGCTTTTTCAACAGCGCCTTGAGATAGGGTTCATCCTGGGACTGTTGCTGTCTGAGACGCAGGGCCACACCCTGATGGTTCGTCTCGTGCACGATCTCATCCAGCGCCCTGCCCTCTATCTGCCGGCACTTGACACCGGCAGCATGGGCCAGATCGAGCACCTCTTTGATACGCCCATCCCGCCGTTTGGCATCGACCAGCAGTTCGGCGACCGCCGTTCCCTGTTTAAGGGCGGACCTTACCGGATGCAGCCCCAGAATCCATGACGCTTCCTCAGACATCAAGCCTTCTTGGGTTTCGGGCGTTGTTTTTTATCAACTCTCTTTTTCCTTGACGTCTTCCCGCGAGGTTTGGATTTAGACGGGCTATCACCTGACTTGCCGCCGCGGTCCTTTCTCTGTTTGGCCGCTCCGCCGGCAGATGTCTTGGCGGGTACGAAATCGATCTTGCGATCATCCAGATTGACCTTTGCCACGACAATGGACAACGGATCGCCCAGTCGCAACACCTTGCCGGTGCGCTCGCCGGTCAGCCGATGACCAACCGGATCGTAGTGATAGTAGTCGTTATCCAGCGCGGTGATATGCACCAGTCCGTCCACGTAGATCTCATCCAGTTCGACAAACACTCCGAAAGAGTTGACGCTGGTAATGATGCCGTTGAAGGTCTCTCCCACCTTATCCTGCATATATTCGCACTTCAGCCAGTCGAGGGCGTCCCGGGTCGCCTCGTCGGCCTTTCGCTCGGTGCTGGAACAGTGCTCGCCGAGTCCCTGCAACGCCGGCTTGGTGTAGTCGAAATCATCCACGCTCCCCTGGTTGACGGCATGCTTGATGGCGCGATGCACGATCAAATCGGGGTAGCGGCGGATCGGCGAAGTGAAGTGGGTGTAGGCCTGGTAGGAGAGTCCGAAATGCCCCACGTTATCGGAACTGTAGAGGGCCTGGGAGAGAGAGCGCAGCAAGACAGTCTGGATCAGATGACGATCCGGTCTCTCCCGGATCCGTTCCAGCAGGATGGCATAGTCGCCGGCCCGCGGTTTCTTGCCGCCGGGCAGGCTCAGCCCCAATTCACCGAGGAACCCCTTTAGATCGGTCAGCTTCTCATCCGCTGGGCCTTCGTGAATGCGATACAATGCCGGCTGCTTCTTTCGCAGCAGAAAGCGCGCCGCCGCCACATTCGCCGCCAACATACACTCCTCGATGAGGCGATGCGCATCATTCCGCACCACCGGAACAATACGTTCGACACGCTTCAGTTCATTGAACTCGATACGGGTCTCGGTGGTATCGAAATCGATGGCGCCGCGTTCAACCCGTTGCGCCAGCAGCAGCTGGTAGAGCCGATTGAGATTCTGCAGATGGGGCAACAGATCGGCATGCTTTTTACCCAGCTTGGGATCGCCCTCGAGCATGGCGGCCACATCGTCGTAGATCAGCCGGGCATGGGAGCGCATCACAGCGGGGAAGAACCTGGAGCGTGTCACCTGCCCGCTTTTGTCGATATAGAGTTCACAGGTCATGCACAGTCGATCGACCTGGGGATTGATGGAACAGAGCCCGTTGGAGAGGATCTCGGGGAGCATCGGCACCACCCGATCGGGGAAATAGACCGAATTGCCCCTGGTCCGCGCCTCCTGGTCCAGGGCGCTGCCCGGCTGCACATAGTGCGAAACATCGGCGATACACACTAACAGTCGCCAACCCTTGGGCTTGGGCTCGCAATAGACGGCATCGTCGAAATCCCTGGCATCCGCGCCGTCGATCGTCACCAACGGCAGATGCCGCAGATCGACGCGGCCTTGCTTATCCGCCTCCGCCACCTCAGGCTTCAGGCCGCTGATCTGACCCGCCACCTCATCCGGCCATTCGACACGGATACTATGGGTGCGAATGGCGATATCGGTCTCCATGCCGGGTCCCATGTGATCGCCCAACACCTCGACAATACGCCCGATCGGGGGGGTGCGCTTGGTGGGTTGATCGAGGATCTCCGCCACCACCATCTGGCCCTGGCTCACATCACCGATCTCGCTGCTCGGAATAATGACATCCTTGCTCAGACGTTTTGAGTCGGGTACGACAAACCCTACCCCTGTCTCCATGTAGAGCCGCCCGACCACGGTCCGGGTATTGCGCTCCAGCACTTCGACCACCGCCCCTTCGAGGCGATTGCGGCGATCCATGCCGGTGACCCGCACCACCGCCCTGTCATCGTGAAACACCGAGCGCATCTCTTTGAAAGAGAGATAGAGATCGTCGCCGCCATCGTCCGGCCTGAGGAAACCGAATCCGTCGGCGTGTCCGATCACCCGGCCGACGATCAGGTCGCGCTTATTGACCAGACAGTAGTTGTCTTTGCGGTTGCACACCAGTTGCCCGTCTCTCTCCATGGCGCGCAGACGCCGACGCAACGCTTCCAGCTGTTCGTCCGAGCTGAGATCCAGTCTCTCGGCCAATGCCTGCATATCCATCGGCACACCCTCGCGCTCCAGGGTCTCCATGATGTACTCACGACTGGGGATGGGATTCTGGTATTTACGCGCTTCGCGCGCCTGATACGGATCCCGGTCAGTGGACCGTTTGGTCTTTCTTTTTGCCACGTTTTGTCTGATTCAATTGTTTTTAAAAAACGATTTTAACATTATTAATCGGCATTCAGTGAGTGAATCACATCCTAACCCGGCCTTTTCGCATCCATTTGCGTTGATCGGCAGGGATTTACAGCCTATTCATTCCGGTCGCATGTGGGGAAACAGCAGCACATCACGGATCGAGGGCGAATCGGTCAACAACATCACCAGTCGATCGATGCCGATGCCCTCGCCTGCGGTGGGCGGCATGCCGTGTTCCAATGCGCGTACATAATCCTCGTCATAGTGCATCGCCTCGTCATCGCCGGCCTCTTTCTCCGCCACCTGTTCGCGGAAGCGCTCCGCCTGATCTTCCGCATCGTTGAGTTCGGAGAAACCGTTGGCGATCTCACGTCCTCCGACAAAAAACTCGAACCGGTCGGTGACGAATGGGTTATGGTCATTGCGCCGGGCCAGGGGCGAGACTTCAGTAGGATAGGCGGTAATGAAAGTCGGATTCATCAGACGATGCTCCACGGCCTTCTCGAAGATCTCGATTTGCACCTTGCCCAGCCCGTAGCTCGCTTTCAGCGGGATCTGCAGATTTTCCGCAATTGCCCTGGCCTGTTGCGGATCATCGAGTTGAGCTTCGCTGATATCGGGATTGAAGTGGAGGATCGACTCCTTCACCGTCATACGCTGAAAGGGAGCGGCAAAATCATAGTTCTCGCTCTGATAATCGATCTGCATCGATCCCAACACATGCTGGCAAAGGTTGCGCAACATCGCTTCGGTCAGGTCCATCAAATCATGGAAGTCAGCATAAGCCTCGTAGAACTCCAGCATGGTGAACTCGGGGTTGTGTCGGGTTGAGAGTCCTTCGTTACGGAAATTACGGTTGATCTCATAAACCCGTTCAAAACCGCCCACCACCAGGCGTTTGAGATAGAGTTCCGGCGCAATGCGCAGAAACATATCCATATCGAGGGCGTTGTGGCGTGTGGCAAAGGGGCGTGCCGTGGCGCCGCCCGGTATCACCTGCATCATCGGCGTTTCAACCTCCATGAAACCGCGCTGATCGAGAAAGTCGCGGATAAACCGGACAATGCGGGTGCGCATGCGGAATGTCTGTCGCGAGGCATCGTTCATGATCAGGTCGACATAACGCTGGCGATAACGTATTTCCTGATCGGACAGGCCGTGGAATTTTTCCGGCAGCGGGCGTAGCGCCTTGGTCAACAGGCGCAGATTATCGACTTTGACCGAAAGCTCGCCTGTCTTGGTCTTGAACAGCACGCCTTCCGCACCGATGATATCCCCGATATCCCATTTCTTGAATTGGCCGTTATAGACCCCATCATCGAGGGCGTCCCGCTGGACGAAGAGTTGCATCCGGCCTGACATGTCCTGAAGATGGGCGAAGCTCGCCTTTCCCATCACCCGACGGCTCATCATGCGACCGGCCAAGCTGACTCGCAAGCCCAGGCCGTCCAACGCCTCATCCGACTTCTCCCCATATTCGGCATGCAGCTCTCCCGCCATGCTGTTGCGGCGAAAATCGTTGGGGAATGCATTGCCGTTGTCTCGCAACTGCTGCAATTTCTCCCGACGCTGGGCGATGAGTTTGTTTTCGTCCTGTGTCTGATCGTTCATAGTCTGTTCAGCTCAATTAAATACATAATGCCAAGTGTCTCTCCTAGACTAGTGTCCGCCCAGAAACAAGACAATTTCTCTCGCAAAGACGCCAAGATCGCAAAGTTATAACTTATTGCTTTTTTTATTGTATTTGTTTTTCCTTGGCGATCTTGGCGTCTTTGCGAGAGTTTCTCTTTCCGGACGGGCACTAGACTAGTATCAATCACAACCCGCTCTTGAGGCTCGCCTCGATAAACATATCGAGTCCGCCGTCGAGCACCGCCTGGGTATTGCCTGTCTCCACCCCCGTGCGCAGGTCTTTGATCCGCGAAGCGTCGAGGACGTAGCTGCGGATCTGACTGCCCCAGCCGATGTCGGATTTGCTATCTTCCAACTCCTGCTGGGTAGCGTTGCGCTTCTGCACCTCGAATTCATAGAGCTTGGCCTTCAGTTGCTTCATGGCGGTTGCCTTGTTCTTATGCTGTGAGCGGTCGTTCTGACACTGCACCACAATGCCTGTCGGATTGTGGGTGATTCGCACCGCGGACTCGGTACGGTTGACGTGCTGCCCTCCCGCGCCGCTGGCGCGGTAGACATCGATACGCAGATCGGCCGGGTTGATATCGACTTCGATGGAGTCATCGATCTCCGGCGAGACAAAAACGGCGGCAAAGGAGGTATGGCGCCGGTTACCCGAATCGAAGGGCGATTTGCGCACCAGCCGGTGAACGCCTATCTCGGTGCGCAGCCAGCCGAACACATAGTCCCCCTCGAAACGCACGGTGGCGCTCTTGATGCCCGCCACCTCACCGGCCGAGACTTCGATCAATTCAGTGTTGAAGCCACGGTGCTCACCCCATCGCAAATACATACGCAGCAACATCTCGGCCCAATCCTGCGCCTCCGTGCCGCCGGAGCCGGCCTGGATATCGAGGAAGGCGTTGCAGGGGTCGGCCTCGCCGGAAAACATGCGCTGGAACTCCAAACCGGAGACCTGCTTCTCATAACCGCCGAGATCCGCCCCGATGGCGCCGACGGCGGTCTCGTCTCCCTCTTCCACCGCCATCAGTAACAGTTCGGCGGCATCCGCTAGGCCGCCGATGAGCTCGTCAAGGGTCAGGACCACACTCTCGAGCGCGGCCCGCTCCCGGCCAAGGGCCTGGGCCCGTTGCTGATCATTCCACACCAACGGGTCCTCCAGCTCCCGCAGAACCTCTGTCAGGCGCTCCTGCTTGCCTTGATAGTCAAAGATACCCCCTGAGGGAGGAGACGCGTCCCTTCAGGTCAGCGATCTTATGGGAGATTGGATTGATATCTTGCATCGGTTCACCGGCTCATGGAAAAAGCGGGGATTCTACACCACCTGCGCGGCGGCAGAAAGCAATCGGCCCTGACAGGCCGTCAACGGGGGGATGAGGAGAGTTTCCGCCTCCTGCCCTTGGACTTGGAGCGCTTTAGCGCTGAGAGTTTTGTCTTGACCTGCTGCCTGAGGTTTGTCCACTTTGCAGTGACTCCACTCTGCTCTGGCGGGGCGTTTTCGAGCTCTTTCACAGGACTCGGGCGGTCTGTCTGTCTCAGCCAGATATTGAACGAGTCGAGGATTTCGCCATCCCAAGAGGCAGGCGGCTTCACCACACGGCTCTGCCGATAGAGCTTCTCCAGAGAGAGTTTTCTGGGACAACCGGACTCTTCCATCTTCTCCTGTAACGCGATCTCCGCCCATTTGATACTGTTTTCCACCACTTTCTTTTTGACATCGAAGGTACGCGCGATAGCAGCCTCACTGATCCCGATCTCATGCTTGAAAAGAAAATAGCGTTTCTTATCATCGGCAAGGTGCTTGAAATGGTCGATAAGGACCAGGCTCCAATTACCGTCCTGCTCGATATCCCGCGGCAGATAACTGCTCGGCTCCTGATCGCGCTTTGTCGTCATCATGGAAGAGACCGATTGCCCAAGATATCGATAGAAAGATAGCTTCAGGTCCTTGGCGGTCTTGCTGGTCAGACCGGCGACCACTAAATGGCGCCAAGCGGAATAGTAGGCTGCCTTGCCGTACTCGCCGGTGCCGTACTGTCTGACGATGAAGCGGTAGACACGGCCCCGATATCTTTCGTAGAAAGAGGCGAAACCCTCTTTATCGTGACGCAGTATCTTTTCCAGTACGGCATCGGTATCGAATCTTCTTGATCTCACTTGTGCGTTGACTCCGGGGCGTTTATCCCCTCCAAGGTAGGTTGCAGCAAGCCGCAGAATCCTTTGCCAAGCAATCATTTAAAGTATCCTTTCCAAGCAGGCCAGAGTTACGTGGCTTTAACAGCCAGTATAAAGCATATCTATTATTTTGTTTCGATTTTGCCAATTGGCTCAAACAATTCTACTTATCGAAGTGTTAGGGCCTGTTAACACTAATCTGATTGTCACTGCCAAGACCATTTTTTTGTCCAGCAAGGCAGAAGGAGCGCCGTGTAGTCGCTCTACATAAGCGACTGATAACGCCGCTGGGCGAAAAAATGGCCTTGGCCCTTCGGGTTGCGCCTGAAAAAGCGCCACTCGGTGTTACTCGTCGCTCATTTGGAACAACCAAACTACGCTCCTCGTGCCTTGATTGGCGCTTTTTCAGGCGCAACAGTGGCAATCAGATTAGTGTTAACAGGCCCTAGTGAGTTAGTCTTGCAGGATGTCGATCTCTGTTATCATCCCCACCCATAATCGCTGCCACACCCTCCCTCGCGCCCTCGATTCCGTGCTCGCCCAAAGCCTCTCCCCCCTGGAGATCATCGTGGTGGATGACGGCTCGGATGACGGCACGAGAAGGCTGATCGAAAACCGCTACCCACGGTGTGGTTACTTTGCCCAGCCAAATCAGGGGGTGAGCAGCGCGCGCAATCTGGGCATTCAACAGGCGCAGGGCGAATGGATGGCATTTCTCGACTCGGACGACTGCTGGTTACCCGACAAACTCCGGCGGCAGATCGATCTGGTGGGAAGATCGGCCGGCCGCCGGCTCTGCCATACCGATGAGATATGGATCCGCAACGACGTCCGCGTCAATCAGATGGACAAACATGCGAAAAGCGGCGGCCATATTTTTCAACGCTGCCTGGCGCTGTGTGTCATCTCGCCCTCGTCCGTCATGTTGCATCGCTCCCTGTTTGACGAATTCGGCCTGTTCGATCCCGAACTGCCTGCCTGCGAGGACTACGACTTATGGTTGCGCATCTGCTCCCGGGAGCCGGTCCTGTTTATCGATGAACCCTTGATCATGAAATATGGCGGCCATGACGACCAGCTGTCACGCCACCATTGGGGCATGGACAGATTCCGTGTTTACGCCTTGCGGAAACTACTCGACAATCAACACCTCGAAGATAACGACCGTGTTGCCGCCGTCGAGACCTTGGTGAAGAAATGCGCCATCCTGGCCCAAGGCGCTGAAAAACGTGGCCATCTCGAGCGCGCAGCCTACTATCGAACCCTGCAACAACGCTATCAGGCGGAATGAACCCACAATTTCAGGCTAATAACCAGATCAACCTGATTGTCGCCCTGCCGGCGGAAGCGAAGCCATTGATAAAGGCGCTGGGACTGGTTCGCCACCAACCCGTGGAGCGTCTTCTGCTCTATACTGGCACAGGCATACGTCTGGCGGTAACCGGAACCGGCGCGGCGGCGGCCTCCCTTGGAGTAGATTATCTGTACTCCATGATCCCCCGCGGACATCCCGTGCAATGGCTGAATGTAGGGGTTTGCGGCCATGGCTCCCTCGCGGTGGGCGAGCCTCTTTTGGCGGACCGGGTGATCGATCAGCGCAGCGGCCGGTGCTGGTCGCTGCAATCCCGGCGCCCATTGGCAGCCTGCACCGGCCCTCTGACCTGTGTCCGTACTGCCCAGTCTGACTATCAGTCACAGATGGCCTATGATATGGAGTCAGCCGGGTTCATTGCATCAGTATCCAGTCTCGATGCCGTTGAATCCGCCAGTATCATGAAGATTGTCTCGGACAATCCTGATCATTCGACACGAGGCATCAACGCCAAGCTGGTGCAGGACCTCGTGCAACAGCGGATCCGCATTGTTGGGGACCTGATTGCTCAGTTACAGCACCATGCATAATCGCCTGCGCCAACCATCACGCATCAGTACGTTACACCACACTAGGAAGGCGGTCCGTTAATGAATCGGGAAAAAGGGGATTCACCCCGTAAGCTGCTGGTGACCGGCGCCAGTCAGGGCATTGGCGGCGCCATCACCCGCCGCTTGCTGAATGAGGGCCATCGGGTGTTGGGCATCGGCAGGGATTTCTCCGGCTGGTCCGAACTGCCCGGTCTGGAGAGCATAACCCTGGACCTCTCCGATCTCGATAGCCTGCCAACGCGCTTCGATGAGATCATTCGCGCCCATGGGGATTTGGACGGTGTAATCCTGAATGCCGGGTATGGGCGATTCGGCGCTCTGGAAGAGTTCTCCTACCGGCAGATTCGCGACCTGGTTAATGTCAATCTGCTCCAGCATCTGTTCATCGCACGGGCCGTGTTACCCCACCTCAAACGGTCGAACCGGGGAGATATCATCCTCATCGGTTCAGAATCCGCTCTCGCGGGCGGCCGCAAGGGCGCCGTCTACTCGGCCTGTAAATTCGCTATCAGGGGGTTCGCCCAATCGTTGCGGGCCGAGTGCAGCGGCAGTGGCATAAGGCTCTGCCTGATCAACCCGGGAATGGTGGATACGGGATTTTTCGATAGCCTGGATTTTGCCCCCGGCGATGCGCCGGAAAACCATCTGCGCCCGGACGATATCGCTGAGACCGTCAGTCTGGTGTTACAGGCCCATCCGGGTACGGTATTTGACGAAATCAATCTCAATCCCTTGAAAAAGGTCATTCAATTCAAAAAAGCATGAACTTCGATTTCAAACCGATCGGCCTCATCCACTCCTGTTTCAAAGAGAAATTCGGCATCCCAAGGCAGTCCCGACTGATACCCGAGGCCGAGGCCCGCCTGGAGGTCCTGCCTCCCTACAACCGCGCCGAGGCGTTTCGGGAGTTGACGACATATTCCCATCTCTGGATCACATTCGTTTTTCACGCCTCTGCCAGGGCTGAGTGGAAACCCACCGTGCGCCCACCCCGTCTGGGTGGAAATCAGCGGGTCGGAGTGTTTGCATCACGCAGTCCGTTCCGCCCCAACCCCATCGGCCTCTCCGTGGTCAACCTGCTGGCGCTGGATCTCTCCGGGAATGGCGTCAACCTGCGGTTGGGCGGGGTCGATTTTCTGGATGGCACACCGGTGCTGGATATCAAACCCTATATCCCCTATGTCGATGCGGTTCCCGACGCTGAGAGCGGCTATGCGCCGGGACCGCCGGCGGAAGCGATCGAGCTGAGTTTCACGCCTGAGGCGGAAGCGGTGCTGGCGAACCTGCCCGACAGCCACGCCTCCCGCCTGAGAAGGCTCATTTGGCGTGTTTTGCAAAATGATCCGCGCCCCGCCTATCTGCGCGAGGAACCACGAAACCGTTTTGGCATGCGCCTCTATGACTTCAATATCCGCTGGGAGGTCAAGCAGAGATCGTTCCGGGTCACCCACCTGGAATCCCTCTCCGATCGCCCCTTTGACTGAAACGGGAAGACATCGGGACTGAGTGCTTCCGGTCCGCTGTACAAACCGTTATCATTCCCAGGACGGACAACCATTTACGCGCTAACGTGAAAACTGCGCCTCGATTAGCAGCTCTGTTGATTAAGTAGGTAGAATAGTCCACCGGATAACTGTCCCGAACGACCCCGATGACCAGCAATACAAACACCGCAAAACCGGACTTGGTACATTCGTTTCTGCACCAGGTGCCCGGCAGGGTATCCGCCATTTTGGAGAATTGGCATCAACTGGTTCACAGCGATTGGGACGGCAAGCTGTTGGATACATTGGTCGAGCGTATCTCGGCCCTCGCCGAATCCGGCAGTAAATTCGGTGTCCCGCAAATCACCCAGAGCGGCAATTCGCTGATCGGCCATCTCAGCGACTACCATGACACCGGACTCAAGCCCCAGCACGATGACGTGGTCGCCCTGGACGGTCTGGTGCATGCCTTCAAGGACGCCGCCATACAGGCCTGCAACCAACAGGTCGAGGCGCTCGCCAACAAGCCGCAGGAGCCCGCTAGCGAGAGCCCGCGCCACAGCGGCGAGCACAGGGTCTTCCTGCTGGGGATAGACGAAGCCATGGCAACCGGCCTGACGAGAAACCTGCAGGCCCGCCACTTCGACGTGGCGTACCTCAACGATGCCGAGCAGATCATCCACCATTACGAGATCAACAAGGGTGAGCCCAGTTTCCTGATCAGCCATACCGATATGCTGAGCAAGCTTTTTCCGGAGTCGAAAAAGGGCGGTCTGTGGAATAGCCATGGTCTGCCGGGACTGCCGGCAGCCTTCATCGCCGACTCCTCGGACCTGAAAACACGCCTCTCCGCCATGCGGGTGGACGCCAGCGCCTACTGGACCAAACCCGTCGACCCCTACCTAGTAGCAAAACGCGTCCACGAGCTCTCCTCTTCCGACACCCATACCGCCTACCGGGTGCTGATCGTGGAAGACGATCCGGCCCAGGCGGACTTCGCGGACGCCATTCTCAGCAAGGCCAACTTCAAATGCCGGAGCGTCACCGACCCGCTCCAGGTCATGGATGCCCTGCAGGATTTCAATCCTGATCTGATCCTCATGGACCTCTACATGCCCGGAGCGAGCGGCACCGAACTCACCACGGTGATCCGGGAACAGAATGAATTTGTCGATATTCCGATCGTATTCCTCTCCGGGGAACAGGATCTCGACAAGCAGTTGACCGCCCTCAGCTTCGGTGGCGAGGATTTCCTCTCCAAACCGATCGCCCCCAAGCACTTGATCACCACTGTCACCAACCGCATTCGCCGCGCCCGCCAGCTCACCCATCGCTCGCATGCGCATACCCGGGGCGAAAAAGAGATCGGTCTCCACGCCCGCAACTACTTGCTCGAACGGCTGGATGCCCTGCTGCTGGCCGAATCGCCCATCGACGAAGTGACCGGCGTCTTCTATCTGCAAATCGACAATCCAGAAACGTTGATCGAATCCGTGGGCATCGGCGGCCTGGATGCGGTGCTCGCAGCGGTTGCGAAGCACCTGATGGAGAGGCTTCAGAGCCAGGACATCCTGACCCGTTTTGGGGACAACAGCCTGGGCCTGCTCGCCTTGCGCCCCAAGCAGGAAGCATTGCAAATTCTCGGCGACCAGCTGTGCCAATCCATTTCGCAGCAGATTATCGAGGTCGACAGCACTACCATCGGCGTCACCCTCAGCATCGGCATCTACCCGGTGGAGAGCGGCAATCAGGATTCACGCTCGATTATCGCCCATGCCCAGATAGCCAGCCGCCAGGCCCAGGAGTCGGGTGGCAATCAAGTCAAGTTCGTCGAGCCGCAAAAACAGGCACAGGCAGACGGGGAATCGGCAACCGACATGGGCGCCCTGGTTCAAAAGGCCCTCGACGAGGACTATTTCGAGATCTTCTTTCAACCGGTGGTGGCGCTTCAGGGCTCATCCCAAGCGCACTACCAAACCCTGCTTCGCCTGCAGGAACCGGACGGCAATCTACACCGGGCGGCCGACTTCATTCCCGCCGCCGAAGAGATGGGACTGATCGGCAAGGTGGACCAATGGATGACCCGTCGCGCCATCAATGTAATCAACGAGCATAAAAAGCAGGACAACCATCTGCATCTGTTTGTCTCCCAGTCGACCGACCTGTTGGAAAACATGGAGCGGCTGACCTGGTTAGGTGAAAAGCATCGCAGCGGCCATATCGGTAACGATGTCCTGACCTTCGAATTCAATATCAACGAAGTCGCAAGAAGCCTTAATTCGGCTAAAATCTGCTTCGATATCCTGAGCAAAATCGGTATCAACTGTCTCCTGACTCGCGTCACCCATAGCGCGGAATCCGAGCGTGTCATCAGACACCTGCCCATCAGCTACATCAAACTCGACTACAGCCTGCTCTCTGAGCCCCAGGAAGGCCTTAAACAACTGATCGAACTCAGCCACCAATTGGATATCAAAGTTATTGCCCCCCAGGTCGAGGATCCACGCAGTATCGCTATCCTGTGGAGCAGCGGCGCCGATTATGTGCAGGGCAATTTCGTACAACGGCCGGAAAGTAACCTGATCTACGATTTTAACGAGTCCGTACTCTGATCCGTTCAACGCCGGTCATCCGCATCGTGTTGACAGGACCTAGGAACCATACCGTCATGCATCCAATCCGATACCGCGCCCTCCCACTCCTGTTGCTGCTGTTTTTTTGCCAAACCCTGACGGCCGAGCCGAGGATGTATCCGAGACCTGACGGTCCCGTCTACCAAGAGGGAGACGATCAGCTCAGCTGCCGCCAACTGGACCAACGTTTGACGCGGCTCGAAACCCAGACCTATAGCGCCAAACCGGGTTTCTATGAAGACCCCTATACCGGCGCATCTATCTGGATCGGCGCGCTATGGGTCCCGGGCGCACTCACCTACCTGGGCTATTCTGGCATCGCCGAGTATCATGAAAACGATCGTACGCAAGCTGCACGGAGCCGTATCGAGGCCCTGCGACGCATGAAGGCTAACCTGCGTTGTTATGAGCATTGATGTATCGGAAAGGTCATCGACGCCCGATTTTCGTCAGCGGGAGTATCGCTGGAACGAATTGACTCGAATGGTGCTGCGGCACCGGCGTGAACTGATTGCCGCCAACCTGATCGCTGTCCTGGGCGCCCTTGCCGCGGTGCCTGTCCCGCTGCTGATACCGCTGCTGGTCGACGAAGTGCTGCTCAACCAACCCGGCAGGGCGATTGGCGTCATGAACAGCCTCTTCCCAGAGAGCTGGCACGGTCCCGTCCTCTATATCCTGGCGATTCTGGTCCTCACCCTATTCCTACGATTCCTGGCGCTGATCTTCGGAGTATGGCAGACATGGCAGTTCACCCGAATCGCCAAGGATGTAATCTTTCATATCCGGCGGGATCTGCTGCATCGACTGGAGCGTATCTCCATGTCCTCTTACGAGACCATGGGCAGCGGCACCGTCGCCTCCCACTTGGTGACCGACCTGGAGGCAGTCGACAGCTTCGTCAGTGTAACGACAAGCAAATTCCTGGTGGCCGCCCTGAGCATCATCGGCACCGCAGTGGTGCTGCTTTGGATCAACTGGGCGCTGGCCCTGTTCATTCTCTTGCTCAACCCCCTGGTGATCTATTTCACCACTATCTTCGGACGCAAGGTCAAACAGCTGAAGAAACGGGAAAACTCCGCCTTTCAGGCCTTTCAGGAATCCCTGGAGGAGACCCTTGACGCCATCCAGCAGATCCGCGCCAGCAACCGGGAGCGCCACTATATCCGTCGCATTATCGACAAGGCCAACCATATCCGCCGCCACTCCGCCGCTTTCACCTGGAAGAGCGACGCCGCCAACCGTCTCTCTTTCATGATCTTTCTCTTCGGCTTCGATATTTTCCGCACCGTGAGTATGTTCATGGTGCTCTGGTCGGACTTGACCATCGGTGAGATGCTGGGCGTCTACGCCTACCTCTGGTTCATGATGGGTCCGGTGCAGGAGGTCTTGAATATCCAATACGCCTACAATGGCGCGCAGGCGGCGCTGGGGCGTATCAACGCTATGTTTCGGGTCGATCTCGAACCGGCCTATCCCCATCATCAGAATCCTTTTACCGGCAAACTCACCGTCGGCCTACGCCTGGAAGATCTCGACTTTGCTTATGGCGATGCCTCCCAGGTGCTCAACGGCGTCAATCTGGAGATCAAGGCAGGGGAAAAGGTCGCCTTCGTCGGCGCCAGCGGGGGGGGTAAGACCACGCTGGTGCAGATCATCCTCGGCCTCTACCCGATCAAGGGAGGGCGAGTGCTATTCGATGGCGTACCCGTGCAGGAGATCGGCATGGACGTGGTGCGCGATCATGTCGCCACCGTCTTGCAGCACCCCGCCCTGCTCAACGACAGCGTGAGGGTCAATCTCACCCTGGGGCGCGACATCCCCGACGAAAAACTCTGGCAGGCCTTAGCGATCGCGCAGTTGAAACAGACCATCCAAGACATGGAACAGGGCCTGGACACCCTTATCGGCCGTTTCGGCGTCAGGCTTTCCGGCGGTCAGCGTCAACGCCTGGCCATTGCCCGCATGGTGCTGACCGATCCCAGTGTGGTTATTCTCGACGAAGCCACCTCAGCCCTGGACACCACCACCGAAGGCGATCTCCATGCCGCGCTGCAAGAGTTCCTCAAGGGGCGCAGCACCATTATCATCGCCCATCGATTGAGCGCCGTGAAGCAGGCTGACCGGGTGCTGGTATTCGAAGACGGCCGGGTGGTCGAAGAGGGGCGTCATGCGGAGTTGTTGGAGAACAACGGCCTCTACACCAGTCTGTATGGGCGTCAGGAACGGGCTGGGAATGAGTTTTGAATTATGAATTATGAATTTTGAGTTGATGTATTCGCTTCGCTCATTGGTTTTTTTGATAGAGCATCTTGCTAATGTTAGGGCTGTGGCGAACATCGCTATAGCTCGGCGACCTAGGGGGCGTTAACAATCAAAGTCATTTCGATGATAATACCGCAACTGATTGATTTTTTGGGGTATGCATTTTGAGACGAAGAATATTAAGAGACGATCAATGGGCGCGCATAGCGCCTTTGTTGTCGGGAAAAGCCAGTGATTGCGGTGTCACGGGAAAAAATAACCGCCAATTTATTGAAGCCGTGCTTTGGATATGTCGCACAGGTGCTCCCTGGCGTGACCTGCCAAAAGAGTTGGGAAATTGGCATACTGTCTTTACACGCTATAACCGTTGGTCAAAGAAAGGACGTTGGCAAACTATTTTCGAAGCGCTATCCGAGGACCCTGACCTGGAATATTTAATGATTGATGGCTCCATTGCCCGGGTCCATCAACATGGAGCCCCTAAAAAAACGCTCGGGAAGCCGAAGCTGTTGGCCGGTCCCGCGGAGGATTAAGTACAAAAATACACGCGGCGGTTGATGCGTTGGGTAATCCGGTTCGGTTAATACTCACCGCGGGCCAAGCATCGGAATATGGCCAGGCCCCCCATTTGATTGAGGACTTTGCTGCCGATTATGTGCGGGCGGATAAAGGGTATGACAGTGATCAGTTTATTGAAACATTGCAAGTGTCTGGTACCACTGGCGTGATACCTCCCAGACGAAACCGGCGGAAACAACGCACCTACGATCAGGAACTTTACAAAGAACGAAATTTGGTTGAGCGCTTTTTCCAGAAGCTCAAACAATTTCGGCGTATTGCTACCCGTTACGAAAAGCTCAAGCGAAATTATCAAGCCATGTTAAATTTAGCTTGTTCAATTATATGGCTGGCTTTATTGTTAACAGGCCCTAGGAAAACTCATGGCTAGCCGGGACAATTACCACGGGTTAACATCTCGGTGTAGCAATGAACTCAGGACAGAACAGGATGAGGGGGCTAGAAAAATCAAAGCATTACCCTCAACGCTGGGGTTAGCTTTACTAATCCCCTCACCCCAACCCTCTCCCGAAGGGAGAGGAAGTTAGCGGGACCGCATATAATAAAAAAACGTGCGCAAAGCGCACACATCCACTCAAAATTCATAATTCAAAATTCAAAACTCATTAAGGAGCTCACCACATGTTCACCGGTATCGTCCAAGGCACGGCGGAGGTCATCGCCATCCATGAAAAAAAAGATTTTCGCACCCATCGCATACGCTTGCCGGTAACCGCCTTGGAAGGACTTCAATCTGGCGCTTCGATCGCTCATAACGGATGCTGCCTGACCGTGACCCATATCGAAAATGACCTGGTCGATTTCGACCTGATGCAAGAGACCCTCAACGTGACCAACCTGGGAGCACTCGCTGTCGGCGATAGCGTCAACTTCGAACGGGCGGCGCGCTTTGGGGATGAGATCGGCGGACACGCCATGTCGGGACACATCCTCTGCACCGCCGAGGTGGTGGATGTGATTAGCAGTGAAAACAACCGGCGGATTCGCTTCAGCCTGCCCGACAAGTGGCAAAAATATCTCTTTACCAAAGGCTATATCGGCATCGACGGCATCAGTCTGACCATCGGTCATGTTGAAGCCAATGCGTTCGATGTCAATCTGATACCGGAAACACTGCAACGCACCAACATCGGCACACGTAAGATCGGCGACAGGGTGAATATCGAGATCGACCCTCAGACCCAAGCCATTGTCGATACGGTCGAAAATCTCCTGCCTGACATGTTGTTAAGGATACAAAACCAAGAGTAGCCAGCTTGAAACAGTAAACTCTTACAGTGACGATTAGGTTACCATGCAGGCATTGTTTAATTACCATAACACTGCTGCTAGTTAGGTACAGTGAGCTATTGTGTCGTGCTCACTCATTGCCCCTTGCTTACGGACGTTTGGCAAATTGACCGGGATATTGGTCAAACACCGATTGACACGCCCTGCACTGCTTACATGTCCCGTTCAGACCATTGCCTTGTATAAACCGTTCGGTGATCTGATCGGGGCTCATCGGTTTACCACACAGATACCCCTGTGCAGCATCACAGCCAAGGCGGCTAAGGAATCGTCCTTGGGCGGGCTCTTCCACACCCTCTGCAATCACTCTCAGACCCAAGCTCTGCCCCATCGCCACTACCGCCCTTACGATGGCGACCGCATCCTGGTCCTGTGGAATATCGGAGACGAAAGAGGAATCGATTTTCAAGGTATTGATGGCCAGACGCCTGAGGTAGGTCAGGGAAGAATAGCCGGTACCGAAATCATCCAGACTGATCCTCGCACCACAACCATGGAGTCCTCTGAGTATTTCACTCATCTCTGCGGGGGATGACATCAGAGCTGTCTCGGTCAATTCCAGTTCAAATTGGATATCTTCCTTTGCGGCGGATTGTATGGCTGTTTTCAGTTTTTCTACCGCCTGTAGACTATGGAGTTGCAACGAAGAGACATTTATCGAGATCGTGAAGTTCGGCAATCCCTTATTCCTCCACGCTTTTGCCTGTTCACTGACACGCTGTAATACCCAGGCACCTATACCTTCGATCAAACGGCTCTCTTCTGCAACAGGAATGAACTCCGCAGGCGGTACGGCGCCCAATGCGTCTGACTCCCAACGCAAAAGTGCTTCCACACCGATGAGTCGGGATGTCGCCAGCTCCACCTGGGGTTGATAGACCAGGTAGAACTCATCTTGATCGATTGCATGGCGCAGTTCATCGGAAAGCTCCGCCCGTCTCACAGCACGGCGATTGAGTGAGTCTGAGAAGAAACGATAAGCACCCTTCCCTTGAGCCTTGGCCAGATACATGGCCATGTCTGCCTGGCGTATCAGTTCATCGGGGACGTAGCCATCATCCGGATAGAGTGTGATACCGATACTCACTGTGACATGATGCTTCCTTCCTCCAACGATCAGGGGCTGTTTCAGATCCTGCAGAATCCTCTCCGCCACTTTTCCTGTGCCATCTGCACCGCTGATCGACTCCAGCAGGATAAGGAATTCATCCCCACCCATACGCGACAGAATCGGTCGGGCTATCTTGTCCGTTTGACGTAAACAGGATTCAAGTCTGTGGGTATAGCCACGTAACAGCTCGTCCCCAACTGCATGCCCATAAACGTCATTGACCCGTTTGAAGTCGTCAAGGTCGAGAAACAACATTGCCAGACTTTCATCATGTCGTTGTGCCCTGAGAATGGCCTGATCCAACATCTCCCGGAACATTCGCCGATTGGGCAATCCGGTGAGTTGATCGTGGTAGGCCATATACTCCACATCCTCCTTGGAGCTGCGTAGATCCTTGGCCATGCTGCGGACTGAGTCGGCCAGTTTGCCGAGTTCATCGGTGGAGTGGTAAGGCACTTCCACACCCAAATTCCCCTCCCCAATGACCTCTGTTGCCTCGGTCAGGATTCTGATCGGTATAACCACCAGCCACCTCAAGGCCAAAAAGAGAACGATCCCGGCAAGAATGGCGGCAGCCAGTGTCACCAATAGTGTTTCAGCAAATGCTTTTTGTAGAGGAGCTTCAACCACATCTGCATTGACCCCCGCCCTCAGCTGGAAACCTTGACTGAGCCATTGGGTCGCTTCCAGCCATGAAGATTCGATATCGTCGGAGTAGCTCCCATATTTATAATAAGACTCTCCCTCTTTATCCATCAGAGCGATATAACCGAAACGGCTAGCGAAACGGTTCAGATCTCTGATCATTTCAGTGAGATTGAGATGAATAATAAGGTAGCCACTATCCGTCCAGATCCGCGATGCGGGGTCCCTGCTTCTGGATACATAACCAAGACGCAAACCAAGCACCAAAGTCGGGACATTGTCAACAGACCCGATATGCGCTATCCGCACTTGAGAGAACTTCTCCAGAACAGACAGCACCTCAGGTGTTAATTGTTCAGGACCCGCTAATGAAAGCCCGCTAACCTTGGCCTGAATCTCGATCTCGCCTCCGGGTCGCGCATAGTAGATCTCGTCAAAGTCTTTATAGGTTTTCAGATGCGTACGAAGCAGATCCATCACCGAGGTTTGTAGCAGATAGAGTCGTATCGATTCATCTGACTCATCCGTGTAGCGCCTGACCAGACTGGATGCCTGCAGTTGCATCAGGCTGGTGGTGCCCGACTGAAGCAATGTTTCAAAACGGATATTCAACAGATTCAGCGCCGCGTCCAGTTCCATGCCCACGGCATTCCTGATCTCCTTTCGAGAGTTGAGGTAGTTGCTCCAGCCAAAACCCAGCAGCGGCACAATGACGAATGGCAGTAGCCACAGTAACAGCTTTGTCTGGAGCCTCAGAGGCAACCTGCCAGATCGATGCTCCGCAATTCTCATTAGTAGACCCGAGTTTTCGCCAATTGAAGTGAACCCGCTACGATCAACTTAACCAACAAGAACCTATTCTTCGCTTTGTATCACAGAGTGATAGATAGTGTTGTACCAGCCGACCACCTTGGCTGGTACTGCTTGGAAACGCTCACAATTCGCTAATGCCTCAGATGAGGGATGGATAACTTTATCCTCCAGAAACGCCTTCGACAGATGTGCCTTAGCCGCCTTATTGGGTGTAGCATAATAGATACTCTCGGCATTCTGCGCCGCATTCTCCGGCTCATTGATAAAATCAATAAATTTTTTCGCCAATTGCTGATTTTTCGAAGACTCGAACAACACAAAAGAGTCAAGCCACACGGATCCACCCTCTTCAGGTATGACGTAGACCAGCTCTGGCTGATACTCCTGGACTGCGTAGTAATCACCATTGTAGGCCTGGGTTGCCACCACTTCGCCGCTAATCAGTTCAGAGTCCTCACCCAGAGTGACATAGCCGTAACGCTTCACATGTGGTCGTTGTGCCCGTAAAAATATTTCCGCCTCTTGGAGATGGCGGCGATCAGTGGTCATCATAGGATGTCCCAGGGCCTTATTTGCAGCAGCGGTGAGATCGAAGGAGTCGCCGATCATGATAATCTTGCCCGACAATTCCGGCGCGGGCTGAAGTAACTGCTTCCAACTCGTCAGCGGCTGTTCCACCAGATCCGATCGGTAGATGATACCCATGGTGCCCCAGGCATATGGGGCCGCATAGCCTTTGATGGCTGGATAGTGGCGCCAGAAGTCAGGATTGATGTGCTGCAGATTGGGAACTTCTTCGACACTAAGGGGTAATAGCCAGCCACTACGCTGATAATACTCGATGGTCACCGCATCAACCATGGCCAGATCGAATCCTGCTCGCGAATATTGAGCAAGCAGTACATCCCTGTCCTGGTCCGTCTCGAAATAAACCTGACGAATCTTGGTGTTATATTGCTGCTCAAATGCCTCAATCAGCGTCTCATCCAGGTAATCAGCCCAATTGAGAATCACCAATTCGTCGCTTGCATGAATTTCCGACCAACCCAGTAGGGTTAAAGCGGCAAGGCATTGCGCTAAACGCCTAGTAGTCTTATTTAACATAACCGGTACCAACGCATGATGCGCCACCACCGGATTGGGGCACCGGTGAGCCCGCATCATGATCTCTAGTATTACTCGTATCCTAGCGATCACTCATCAGCTGGCGAACAGCCAGGAAAATGAGCATGGCCCGGTCCAATAGGCTTCGTCTATAAGCATATACACATCCGATTGATAACGCTATAGATTCACTCAGTCAGATGTGTTTTAACTACTCGCATTCCTGTGGTACGACGACCAACCTGAAATGTAAGACCAATGGGAAACAGAGACAAGCGCTGACGCATGTAAAGCATGATAAAGAAGCATCCAACCCCTTTTTGCCGGGTTAATAATTAAGAGGGAATAGTGATTGACCGGGGCAACAATGCCCTTCCCTGCCGGTTGAGTTCATGATCCGGCAATATATCCATGCTTGGCCATAAACCACTCAATAGCGTCTGTGCATAGCCGTTGAATCTACCTGCCTCGCGCATGGCGGCTTGAGCGGCTTTGGCATCGTAGTTCAGTCTATGCCACTCACAACGCACCCCTCCCGCTTGCGGTAGAAGTTGCAGGTACCAGCCATCCTGGGTGCCGTCATTGGCCGGCATACCGATTACGCCGCTATTCAACCAGTAACGGTCGTCCAAGCGCTCTCCGAACGGCAGACCGGCATGCCCGCCGATCACCACATCCGCATCGGTTTTTGCCAGTTCTTCCTGCTTTACGGCAACGGGTGTTGAAGCGAAAACAAAACGGTTGATGGCGGAAAGCGCACCGTGTACCAGTTGAAAACCGATGCCTTGCAGAGCGAAAGCTATCCCGGTGGGCAAAGCGCCCATCCAGGCCTTCGATGCGTTCGAGAGTCGCCCTTCGCAGAAGCGGTACCACTCATCGGCAAGGAGAGAACAGCCGCTGCCCTCACTGAATCCGCAGCCGCAATCGGCACGCTGTTCAGCCAGTGACTGTTCGCAATTCCCCATCACGACGGCGATACCCCATTCCCTGATCAGTTGGACCGTCTCTTCCGGTTGGGCGCAGTAAGCGGCGCAATCGCCGTTGCAGAACACCCGTGAAGGCGGTATGCCCAGTCTTTCAGACACTTGCCGTATTGCCTGCGTGGCCTGCAAATTACCGTAGGGGCCACCGAAAATCAGTATCGATCCATCGACAGGGCCGATGTTATGCAGCCTGAGATCCGTCACCCTCAGGCCTCTACCGCATTCACCGCAACCGACCTCAGCGAACGGCTCTGCCGGTCCCCGACCCAGAACATCAGACACCCGAGGCTCAGCACCGTGAGTGAGATAAACAGTAGCTTGGTATATTTGTGCCACTCGCCCAGCCATTGGGTATAACCGGTCGACTCCACGAAATAGAGCGCCGCGCCGCTCATGGCCAGCAGAAAACTCCCGAGATAGCTCCACAGAGGAATGCGCTCACGTCCCCCCCAAAGGGAGAAAAAGATCACCGGCGCAAGATAGAGGGATGCCGTACCGCTGACCGCCACCGCGCTAAAGAGGTCCTTGTTGCCGGCAAACACCAGCAACAGGCCCAATAGCATAAACAGCGCCATCACCCATCTGCCGCTCTGCAGTGTCGGCGGCAGCATCCGAATATCGACAACCACCAGCTTCGCCGAACTCGATAGGGTGCTGTCGAGGGTCGACATGGCGGAAATCACCAATGCCGCATTGAACAACAGCATCGGCATATCACCCAACACCCTTGTCAACACGGCGGTCATCGCCTCCCCGGCCGCAGCTTGCGCGCCTGCCAGAACACCCAGGCCGCCAAACAGCAGGATACACACAGCGCTGACCCAGGCCGCATGCAGAAAACTGCGCCGGGTCGTCTGCCGATCAGCGAGAAAACCCCGGTCCATCATCACCGGATCATGCATGGGATAGCTCCAGATCTGCAACAACGCCACCAGCATCAATATCGGACCGGGCTGGTCGAACTCGAAGGGTTTGAAAAACAGGTTTTCAAGGGTGACGTGGCCACCAGCGACCGTAACCCCCATTAGCAGACCGAGCACGAGTACGAATATCAGCATCTGAAACAGGTCGGTGCGCAACGAGGCATGCAAGCCGCCCAGCATGGAATAGAGCAAGGTAACCGCCGCCAAACCAACAACCGCCAGGGCATAGGATCCGCTTCCAGCCGCGCCGAAGAGAATCCCGATCACCAACAGGTTGGCGAACACTTCGCTGAGTAGCCGGACACCAACCACAAAGTTGTAGCAGCGCATACCCCATGCGCCGAATCGATCACCCAGAAATGCCTGAATGCTGGCGTAACCCTTGCGAAAGCGCAGGTCATCGATAATCAGGCCGCCGGTGAGGAAGGAGAGATAGTAGATGGCATAGGCCAATGTGCCCCACACGCCATAGTAAAAACCCAGAATCGCGGCATTCATCAGCGATCGGGCGAATATCCATGTCGTGACCTGGGAGAAGACCAGCATCAGCAACCCAGGAGTGCTTCCCGCCGGGGATAGACCTTGAAAAAACGCCCCCTCACCCTTTGCCTTCGGGGTAATTAGGATCGAGATAAGGGCGACAACAGCAACCAGGGTAGGCAGTAAAAGATCCATTCAGGCTCCTGTTAGGCTTAGTTAGTGTCCGCCCGGAAAGAAAAACTCTCGCAAAGACGCCAAGATCGCAAAGTTATAAATTATTGTTTTTTTACTGTATTTATTTTTCCTTGGCGATCTTTGCGTCTTTGCGAGAGAAATTGTCTTGTTTCTGGGCGGACACTAGTTATCTACCGCGAATCATGTTTTCTACGGCGACAATATATACAGCGCTATTGTATGAATACGACCACCCAACCGGTATGGATTCACTTTGCTAGCGAATCTCCGCCACACTGCGGGTACGAATATGCACCTGCGGAATAATCAGCGCATATCCCTGCTGTTGCCAATGCGCCAACTCAGTGAATGCAGAGGGGACGACCTCCACAAACTCTTGAAAATCATCAACTTTGTAAGAAAAGTCCTTGGCCGCCAAGCCACAGACCTTGAACTCCACGCCCAGTGCCGCATAGTAGCGCATGCGCTCTACCACATCCCGGTACTTGTCATAGTTCTTCTTTGCCAGGGTAACTATCTCCGTACCGTGAATGACGATCTTGATATCCATGAACTCAGGCGCCATATCGTAGGGTGACGCCATCAGTGGATTCATCAACGCCCTGATCCAATACAGCGCGGTGGACATCTTTTCCGGCTCGTCCAAATAGAACTCATAGACGACTTTGGGAGGCCCATAGGCCGGATATGTCTCTCTCGGGCCCTCCTCACCGGCATAGGCGCATGAAATCATTAATAAAATCGAAAAAATGCCATACCAGCGCATCGATCTGCTCCTGCAATGAATATGGAGTCCACACGCTAGCCCCGGCTCGAAGACAACCGATTCATCCGAACCTGGGATGCTAATAGATGATTAGACACGCATTTTTCCTGTCTGATCTGCATTTAGCACTTGATTGATAGTTTTTTCACGCTATATTTCATGATTATGTATTTTGCTTTATCGGCATATCAGTTTTTTTTATGATTTAATGTAGTTCGCCAGGAAGTTATTAGGAGAAGATGATGGGACTGCAAACCTTTCAAAACCCTGCTACAGGTAGGGGTAATATACCGCTGCAATTCGATGATGATGGATTTTTGATCAACACGGAGGCATGGAGTCGTGAAACGGCTCAGCTGATTGCCGAAATGGATGGTGTCGGAAAACTCACCTCAGAACACTGGTCGGTCATCCTCTACCTGCGGGAGAAACACTTGGAAGCCGGCGGCCTGCCTGTCATGTCACGCATCTGCCGCATCATGCATCTCGGCAAGCACGGTGTTGAACGGCTCTTCGGCGGATGCCGGGAGGCCTGGCGGATTTCCGGACTGCCCAACCCGGGAGAAGAGGCCAGAAACTATATGTGACGGCCAATGCCCCTGTGTTTCAGGGGCATTCCCTCAACGGATGACATCGGATTTTCCCGGTCCCCGCCCAATCATATTCTGTTTTGCGGCCGTACTCATACGCTTGATGGTGTATTCACGACGCAAGGCATCGCCATGGCTTTGCACGCTCTCGACAAAGACAAGCTCCACCGGGGCGCGCCCCCGGGTGTATTTCGCCCCGGCCCCCTTATTGTGCTGGGCCAGCCTTTTGGAAAGGTCTTTTGCGATACCGGTATAGAGCGTCTGATCAGCGCAACGCAAGATATAGACGCACCAGCCGTGATCAATCCCTTCAGTCATCGATCTTCATAAACAGAAAAAACACCCTGGATTCTGCTTTGAAGCCGGTAATTGGAATCCCGAATTCTCTTGATCGCATCGTTTTCTCGTCTAATCTATATCACGACTCATATCGATCCATCGTTGTAACAAGACCCTGCCAAGGGAGAAGGCAAACGGTTTACAACCACCGTTTCCTGGTTGAAGACCGCTTTACCATAGTCGATACCAGGGTAAACCACTATCTTTTTCAATATTTTCTGGACTTTACACAGCTCATATCTAAATATGACAATGCATTAAGCCAAAAAACGTCCTGAAGAGACACTGGCATATAAGCGACTTGTTGTTGACGACGAAAACCAGATATCGGGTATTACCGCTTGAATAACAACAGGTTATAACCACATTCACCCCCATCTGGAGGATATAATGATTGGTAACACCAAAAAGTGGATAGGAACAGCCGGCGCTATCAGCATCCTAGCCGGACAGTTTCTGGTCACCCCTGCCGTATTCGCCGCAGGAAGCGATGCCATTGAACAGGGAAAAAAAATAGCTTATGACAGAAAAAAAGGGAATTGTCTTGCCTGTCACAACATCATCGGCGCGCCATCGCCGGGCAATATAGCGCCTGCACTGGTGGCGATGAAATCACGCTACCCGACCAAGGCGGATTTGCGCATGCAGATTTGGGATGCAACCATCAAGAATCCCGAATCGCCCATGCCTCCTTTCGGTAAACACGGCATCCTCTCAGAAGCGGATCTCGATAAAGTCGTAGCGTATGTCTGGACACTGTAAATGTGCCGTCGCCATACCCATGACAGCAACACCTTTGAGGATGGAAAGAACATGAAACAACTATTTCGCAGACTGGCTTTGGTGGTCATTTCCTGTAGCTTCATCACTACGGTTCAGGCAACGACCCCGGAAGAGGACCTGGCTGTCTTCCAGAATTTCTTCAAAAAACGTTTTCCAAACGTGGAGACGGAAGACTATATCAACGGCACCTACGCCATCGACCCCATAGGGCGTGAAAACTGGGAGGCCATTGAGGAGTTCCCGCCCTATGAGCCCTTCATCGACGAGGGTCAGACCATGTGGGAAACACCCTTTGCAAACGGTAAAACCTATAAGGACTGCTTTCCGGACGGCCCTGCGCTGGCCGGAAAGTACCCGCGCTGGGACAAGGAGAAAGGCATGGTGATGACGCTGCCCTTGGCCCTCAACAACTGCCGCAAAGCCAATGGAGAAAAACCGCTGAAATACAAGAAAGGCTCCATCAACAGTCTTCTTTCCTATCTCTCCTACCAATCCCGCGGTCAGATCACCAATGTAGAGATTCCGAGTGACGATCCCCGGGCGCTGCAAGCCTATGAAGACGGCAAGCGATTCTACTATTCCCGGCGCGGCCAGCTCAATTTCTCCTGCTCCCATTGCCATCTGCAAAATGCGGGTATGGTTCTGCGCACCGAGATACTCAGTCCGGCGCTTGGACACACCACCCACTTCCCGGTATACCGCTCCAAGTGGGGAACCGTCGGCACCCTGCATCGCCGCTTCACCGGCTGTAACAAACAGGTCCGCGCTAAACCGTTTAAGGCTCACAGTGAAGAGTACCGCAATCTTGAGTACTTTCTCACTTACATGAGCAACGGCCTGCCGCTCAACGGTCCTGGCGCCAGAAAGTAACGGCTTCAGTCTGAAACACAACTGAACAAGACTTACGCTATCGGAGTTAAAGCGATGCACAAAAAATTAGCACTACTATTCAGCTTACTGGCCGGCATTTTATGTGCCGGTATAACGACCACCTCGCTAGCCGACGAGGCTTCCGCGGCCAAGGTGCAAAAACTGATCGATGCCGCCGATGCGGCCAGAAAAGAGGCCGCCAGTGTCGGCGGTGAATGGCGCGATACCGGCAAAATGATCAAAAAGGCCAAAGCGCTTCTCTCAAAGGGTGACTACGTGGCTGCCGCCAAACTTGCCAACGATGCCGCCAAGCAGGGACATCTGGGCTATGAACAGGCAATGTCCCAGAAAACGTTGAAAATGCCCTCTTACCTACATTACGAATAACGGCTTACACCCGGAGGAAGACATAATGAAGTTTGTCAAAGCACTCATGCTTACCGCACTCGTCAGTGGCGTAGCCCTCTCGACCCAGCTACCCGCGAGTGAAGGTAATCAGATCACCCCTGGACTGCGGTCTATTGAAGTAATGCATGGCGGAGAGAAAGTCACGATCACCCGATCTTCCGATAAGGCTGCTAAGATTCCAGGCACTTTTTCCAAGGTAGCGCGCCACTGCCCCCCATTCTGTATCCAGCCCGCTGTTGCGGCGCCAGGTGTCGAGACCGTTGGTGAATTGGAGGTGCTCGGGTATCTCAAGCGTGTCAGTGACGGTGATCGCAAGGTGCTGGTCATCGATTCACGCACACCGGAATGGATAATCCGCGGCACTATTCCCGGCTCGGTGAACATTCCCTGGAACAAGGTCAATGTGGATATCCAGGGGACCTTCGAAGTCGCTGCCGAGGCGGATACCCTGCATGACATTCTGGTCAATCAGCTCGGTGTGCAGGAGATCGACGGCAATCTCGACTTCCGCAACGCCAAGACGCTTGTGCTGTTCTGTAACGGCATCTGGTGCCCGCAATCGTCCACCAACATCAAAACCCTGATCAAACTGGGATACCCGGCCTATAAGCTGAAATGGTATCGTGGCGGCATGCAGGATTGGGTGAGCCTGGGACTCACCACAGTAAACCGCTAAGCGATTACTTCAAAAGTGATGAAAAAGGGTTGCCTACCGGCAACCCTTTTTTGATGCTTCAGGAAAATTTGTGGGCAGACTTCCCTGATCCCCTGGATCCCGGCCTTCGCCGGGATGACGATCGCTGTAGCTTTTGGACGGGCGCTAACCTGATACTCCTTTTGGCTCTTCCCCTCATGGAGTGGGTGAGTGATGTAGATGTTTCTTGCTTTCGTGGACAAACGGCCGGGAATAAAAAAAGGGTCACCTTGAACAGGCAACCCTTTCATTTTGGTCCGGGCGGGGTGATTCGAACACCCGACCCCTACAACCCCATTGTAGTGCGCTACCAGACTGCGCTACGCCCGGAAAGAACGGCAATACTCGTGTAGTGCCTCCTACTGTTTGACATTATCAGAGGCCCGCCAATGCCTCAAGACGCCCGCAGGAAGTGCCCTTGGGGTACAAAGGCGCAATGCGTAGGGAATGGCAAGCCCTTGGCAAGCATTGCAACGCAGGATTGAGGCATTGGCGGGCCTCCCTACGGGCGAGACGTAAGCTATCATCCGCGTTGTTGTGTTCCTTGGAAAGGGCATACCATTCCCTGCGGAACATGTCTAGCGGATGACAGCTTACGTCTCGCTGATAACGTCAAACAGTAGGAGGCACTACACTATGCAGTTAACCGGCCTATGTCAATGCGTGGAAGGCTTTAGGGCCGCGGAAAAAAAGATTTAACCCAAACTACTTGTCTTCTTGCCCGCCTTCTTTGTTGTAGCTTCGGTTACGTAGGCCCGGCTACGCGCCCTTCGCTACGCCTCGAAGGCAGGCAACAATCCGGCGCATTTTGGGTTAAATCTTTTTTTCCGCGGCCCTTATCTTTTAAGGATTTGCAGGACTTCTTCGAGTTCGCTGCGCAGCTGCTTGATGATCTGCTGACTCTGCTGTAGATCCTCTTTCGCGGTTTCGCCGGAAAGCTGTTGACGCGCCCCGCCGATGGTGAACCCCTGCTCATAGAGTAGGCTCCGGATCTGCCTGATCATCAGCACATCGTGGCGCTGGTAATAGCGCCTATTGCCGCGCCGCTTGACCGGCTTCAGCTGTGGAAACTCCTGCTCCCAATACCGTAATACGTGGGGTTTTACCTGGCAAAGATCACTGACTTCACCAATCGTAAAATACCGTTTACCCGGAATGGCGGGCAGATCTAGATTACTGCTGCTCGGATCCAGCATAGGCCTCAACTCGCGCCTTTAATTTCTGACCAGGCCTGAATGTAACCACTCGGCGTGCAGAAATCGGTATCTCCTTGCCGGTCTTGGGGTTGCGCCCAGGCCGTTGTTTCTTCTCCCGCAGATCGAAGTTTCCAAAGCCGGAAAGCTTGACCTGCCCCCCACCCTCCAATGACTGGCGGATCTCTTCGAAAAACATCTCCACCATTTCCTTGGCTTCACGCTTATTCAGACCAAGCTCATCGAAAAGCCTGGCAGCCATATCTGCTTTCGTCAGTGCCATCTCCAGTCCTACCTTACTCTCTCAGTTTTGCGCCATATTCTCCGGCCAGACGGTCCAATACCGCAGTGACCACTTCATCGACTTCTTTATCGGTAAGGGTGTGTGATTTTTCCTGTAAAATCAATCCCAATGCGAGACTTTTTCGTCCCGAATCTATGTTTTCCCCAGTATAGACATCAAATAGCAGGATGTCTGTAATAATTTTGCCGGATTCGTCACGAATGAGATTCCTAATTGACTCAAAGGTCACCGATTCATCAACGACAATGGCGATATCGCGGCGGATAGAGGGATATTTCGAGAGGCTCTCGAAACCGGGAAGCCTACCTTGGGCGACCTTGGCCAGCTCAATCTCGAACAGGAAGGTGGCGCCGTTCAGATCCAGCCTTCGCTCCAATTCAGGATGCAGCATTCCGATCATGCCTACCTTGCTCCCCTGAAAAGCTATTGCGGCAGACTGGCCGGGATGCAGCGCCGGGTGTACGGCCGGCGCGAAACTGAAGCCATCCTGCGCTACGCCGGTCAGGCTGAGCAATGCCTCTACATCCGCCTTCATATCATAGAAGTCGACGCGCGGGGTGTCGCTGCCCCACTGCTCGGGCAGGCGCTCGCCCGACACCAGACCGGCCAGGATCATCCTTTGGTCAATCGCTTCCCGTTGCACAAAACAGAGCCCGGCTTCGAAGATACGCACCCTCGATTGCTGGCGCGATTGATTATAGAGCGCTGTCTGAAGCAATCCGGGCCAGAGGGAGGTGCGCATCACCGACATATCGGCAGAGATCGGGTTGGCCAGCCGAATCGGCGTTTTTTCCGCATCGATCATCGATTCGATCTCAGGGCTGACAAAACTGTAGGTGATGACCTCCTGGTAGTCGCGACCGACCAGCAACTGCTTTGCCCGGCCGAGATCGTAATCGGCCTCATGCCGGTCCCTCATTACCATTGCCGACTGCCCTCGATGGGCCGGAATCCGCGCATAGCCGTAGATGCGGCCGATCTCTTCAATCAGGTCCTCCTCAATGGCGATGTCAAAACGGCAGCTTGGCGCCCTGACGCGCCAGCCCTGGTCGGCCTCGCTTATTTCCATCTCCAGGCGTTTGAGGATATCGCTGACCTCGGCAGGGTCGATCTCGACCCCCAGCACCTTGTTGACCCTTGCTGCGCGCAGTTCGATCAGCGGGCGCTGTTCGATCTTCTTCTCATTGCAGACCTCGACTACCGGACCCGGTTCACCGCCGGCGATCTCAAGCAGCAGCGCCGTCGCTCGCTCCATTGCCCTAGCCTGAAGCCGTGGATCGACACCACGCTCAAAGCGGTGGGATGAGTCGGTATGGAGTCCGTAACCTCGCGCCTTGCCACTGATGGCCGTGGGGGCGAAAAATGCGCTCTCCAGGAGAATATTCCGGGTCGCTTCGCTGACCGCGGACGCTTCTCCCCCCATGATTCCCGCCAGGGCCAGGGGCCGTTCGGCATCAGCGATCACAAGGGTCTCCTGATCCAATTCAATCTCCTGACCACCGATCAGGATCAATCTTTCGTTGGCGTTAGCCATCCGCACACAAATTCGCGTTTCGACTTTATCCAGGTCGAAACCGTGCATCGGCTGACCCAGTTCCAACAAAACATAGTTGGTGACATCCACCACAGGCCCCAGACTGCGGATATCACTGCGGCGCAGACGCTCCCGCATCCACAGCGGGGTCTCTGCGTTAACGTCCACACCTCGTACTACCCGGCATAGATAGCGAGGGCAGGCCTGGTCCGCCTGCAGGTCGACCTCGATCCGCTCATCGATTACGGCAGGCACCGCTTGAATCGAGGGCGGAGTGACCGGGCAGCGGTTGATCACGCCTACCTCCCTGGCGATTCCCGCCAGTCCGAGACAATCGCCGCGATCCGGGGTCAGATCGACATCGATGGCCTTGTCCTCGAGTCCGAGGTATTGGCGAAAATTCTCCCCGAGCGGCGCATCCGCCGGCAACGGCATGATCCCCTCTGAGCTCTCCGCCAGACCCAGTTCGCTGGCTGAGCAGATCATGCCTAAGGATTGCACGCCACGCAGCTTCGCCTTCTTGATCTTGAAATCCCCCGGCAGCACCGCGCCGACGGTGGCTACCGGCACACGCATGCCCGCAGCGACGTTGCCTGCCCCACAGACGATCTGCAGCGGCTCATCCTTGCCGATGCTGACGCTGCAGACACTCAGCTTATCCGCGTCAGGATGCTGTTCGCGGGTGAGCACCTCCCCCACCACGACACCGTTAAACTCCGCTGCCACGGACGCCACGGAATCGACCTCAAGACCCGCCATACTCAGCTGATCCGCCAGATCCAGAGTGGTTACCGAGGGATCGACCCATTCACGCAGCCAGGCTTCACTGAATTTCATTGTTATCCACCACCCTATGCAAACTGTTTCAGAAATCGCAGATCGTTTTCGAAAAACAAGCGTAGATCATTGACCCCATAGCGCAGCATCGTCAGGCGCTCGACCCCCATACCAAAGGCGTAACCGGTATATGCCTCGCTGTCGATCCCCACATGCCGGAAGACCTCGGGGTGAATCATGCCGCAGCCCAGCACCTCCAGCCAACCGGTGTGGCCGCAGACACGGCACCCCTCGCCGCCACACATCACGCACTCGATATCGACCTCGGCCGAGGGCTCGGTAAAAGGAAAATAGGAGGGACGGAAGCGCAACTTCAGCTCACGCTCAAAGAAACTGCTGATAAAATCGTAGAGCACCCCCTTGAGATCGGCGAACGAGACGTCCCGGTCGACCAGAAACCCCTCCACCTGATGGAACATCGGGGTATGAGTCAGATCCGAGTCACAACGGTAGACACGGCCCGGAGCAATGATTTTCATGGGGGGTTGGCCCTGCTCCATGGTGCGGATCTGCACCGGCGAGGTATGGGTGCGCAACAGCAGATGGGCATCAAAGTAGAAGGTGTCGTGCATCGCCCGGGCAGGATGGTGCTCGGGGATATTGAGTGCTTCGAAGTTGTGGTAGTCGTCTTCGATCTCCGGCCCTTCGGCAATCTCGAAACCCGCATCAGCAAACAGCCGTTCGATACGATCCAGGGTGCGTGTCACCGGATGCAATCCACCCCGCTGCAAGCCACGACCTGGGAGGGAGACATCGATTTTTTCCGATACCAGACGCTCGGCAAGCGCCGCCTCTTCAAGCACCGCCTTGCGCGCCTCGATCGCCTGTTGCAGCGACTGTTTGGCCTTATTGATCGCCTGTCCGGCCTTTGGACGCTCCTCGGGCGGCAGCGTGCCGAGCTTTTTCAGCTGAGAGGTCAGCTTACCGCTTTTCCCCAGAAAACCGACACGAATCTCGTCGAGCATGGGCAGGCTGTCTGCATGGGCAATCGCACTTTCAGCCGCATCGATCAGCGCCTGTATGTCCAGGGTGGAATCATCCATCTGTCTCTTTTAACCTCAAAATATAATAATTTTGAATTGTGAATTTTGAATTGTGAATTTCGGAGCTCGCTTTGCTCGCAATATTTGTTTGATGATCTACCCGGCAAGGAAGGGAAAGAGCTATCGAATAAAAAATCAAAAACACCGCGCGAAGCGCACCAACATAATTCACAATTCAAAATTCATAATTCATAATTACCCCCCCCCCTTTGGGCTAACAATAAAAAAGGGGAAAGCCCCCAAGGCCTTCCCCCTTTTGCGGTCACTGTGCGGCCGGTATTAACCGGACGCCACGACGTACACTCAGCTGGAAAGAGCGGCCTTGGCCTGTTCCGCCAGCACGCTAAACGCCACTTTGTCATTGACCGCCAGATCGGCCAGCATCTTGCGGTCGACCTCAATGTTGGCGATATGCAGACCATTGATCATGCGGCTGTAGGAGAGACCGTTTTCCCGCGCGCCGGCGTTGATACGGGCAATCCACAGCGCACGGAATTGGCGCTTCTTCTGACGACGGTCACGATAGGCGTATTGTCCCGCCTTGATGACCGCCTGCTTGGCGACACGATAGACCTTGCTGCGAGCGCCGTAATAACCCTTAGCTTCCTCAAGCACCTTTTTATGGCGGGCGCGTGCTTGTACACCCCGTTTTACTCTAGACATTGTTCAGATCCGAATTCGTTGAGTTAGGCGTAAGGCAACATCCGACGGGCGATGGCCGCATCGGACTTGGCAATGGTATTAGGGGCACGCAACTGGCGTTTCCGCTTGGTGCTCTTCTTCGTCAGTATGTGACGACGGTGGGAGCAGTTACGCTTGAACGAACCGGACGAGGTGCGTTTGAACCGTTTGGCCGCACCGCGATTAGTCTTAATCTTAGGCATTGTCTTCTAAACTCCGCTATTTGTAACGCCTCTGGCGTTAGTCATGATTACTTTTTCTTAGGACCCAACACCATCACCATCTGGCGGCCTTCCATCATGGGTTTCTGCTCGATCTGTCCATAATCGGTCAGATCCTTTTCCACCCGTTCCAGAAGCTCCAAACCCAATTCACGGTGAGCGTGCTCACGACCACGGAACCGCATGGTCACCTTGGTCTTGTCCCCATCTTCAAGGAAACGTATCAGGTTGCGCAGTTTTACCTGATAATCCCCTTCACCTGTCCCTGGCCTGAATTTGATCTCTTTGATGTGAACCTGCTTCTGCTTCTTTTTGGCGGCCTGTTTCTGTTTCTTCATCTCGAAAAGAAACTTGCCATAATCCATGACCCGACAAACAGGGGGCTCCCCGTTCGGCACGATCTCTACCAAATCCAGTGCTGCTTCTTCAGCCGCCCGCTGGGCCTCATGAATCGAAACAACACCTACCTGTTCACCATCAGCTCCAATGAGTCTTACCTCAATGGCTGTAATGTCATCATTCAGACGGTGCTTTTTTACAGCAGCGATAGCCGGTTCCTCCAAAAAGTTCAAACCCGAAAAGTAGAAAAGCACCGGATCGACCGGTGCTTTACACTCAGTTCACACGCCGTGTAACCTCAGATTGCATACGCTCGATGAAGGCGCCGATCGGCATAACGCCAAGATCCTCGCCCTTTCGCGTACGCACGGCTACCGTACCCTCTTCCATCTCCCGGTCGCCAATGACCAGCAAATAGGGCACGCGCATCAACGTGTGCTCGCGGATTTTAAAGCCAATCTTCTCATTTCTCAAGTCCGATTCGACTCGAAATCCGTTATTTCGCAAGGATTTGAGGCAATCCTGCAGATAATCGGCCTGGCGATCGGTAATATTCAGCAAAACTGCCTGAATCGGCGCCAGCCAGAGGGGCAGCGCACCAGCGTAGTGCTCGATCAGAATGCCGATGAAACGCTCCAGCGATCCGAGTATCGCCCGATGCAGCATCACCGGCACCTGTTTACTGTTGTCCTCGGCAATATAGGTGGCGCCAAGCCGCTCCGGCATGGAGAAATCGAGCTGTATCGTACCCAACTGCCAGATCCGGCTGAGGCAGTCGCGCAGGGAGAACTCGATTTTCGGTCCGTAGAAGGCGCCCTCGCCCGGCTGTAGCTCCCAGTCCAGTCCCTGCTGATTCAGCGCTTCTTCGAGTGCTTTCTCAGCTTTATCCCATACCTCATCTGATCCTACTCGCTTTTCCGGTCGAGTCGATAGCTTGACCAGGACATCGTCAAAGCCGAAATCCTTATACACCTCCAGCAACAGGGTGTTAAAGGCCTCCACCTCGCTGAGGATCTGATCTTCGCTACAAAAGATGTGTGCGTCGTCCTGCACGAAATTGCGCACCCGCATCAGGCCATGCAGGGTCCCCGAGGGCTCGTTGCGGTGACAGGAGCCGAACTCCGCCAGGCGCAGGGGCAGATCCCGGTAGCTCTTGAGGCCGTGGTTGTAGATCTGAATATGCGCCGGACAGTTCATCGGTTTGATGGCATACACCCGGTCATCCGTCTCGGTGACGAAGATGTCGTCGCGGAACTTGTCCCAGTGGCCCGATTTCTCCCACAGGCTGCGGTCGATCACCTGAGGGGTATGCACCTCCTGATAGCCGTGATCCTTCAGCTTGTCACGAATATATTGCTGGATGGTCAGATAGATCCGCCAGCCTTTGTCGTGCCAAAAGGGCATCCCCGGCGCCTCTTCCTGGGTATGGAACAGATCCTGGGCCTTGCCGATCTTGCGGTGATCCCGCTTCTCCGCCTCTTCCAGGCGGTGCAGATAGGCCTTCAGCTCCTTTTTGTCGCGCCAGGCCGTGCCGTAAATGCGCTGCAGCATCTCGTTGTCCGAGTCACCGCGCCAATAAGCCCCCGCCACCTTCATCAATTTGAAGCCCTTGCCCAGCATCCCGGTGCTGGGCAGATGGGGGCCGCGGCAGACATCGAACCAGTCACCCTGACGATAGACAGAAACCTCCTCGCCTTCCGGGATGAACTCCCGGATGATCTCGACCTTGTAGCGCTCGCCAATCGACTCGAAGGTCTGCATCGCCGCTTCCCTGTCCCAGATCTCCCGTTGCAGGGGCAGGTTGCGCTTGACGATCTCATGCATGCGCTGCTCGATCTTCTTCAGATCATCCGGGGTGAAGGCCTCATCCCGGGCAAAGTCGTAGTAGAAGCCATCCTTGATGGCCGGTCCGATGGTTACCTGGGTGCCAGGATAGAGCTCCTGCACCGCCTGCGCCATCACATGGGCGGCATCGTGGCGCAACAGCTCCAGCGCCTCTTCGTCCCGGCTGGTGACGATGGCGACTTCGCAATCTTCCTTAATAAGATACGAAGTATCTACCAGACGCCCGTTGACACGGCCGGCCATGGCGGCCTTGGCGAGCCCGGGACCGATATCGGCGGCAATATCATAGACAGATACCGGCTTATCGAAAGCACGCTGGGAACCATCGGGGAGAGAAATAACAGGCATGTTTTACTTCCTCATCAGTGGTGGCCCATACGAGAGGCCACTTGAAAATTAAAAAGCCGGCGCCTTGGGTGCCGGCCCTATGATTTATGTGTCGGTCTAAATGGACAGATCGGACAAATAGACACTACCGCACTCATTCATGCATTGGTTTGTTGTCATGAAATCAATAGGTTATCGAGCAGTGCCAGATGCAGTCGAAGTCTAATACAGTCTCATTCGACAAGTCAAAACAATCATCCCAACTGCGTAGACTCAGTCATACTAACGCTATACCGGATTGATCCATGTTCCGTTCAGGCAATACACCACGACATGGATCATCTTTCTGTTTCACCCGATCCCTTATGGTGCGGCTGGGCCGCGCGACAAGCCCCTATCAAGAGACACAACACCGCAGGCAACCGCTTCCCGGCTCGCTGAGCCCGACAAAATCGTCTTATAAAGAGTAATATAGCGTCAGCAGCCATATCTGATCGACAATACGGGAAACCGAGACGAATCATGCAAAAAAGAGACAACGCCGTGGCGGACTTCTGCGACGGCCACTCCTGTTCCCAGGCGGTGCTGGCCGCCTATTGTGAAGAGCATGGCCTGGCGCGGGAGCAGGCGATCAGGCTGGCCACCGGTTTCGGCGGCGGCATGGGCCGCCAGGGGAAGACCTGTGGCGCGCTGACCGGCGCGGTGATGACCCTCGGACTGGCGAAGGGGCCGTCCACATCCTTGGACAGCGCTGCCAAGGAAGAAACTTATAGGCTGGTGGCTGAACTCACAGCCAGATTTCGGGCTGAATGCGGCGCCACCGATTGCAAAGCACTGCTGGGCTGTGACCTGAGCCGTCCGGACGACTACCAACAAGCGCAGCAGAATCAGCTTTTTAAAACCCGCTGTCCCGGCTATGTGGCGGCTGCGATGGATATCCTGGAGGAACTGTTGGGGAAATAGATGCAGCCCTACCGCGTTGCCTGACTCATAGCTCTCTTTGCGGGCTTGTGCCGCATCAGCCAACCACCCAATAGGGATAAAATCGCCAAGGTATAGACAACCACCGCACCAGCGGGCAGATCGAGGAGTGCGGCAAACACCAATCCCAAGCCATAACCCATCGCTGCAATCAAATAACCTATCCTATTGGCCCTCCTTTCCTGATGCCGCAGCGACAAGGCTGGCAGGATGAGGGTTGCGAAGACCAGATAGACCCCCACCAACTGCACGGAGGCGGTGATGGAAACGGCAAACAACAGGTAGAAGAGCAGTGATGATTGCCTGTGACGGAAAACGAACCATAAAGCAAGGATAGCCAGGTAGAGTAGAGCCACCGGTATGATCTGTTGATAACTGACCCAGAGTATTTGGCCGACCAGCAGCTCCTTCAGGCGCTCCCCTCCATGCGGGTTGGCGGCCAAAAGCAATATGCTGCCGCTTGAGGCGAGGACGAACAGGCTACCGATCAATGCCTCCTGAATCTCGGCCCAGCGCTTCTCGGTCAGGTGGAGCACTACTGCAGCGATGATAGCCGCAGTAACGGCAATCAGCTGCACCTGCCAGCCGCCAGGATCCCAATGAAAGCCATGGGCAGCAACCAAACCCGTGCCGGCCGTCTGCGCTACTGCCAAGTCAAGGAATATGATCCCTCGTTTCAAGACATGCCGTCCTAACGGGACATGCGTGGATGCCACCACCAGGCCGGCCAGAAAGGCGGGGCCCAGTATACTGAGGTCAAGCGCCTGCCAGTTCACGGCACCACCTGAAGAAGACGCTTCAGGGTTTCATCGAAGAGGCTGAACAGATCGGTCACCCCCTCCCCACCACCCACGGTGTAGGGAAGCTCCAGTGCCGCTATGCCGGTGAGTTGTGATAGCCGTTGGGCTGCCTTGGGATTCTGGTAGCGGGTGTAGACAATGGCGCTGGCCGGCTCTTCCATCAGGCTTTGTCTCAGTTTGGCGAGATGCCCTGCTGTGGCCGGCAGACCCGGTTTCGGCTCCAGGGAACCCGCCTTGACGATCTGCAACCAATCGAACAGATAGTCCCAATCCTGATGATACACCACCACCCTCGCGCCCTTGAGCGGTTCAGCAATCCGTTGCCACCGCTCCAGCGCCTGCTGCCAATGATGCGTAAAATCATCAAGCCGGGAGCGGTAGTGCCCGGTATTCGATGGATCGAGTGACATCAAGCGCTCACTCAGTGCCGATGCAATCTTCAATACCCTGCGGGGATCGAGATGAACATGAGGATTACCTGAGGCGTGGACATCTCCCATGGATCGATCCACCTTTTCCGGGATTCCCAGGCGTTCAACCTGTTCCGCCGCCTCGAAATAACCTGCCTGTCCAGGCAGAACCTTTCGATTGCCCGCCTGACGTTGCAGCATCGGCAGCCAGCCGATCTCCAATTCCGCGCCGTTGCAGACCAACAGGTCGGCGCGCCGCACTTTGGCGATCAGACTGGGGCGCGCCTCGATACGGTGCGGGTCCTGACGGGCGGTGGTCGCGGAAGTGGCTGCTATCAGCTCACCGCCCAACGCCTTCGCCAATGACGCCCATTCCGGTTCACAGGCAAAGACGTTGAGCCTTGCGCTAGATGCCTGGGACAATCCCAAGCCCATAACAAGCAAAACCAAACAGCGTGTACGCTTCATCGGGCAGACTCCTAAAACCGGTGGGCGCCATGAGACCCAAGGCTCATGATGTATTGCAGCGTGAGAATGTTGTCTGCCTCCTCATAGGAGTCATCCTTGGCGTATTGCAAGCGCAGCCGGCTGTACTCACTATGGGCGTAGTCACCCATCAGAGTCACCCGCTCCGGCGTATGGCCCTCATTGTCGAGCCCCGCTTCACTCAATACAGCCCCATCTGATCCCCGGTTGTCCGAATCGAGTCGGTCGTAGCGCAAGCCGACACGCCAGCGAGGTATGAACTGATAGACCGTTTGCAGATACCATCCCTTCTGCTCACCGTCATAGGTGGTCGATTCCGGCGTGTCTGAACCATCGTCCATGATCACCCTTCCCGCTTCATCGCGGATAAAATACTCGGCCTGAAGTTTCAGGCTGCGTTCACCGGCGTTGCCGTCCGGCGCCCATTTCCAGACGAAATCGATGCCGCTGATCCGGCTGTCGCCACTGTAGGCCGGGACCTCAGCCGCACCACTGTCATGATGGTGCCCTGCCGAAGTCCGGTCTTCGATATCGGCCTGCCAATGCGAAAAACCGATCTGCCATGCCTGGCTGGCGCCGATATCGCCGCCGATTTTGACGAACAGACTGCCGGCGCCTTTACCGCCACGGCTGGCGCCACCGGCAGGAAAACGTTCGCCGCGGGTTATCTCGCCCCCCAACTTCAGATAGGTTTCAGTGGCAGCGACCCAACTGACCTGCAGACCGTCATCGCGCAACTGATCGCCAAAGAGTCCCCGGTAGATCAGCGGTGCATCGGCAAAATCCCAGCTATGGGGATGCTGCTGATTCAAATAACCGATGGCGGAAAAGAAACGTCCACCCTTGACGGTCAGGCCGCTACCCAAGGCCAATGTCTCGATAAAAGCCTCCTCCAGTTCCACCTCCGTTTCACCTTCATGATCGGCGACGACGGCGGTCATCTTGCCGTAGAACAGGTCATCGACGTTGGCGCTGATGACCAATTCGTTGTGGCCGAGATGGAACCCCTCTTCGCCGCGACCCGCTTCACCGCCCAGCATGAAGCCGGGCAGTTCGTAATCGGTCTCGTTGTCGTAGGCATTGAAGCGGCCGTCCAGGATCAGGCTGATTGCGGGATTGAAACCCTCCCCTTTTGCGGCAACGGCCGTCGCGGAACCCAATACCAGCGACAGCGCTGTGGCTATTGAAATACGAAAATACATGCAGGTTCTCCGGATAACACAGGACGATGCAATATCTCGCACCGTCAAATGGAAACAATGATTGAGTTGATCTGTGCTTAGGAGGTGGAGGGAGGCGCACGAATGAGGCAATGACCCGTGGTGAGTCCGACCAACCCCGCTGACGGAACCGCTTGGACGCCAGAGAGAGTCTGATTGATCGAGAGAGAGAGAAGGGCGGGTGCAAGCGTGTGATCCTGGGAGTGTGCCGTCAGGCAGACTTCACAAACTTCACCCTGATCATGTTCGTAATAGCAATGATCAAGCCAAAACCCTTGCGAAACAAGCAGTAAGAGAACCAACAGGGTAAACTGCGCTTTTTTCATTGGCCCCTTCCCTGATCGAGTGGATAGCAGGCAGTGTATGGGCGTGCTGTATTGGCGTTGACTGGCGTCCATTTGCGGTCTTTTCGTTTCCAATCCTGGATTGACTGCCAGGAAACTGGGCAGTACCCCTAGCCCGCATTTCTCACCAGGCGGACCGGATAAACGGATAACATGGTGAAATCCAACAGGCTCTGTCACGATTCACGATACTATTATAATATAACATAACATTCAGTAACTATTCTCTCAAGCGATCCCCTGCAATTGACATGATCAAGGGAAAACCATTTCTCACTCATTGGCTCTGCCTGTTGGCACTGGGCCTGTTCAGCACCTTAATCAATGCCGAACCTAAGACCGTTGTCAGCATCAAACCGATTCACTCACTGGTTGCCGGACTGATGCGCAACCTGGCTGAACCCGAACTCCTGATCGACAGCAATCAGTCCCCCCACAATCTCAGCCTCAGGCCCTCCAACGCGCGCGCGCTGAATGAGGCGGATCTGATCGTCTGGATTGGGGCCGGGCTAGAGCCATCGCTCTCCCGCCTGGTTGACCATCACAAGCGTGACACAGAAGCGATCTCGCTGATGGATACACCGGGATTGACCCGCCTACCGATACGCGCTGGCAATGAATGGGAACCACACCGGCACATGCCCCCCCATCCCGAGGGTGAGGCGGGATCCGCTTCAGGTAGACAATCCTGGGATAGCCACATCTGGCTGTCACCGGACAATGCGCAATTGATTGTGCAGCACCTGACCCAAACGCTGATCCGACTCGACCCGGCGCATAGCGATCAATATCGGCAAAACCGTCAAACCCTGTTGAACCGGCTGCAGGCGCTGGACACCGATCTCACCGCCATGATCGCCAGCGTCAGAGAGACGCCCTATATCGTGTTTCACGACGCCTATCATTACTTCGAACGGCACTACCGGTTGAACGCGGTGGGTTCGGTGAGCATCAGTCCGGAGCGACTCTCCGGCGCCCGCCATATCCATGAACTTCGCCATAAGATTCTCAGCCTCGATGCCCGCTGCGTCTTCACCGAACCCCAGTTCGAACCCAAGCTGGCCCACACCCTGGTGGAGGGCACCCAGGCGCGCATCGGACAGCTTGACCCGTTGGGCAATGACCTCCCGTCAGGGGCCGAGGCCTATTTCATGTTGATGCAGCGTCTCGCAAAAAATCTGGTGGAATGCCTCAATTAACGGAGTTATCGATGAGTTCTCTCAAACAACCGGAGCAGTTCCCAGCCGCCGATCATGACCATCGGACCTGCATCAACCACGCCCTGCAGGAGGCGGAGCGGTACTGCCTGCAACAGGGGCTGCGGTTAACGGCACTGCGGCGCCGGGTATTGGAGTTGGTCTGGGCCAATCATCAACCCGTGGGCGCCTACCACCTATTGGAACAGTTGACTCATGAAGGGCGCAAGGCGGCGCCGCCCACCGTCTATCGTTCTCTCGACTTCCTACTGGAACACGGCCTGATCCATCGCATCACTTCGCTTAACGCCTTTGTCGGCTGCAACCATCCGGGTCTCGATCACGCTGCCCAGTTTTTCATCTGCGAGGATTGCGGACAGGCGGCGGAGCTGGATGACGCCAAGATAGAATCGGCCATCGCCCAGGACGCCAAACGCCTCGGTTTCACAGTAGAGAAGCGGACCATCGAAATCGCCGGCACCTGCGCCCGCTGCAAGCATCGCTCGCCATGAACGAAAACGGCAAGCCACTCATCGAAGCCAAAGCGATCAGCATCACCTTACAGGGACGGCGAATGCTCGAGCAGGTGAACCTGACCGTGCGGGAAGGGGAAATCGTCACCCTGATCGGCCCCAACGGGGCGGGTAAGACAACCCTGGTGCGGGTCATTCTCGGTCTGCTCAAGGCAGACGGCGGCAGTATCAAAATGGCGCCGGGATTGCGTATCGGCTATATGCCGCAGCGAGTCGCCCTGTCGGAAAACATGCCGCTGACCGTCAAACGGTTTCTCTCGCTCGGCACCAGACGCTATGACGAAACAATACGCAAGATCGTCAATGAGCTGGATATCGATCAACTGCTCGACAACCCGATGCAGCGACTCTCCGGCGGCGAGCACCAGCGCGTGCTGCTGGCCCGGGCACTGTTGCGAAAACCCGATCTGCTGGTCCTCGACGAGCCGGTGCAGGGGGTCGATATCACCGGTCAGGCCGCCCTGTATGCCCTGATCACCCGAATCCGCGACCAGCTCGGCTGCGGTGTATTGATGATCTCCCACGATCTTCATCTGGTGATGGCGACCACCGATCAGGTGCTCTGCCTGAATCGCCACGTCTGCTGCTCCGGCCACCCGGAGAGCGTTAGCCGGCATCCAGCCTACCTGGAGCTTTTCGGCTCGCCGGAAAGTGCCAAGCTGGCGCTCTATACCCACCACCACGATCATACCCATGACATCCACGGCGATATCAAGCCACCGCAAAAGGAGCATCATCATGGATGATTTTCTGCTGCGCGCCTTGGCAGCCGGACTGGGGGTCGCCCTGGTGGCAGGACCCCTGGGGGTATTCGTGGTCTGGCGGCGGATGGCCTATTTCGGCGACACCCTGGCCCATTCCGCCCTACTCGGCGTGGCCCTGGGTTTCCTGCTCGGCATAAACCTCAATCTCTCGGTGGTGCTACTCGGTATCGTTCTGGCGCTGCTGCTGGTGGGGATGAGCAGAAACCGCCAGCTATCCAGCGATACCCAGCTCGGCATCCTGGCGCACAGCGCGCTCTCGCTGGGGTTGGTGGTGATGGCGTTTCAAACCTCGGTGCGGGTCGATCTGATGGGCTATCTGTTCGGCGACATCCTCGCCGTGACGGCCACCGACCTGCTCTGGGTCTGGGGCGGCGGACTGCTGGCGCTGCTGGTGCTGGTGCTGATCTGGCATCCCTTGCTTTCATTGACGGTCCACGAAGAGTTGGCCCAAGTAGAGGGCGTACCGGTCGGCGCCATGCGCCTGTCTTTCATGCTGCTCATCGCCTTGGTGATCGCGGTCTCGATGAAGATCGTCGGCATGCTGCTCATCACCTCGATGATGATCATCCCCGCCGCCGCGGCGCGGCGCTTCAGCCGCACACCGGAGCAGATGGCGGTGGTGGCTGCCGGCATGGGGGCATTGGCGGTGGTGCTGGGTCTGGCCGGATCATGGCATTGGGATACACCGGCCGGGCCTTCCGTGGTGGTGGCGGCTGCTTTGCTGTTTGGGTTGAGTCAGTTGGCAAGGCAACCGGCATGATAATAAAAAAGGTTGCTTCGTTAGAAAAATGCGTGAGCATCCTTGAATGATAATCGCGGAGCACCTGGATTCCATCCTTAGGTCCGTAAACGGTGCATCCATCGGCGGTAACAAAATCGAGATAACCCATTTGCGTTAATTCGCGTTCATTTGCGGACAAATTACGCTTGATATTGCGAATAACAGGTCAGCGCCCTATTTACAGTTCTCATAATGTTCTATACTCTAGTTCGTGAAGACAGGACATTATGAGAACACACACATGCTCACCGCCACCCAACACAAAACCCTGACCTTTATCCGACGTTACCTGAAGAGGCGGGGATACGCCCCCTCCCTGGATGAGATCGCCGAAGGGATCGGCATCACCTCCAAGGGCACCGCCCATCGCCATGTACAGGCCCTGGCCGAGGCGGGACGAATACGCCTGATAGCCGGCCGCAAGCGCGGCATCGCATTGGTCGAAGAGGAGGAGGCATCGAAACTGAGCCTTCCCCTGCTGGGCGCCATTGCGGCAGGCAGCCCCATCGAGGCCATCGCCGGCCAGGATCGCCTCGACCTGGCCGACTACCTGCTCGGCGACAATCGCTACGCCCTGCAGGTCAAGGGGGACTCCATGATCGACATCGGCATTCTCGACGGCGACCTGGTGATCATCGAGCGTTGCGACACCGCCGACGATCACGCCATCGTGGTGGCATTGATCGATGACGAGGAGGCCACCCTCAAACGTCTCAAACGCCTCAAGAGCGGCCGCATCAAGCTGATCGCCGAAAACCCCGATATCCCTCCTATGATCTATGCGGCGAAGCGGGTGCGCATTCAGGGGGTGCTGGTGGGGCAGTTGAGGCGGTACGAATGATAATTTTGAATTGTGAATTATGAATTTTGAATTGATTGAGTGCGCTGCGCGCACAGACTATTAACCAGGCAACCAAATATGTCGTGTTCAGCCGCAGTATACCCTTGCTCGGTGTTATGGTTCTTGACAAGGGCATGCTTGAAGCCCTGAACACGACATATTTGGTTGCCTGGTTAATAATCTAAAAAAACGTGAGCGAAGCGAACACCGAAATTCATAATTCAAAATTCACAATTCAGAATTACCCAACCGTCATGCACTACGATGACAACCGCCCCGACACCCACTGGTCCCGCGCCGTCATTCTGGTGGATATGAACGCCTTTTTTTGCAGCGTGGAGCAAATGGACCACCCGGAACTGCAGGGGCGCCCTATCGGCATCACCAACGGCGCTCAAGGGACCTGCATCATCACCTGCTCCTACGAAGCGCGGGCTTATGGCGTGCGCACCGGTATGCGTCTGAAAGAGGCGCGGAGGATCTGCCCTGGATTCCTGCAGGTGCCTGCCCGCCCTGAACGCTACGCCCGGATCTCCTCCCGCATCATGGAGGCGCTCTCCCATATCAGCCCCGACATGGAGATCTTTTCGGTGGACGAGGCCTTTCTCGACATCGCACGCTGTCAACGCCTGCTCGGCGCCCCGAGATACATCGCCCGGCGGGTCAAGCAGACCGTACTGGATGCCTCCGGCGGTGTGCTCTGCTCGGTGGGAGTCAGCGGCGACAAGACTACCGCCAAGTACGCCGCCAAGCTGCAGAAACCCAACGGCCTGACCATCATTCCACCGGGACGGGCGCAGCAGACCCTGGCCAGGATACCCGTCACCGAACTGTGCGGCATCGCCAGCGGCATCGGCCGTTATCTGGCGGAACGGGGAGTTCATACTTGCGCTGACATGCGCCGTCTCCCGATCGGTGAGATCGGGCGTCGTTTCGGCAACCCGGGGCGGCGCATCTGGCTGATGACCCAGGGCCTCGACCCTGACCCGGTGCAGCATGGCGCCGGGGCGCCCAAATCGATCGGTCACGGCAAGGTGATGCCCCCCAACACCAGGGAACGGGCGGTAATCGAGACATTTCTGTTACACATGGCGGAGAAAGTGGCCGCCCGCCTGCGCCTGCACCATTTTCGCGCCAGTCTCTTCTATGTCGGCGTGCGCATCGACGAAGGCTGGCTCAGCCACAAGTACCGCTGCAACCCAGCCACCGACCATGCCCCCGACATCCTGGCCATGTGTGACGATTTTCTTGACAATCACTGGAGCGGCCAAGGCTGTCACCAGGTACAGATCACCGCCCTCGATCCCAAGTATGCCGACTATCAGGTTGATTTCCTGGAGCCCGACCATCAGCGCCGGGACCGGCTCAACCAGGCCATGGACAGCATCAACCGGCGCTATGGTGAATTCACCCTCGCCCCCACTCGCCTGCTCAGCCGCTCCAGAATGCCCAATGTCATCGCCCCGGCTTGGAGGCCGACTGGCCACAGGGAAACCATTCTTAATGAATAATTTTGAATTATGAATTATGAATTTCGGTGTTCGCTTCGCTCACGTTTTTTTAAATTAGTCTGTGCGCGTAGCGCACTCATCCGCTACGCGCCATGGAGAGCGAGGCGAAGGCGCGTAGTCCCCGGTAGCCGCGAGGCGAGACTGATTACCCGTCGTGCGCCCAGCGCCAGAGGGGAAGCAAAGCGAGCATCCGAACGCGGCGTCCAGCCATTTGAGGGAGTGCTGCGTAGCCAGCGCCGAGCGAAGCAATGGTGTGGCGAAGCGGCACGGACGCAGGGCGGCCGGGGCACGAATAGGCTGTCGAAGATCGAGTGCGTTTAGGGGACTTGGATGTCCCAAAACGCATCACGAGATCAAAGACTCGCTTGAATTCATAATTCAAAATTCATAATTCAAAATTAAACAGAGCGGCTAAACAATGTGCGGCGCCATCTACTACATAATCAACGGCCAGGAAGTCCGTATCTACTTCCCCAACCCCAAGGCCTGCCTGCCGGTAAAAACCAAGCACGGCGATATCGATCTACTGCCTTGGGGACGGCGTAAACAACAAGCCGGCAAGCTGCCTTTGGGTGGCTGGGCCAGACTCGAAGCCATCTATGGCGGACGCTGGGACCGCTGGCGGCCGATTCCGGTAAAACTCGCCATCAGTCAATTCATGGAAAAGGATATCGAGGGCAACAGCCACTGGTTCGATATCACACCGGGCAAATGGATCCAGGGCCTGGTGGCGCACTGGGATCACGAACGGCGCGTCTACATCGTCACCATCACTCCGGAGATGGAGGATGTGGTGCATGACCGCTGGCCGAGAATACTCACTAATGGAGGTCCATCGGATCATACAGAATCGTAGCAGGATTCGTGCTGGGTCAAAATCGAGGCTTTTCCATCGATTCAGGGTTTCCCGGCTTTCTTATCGATACCTGAATCTCTGGCTCTCCCCCTGATCGAGTGGGCGGAAAAAGCAAATCACAACCATCTCCCATGCAAGATCGTGCTTAATGGGTCCGCCAATGGATACCAGACAAAACGAGATAAAGTAACTATTATGAGGTCAGAGGCAACCTGCCTTCCGCCTATCTATTAGGCAACGTCTTTATTCAACCAGGGAGAATTCTCATGAGTGAAAAAACGCTATATGAACGCCTTGGTGGTTATGATGGAATTACTGCTTTTGTGAATGATCTCTTGCCTCGCCTGCAATCAGATCCTCAGCTGGGACGTTTCTGGCAAAATAGGGGCGACGATGGAATAGAAAGAGAGAAGCAACTGCTAATTGATTATCTGTGTTCCAATGCCGGGGGACCCGTTTACTACACTGGCCGGGACATGAAACTATCCCATAAGGGTATGGGAATTGATGAAAGCGACTGGTCAATCTTTCTTGACCATGCGGGAAACACCATGACCGCATTAAGTGTTCCTGGTCAGGAACGCGATGATGTGGTGGCATTTGTACTAAACTTGAAAGATGATATTGTTGAACTGTAGCCATCATTTGGCCAATGGCCAAACATTAATATATTACCTTCCTCTGAACTACCAGCCCTGGCATCCATTCATATGATTGAGTGAGTGGTCACCTGCCTAAATACTTGACATACGAATTATACGATATTAAAATTATTAGTTAGTTACGCGACAGGAAGAGCGCGCAGAATGGAATAAACTATACAAGGAGTATCGATCATGAAACATCTCATCCCCGTTGTTGCGGTCAGCATCATTCTCGCAGCCACCACCTTCAGCACCAGCGCTTCAAACACCCAAGAGGTCATCAAACCCACGCAAGAAGCGACAAAGGTCGACATCAAAACTAATGCCGGCGAGCAAAGTACCATTGCCCGTTACTGCCCGCCCTTCTGTTGAGGAATCGAGGGATAGACTATAAAAAAAATTAATCCCAAATACAGAATATTCTAGGCACCCACTCGATACACGGATAACCATTTTACTTTGAGTGGGTGTCCTGGCCGTCAAGAGTATGACTAATGGACTAGCCAGAACTGCTTTTCTGGTATTTTAAGCTCCGAAACTTGCATTATATTTATACCATGCCTTGTGTGGCGTTAATGCTGGTTATTCCCATCGGGGATCTTGTTTTTGTGAATCGATCGCCATACAGATAGGCGTTTTTTTCAGCGGGATTGTTCTGATAAATTAATTTTTTTGTTACAAAGCCACGAATATATCGGGTTAGAAATCCGGTGGGCCCAAAATGACTCCATTGAAGCGTGTGAACCAGTTCGTGAGTAATTGTATTAAGATCTTTCTGATGTGTCGGCAAAACGTAAATAACATCATCGTAAGTAATACCCTTGATTCTAGAATTTAGAGGCTTTGAGAAAAATTCAAGTGCTTTAAATAATAGTAGATCCACTGAATCACATGCAGTCTTAAAATCCGATTTGGAAACGTAGGCCATATCAAGCCACAATCTTTTCAGGTCTGGAGCTGGCAATGCCGGTAATACACAAATGCGAATGTTGGCTAACCAGTTCTTTGGAAAATGTTTCTGTATAAATGGTGTATCGCTACCAAGATAAAGTTGTTAACTGCTTAGCTCCTGCTTTCTTTTGTGAATTAATTACAGCGATCTGAGATGCAGCATAAAGTCCGAGATTGTCATAGGTTGTGGGTAAAGGCATGATGATTATCCTTTCATGTTAGATTCATTGAATTGAAGATTTCAATCAAAGCAACCAATACATACCACACGATATTATGGCCGGCAACTCACGGAAATGCATAACATGCGGAATTTATTTGAAATATGGATAATGCCGATCAAGGATGAATTACGAATTAGTTTTTCTGCGTCTCAAGAAACTTTATCATTTCATCGGCAGAAATCGGCTTGCTGAGTAAATATCCTTGAGCAAAATCACAGCCCTGTTCGGACAACTGGACGAATTGGTCTTCTGTTTCCACACCTTCCGCCACGACCTTCAGACCCAGACCATGGGCCATGGAAATAGCCGCGTTGACCAGTACCCGGTCAGCATCATTCAAGGTGATATCATGGATAAAACTCCGGTCAATCTTCACGACATCAAAAGGGTAATTACGAAGATAATTAAGTGAGGAGTAACCGGTTCCAAAATCATCCATGACTATGCCGATACCCAGATTGCCTATGGCGGTAAGCGATTGATCGATATAACTGTGACCGCTCATCAACACACCTTCCGTGATCTCCAATTCGAGACATTCGCCCGGCACGCCGGCCTGTTGTAGAGCATCCTCGATAAATGGCACTAGGTCAGGATCCCGTAACTGGCGAGGCGAAAGATTGATTGCTATCTTAAAATTCTTTTCTTGGTTTCTTCGCCACTGAGCCGCTCGGCCAAGCGCCTCTGTAATGACATATCGACCTATCTGTACAATCATTCCGGTTTGCTCAGCAATCGGAATGAATTCATCGGATGAAATTTCTCCAATGGCCTGGTTGCTCCAACGCAAGAGGGCTTCCGCACCGACAAAATCGCGATTTTGGATAGCCATTATAGGTTGATAGCAGAGGTGGAATTCCCCACGCGCCAAGGCACCGAATAATTGCTCCTCTATCATCAACCTCCTGGAAACTTCCCGGTTCATGGATTTGGTAAAGTAGTAGTAGGTATTACGGCCCTGTTCCTTGGCATGGTACATCGCTGTATCGGCATTGCGCAGCAGTTCCGCTGCGTTTTCCCCATCGCCTGGAAACACGGCAATACCCAGACTGGCTGTCAGCACAAGATCCCTGCCATTCAGTTGGAAAGTACGCCGAAATCGGTCGAGAAGGCTTTCCGCTACAGGTCCGGCATCGCTGGCGCTGTTTATCCCCCCCAGCAGCACGACAAACTCATCCCCACCGAGACGGCCCACCGTATCGCCATCACGGACCGCGCCAGTCAGGCGTCGTGCGGCCTGCACCAGAATTTTATCGCCTTCTTCATGGCCAAGCGAATCATTCACCTTTTTAAAGTCATCCATGTCCAAGAACAGTACCGCGACCAGATGGTTGCTGCGTTGCGCCTCTATGAGCAACTGCTCAAGTCGGTCATTGACCAGTCCTCGGTTGGGTAGATTCGTTAGGGGGTCATAGAGAGCTTGGTGTAAAATACGCTCTGCTTGCCTTTTTTGGCTGGTAACGTCCTCTTTGACTGCGAGGAAGTGACATATATTACCTGCCGGATCCAAGACTGGCGCGATGTGTGCGTGTTCCCAGTAGAGTTCTCCGCTTTTCTTGCGGTTTTGAAGTTCACCTTTCCATAAATCTCCAGAGATGATCGTTTCCCATAGATCTTTATAGACACTCGGTGGCGTCTTGCCTGATTGGAACATCTTGGGATTCTGCCCTAAAACTTCTTTCGCTTCATAGCCGGTAATCCACTCAAAAGTGCGGTTCACATATTCTATGTTTGCGTCTGCATCGGTGATCACTACCGATACCGGACTCTGTTCCACTGCTTGTGAAAGTGTTCTTATCTGTTCTTTTGCTTGTCTCGCTTCAGTGGTATTTAAGTGATTTTCATAGATTGTACCAAGACTTAATTTGATACTGTCCCTGAAGCGAAACATAAGCTCACGATACTTAGGGTAAAAATAGTTTTCTTTTATATCCAGTATACAGAACGTACCGAAGATTTCTCCCGAAGGCCAAGTGAGTGGTAGTCCGTAGTAAGAAATCATGCCTAGCTTAATGTCAGGATTGTGGTTCCATTGCGGGTCTTTAAGGGCATCAGGAACCGATAATTCACGAAGTGTGTCCATTACCGTTTCACAATAAAGCCCTGTATTCAGGGGGGCTCGCTCTCCGGCTCTGTATACATTCCCAACACTGTCGCTTCTTACCAAGACCTCGATTTCATCTGGGTGTACACGCATTATCAACGCGGCGGGAACATTGACAAGATCCGCGATAATGTCAGTTGTTTTCTGCCAGATTTCAAGAACTGTGTGTGAGACCGACAGGTCGTCAAGAATAGGATATTTGGGCGTGACTTCAGACGGAGTATTCATTACAGACAAAAATCCATACTCGGCGCGAACGATTATTGAATCCGGTAGTCGGCATCACGAAACAGGGAAACACAGTGTTTCACCACCTGGGGGTCATACCAGGTGCCTGCCCGTTTCGTGACTTCATCCAATGCGGCATCGATCCCCAGACCGGGACGATACGGTCGATGGGAGGCGATCGCTTCAACCACATCCGCCACCGCCAGGATGCGCGCACCTTGGCTGATGGCCTCTCCATGTAGACCCTGAGGGTACCCGCTGCCGTCCAGACGCTCGTGGTGTTGATACACCATTTCGGCAACCGGCCAGGGAAATTCCACGTCCTTGATGATGTCGAAACCCACCGTGGGATGGGATTTGACGATGGAGAACTCCTGTTCACTCAGACGCCCCGGACGATTCAGTATTTCCGAGGGCACGTACATCTTACCGACATCATGAACCGCTCCGCCCATGTACACGCCCTCCACCGCAAATTCATCCAGTCCCATTTGTCGGGCGATTGCGGATGCCAAATCAGCAACCCGCTGCTGATGGCCCGCCGTATAGGGATCGCGTTTTTCCAGGGTGGAGGCCAGGGTGGTGATGGTCTGGCGCATGGCATGTCCATATTTCTCATACCAGTCCTGGGCCTGTCGCTCTGCCTGTTCACGGGCGCTATGGGCGCGCAGCGCACACAGCCCGAACGACAGGTCGTCTGCTAACTCCTGCAGGACGTGGAGTTCTTCCCCGATAAAACTATCGGGCTGTTCGGAGCCGATCATCAAGATTCCCAATGGATCATTGTGATGGTCGATGAGTGGGTAGACCATCAAGGAGGCCAAGCCGTATCGGCTGGCCAAGTCCGGCCATCGGCTCGATGCCAGTTCCACCGCAATATCGTTTATGACCACTTTGGTTAATGAACGAATCACCCGGTTGACGGGATTCATCGGGTTCCTATCCTCAATCACTGCGGTTGTAAAACGGTGGAGATCCGCCTCTTGCGTGCTGCCTGCAATGGCGATCGATGCCATCCTCTCCTCCTGGTCCTCCGGCATGTTCAGGGCCACCCAGGCAATACGGTACCCACCTCGCTCCACGATAATGTGGCAGATATCGTCCAGCAACTCGGATTCATTGGAGGCATGCGCCAGGGAGTGGTTGCTACCGGTAATGGTATACAGCGCACGATTGAGCTTGGCCAGCTGCATTTCGGCTTTTTTCTGCCGCGTAATGTCCCTGCTGACATGAATGATACCCTGCAACTGCTCCGGCAGGAATATAGTGGTCAGGCTAATCTCCCGCCACTCATCGGTCTCGGGATAATACATCTCCACCCCATCCAGCTGATTGCCCTCCCGGATGGCACTACAGACGGGACACTGTTCCCGGTCAACGGCATGGGTGTGAAACCGTCCATGCAGATCATCGCCCAGGGCATCCCAATAGCTTGTGCTCAAGCGCTGACGCACCGCTTGGTTGATTTGATACACAACGCCGTTTCGATCCACCACCATAATCTCATCCGGGATGGCATCATAGGTTGAGCTCTGCCGCTGCACGATCCTGAAGGGCTCCCGCAGGCCGGTGTGGACAATGCCGAAGAAGATCAACACAAACGATACTAGCTTGAACAGATGGCCGAACAGATTGGAGATGCCGTATACGCTGACGTAGAAGGTGAATAGCAACTCGGCCCCCATGGTGAACACCAGTGACGCGGTCATTAGCTTGTAGATATTGGGATCGATCGCCGCACTCTGGCGATACAGGTGAAAGGTCGCCCCAATCAGCAATAGAATGATGATGTACTCACTGCCAATCTTGAAGGCCGTAAGCCCCTGGCCTTCGATAAAGGCATTGGGAAACAGTCCCAAAAAAACCAATCCCACCAATCCCAACGCACTGATCCCCAACCCTGTGTGGACCCTTTCCAGCATTAGCCTGGTTGAGATAAATACGGGCGCCACCAATAACACCAAGGCTTCCAGGTAGCGGGCGCAAATCCAAAGCTGGGTAGCCAAATTCCCGCCGCTGTTGGGAAAGATATTCATCCCCGAGTAGGCCAGGGTATGGAGCAGGTCGATGCCCGCGATCCAGGGATAGGCGCAACCAAGAAATGCCAGGTAATGATTTCTTGAGAAGGGGTAGCTATACAAGGCAATCACCCCAACCAACAGGCCCACACCGACGGAGAACAGTTCTACCAAAGTGTGAAACAGTAGATAGTTGTGTTGGGCAATCCAGGCAAGCAGGCATACCGAGAGCCCCGCGAGGCTCAGTATCCGTGAAGAAGGGAAGAGATCCTTAATCTGCCATGGGGGTAATAATCCCATTTGCCCCCGACGCCCTGACCCCACCAATGCATCTGTTTGCCACATGTCCTTATCCTAGTTTCCATTGTTCCTAGACCGCACCTATTCAGAATGATCGTGCCGATCTCGTCGCTCAGGGACAGATTTCTGATTGAGTCAATAGCCTAAGCTATTGATGATTGAGGAAATACCGTCCCTGAGCGACGAGATTGGTACGCGGGTGCGTTCAGCGTTGCCAGGTAACACTTTGCAGTTTGCTAATATTCTAAATATTACATGTTAAATCAGATGGTTAATTCACAATATCAGCGGCCGGGTGGAATATCCGGGCGAGTTAGTATCCACCCAGCAATATGACAACGCTGTCTGTAGGCTGGCACACAGCGGCCTGTCGTTTAAATATCAATCGGTTAGGGGCTTCAAGCAGCCCCTTGCTCGGTGTTGTGGCGCTTGCCAAGGGAATCAACCCTTGGCGGCGCGCCACGCCTTGATCAAGAGCCTGCTTGAAGCCCTGAATACAACCTATTGGGTCGCCGGGTTAATAATTATTAAAGATAGTGTAAAAAACCAAACCTTCCAGTAAATATCGGCTGAACAGCGAAAAGGCGGACGCCTCGCAACAAGGCCGTCAGATCAGGTTTTCCAAAGAGATCGGGCTGACCAAACGAAAATGCTTTTGTGCAGCTTTGACAATACTTGATAATCGTTTCCGCAGCCGGACTAGGAACCGATCCCAGGCAGGCAATGCCCTGCCCTGGATACTATTAACCCGGCGACCTAACAGGTTGCCGGGTTAATAAGCCGCTAAAACTATTCAACCAGCGAACGCATTTCGTCAAGAATCAGCCGCGCGCGCTCCGGGTTGGCCTCCATCTCCTTACTCTTGGCGGCGATCCACTGCGCCTCCGCTTGCATCAAACGATTCAGGTTATCTGCATAGACCATGACCGGATAATCCTGCTTGCGAAGCCCCACCACATACTCATTGAGTTTTTCCTTAAGTAGCAGCCGGCGTGTCTGCGCCTGTGTCTCGTCATCGTCGATATCGGTGTATCTGGAAGGCCTTTGATCGCTCACCACTAACAGATGCCAACCGGCAGGAGTCTGCACGGGACCACCCAATTCGCCGACCTCTAGGACGAAGGCCAATTCATCCAGTTCAGGGAAACCACTGCCCTCCTCGACCCAACCGAAATCACCCATCGTCTGCCTGGCCCTGGGGTCGATGGAGTAGTCCATCGCCACCTGATAGAGGGTAAGCTCGCCCTTCTCAATCTTTGCCTTGAGCTGTTGCGCCGTTTCCTGATCCCTGAGCACGGCCATCTGTAGCTTACGGTGCTCCTTAAAGGCGATGTGCTGCCGGTGTTTTGCATAATAGTCTCGCAACTCCTGCGTTGTCGGCTCCATGCCACGCACTAATTCGCTGCGATAGCGATTGACCAGGCGAGTCTTGCTGAACTCCGCCAGCGCAGACCGATAGCCAGGGTCCTGCTCCAATCCGGCCTCACGTCCCTTTTTCGCCAATAAATCATTGTCGATCAGTTCATCCAGGGACGCCAGGCGCCTCTCGATATCGACAGCATTGTTAAGCGTGATCAGATACTTCTTGACTTCGCCCCAGCTAACCTTGCCTTCGCCGACCTCGGCAATCAGTTGGTCGTCGCTGCGCAGGTCATCCTCTTCCGGTAGCAAATGCTCGGAATATATCTTGACATTCAAGCCTGCGCGTAAGTGCTTTTGAAGTCCGGCCTTGCGCTGCACATATTTCGCCTTTTTGATTTTTGCCTCGATGAGGGGCCGCAGACGCTCATCCAGGTCAGCGCCCTTGGCGAAATGCTTCTCCTTGTAGCGTACAATCTCCTCTTCACCGACGGCGACATCGGTATTCAGGTAGTGTTTACGATACAAACCGACAAGCATGCCGTCTGCATAGTCTTTCATCTCCTGTTGATATTGCGGATCCTCCTTCAGCCCCTTGTTGACGGCGTCCAGGTAGAGCAGGTTGACGCTGATTGCCTTGTCAAGGAGGGTTAACATGACGGTCCGGCGTTCGGGGGTTCCCAATGCCGGTGTTGAGAGCCCAACCACAGCCGTGCTGTTCAACTGGGTATTGAGTTGTGAAAAGGTTATGACGCTGTCGTCCACCCGCGCCAGAATACCGCTCGGCTGTTCGCCTGCCGGAAGTCCTGCCTCTCCCCATGCGGCCGTGGCAAGAAAACAGCAGCTAATCAATGTCAAAAAACGTTGCATTTCGCCTCCACTTACCCTGTTATTCTCATCGAGTCCGCCCATCTGGATGGGCGAAGATACGAATCTAAAGGGTATTTTCCCATAGTCGTGTTTGTGGATTGTTAGTTGTTCTGAAAACGGCCTTGTTGATAAAAAGGGAGGGGAAACACGGTCTCCCCTCCCGGACATGGTCATCCTTGCCGGCCGATAGGCAGACAAGGATGGTTCAGTCTGTTACCAACCGCAGGTCGTGCCGGTGCGATCCATGGAGACATGTTCCCAAACCGACTCCGAGACCCTGCCTTCGGCGAGATGGAGTTTCCACTCCTGGCCATCCTCTCCGTCGCAGGCCACCTCTTGCCATTCGTCACCGTGACAACCCCGACAGACGGTGTTGCGGGGATCATCGGATCCAAACACCGCTCCGGAGACCAGCACCTCAACCTGATCCATGGTCTTGCGTGAGACCCGGCCCTTCATAGCGTGCTCGAGCCATTCACCTTCCGTTACACTGATCTCGTTGTTCTCATTCTCATGGCAGCTGACGCAGAAGTCCTGGCGAGGATCGTGCTCGTCGGTAAAGGTATGGGCCCAACTGACAGCCGCATCGAAGTCGGTAGCGATCGGTGTCCCGTCGAAGCTCAAACCGTCACCCTTGTCACAATTACCCCGATCCTCGCCCGGCCCGCAGACCCGCGCCGGGATCTGGGCGTCAGAGTTGTCGGCAAGGGTCTTGTACATGTGGCAAGAGCCGCACTTCAGCGGACCATGGCTGTCGTCACTGTTGAGATAGGCAGCCTGGGCATAACTCGTGGCGTCCACGCCGTCGACTCCGGGACCCTCATTGAGATGAGGCGCCACCGGATAGAGACCGTGAATCGACTCATGACACCCCTGGCAGGTGATGTCCCGATGGCCGCGGGAGTAGCGCATCAGACTCGCCTTACGCGGGTAGTTGAACGGCGGATAGGCATTGATATGGCCGCTCTGTTCCACATAGGGCGCGGTATGGCAGTCCGCGCAATGGGGCTCGCCCGCCGCCAGCCAATGGTCACGGCCATCGGTTGCCGCCGAGAAGGGAACGGCGGCAGCCATGGATCCGCTCAGTGTCTCCTGGGCGGCCGCCACACAGTCGCTGGTGGTGCAGAAATCCAGGATATTGACACTGAAGTCCCCATCACCGTCAAAGCTGCCGCAGATCTGGAAGTCCGGATTACCGTCACCGTTGCAGTCCGGGCCCGGTGCCGCCGCACCCGTGGTACAGGCGGTGGTGTCGCCCGCGACTTCGATGGTGGCGAGGGTGGCGTCGATAGCCGGATCCGTACTGCCGCCCAAGTAGGCGCAGAGACCCGGGTCGCGGCGCCAGATAGCCATCGTCTCCTCATTGACTCGGATAGCGCCGTCGGCAGGGAACACATTCGGATCCCTGGGATCGAGCCAATCGAGCGCCTGCTGGGTGCTGACGCCCACCGTTGCGGCGATATCGTCCAGTGACGCCAAGGCGCGGATGTTGGTCGCGCCCGGACCCGGCACATCATGAACCAGATCCTCCATGTTCTCCTTCTTCCAGATCTCCTGGCTCAATTGGTTGTGACAGTTGGTGCACCAGATGCCCCGGTTGTCCCTGTCGCTCCCTGCCAGACCGGCTTGGTTGCGGGAGACATTGTCCCTCAGCCATTCGCCGATAGCGGTTAGATGCTCGGGGGTGCCGGCGCCATCGATATCCTTGAAGGGATTCGAATGCACGTCACGTCCGACAAAGCAGCCCCCTGCCCCGAGACGGTTGTCTGTCTCGGCATAGAAGTTGTCCCCGCTCTCGGTGATCGGATAGCCTGCCATGTCACCATTGGAGCGATGCGCCGGATGGCATCCCTGACAGCCGCCGAACCGGCCGAGACTGTCGGTAAAGACGATCGGACCACCCTCTCCGACACCGCGATGGGTCTGATGGATGGCTTCGGACATGGGCAGGATAACCTTGTCATTACCTTGATCGTCGGTAAATGACGCTGATTTGACCTGGGCGATGACATTGTCCGCATGGCAGCGCTGACAAAGCACCGTGGTGTTGCCGATGCGGGTGCTCTGAGCCAGGATCGTACGACCGTTCTCCGCCGACATGTCGGCGGCCAGGGCGTCACACTCTACTGGCGTGGTACAGGCTGGATAGTTGTCCAGGAAACCGGTGCCGTGCTCCCTGTCGTGCAGTCCAAGGATACTGATGGCGGCGCTCTTGAGTCGTGGATACCAATCCGAATCCCCGGCTGTGATGCCGTAATAGCTCATCCAGAAGTCATACTCCTGCTGGACCTTGGACCAGATCTCATCCCCGGTCCGGTGCGGTGAATTAACGGTGTCCACCTCCGAATGGCAGCGCTCGCAATTGGGGATATCGATGGGGGCCGTTCCAAAACCCTCGACCGGTACGCCGTTCTGCAACACCGGCTCGCCCATCCCGCCGTAGGCGTTCTCGTCATAGTGACGCAGGCGCGCCTTCATCGCCACGAACGGACGGACCGAGTCTTCGAACATCGCGCCCGGGTCGGCGAAGAAATTGATGGAGTCCTCGAACGGTGTCAGCGGAAGCCCCAAGGCTTCCCAGATTCGTGGCGAGGTCAGGGTGATCGGCAGGTTTTCCAACACCTTCATGCGCGTGTAGACGACCGTGCCATGCTCCCCTGAGAAGGTCAGCACGTTGCCGTTGGAGTTGCCGCCGCAATCGTTAGGCACCGCGGGATTGCTCGGCAAACCGTTCTGAGTGACCGGTCCCATCGGATGCAGGCCCGCGCCGCAGTCGTCGGGAAACTCGATATGCCCTGTTACACCGAGGTGGATCTTGTCGATCTCGGCAGTGGAGTTGTTGGGATTCGAGCCCTCCAGGTCGGCATAGATATAGAGGTGATTCCATACCGCATTCCAGTAATCATCGGTCGGATCGTTGAAATCACCGTCGCCCAGCATCGCCCCCGACACGCCATGCCAGGTCGGGTTGCCGTCTTTACCGGAAAATTTCAGCGAACCGTCCGGATTGACAGCCGCCGAATCGGCAACGGTATTCCACATCAGCAGGGAGTTGCCTTCCACCGCACTGATCAGGGTAGAGGTCTGAGGCACCACGTTAGGACGGGTTACGCGAGGCTGCGCATCATGCCAATACTCAAGCACATATTTCTGAAACTCGCCGTTAGCGCCGAGATCGGGATCCCGCAGCACGGTCTGGCGCCCCAGGGCATCGAGCCCCAGATTCGGATCACCCTCCAGGAGACGGGCAAAGGCCGACTGACCCTTCTCGCTCTGCTGGGTCTTCACCACCTGGGCGAGAATGGAGTTATAGGGCGGAAGCACACAACAATAGGCGAACTCGAAACCGGTGCAATGCATCCCGAGTTCGTAGTTCATCATGATATTGAAGGTATTCTTGGGTAGAAGAAGCTGATCGTTTCCATTTCCATCGCCTGAGTGTTCTTCATGCTCATGCTTATCATCGTCATCGTCATCGTCGTCGTCAGCCCAGGCTGCCCCCATACCCATCGACAGGATAAATATAAACATAGTAGCGAGAATGGTTAATTTGCTTAGAATATCGAATGGTAGGTGATTTCGCTTCATTCCCCGTCGCCTCCACGTTGGTTGATATTATCGAGAGTCTGTCCCACGACATTGTTCGGCAACATCCATTGAGCCCTTCGCAAACTTACCGCGTGGCGTGGCCGCCCTCGAACCAAAAATATCTTCCATGCTCAAATGCTAAATTATCGACGGCTTCCTCTCCCATTGACGCTGAGCCAGTACTTGTAACAATCTGCCCTATGCTTAAGAGCAGGCACTGCCTGGCTTGTACCGAAAGGCCGAGAGATAAGCTCGATATACCCCCCCTGTTGACCGTCGATAGGTCGTTGTACGCACTTTTATTTGGGCGGTTCTTCCCAAAAACTAGCAGGCCAAAATTAAGGTTTTCTTAAAACGGTGGAATTTTAAGGAGGGTATGAGGAGAAAGGGTAAACTTGCCAAGCAGTTCATACTGCGTGGGGCTGGTTTTTATGGAGAACGGGAAACCTGTTCAGCCAGCAATTTGTCGACAATGGCCAACGCCTCGTCACTGTCCCATTGAATGGGACCGATTGCCTTGTATCTTATGCGGCCCTTGGCATCCACGAGGAAACTGCTGGGAAAGACGGTGATGTCCCAAGCATCTCCAACCTCTCTCGAGGTATCCAGAAGCACGGGAAAGACGAGCCCCAGCCTAGTGGCGAACTGCTTTACTCTTCGTTGCTTCTCCTGAACATTCACGGCAAGTATGGTGAATCGGGACGGATCGAAGCTGTTACTCAATCTCACCAATGAGGGCATCTCCTCAATACACGGCGGGCACCATGTCGTCCAAAAATTGACTAACACCACGCTACCCACCATCTTGCTCAAACGATAAATATCTCCTTCAGTATCAACAAGTTCCATCTTTGGTGCCATACGCAACGGCTCCGCGGGTTGCAACCATCCTGCCTGAGCTGGCTTAAATCCCGCGGCAGACAGAAATACCAAAAACAGGTGCCCAACATAGCGATGGATGGTCTTTGTTTTCTGATTCGTAAGATATTTTTCAAACATCTAGTGTCCTTGAAAAGGGCATGCCATTCCCTGCGGACCGCGCCTTGCCTTGGATGAGGTGAGGCACACTGCATCCTAAGTGATTAGGTTGATGGAGCACTAAAATTAACCATAAAATTTTCATGAGAATAAATAATACATTAAATTATCTAGTACTGGATTTCCTTACTGCCTCCATTCAGCCAGTCCCTTGATTCAAATTAATGAATCTTATTCCCATGTAGCGAATAAAAACACCCAAAACCACTAAAGTATTATGCATAACTGACGCTAGATTTTTGAAATAGGAATAAAAGGAGTTTTATCGCGTAGATTCGTTTACGCAATACAGCGACTCGCAGGTGACTTGCGGGTATCGGCACATGCATTTATCAAATATAAAAACAACGAAAAATGCCAACGGACTCGGACAGTCCATGCCAGGGAGGTGACCATGCCAGCGCTACAATCCATGACGATCCGTATGAGGCTATGGATCGGATTCGGACTCATTCTCTCGATGCTCTCCGTCACTTCCGCTATAGCAATAGGATACTTCGGCAAGATAGGAGATCAGGTCCATAAGCTTACGCAAGACAGGCAGTCCACGCTGATGCAGATAATGGATCTCCGCGCCAGCCTGAAACGGGTAGCAGGATCGTTGGCGTTTTATCCACTGACCAAGGAAAAGCGCCACCGGAACAACTACGCACTTCGCATCGAACATACGAAAAATATCATTCGTTCACTTCAAACAAATCCTGCCCTAAATCATGACGAAATATCCACCCAACTCGTCGATCGGTTGAATGACGAGTTGACCCTATCCAATAAAACCGCTGATCAGTTGCTCAGTAGCGAGCCAGGTCACAATGATGCCCGGTCGGCCCGGGGCAAGATCGATCCGCTGGTTGAGAAGATGGAAGATATACTGCAGCGCCCTGTCGAAGAACAGGAAACCGCCATTACGCTCGCCGGTAACCGCCTGATCGAAAATGTAGACTCCAGCAACAACCTGGTTGCTGGCTTATTGATCGTCGGCTTGGCGATTGGCTGGCTGATCGCAGGCATCATATCCAATCCGGTCACAGATGCGGCGCGATATCGCTAATGGCGATGGCAATCTCATGAAACCACCTGGGCAAGGAGACCGTTAAACTTAAGGAAAACGACGAATATGGAGAAAGGCAAAAAAAACGCTTGATATACACTAGGGAATATCTGGATAATCCGTCTGGCAGCGCCATGCCCCCGCGCTACTGAAAAGGATGGCCTTCCCCCTGCCATGATCGACAGCTGATTCCCCAGTCTGGAAAAACCGGCTTTCGCCAACGGCCCTCACCCCGCCAAAAAACCAACTTGATGCCTGCAGATCCTAGCGGATCCATGCTATCAAATACGTTCCCAATTGGAAGGGACAGTACACTATCTTAGATGACGGAATCGGAATGTAGACATATTCGAGGGATGCGATGACACGCAAGCAAGCGTGGTTGACTGCACTCGCCACCCAATTCCATAGGCTTCCAGGCTTATGGCTCGGCAAGATCGACCCGGATGACTCCCTTGCGAGGCAGATCTTATCCGCGATCACCGACGGCATCCTTGTTACCGATACGAACCTTCGGATCGTCGAAGTCAACGAAGCTTTCACCAGGGTAACCGGCTACACCCGCCATGAGGCGATCGGGCAAACCCCCAGGCTGCTCAAATCAGGCCGACACGGCAAGGAGTTCTATCAAAGGATGTGGAACGCCTTACTGCTGACCGGCAGATGGCAGGGCACCATCTGGAATCGGAGAAAAAGCGGCGAAATCTACCAGGAGTGGGTGTGCATCAGCAGCTTTAAGGACAAGACGGGGCAGACCACCCATTTTCTGGCAATCTTCACCGACCTGAGCCACCAAAAAGCGCTGCAAAACCAGATCCACCTGCTCGCTTACTATGATAGTCTGACCGGCCTGCCCAACCGTGAACTCTTCAACGACAGGCTCGATCTTGCGCTAACCCAGGCCCATCGTGACAAGAGCAAGATCGCTATTTTCTTTCTCGATCTTGATCGGTTCAAGACCATAAACGACACCCTTGGTCATGCAACCGGCGACCTCCTGTTGAGCGCCGTAGCCCACAGACTCAGCAACTGTCTGCGCGAATCCGATACCGTGGCCAGACTGGGTGGCGATGAGTTCACCGTCATCCTCTCCGGAATTCACGACCAGACCCAGGCTACCACCGTGGCCGACAAGATTCTGACTTGCTTCAAACAACCTTACACGATAGGCAAACGCGACTTATTCATCGGCACAAGCCTCGGCATCAGCCTCTTCCCCGACCACGGAAGCGATAATGAAACCCTTGTGCGCCATGCCGATACCGCCATGTATCGAGCAAAACAGAGGGGGATGAACTGCCATGTCATCTACACCCCAAGCATGGACATACAGTACGAACAGCGGTTGGCCATAGAAAACGATCTTCGCGATACGATCAGTGAAAATGGCTTAAAGTTGGTCTATCAACCTCAAATAGACCTGAAAACGGGACGTATCACGACCCTCGAAACCCTGCTGCGCTGGACGCATCCGCAAAAAGGCAATATTCCGCCAAGCCATTTTATACCCATTGCGGAAGAGAGTGGTCTGATCTTCGAAATCGGTAACTGGATCTTCGATACGGCGTGTACCCAGATCGTTGCCTGGCGGGAAAAGTACGGCCTGGACATCTGCGTCGCGATCAACATCACCAGCAGGCAGCTGCGCAACGGCAAACTGGTGGAGCGGATTCAGGAGGCATTGCACAAGGCCAGGCTGCCACCGGCGGCGCTGGAGCTTGAGATAACGGAAAGTGTATTGATGGACGACAGCAGAGAGACTATCAAGACTCTTGAAAATATCAAACGTCTTGGCATCAAGATCGTCATCGACGATTTTGGAATCGGCTTCTCCTCTCTCAACCATATCAAGCGTTTCTCGATCGACAAGCTGAAGATCGATAAGTCCTTTATCGATGACCTGAACTATGGAGATGGCGACAAACAACTTGTCAAGACCATCATCAATATGACCCATGACCTGTCATTGGTGGCAACGGCTGAAGGGATTGAAAAGCAGGACCAGCTCCATGAGCTGGAGATGTTTGGCTGCGACATGGCACAAGGTTTTCTCATCTGCGCCCCCCGACCGGCTAGCGACATGGACGACCTGTTGCTGAACAACACGCCCTGGCACAAACATTTCGATGCAGGCGACAGCCTCAGCACGGATTCGTCCCTGACCATGGACTAAACGACACCGTGGATTATGGGTGAGCGGTATGAAATAAATGACTTATTTATAGAGGAGAATCTATGTTCATGAGAATTGTAATCCATCCCCCATCGATGCCGGATATCACCCCCATATTGTTGCTTGAAATATATAATACAGATGCTTAATCTAAGACCGAAAAACGAAGGAGATGGTGGTATCAATATGTCAATGGATTGTAGAGCCATGGATGGGCGGAGCAGAGAGAATGTCTCAATTACAAGCAGGTCCTTTCAGCCATGCCCCATCCGAATAACCCCTGAACATCGGCTAATTGCTCGTGCAATCCTTATGGAGCGATTGACATGAGCAGGCAAAAACTGTTGTTAGTGGACAACGATCATGGAAATCTGGAAATACTCGGTAAAACCCTTATCGATTCGGGTTACGAAGTTCTCACGGCAGATTCCGCCGACAAGGCATTACGCATAAGCGACGCTGAACGGCCCAACCTGGTGATTCTCGACACGCAACTCACCAAGTCGGCCGATATCGATCTGACCGATGAACTATTGAAATCCGCCACGCCATTCATTTTTCTGTGCAATCATGAAAAGATCACCCAAATCAATCAAGAGAATAATCCGGGCTCTCTGGGGGTATTGGAACGATCAGACGACATCAACAAGATGATGCCGGGGATCGAATCCGCATTGGCCTGCGCGGAAAAGATCAGGCGGCTGAGAGAAAACGAGAGACGCTATAGCAATGCCATACAGACCGGCCGCGTGGTCGATGTCGCTGTCGGCATCTTAATGGAACGCCACCATATCGAACGGGACAAGGCATTCGAGATGTTGCGTAAAAAGGCGCGATCGGAACGCAGAAAATTACGCGACATAGCCCAGGAAATACTGGACGCCCAGCAGAAACTCAATCAATTGTCGCCATAGCGCGGGGCCTAATTCCGCTTATTTGTATTTACCCGCTTGCGCCACATCGTAACGCCTAAGGCGGTAACGCCCAGTGCTACACCGGCCGACAGCAGCATCCGCGCCAGCCACTCGGGCCAAGCGGGTTGCGGCGTTAGCAATGCCGCGGCGCCGATGAGCACCAACCAGAACGAGACCTTTCCAAGGAGTGCATATTTCATTATGACTCACCCTAATCCGGCAGATCGATCACTGCCATCGTAATGGTAAGGAGATCATTATAGTATCGTTTAAGAAGTTCGATATCGTCATTGAGTTCGGTCCTGACGAACCGAACCTGTTTGCGCTTTTCCAGAAAAAATGCCTGATTTTGAAAATCTTCTTATCTCCGCTCTCCAACGACGACCAGCTCGCACTGCCCGCCTGGCTACTTCCGATCACGACAAACAGCAGAAAAACGAGCAGACCAGATCGCAAACAGCCCACTCCAGGTCCATCCATAAACAACTCATTTATAAGGCAAAATCCGCAGGCAAGGGCACCCTTCACGGTATTCAACCAGGGTTCTGAAACAGATAGTATCACACCAATCCACGGACCCGAGCAACGGATTGCCCTGCTGCCGATAACGGGTTCGGCCCGGTCGGCAACGCCTGAATCCATTTGCGAGGAATAACCAGTTTGTAAGCCCTGGATTGACATCGATCCGCCAGCGGGTAACACTCCGCCGGAATGCTGGCACACGACACACTCAAAAAACTCCGCCGGGACATTGTCTTCTCCGACAATCTGGCCGGCGAGCAGCTACTGTTTCATTCGACCTGGGGCATTTTCTCACCGCGGGAGATCGATGAGGGCACCCGCCTCCTGGTTGAACGCCTGGAGATCGCCCCCACTGACAACTGCCTCGATCTGGGATGCGGCTACGGCCCGATCGGCCTTTTCATGGCCCGGCGCGCGCCTCAGGGAGAGACCTTGTTGGTCGACAAGGATTTCATGGCAGTGGAGTACAGCAACGCCAACGCGGCGCGCAATCGACTGCCGAATGCGAAGGCCATACTCAGCAACGGTTTCGATCACATCGACCCGTCGATGCACTTCGATGTCATCGCCTCCAATATTCCGGCCAAGGTGGGCAAGGAGATGTTAAGCTTGATCCTGCATGACGCTGCAATGCGGCTCAATCCACGGGGCAGGCTCTACCTGGTGACCATCAACGGCCTGAGGCAATATATGAAACGCAACCTCAACCAGGTCTTCGGCAACTACCGCAAACTCAAACAGGGCAAGAGCTATACCGTGGCTCTGGCGATCAAGGACTGAGCCGATGGAGAGCGGGGAACAGAGCACGAACATAGCCCCGCGTTGGCGCCGCCTGATCGCATTCGCCATCGATATCGCTATCTGGACCCTGATTCTCTACCCGGTGATGCTGGTGATACTCAGCGGTAACGAGAGCCGCATCGGCGCCATGATCATGAACAGCTTCAGTTCCTGGATCGGCGTTGCCGGCATCAACCTCTATCTGCTGCACAGCCGCAGCCAGACCATCGGTAAATGGGCGTTGAAGATCCAGATTCGGCGTCGTGACGGCGCTCCCGCCCATTTCAGCCGCAAGCTCTTCCTGCGCTATCTGCTACCGGCCCTGCTGGTAGCCATTCCCTATCTCGGCCAGCTATTGCTGTTGCTCGATCTTGGATCGCTATTCGGCTCAGGGAAGCGGACGCTGCATGACAGGCTGGCAGACACTCAAGTATTTATTAACCCGGCACCATAATAGGTTGCGTTCAGGGCTTCAAGAATGCCCTTGATCAAGGCGTGGCTCGCCGGCAAGGGTGATTCCCTTGTCAAGAGCCACAACGCCGAGCAAGGGCATTCTTGAAGCCCCTAACCGATTGATTTAATAAAGACAGGCCGCTGTGTGCCAGCCTACAGACTGCGTTATCAAAACTTACTGTAGGAGTGCTACAGCGGCGTTTTGATGCCTTGCTGTAGGCTGGCACACAGCGGCTGAACGCAACCTATTATGGTGCCGGGTTAATATTTACCCGGCAAGCCGTTTGAGCACGTGAGAAACAGCCGCCAGCCCGAAACCGGCCGTCACCGTCATGGCTGAGCCGAACCCCCCGCAATTCAG
>JAHXHS010000012.1 GCA_025656455.1 Candidatus Thiodiazotropha sp. (ex Epidulcina cf. delphinae) | reverse complement strand
GCGAGTACAACCGAGGAGCCCCGTGAGGGAAAACTTCATGCGGGGATCTGTGCAGGGGGCGCCGGGCAACCGGTGTCCCTACTGTGACTGCCCTTACGCATCTCAATCCCTTCGCCATTGTTGGTAAAGCGTCACTGTATGACGATCATAATCAAAACCACGAACTAGACCTGTATGATCCGGTCACGCAAACCGGCACACTGACCGATGAATACCTGCAGGACCGCACCCATTATCTGCGTGCGACCCTGCAGAGAAACGACGGGGATGCACAGCATCTCACCGCCGCCTCCGGCGATGGGGAGCTGTATTGGGATGCCGAGGCCGGGGAGTTCATGTCCGAACCGGCGGCGGGCACGACCTTCGGGGTGGATACGGACAACCTGGTGCACTATCGCTTTGGCGGGGATGGCGATGAAGACGCCGGTGAGTTGAGCGGTGGAAACAAAGCCGATCTGATATACGGCGGTGGTGGGAACGACACCCTCAATGGCGGCGACGGCGATGACTACCTGGAAGGCAACGCCGGTATCGACAAGCTCGATGGCGGTGACGGCAACGACGAACTGCGCGGCGGGGCAGGGGATGACGGCGGCAACGACGGCGGCCTGTCCGGCGGCGTCGGTAGCGACGCCCTGTATGGCGAGGCGGGCAACGACACCCTCGACGGCGGCGTGGGTCGTGATCTGCTGGTGGGCGGTCTGGGCCAAGACCACCTGCTGGGCGGCGAGGGCATCGATATCCTGTTCGGCGACCACCGCTACCTGGATGAAGCGGCCAACCAAACCAACCAATATGTGCTGGTCGACGACGGGGTCGCCGACCGGTTGGAGGGCGGCAATGGGGACGACCTCTATTATGCCGGGGCCGGTGATGTGATCAACGACGCCGACGGCCAGGGTGCGGTGTGCATGAACGTCACCGCCGCCAACGGGGAGCAGGTCTATGTGATGCTGGGCCTCCACTGGATCCACCAGACAGACAACCCCAATGTCTTCGAGGAGCACAACAACCATTACGACGTCACGCTCCGCTACACCCTCAACGGCACCACCCTGAGCGTCAGCGACGCAAGCAATAGCAACAATACCATCACCATCGAGAACTTCAGCGACGACAGGCTGGGGATCAGCACCGATGCGAAGTACAACGCGCCGCACTGGCTCGATCCGCGACAAAACGGTTACTGGTTCGATTGGTATCAGGATCAGGTCTATATCGACATCTACAACGTGTGGTGGCCCACGGGCGGCAATCTGTACAACGAGGCGATCCGGTGCGACTCGGGGTTTATCCCCCTTTCGTGGGAGACAGGGTCCGGTGGCGCGACCAATACCGTGCAAGGCAGCGACAGGGACGATCCGATCAGCGGTGATCAGCAGGACGACAAAATCAGTGGCGGCCGGGGCGACGATATCCTGTCGGGCGATGGCGGCAATGACTGGCTGTCCGGGCAGGAGGATAACGACACCCTGTCAGGGGGAGAGGGCGACGATTGGCTGTTGGGCGACGGCGGCAACGACAGCCTCAACGGTGGCGAGGGCGCCGATCTTCTGTTTGGCGGGGACGGTAACGACACCCTCGACGGCGGTCTGGGCCCCGATCGTCTGTATGGGGGCGACGGCGACGATATCCTGCGCGGCGGCGCGGGCGATGTGCTCAAGGGGGGCGCCGGCAATGACCGCTATCAGTACGCCAAGGGCGACGGCGATGTCCTGATCACCAACCATGACACGGATCCCGGGAGCCGGGATGTGTTGGCGTTTCTCGCCGGCATCGACCCCAGCGAAGTGACGATGAGCCGCGTGGCCGACGATCTGCTGCTCACCCTGGCGGGCAGTGGGGAAGTGATCCGGGTCAGCTATTTTTTCAATGGGTTTGAGAATGGATCAGGGCTGGATGCGATCACGTTCGCCGACGGGACCCAATGGGACAGGACCAGGATTCAGGCTTGGATGGACCAGACCGGCAACGGCGACGACACGTTGACCGGCACGGTTGACGCCGATGTGCTGGAAGGGCACGGCGGCGACGACCAGTTGCATGGCGGCGAGGGTAACGACACCCTCTCGGGTGGCGAAGGCAGTGATCAGCTTCAGGGTGATGGTGGCGATGACGCGCTGAGCGGCGGCGCCGGCGATGACCAGTTGCACGGCGGCGACGGCAACGACCATCTCATCAGCGGAGAAGGGCGCTATGATCGGCTGTATGGCGGGAGCGGCAACGATATCCTTGAGTGTGGCGCAGGCTTCTGCACCGGCGAGGCCGGCAACGACACCTACATCCACACCGCGGGTCAGGGCAATGTCAAGATTTCCAATGCCGATCCGGACGGCAGCGGTTTCGATGAGCTGCGGCTGCATGGCGTGGCGAGCGCAGACGTGCACGTGCTGCGCGGCTCGTTGCGCGGCGACCATGACTTGGTTCTGAGCTATCGGGTCAACGACAGACCCGAGCAGCTAATCCTAGAGGGCTACTTCCTCCAGGACGGCGCAACGGGACAAGTGATCGACCGCATTACCTTTGATGATGTTGCTTTAGACTTCAACGCGGTCAACACCGCCGTCAGGCAGGCCACTGACAGTTACGAGAACCTCTATGCCAACGCCACCGGCGATACGCTGCACGGTCTGGGAGGGGGTGACAATTTGCATGGCGCGGCCGGGGATGATCAGCTTTTCGGGGATGCGGGCGATGACTACCTGGATGGGGCGGCCGGCAATGACACGCTCGCCGGCGGGACCGGTAATGACAGACTGTACGGCGGCGCGGGCTCCGATCTGTTCCTGTTCAATCTTGGCGATGGGCATGACCGGATCAATGATGAAGCGAGGCTACATGGCGGCGATGTCAATATCGTCAGGCTTGGTGGTGGCCTGACAAGAGAGAACGTCCGCTTCAGGCCCGTGTTCGGGAACATGATGTCCGATCTTCACCAGCCCGTGTACGGCACTACGCCCGGCCGCTCCCTGCTGATCGAGTCACAGATCTCCGATGACAGTCTCTATATCGAAAACTACTTCATCGAATATACGAATCCCGGCGAAAACTGGCAATACCCCATAGCGATCGAATTTTCCGATGGCCCCCAGGTGACACGGGACGAACTGATCAGTCTGTTCACCCAACCGACCGGCCAGGCCGATTATTACCTCGGCGACAGTGGTGCGAACACCATCCATCTCCAGCAAGGCGACGACCAGGCCAACGGCTATGAGGGTAATGACACCCTGTTCGGCGAAGGGGGCCAGGATACGCTCGACGGAGACTTTGGCGACGATGAACTGAACGGCGGCGCCGGCAACGATGTGCTCAGGGGGGGATATGGGAACGACCGGCTGACAGGCGGCGATGGGGATGATGCGCTGCACGGACATTTTGGGGATGACACGCTCAGCGGCGGCGCCGGTAACGATTATTTGCGGGGCGACTATGGCAGCGACGTCTACCTGTTCGCGGTCGGCGACGGCCACTGCACCATTGATAATCACGATCCCAGCCTGGGCCGCTACGATGTGTTGCGTTTTCTCGCCGGCGTGGCCGCGGCGGATGTGAGCCTCAGCCGGGTCGGCTACGATCTACGGCTGACACTCCCCAGCCCGGACGACACGATTACCGTGACCAACTATTTTCTCGGCGGCGGCCAGGGCGATTATGCGCTCAACGCCATCGAATTCGTGGATGGCGGACAGTGGGATGCGCAGCATATACAAGCCACCGTACTGCAGCCCAGCGCCGGCGACGACCTGCTGTTTGCCGACCTCGCGGGCAGCACCCTGGACGGCCAGGGCGGCAACGATGTCATGACCGGGGACGCGGGGGCCGACCAGCTTGCCGGCGGCAGCGGCGACGATACCCTGCACGGCCATGGCGGCGACGATCGGCTGCAGGGCGATGACGGCCGTGACCAGCTCTATGGCGACGCGGGCAACGACGTGCTGGCCGGCGGCGGGGGCGACGATAGCTTGTCCGGCGGCGCGGGCAGTGACCGCCTCTCGGGCGGCGACGGCGTAGACCAGCTCGAAGGGGATGCGGGCGACGATCTGCTGATCGCCACGGCCGGCGCCAATACCCTCAGGGGTGGGGCCGGCAACGACATCTACCTGCTGGGTTTGACCGCCGGCAACAATGTCATCCAGAATCTGAATGGGCCGAACGAGAATGCCTATGACAGGATCCTGTTCGACACCGGCATCACACCGGCCATGGTCGGGTTGTCCCGCACCGGCAATGACCTGGTGCTCGACTATGGCGAAGCCGTCACGCAGGTGAGTCATTTTTTCACCACCCCGCAGCCGAGCCGGATAGACGCCATTGCATTCCAGGACGACACCTACTGGAGCTACGGCGATGTCAGGGCCATGCTGCTGCAGGGCGACGCTACGGATCAGCGGATCATCGGTTATGAGACCGATGATGTGATCGACGGCGGCCTGGGCAATGACACCATCGATGGCGCGCTAGGCGACGATCAGTTGTCAGGCGGGGGCGGCGACGACACCCTTGACGGGGGCATGGGCCATGATCAACTCCACGGCGATGCAGGCGCCGACACCCTGCTCGGCAATGAGGGCAACGATCGGTTGAGCGGCGGCGCCGGCAATGACCGGCTCGAGGGCGGGTCCGGCGACGATGTCTACCGTTTTCAAAGCGGCGACGGGCAGGACACCCTCGATGATTCCCACGGCAACAACACCCTTGAGCATGCCGGTTTGGCCTCGACCGATGCCCTGGTCAGGCGCTCAGGCGATGATCTGATCCTCACCAGTCGTCTCAACACCGACCAGGTGAGCATCATTGGCCAGTTCAACGGCGCCGAACCGCTCGACACCGGCAACGGCATCCGCGAGATCACCTTTGCCGACAACGTCACCTGGACCCATAGCGATCTGCTGGCGCAAACGGTTGCCGGCACGCCCGGCGATGATGCCATCCAGGGGTTCAACGGCGCGGAGACCATCGACGGGCTGGCCGGTCATGACACCATTGCCACCTACGATGGCGCCGACACGGTTTATGGCGGAGACGGCGACGATCAACTGGACGGGGGCAGCGGGAACGACACCCTCCATGGCGAACTGGGACAAGATAGCCTTGACGGCGGCGCCGGCGACGATGCGCTGCATGGCGGTGCTGGCAATGATATCCTCCACGGCGATGGGGATATCAGCTACCACCAACACACAGGATCCACCCACCACGACCAGTTGTACGGCGGCGCCGGCGATGATCAGCTCTATGGCGGCAGCCATTATAAGTGGGACGCCTTTCGGGCCGAGAATTTCGATCACCTCTACGGTGGTGAGGGATCTGATCTCATGTATGGCCGGGGCGAACTCTATGGGGAAGCCGGTAATGACACCCTACACGGCATCGGCCTGATAGACGGTGGGAGCGGCGATGACCTAGTGCGCGCCTGGTCATTTTCCAGCGAAGAGATAGGCGTGGAAAGAACGCTCATCGGCGGTAGTGGCAATGATACGCTTTCCGGCAGTTCACTGAGCGATACCTATCGCTTCAACCTGGGCGACGGCGCAGACACCCTCAGCGATCCGGAGATGTGGTCCTCGGCGGTGGAGAACGATGTCATCCGTTTCGGCGACAACATCACCGCTGCCGATGTCCGCTTCGAACGGCATGGCAACGATCTGCGGGTCTTGTACGGTAACCTCAACGATCAAATTACAATAGCCGATTGGTTTGCCACAACCCGGGTGCAGGTAGGCGAGACCACCTACGCCGATATCTACAAGGGCAAGATCAGCCGTTTCGAATTTTCCGACGGCAGCGTGATCACCGATGTCGACCCCCTGACGATCACCATGGGCACCAGCGGCGACGATACCCTGCTCGGTGTCCAGGATCAGTCCGAGACCCTCCATGCCGGCGACGGCAACGACCAGGTGTGGGGCCGCGGCGGCAACGACGTCATCCAGGGTGATGCGGGTGACGATTATCTGGCCGGCGAAGCGGGCGACGACACACTGGTTGGGGGCATCGGCGCGGACACGCTGGTTGGTGGCGCCGGTGACGACCAGCTCGCCGGCGGTGGAGGCGATGACGCCTACCTCTATGCCGCCGGGAGCGGCAGGGATGTCATCGACAATGCCGGCGGCGGTTTCGACGGGCTCTTCTTCACCGATGTGGCAAGGGAACGGCTCAGTTTCGCGCGCGAAGGCGACGACCTGCTGGTGTCGGTGGATGACGATCCGGCGCAATCGGTGCGGGTCGCCGGCCACTTCCTGGGCGGCGATGCCGAGCTCGATTATGTGCAGCCCAACGGCGGCGCCTATATCCCAGCCAGTCAACTGGCCGAGCTGGTGACAGACCCGCCGACGGGAGGGGGTGGGTCAGGTGGCGGCGACGGCGGCTCCGGCACGGGCGGCGGAGACGGCACCGTGCCGCCACCCCAGCCCGGCGGCGATGACACCCTGAGCGGCGCCAGCGCCAACGAGACCCTGATCAGCGGCGCCGGGAACGACACCCTGGGCGGCGGCAGCGGCAACGACCGGCTGCTGGGCGGCGCGGGTGATGACACCTACATCTATACGAGCGGCCAGGACACCCTGGAAGAGACCGCCGGCATCGATCTGCTCCGCTTCGACAACGGCATCACCTTCAATCAAGTCGCCTCCGGCCTGCTCAAGTCCGGCGACGACCTGGTGCTGCGGGTCAACGGCGGCCCCGATCAGATCACCCTGCACAACTTCTTCCTCGGCGGCGATGCCCTGGTCGAGACCATCGCCTTTACCACCGGCGGCCAGTTGAGCGCCGAGCAGATCTTCGGCGCCTTCGGTCTCGCCATGCCCGCGCCGACCAGCGCCTATGAGCAGACGGTAGCCGGCACCACGGGGAACGATGCCGCATTGGATGGGGGCGCTACGGCGGATCTGATCCAGGGCTACAGCGGCGACGACACCCTGCAGGGGCTTGCCGGGGACGATCGGCTCGATGGCGGTAACGGCAGGGACACACTGAGAGGCGGCGCCGGCAACGACCACTTGATCGGCGGTCGCGGCGACGACAGCTATCTCTTCAGCGCCGGCGACGGCCAAGACCTGATCGACAACCGCCACGGCGGCGCCGACACCTTGCGCTTCGAAGGCATCGATTTCAACCAGGTCGCCAGCGGTTTGATGAAATCCGGGGACAACCTGATCCTGCGGGTCAGCGGCGGCACCGACCAGGTCACCCTGCGGGACTATTTCAAGGGGGGCGACCATGCCGTCGACCTGATCACGTTCGCCACCGGCGGCCAATTGAGCGCCGCCCAGCTCTTCGGCGTCTTTGGTCTCGCCAACCCCGACCCGACCGGCTCCCCCGACTATCCCGGCCTGCCCGATGAGCAGGCCTACGGCACCGCCACTCTCGGCACGGGCGCGAATGACCGCTATCTGGCCGGCTCCGATGGGGATTTCATCGATGCCGGGGCCGGCGACGATCAGCTCCAGGGGGGCGCCGGTGACGACTACCTGATCGGTGGTTACGGCAGCGATGTCTACCTGATCGGCAACGGTTCAGGGCAGGACACCGTCAACAACCATGACGCCGGCGATGCCGGCACCGATACGGTCCGCTTTGAACAGGCGGCGCTCGAGGATCTCTGGTTCAGCCGCAGCGGCAGCGATCTGACCATCACCCAGGCCGGGACGGACGATCAACTCACCCTCGCCCACTGGTACGACAGCCCGGACAATGAAGTGGAGCGGATCGAGACAAGCGCTTCGGTGCTGCTCAACAACCAGGTCGACCAGTTGGTGGCCGCGATGGCCGTCTACGATGTGCCGAGCGGGGCGGGCAATGTGATACCGCAAGCGGTCAAGGATGAGCTGCAGATTGTGTTGGCCGAGACCTGGCAAGCGGTATAGCAGAGAGCGAATCAAGCAGGATTTGTCCGCCAATGAACGCGAATAAACGCAAATTTCGTGTGCGCGATCGTGGCCATGGATTTAAAGAAAGCCAGGCCGTCGCGTGCCGGATTAATTGAACCTGCCGGGGTTCCTGCGGTGAAAGGCGGCTAATTAGTGTCCGTCCAGAAACAAGACAATTTCTCTCGCAAAGACGCCAAGATCGCCAAGGAAAAATAAATACAATAAAAAAAACAATAAGTTGTTATAACTTTGCGATCTTGGCGTCTTTGCGAGAGTTTTTCTTTCCGGACGGACACTAAATTAGATTGTCGATAGCGCGGTTCAGATTCGCTGTGAGACGGGGCACATAATGATTCTTGGCGTTCATTCGCGGACAATCAACTTTGCGTTTAAGCACTGAAGCCTAATGATTTGGGCGCTTCCGTCATGGAAGCGCCAGGCCCTTTGCCGGGGATGCGTGCTTTTGTCAGCCCTCCACATAGGGCAGAAGCGTGAGCTCGACACGCCGGTTCTGCCGCCGTCCGGCCGGTGTGGCATTGGACGCGGTCGGCCGGGACTCGCCGTAGCCGACGGTATCGATGCGTACCGCATCGATGCCTTTGCGGGCCAGAATGTTGGAGACCGAGTGGGCGCGCTGTTGCGACAGCAATTGGTTGTAGGATTCGGAGCCGCTGCTGTCGGTATGCCCCGCCACTTCGATCATGGTGGATTTATACTCGTTCAACACCAGCGAGACGGAACCGAGGATTTCCACGAAATCGGGTTTGACATCGCTCTTGTCGACCTCGAAGGTGATGTTGCCTGGCAGGTTGAGGATTATGTTGTCGCCGTTGCGCGTGACACTGACACCGGTGTTCTCCAGACGCTGGCGCAGCTTGGCCTCCTGGACGTCCATGTAATATCCCACGCCGCCGCCGGCGATGGCCCCGATGCCGGCGCCCTTCAGGGCGCGCTCCTTGCGTTTCTTTTTATCCTTTGAGGTGGCAATGCCCAGGACAGCGCCGGCCACGGCTCCGATCACCGCGCCGGTGGTCGCCTTGGATGTCTTCTCCTCCCGGGTATAGGGATCGACCGTGGTGCAGGCTTGCAGGGCGATCAGACCTGCGACCAGGCAGCTAAGGGTGCTTCTTGTATACATCGCTATCTCCTTCGGCCCTCCGACTGTCGAGTCGATCCGGAGGGGAATGGTTAGGTACATGACTATCGAGCCAACTTGATTTTGGCAGGGTAAAGGTAGCGGATACTAGTACTCCTTCAACATGATAATGATGACTGAACCCATCATTATCATGTTGAAGGAGTACAAGTGTCTGTGACAGCTATCGCTATCTTGGGATAAGCGCTTCCGGAGGGACTGCATTGAGGCCGATATCCAGTGACTTGCCGTCAGAAACCCGTAGGTCACGTTGCGCAGCTACGTGACACCCCCTTGAGTCAGGTAGCCGCTCCGCGTCAACCTGACCTACCACTCGCAGTCAGAGGTTAACAAAAACCAACCCCGCAGGTTGTCCGCGGATCGATGATTTAACAATTGTTGATGGATGGCGGCCGGAAAGCGCAACACCGGTTACTCACTCTTGCCAAACAGGTCCCGCAGCATCTGCAGGGTGGTCTGACGCCCCAGTTCGCCGATGGCATCGGTCAGCGGGATCTCCTTGGGGCAGACCCGCACGCAGTTTTGCGCATTGCCGCAGTCACTGATGCCTCCCTCGGCCATGATGGCGTGCAGGCGCTGCTGCTTATGGTAGCGCCCGGTGGGGTGGCTGTTCATCAACCTGACCGCGGCCAGGGAGGCGGGGCCGACAAAATCCTCATCGGGACCGTATTGCGGACAGGCCTCCATGCAGCAGCCGCAGCTCATGCACCGGCTGTAGAGATAGTTCGCTTTCCACGCCTCTGGTGAAATGCGCGGGGTCCCTTGATGGATATCCCAGGCGCCGTCGATTTCGAGCCAGGCGCGCACCCGCTTCAGGTCGGCGAAGATTCGGCTGCGATCCACCATCAGGTCACGGACGACGGGAAACTTGCTCAGAGGCTCAAGCCGTATCGGTTGCGTCAGCTTGTCGACCAGGGTGGAGCAGGCCTGCCTGGGACGGCCGTTGATGAGCATGCTGCAGGCGCCGCAGACCTCCTCCATGCAGTTGAATTCCCAGGCCACCGGGTCGACGCGACGGCCATCCTGGGTGACGGGGTGCTCACGGATCACCATCAGCGCCGAGACTACATTGTGGCCTTTGCGATAGGGTATGGCGAACGACTGCCAGTAGGGTGGACTGTAGGGGGTGTCCTGTCGGCGGATATGGAAGTCGATGTTGTCGGCCATGATCATCCCTCAACGGTAGTCTCGAGGCTCTTCCGGTGGCAGAACCGATAGATCCACCGCCCGGTAATCGATATGCGGTCCCGCATCGGCGTGTTCAGCGATGCTGCTCTTCAACCAGGCTTCGTTCTGCGCCTTCCAGGCCTGTCGATAGGCCTCGTAGGCCGGGTCTCCCGGGTAGGCGCCATCCGGTACGGCGAGTTCGAATTCAGGCTTGTAATGGGCCCCGCGGCATTCGTTGCGCGCCAGGGCGCTGCTGGCGATGACTTGTCCGAGCCGGATCATCTCCTGCAGTTGCCGGGCGTATGCCAGGCCCTGGTTGCTCCATTCGTTGCGTTCCTGCAGGTTGGCCCTCAGGCTGCGTTGCTCCAACTCCTGTAGGGATGCGATGGCTTGTTGCAGGGTCGCATTGTCCCTCACCACACCCACTTGGCTCGACATCAATTCACCGAGTTGGTGGTGCAGGGCATAGGGGTTCTCTTTGCCGTCATTGTCGGTCAGTTGCCGGTTGATGCATTTCTGACGGGCTATTTCATCGCTAAAATATCGCTCCGGCACGGCTTGCAGCGCCTCCTGCAGGCCCTGCAGATAGTTAGCGACGGACTCCCCCGCCACCCTGCCGCTGAAGGAGGCGGACAACAGGGAGTTGGCGCCCAGCCGGTTGGCGCCGTGGTAACCGTAATCGCACTCGCCGCAGGCGTAGAGTCCGGGAATATTGGTGGCGTGGTTGCGTGTGCTGCCGAACTTGATTCCGCCGCTGGCCTCATCCTTTTCGAAATCGACCCACAGCCCCCCCATGGCATAGTGTGCCGAGGGGTAGATCTCCATCGGTTCATGCACCGGGTCCGCACCGTGAAACTTACGATAGATATCGAGAATGGCGTGCAGTCGCTGCTCCAGGAAACCCGGGTTGAGATGGGTCAGGTCGAGATAGACCTTGGCCTCGCCGCCGACCCCCAGTCCAAGTTCATGCACTACCTTCCAGATGGCGCGGGATGCCAGGTCGCGGGCCACCGTATTGCCGTAACTGGGGTACCACGCCTCGAGGAAATAGAATCGATCCTGCTCGGGAATCCGGGTCGCCTTGCGACTGTCGCTGGGGTCCTTGGGCACCCAGATGCGTCCGCCCTCGCCGCGGGCCGCCTCGCTCATCAGCCGGGTCTTGTCGTCGCCCAGCATGGCGGTGGGATGAAATTGAAAGAACTCGGTATTGGCGAACCAGGCCCCCTGTTGATAGGCCCGGCAGGCGGCCGCGCCGGTGGCGTTGGTGGAGTTGGTGGAGCGGTGGCCATAGACCTGTCCCATGCCACCGCTGGCGAGGATCACGGCGTCGGCGCAGAAGGCCGACACCTCCAGGGTGCGCAGATTCATCGCTACTATGCCCTTGCAGGCGCCCTGCCCATCCTTTACCAGGGATAAAAACTCCCACCACTCAAATTTACGGACCCGTCCCAGCGCCTCCTGGCGTCGCACCTCCTGATCGACGCCATACAGCAGTTGCTGCCCGGTGCTGGCGCCCGCGAAAACGGTGCGCCGGTGCTTCACACCGCCAAACAGGCGCAGATCCATCAGCCCTTCCGGGGTTCGGGAGAAGGTCGCGCCCATGCGCTCGAAGGTCTGGATCAACCCCGGCGCCTCATGACACATCGATTTGACCGGCGGTTGATTGGCCAGGTATGCCCCGCCCTTGAGGGTGTCGACAATATGCTGCCACACAGAGTCCCTTTCGCCCTTGGTGTCGAAGCAGGCGTTGATGCCGCCCTGGGCGCAGACCGAATGGGAGCGTTTGACCTCGAACAGGGAGAAGATTTCGACCTGGAAACCGGCCTCCGCCACCCGCAGGGCGGCCCATAACCCGCCCAGTCCTCCGCCGATGACGATGACCTTGCGCGGCCGCTTCATGGGATAAACCCCAGCATACCGTGCACACCCATGGCGCTCAGCATCAAGGCCAGGGCACAGCAGAGATAGAACCAGTGGGTTTGCGCCTGGGCGCTTGTGGTCAGCCCCCAACTGATCGCCATGCTCCAGAGGCCGTTACAGAGATGGAATATTGAAAGCAGCAATCCCGTCAGATAGAGCAGAAAGATCAGCGGATGACTCAGCAGGCTCTGCATATGGCCGAAGAGGTCGGCCTTGATGCCCGGCTCCCAGATAGTCAGGATACGCGTCCATCCCACATGCAACAGCAGAAACAGCAGGATCGCAACGCCGGATAGGCGCTGCAGCCAGTGGAACCGGTTGTGCAACCAGGGATAGGTCCCTGGATTGCCGCGGCCGCTGCGCAGGATCACTAAACCGTATCCGGCATGCAGCAACAGCGGCAGGGCGATCACGAACAGCTCCATCAACAGCAGATAGTTGAGTCCTTGAAGCCAGCCGACGACGTGCTCGTTATAGTGCAGTGGCCCGAACCGTGACTGGGAGTTTTCCCAAAGGTGAAAGACCAGAAACCCGCCAACCGGCAAAAGCCCCAGTAATGAGTGCAACCGGCGTAGTAAAAAGTGCGGGTTGTGGATGGACGTTTTCATAACCCTTGGGCAGGTACGGTTTATTGAGTAGCTCAATTTGCGGGCCCATGGCCGATCATAAGCTTACGCGATTTTTCGTCATCAACCCGTGGCTTGAACTATATACTATAAAATCGCCAACTAATGAGTTACTGACCCAGCGCAACCAAACGCTATTTTTTCAAAACGGATCCGGTGACGGATCGGGATGACAGTATCGTATTGGTCAATCCGGCGGCGGAAAAACTGCTGGGGAGGCCGTTAGCGACGATCGTCAGCCAGGGTTTCTATCAATTGGTCGGAGATCCGCAGATGATGAATCGTCTGCTTGAGCATGCCGATTCCAATTATGCGGAATCGGTTCTACAGGGTGAGCGCTATCTCAGTGTGATGGCGGCCAGGATTCATACAAAGCAGGGGGGTATGCTTGGCATGGCGGCCCTGATACGCGACGTGACCGTGCAGAAACGGCGCGCCATTCCATCCTTCGGTCCGTAAACGGCACATCCATGTGCCACTTCTCCCTGCGCAACGCGCCTAGCGGCCTGGCGTCACGCTGATATCAGCAATTATTAACCCGGCGACCAAATAGTGTACTTTCAGGGCTACAAGAATGCCCTTGATCAAGGCGTGGCTCGCAGGCAATGGTGATTCCCTTGTCAAGAGTCACAACGAAGAGCAAGGGCATTCTTGTAGCCCCTAACAGATTGATATTTAATAGACAGGCCGCAGTGTGCCTGCCTGCAGGCTGCGTTATCAAAACTTGCTGTAGGGCGGCTACAACGGCGTTTTGATGCCTTGCTGCAGGCAGGCACACTGCGGCTGAAAGTACACTATTTGGTCGCCGGGTTAATAGTATGAGACACTACACTAGTGTGGTGTAACGGGTTCAGCGAGCCGGGAAGCCGGGTATATACCGCCCAAAATGACATCTCGCGTGGCACCTGTGACCGAGGGTAGATTACCGCTGAGCCCCGCCAGGGTGCGTTTTGCCAACCATGCGAAGGTCATGGCCTCCACCAAGTCAGGATCCACGCCGTAAACGGATGTCGGGCGAACCGCGCACTCGGGTAGGTGGAAGCCCAATCTCTCCATCAGATAGGTGTTATGTACGCCGCCGCCGCAAACCAGGACTTCGCCCTGGGAAAATCCCTCCCGGCCGATCGCCTGGGCAATGCCGACCGTAGTCAGTTCCACCAGAGTTGCCTGCACATCCGCTGGGGAATAGTTGCTATGGGAGAGTTTATCCCCCAACCAATCCAGGTTGAAATACTCAGGTCCCGTACTTTTGGGGGGAGGCAGGTTGAAATAGGGGTCGGATAGTAACCGCCGGAGCAAATCATCCTCTATCCGCCCGCTCCTTGCCCACTCACCGCAATGATCATGGCTCACGGCTTGATACCGCTCGATCCAGCGGTCGAGCAGCGTGTTCGCCGGTCCGGTGTCGTAGCCGATGACCTGCTTCCCCGTAGCGCAAGGAAGGCAGGTGATATTGGCGATCCCGCCCAGATTCAATACCACCCGTTGCTGCTCGGGATGTTGAAACAGCGCCTGGTGGAAGGCCGGCGCCAATGGCGCCCCTTGCCCACCCGCCGCCATATCCCGGCGGCGGAAATCGGCCACTGTGGTGATCCCGGTCAGTTCAGAGAGGGTGTTGGGGTCGCCGATTTGCAGGGTGAACGGAAACACCGCTTCCGGGCGGTGGCGTATGGTCTGGCCATGGCAGCCGATGGCGGCGACCTGCTCCGGCCGTAAACCGCCCTTGTCCAGTACGGACAGGCAGGCATCGGCAAAGCGCGCCGCAACCTGTCTGTCCAGCTCGCCCAGACGATCGATCTCATTCTCACCTGCAATCGAGATGGCGCGTAACTCAGTCTGCAATGCAGTCGGATAGGGCTCGCAGTGGCATGCCAAGAGGTTGGGTTGAGCCCCATTGAAATCGACGGCTACCGCATCGATGCCGTCCAGGCTTGTTCCGGATATGAGTCCGACATGGACGGATTCATTTGGCATCGGCAACCATGGTGCGGCTGATCAGCTCCAGTTGGGTCAGCAGCGGCTGAACCACTGTCTGGAAATCGGCAAGATACTTTTTAGCGATCGGTTTGGCGGCTGGCAGTTTCACGGTCAAGGGATTTCGATAAACCCCGTTGACCCGGAATTCATAGTGCAGATGGGGGCCTGTCGCAAGCCCGGTCCTGCCGACATAGCCGATGATCTGGCCCTGCTGGACCCGTTGGCCTTTTTTCGCCTTCTTGTTATAGCGTGAGAGATGGGCATACAGGGTGGTGTAGACCTGGCCATGCTGGATGATGACGGCTTTGCCGTAGCCCCCCTTTACGCCTCTGTGGATAATCTTGCCGTCGCCCGCGGCCTTGATCGGGGTGCCTGTCTTCGCCGCGTAATCGACGCCCCGGTGGGGGCGCTTCTTGCCCAGCACCGGGTGCCAGCGCTCCCTGGTGAACTTCGATGAGATCCGCCGGAAATCGACGGGTGCGCGGAGGAAGGCCTTGCGCATGCTGCGGCCTTCCGGGGTGTAGTAGTCGGAACGTCCCGCAGCGTCGATATAGCGCAAGGCGCGATAGCTGCGTCCCCGGTTGATGAATTCCGCGGCCAGGATAGGGCCGTCCCGCAGTTTTTCCCCATCCAGGTAGTCCTCCTGGAAAATGACCGTAAACCGGTCACCGGCGCGTATCTCCAGGGCAAAATCGATATCCCAGCCAAAGATCTCCGCCAGTTGCATAATCAGCTTCTCAGACAGGCCGGCCTCCTTCGCGGCAAGGTAGAGCGAGTTTTCAATGACACCGCTGACATGGGTGGTGCGGGGTTCAACCTCCCTGCTGATCTCCTCGGTCTTGAAACCATCGTCCAGGGCCGAGATCTCCAGGCTGTGGATCTTGCTCTGCTCCAGCCGCAGGTTCAGCAGGTTGTTCTCTTTGTCCAGGGTGAGATAGAGCATCTCGCCAGGGCGGATATCGACCAGTTTCCCGGCCGTGTCGCTGGAGTGGACAATGCGGTGCAACAGATTGGCGCTGAGGTCGTGTTTCTTGAAAATGGTGGCCAGGGAATCGCCGCTGCGGACTTTATAGGTCAGCAGATGGGTGTTGTCGGTCTCCGGGAGAGGCGGGGTGTCGGCGACTGTCGGTGTGGCGGGCTCCTGTTCGACCGCCACCGCCTGCTTGATGAAGCCGATCGATCGGGCTGGCGCGGTCGGCAGCCTGTGACTCTCGCCTGTGTCGGTCTGGCCGGGCAGAGACAGGGGTAGGATCAGCTTTTTCTGTTGCGAGTCCTCTGCTTCAGGGGTGGGGAGGAGGGGCTCCTGGGGGGGGGCATCGGGTTCTGAGATGAGAAACAGAAAGCCGGCAGCCAGGATGACCAGGAAAACAGCGGCAATAACCAGTCGCTTAGCCAACTGGCCACGTGCAGGCCTTCTCTCCAGCGTATAGGATTTAAAGTCTTGCATGGTTCATGGCTATAGCGGGAAAGGCTGTATGTCGGTCTCTTGGCGATAAAACATGGTTTATGGATTCCATCATAAATAGTAAACAATCAGGACGCTCAATGGTTAATTTTATCAGATGCTTCTAGTAGAGTGTGCAACCATTGTCTTAATTTTTGAGATTTTACAAATGACCGATGTCACAGCATCCCTGGATCTAATTAAACGCGGAATAGAAGAGGTTCTGCCCGAAGCGTTGCTGATCAAGAAGCTGCAGCGGGGAAAGCCGCTGAAAATCAAGGCGGGATTTGACCCGACGGCGCCTGATTTACACATCGGGCACACCGTGTTGATCAATAAGCTGCGCCAATTTCAGGAGTTGGGGCATGAGGTGATCTTTTTGATCGGTGATTTCACCGGCATGATAGGCGACCCGACCGGAAAAAGCGCCACCCGGCCCCCGCTCACGCGAGAGGAGGTTATCGAGAATGCCAAGACCTACGAACACCAGATCTTCAAAATCCTCGATCCCACCAAGACCACGGTGCTCTTCAACTCATCCTGGATGGGGGAGATGTCGGCGGTTGACCTGATTCAACTGGCGGCCAAGCATACGGTTGCGCGGATGCTGGAGAGGGATGACTTCAACAAGCGCTATACCAGCGGCATGCCGATTGCCGTCCATGAGTTTCTCTATCCGCTGATTCAAGGCTATGACTCAGTGGTGCTGAATGCCGATGTGGAGCTAGGGGGGACGGATCAGAAATTCAACCTGCTGGTGGGCCGTCAGCTGCAGGAGGCCCATGGCCAGGAGCCCCAGGTGGTCATCACCCTGCCGATCCTCGAAGGGTTGGACGGGGTGCAGAAGATGTCCAAGTCACTGAATAACTATATAGGCATCACCGATGCGCCTGAGGAGATGTTCGGCAAGATCATGTCGATCTCCGATGAACTGATGTGGCGCTATTACGAGCTATTGAGCTTCAGGCCGATGGATGAGATAGAGGATTGGAAGCGAGCGGTGGCGCAGGGGGAGAATCCCAGGGATATAAAGATCCGCCTTGCGCAAGAGCTGGTTGAGCGATTCCATTCGAGAGAGTCCGCCACCAAGGCTCACGAGGCCTTTGTGGCGCGTTTTCAGAAAGGCCGGATGCCCGATGAGATGCCGGAGCTGAGGCTGGAGGCCGCGAATGGGGGCTACCCCATCGCCAACCTGTTGAAAGACGGCGGATTGGTGAAAAGCACCTCAGAGGCCATCAGGATGATAAAGCAGGGCGCTGCGCGTATCGACGGTGAGAAGATCAGCGATCATTCGCTTATGGTCGAAGCAGGGACGACCCGGGTCTACCAGGTCGGGAAACACCGATTCGCCCGGATCAGCGTCCAATAGCGTCGTAGACATCATGGATTGACCAGCTCAAGCGTCTCAGCCTAAATGGCGAGGCATTGAATCCCTTATTAGCAATGCACTGATGCCTGTGTGGTTTCACCACGAAGAACACGAAGAACACGAAGTATGGGATTAAGCGATTCGTTCTATGCCCCCTTCGTGCTCATCGTGTCCTTCGTGGTGAAATAGATCAGCAATACGAACAACGGCATGCAGTGCATGACCAGAGCCTAATCTATTGAAAAGAATAGGAAAAAAATGAAAATAAGCAGCAATAGTTAACAGGTCAATCCCTATCAGGGTGTAGCCCTGCCGCACCGGCGCCAAAAGCACCCCGTCTGGATTTAGGACGCCTCTTCGCAGGCCTTGAAAACAGGGGTTTACGCCGACGCGCTTCAACATTGAAAAAAACCGTCAAAACGGGTTGACCAGGGGATTGATCGACGTATAATGCGCCACTCTTTCGCGGGGGCTGACAGGCCGTTTCGGAAGGGCTGAGAGCAGAGAAATTTAGTTGTTGACAATGACTAAGCTGACTGTAGAATACGCGCTCTCGAAGGGACCGGGCAGACTCGCCGGCTTGAAAAAAGTTGAGATAATTCTTGACACAAGCGCACGGTCCTTTACAATAGGCGGTCTTTCTCGGAAGAAAGTTTCCGGGAAGCTCTTTAACAATCAGGTTAGGTAATTTGTGTGGGTGCTCCGTTGATTTTGGGTGACCAAAGATCGACAGAGAGCATTCGAAAGATAGTAATTCTATCCGAGAATCTCGAGTCAAAAGGATTGGCTGCCATAAGCAGCTATCAAACTTAAACTGAAGAGTTTGATCCTGGCTCAGATTGAACGCTGGCGGTATGCTTAACACATGCAAGTCGAACGGTAACAGAGGAGAGCTTGCTCTCCTGCTGACGAGTGGCGGACGGGTGAGTAACGCGTAGGAATCTGCCTAGTAGTGGGGGACAACTCGAGGAAACTCGAGCTAATACCGCATACGCCCTACGGGGGAAAGCGGGGGATCTTCGGACCTCGCGCTATTAGATGAGCCTGCGTTGGATTAGCTTGTTGGTGAGGTAATGGCTCACCAAGGCGACGATCCATAGCTGGTCTGAGAGGACGATCAGCCACACTGGGACTGAGACACGGCCCAGACTCCTACGGGAGGCAGCAGTGGGGAATATTGGACAATGGGGGCAACCCTGATCCAGCAATACCGCGTGTGTGAAGAAGGCCTGCGGGTTGTAAAGCACTTTCAATTGTGAAGAAAAGCCTAGGGTTAATAACCCTGGGTCTTGACGTTAACTTTAGAAGAAGCACCGGCTAACTCCGTGCCAGCAGCCGCGGTAATACGGAGGGTGCAAGCGTTAATCGGAATTACTGGGCGTAAAGCGCGCGTAGGTGGTTTGGTAAGTCAGATGTGAAAGCCCTGGGCTCAACCTGGGAACTGCATTTGATACTGCCTGACTAGAGTATGGTAGAGGGAAGCGGAATTCCGGGTGTAGCGGTGAAATGCGTAGATATCCGGAGGAACATCAGTGGCGAAGGCGGCTTCCTGGACCAATACTGACACTGAGGTGCGAAAGCGTGGGTAGCAAACAGGATTAGATACCCTGGTAGTCCACGCCGTAAACGATGTCAACTAGCCGTTGGACTCATTATAAGGGTTTAGTGGCGCAGCTAACGCGATAAGTTGACCGCCTGGGGAGTACGGCCGCAAGGTTAAAACTCAAAGGAATTGACGGGGGCCCGCACAAGCGGTGGAGCATGTGGTTTAATTCGATGCAACGCGAAGAACCTTACCAGCCCTTGACATCCTCGGAACTTACTAGAGATAGTTTGGTGCCTTCGGGAACCGAGTGACAGGTGCTGCATGGCTGTCGTCAGCTCGTGTCGTGAGATGTTGGGTTAAGTCCCGTAACGAGCGCAACCCTTGTCCCTAGTTGCCAGCACATAATGGTGGGAACTCTAGGGAGACTGCCGGTGACAAACCGGAGGAAGGTGGGGATGACGTCAAGTCATCATGGCCCTTATGGGCTGGGCTACACACGTGCTACAATGGCCGGTACAGAGGGCTGCCAACCCGCAAGGGGGAGCTAATCTCAGAAAACCGGTCGTAGTCCGGATTGGAGTCTGCAACTCGACTCCATGAAGTCGGAATCGCTAGTAATCGCAGATCAGAATGCTGCGGTGAATACGTTCCCGGGCCTTGTACACACCGCCCGTCACACCATGGGAGTGGGTTGCAAAAGAAGTAGGTAGCTTAACCTTCGGGAGGGCGCTTACCACTTTGTGATTCATGACTGGGGTGAAGTCGTAACAAGGTAGCCGTAGGGGAACCTGCGGCTGGATCACCTCCTTTAAAAAAGTTACTCCGGATCTTCGGAGCATCCTCACAAGTTACCTAACCAATGTTGAAGCAGATACAGGCCTGTTGAACAGCTAAGCGGCTGTACTGCGCTGAGTGACTCGGGTCTGTAGCTCAGTTGGTTAGAGCGCACCCCTGATAAGGGTGAGGTCGGAGGTTCAAATCCTCCCAGACCCACCAATTTGTTCAGAACCAATGACTCTTCAGGGGCCATAGCTCAGCTGGGAGAGCGCCTGCCTTGCACGCAGGAGGTCGGGAGTTCGATCCTCCCTGGCTCCACCAAACAGTTCACGGCTCAATGCTAATAAGTGCTAAGTGCCTAGCGACGCTAAACGCTAGCCACTTCGTATTTTGAAGTACTGCTCTTTAAAAATTAGGTTAGATCGCAGATAGGCGATATCGAAAGATATCCAATATCTAATTAAGTATCTAAGTTCTCAAACTTAGTTACTTGGGTATGTTGCATTTGTACGAGCGACCTGACTCCAGAATTTTTGGGGTTATATGGTCAAGTGATTAAGCGCATATGGTGGATGCCTAGGCGGTAGAAGGCGATGAAGGACGTTGTAGCTTGCGATAAGCTTCGGGGAGCCAGCAAACAGGCTTTGATCCGAAGATTTCCGAATGGGAAAACCCACCTGCCATCAGGCAGGTATCTTGTACTGAATTCATAGGTGCAAGAGGCAAACCCGGGGAACTGAAACATCTAAGTACCCGGAGGAAAAGAAATCAACCGAGATTCCCTGAGTAGCGGCGAGCGAAAGGGGACCAGCCCTTAAGCTGTGATGTGATTAGTGGAACAGTCTGGAAAGTCTGGCGATACAGGGTGATAGCCCCGTACACGAAAATCTGTTCACAGTGAAATCGAGTAAAGCGGGACACGTGATATCCTGCTTGAACATGGGGGGACCATCCTCCAAGGCTAAATACTCTCTACCGACCGATAGTGAACCAGTACCGTGAGGGAAAGGCGAAAAGAACCCCGTAGAGGGGAGTGAAATAGAACCTGAAACCGTATGCGTACAAGCAGTAGGAGCCCCTTCGGGGGTGACTGCGTACCTTTTGTATAATGGGTCAGCGACTTACTTCTCAGTGGCAAGCTTAACCGTATAGGGGAGGCGTAGCGAAAGCGAGTCTTAATAGGGCGTCTTAGTCGTTGGGAGTAGACCCGAAACCGGGCGATCTATCCATGGCCAGGGTGAAGGTGCGGTAACACGCGCTGGAGGCCCGAACCCACCTATGTTGAAAAATGGGGGGATGAGCTGTGGATAGGAGTGAAAGGCTAATCAAGCCCGGAGATAGCTGGTTCTCCTCGAAAGCTATTTAGGTAGCGCCTCGCGTCTCACTCCAGGGGGTAGAGCACTGTTTCGGCTAGGGGGCCATCCCGGCTTACCAAACCGATGCAAACTCCGAATACCTGGAAGTGCAATCGCGGGAGACACACGGCGGGTGCTAACGTCCGTCGTGGAAAGGGAAACAACCCAGACCGCCAGCTAAGGTCCCTAAATCATGGCTCAGTGGGAAACGATGTGGGAAGGCATAGACAGCTAGGAGGTTGGCTTAGAAGCAGCCATCCTTTAAAGAAAGCGTAATAGCTCACTAGTCGAGTCGGCCTGCGCGGAAGATTTAACGGGGCTTAAGCCATGTACCGAAGCTGCGGATACGTGTTTACACGTATGGTAGAGGAGCGTTCTGTAAGCCTGCGAAGGTGTGTTGTAAAGCATGCTGGAGGTATCAGAAGTGCGAATGCTGACATGAGTAACGATAAAGGGGGTGAGAGGCCCCCTCGCCGAAAACCCAAGGTTTCCTGCGCAACGCTAATCGGCGCAGGGTTAGTCGGCCCCTAAGGCGAGGCAGAAATGCGTAGTCGATGGGCATCCGGTTAATATTCCGGAACTACTTATTATTGCGATGGGGTGACGGAGAAGGCTAGGTCATCCGGGTGTTTGGTTATCCCGGTTTAAGCGTGTAGGGAGTCGGTTTAGGTAAATCCGGACCGGCAATTCTGAGACGTGATGACGAGCTTCATTATGAAGCGAAGTGATTGATGCCATGCTTCCAGGAAAAACCTCTAAGCTTCAGGTAATAAGTAACCGTACTCTAAACCGACACAGGTGGGTAGGGTGAGAATCCCAAGGCGCTTGAGAGAACTCTGGTGAAGGAACTAGGCAAAATAGTACCGTAACTTCGGGAGAAGGTACGCCCTTGGTATGTGAAGAGACTTGCTCTCGGAGCAGAAGAGGGTTGCAGTGACCAGGTGGCTGCGACTGTTTATTAAAAACATAGCACTCTGCAAACTCGAAAGAGGAAGTATAGGGTGTGACGCCTGCCCGGTGCCGGAAGGTTAATTGATGGGGTTAGTCCTCGGACGAAGCTCTTGATCGAAGCCCCGGTAAACGGCGGCCGTAACTATAACGGTCCTAAGGTAGCGAAATTCCTTGTCGGGTAAGTTCCGACCTGCACGAATGGCGTAACGATGGCCACGCTGTCTCCACCAGAGACTCAGTGAAATTGAAATCGCTGTTAAGATGCAGTGTACCCGCGGCTAGACGGAAAGACCCCGTGAACCTTTACTACAGCTTTGCACTGGACTTTGAATATGTTTGTGTAGGATAGGTGGGAGGCTTCGAAGCGGAGACGCCAGTCTTCGTGGAGCCAACCTTGAAATACCACCCTGACATATTTGGAGTTCTAACCTCGACCCGTTATCCGGGTTAGGGACAGTGTATGGTGGGTAGTTTGACTGGGGCGGTCTCCTCCCAAAGAGTAACGGAGGAGCACGAAGGTACCCTCAGCGCGGTCGGACATCGCGCAACGAGTGCAAAGGCATAAGGGTGCTTGACTGCGAGACAGACAAGTCGAGCAGGTACGAAAGTAGGTCTTAGTGATCCGGTGGTTCTGTATGGAAGGGCCATCGCTCAACGGATAAAAGGTACTCCGGGGATAACAGGCTGATACCGCCCAAGAGTTCATATCGACGGCGGTGTTTGGCACCTCGATGTCGGCTCATCACATCCTGGGGCTGAAGTCGGTCCCAAGGGTATGGCTGTTCGCCATTTAAAGTGGTACGCGAGCTGGGTTTAGAACGTCGTGAGACAGTTCGGTCCCTATCTGCCGTGGGCGTTTGAGATTTGAGGGAAGCTGCTCCTAGTACGAGAGGACCGGAGTGGACGTATCTCTGGTGTTCCGGTTGTCACGCCAGTGGCACTGCCGGGTAGCTAAATACGGACAGGATAACCGCTGAAAGCATCTAAGCGGGAAGCCCCTCCCAAGATGAGATCTCACTGGACCTTTAAGGTCCCTGAAGGGCCGTTGAAGACTACAACGTTGATAGGCTGGGTGTGGAAGTGCAGTAATGCATGAAGCTAACCAGTACTAATTGCCCGTGAGGCTTGACCATATAACACCCAAACATTTTGGGTCAGGTTCAAGCAAACGCAACACCCAATGAGATACGCCTTGCGATCTAACCGAATGCTGAGCCGTTCCGAACGGAACGGCTCCGACAGTTTACCTGGCGGCAATAGCGTGTTGGTACCACCCGATCCCATCTCGAACTCGGAAGTGAAACGACATAGCGCCGATGATAGTGTGGGGTCTCCCCATGTAAAAGTAGGTCACTGCCAGGTTTTTACGGCAAAACCCCGGATCAGAAATGGTCCGGGGTTTTTTTATGTCTTGTGTAGTGTCCTAGTGAACCAATAATCATTTTCCTCACCCGGATACTACTCGGATCGATTTGGCTTTAAACTCTGCGTATGGTGCTCTCAATTACACTGCTGATGCTCGGTATCCTGCTGTCGGGCATAGCCATGTGGCAGCTTATCGCAAAAAGAAAACTGCTTGCCGCCAGCCTGAATGGTCTGCTAGGCCTATGTCTATTGCTCGTGGCAGCCTTTATTTCACTGCTTCTATTCAATATTCAGACCTATATTCAACTGACCAAAGAACAGATTTTGGCGGAAGTCGAAGTCACTGAGTCGGCGGCGGATGGCTCGCGCCTCATCTTGACCATCGATGGGGATCGCAAGGCCTATCGGATAACGGCAAAGGAGTGGCGTCTGGACGCACGTTTCATCAAATGGAAACCTTGGTTGACGTTACTGGGTAAGGATCCTGTCGTCAGATTGGAGTTATTGACCGGCCGGGGGGATGGCTGGGTCGATGATGGAAACGAGACCTTTCATCTTCAATCGGACTATCAAATGATCGATGAGATCGTCTCCAATTTGACCGACAGTTTGGGTATGGTCGACAGCCTCTACGGCAGCTCGGTTTACATGCCCGCGGCATCAGGCGCCCGTTATCGCGTCAGCGCCACCCACGCTGGATTGATCGCCCGGCCGATAAACGATCGAGGTCGAGAGGCGGTGATGGTCTGGGGCAGGCAATGAACGAATACAAAATAGGCTTCAACTCCCCGCAGGCGCACCTGTTTGAGGTCGAACTGACGATTCGTCAGCCTGATCCCAACGGACAGGTCGTCTATTTGCCTGCCTGGATTCGCGGCAGTTACCTGGTACGTGACTTTGCCCGCAATATCGTCGCCATCCAGGCCGCTGCAGACGGCAGGCCGGTTTCAATCGACAAATTGGATAAACAGACCTGGAAGCTCGAGCCGGTAAGCGGTGAAGTGGCGATCACCTGTATGGTTTATGCCTGGGAATTGTCGGTCAGAACCGCTCACTTCGATACAACACACGCCTATTTCAATGGTCCGAGTCTGTTTCTGGGGGTTGACGGTCAGGAGGGAGATCCTTGCAGGCTGATCATCCCGCGACCATGCGACCCTCTGTATAAGGATTGGCGGGTGGCCATCGCCATGCCTGCCGAAACGGTCGATGGGGCCGGTTTCGGGGCTTATGTCGCTGACGACTACGAAGCCTTGATCGACTATCCAGCGGAAATCGGCCGCTTTTCAACGGCATCGTTCTACCTTCAGGATCGACGGCACCGGTTGACGGTCAACGGCGTGCATAGTGCGGATCTAGAGAGGTTCTGTAACGACCTTCAGGCGATCTGCGCTGAAGAAGCAGCCATGTTCGGTGATTTGCCGATTGACGACTACCTCTTTATGCTCCAGGTGGTCGGGGACGGCTATGGAGGATTGGAGCATCGCAACTCAACGAGTCTGATGATCAGCAGAGAGAGTCTGCCGATAAAGACACAGTACAAGGTAAGCGCCGAGTATAGAAAATTGCTGGCGCTCTGCAGCCATGAGTATTTCCACTTGTGGAACGTAAAACGGATCATGCCGGCGGTCTTTCTCCAGCAGGGGACGCAACGGGAGGTCCATACCCGGCAATTGTGGATCTTCGAAGGCATTACATCCTACTACGATGAACTGATCCTGATGCGTAGCGGGGTGATTGAGCGGAAGGCCTATTTTGAGATGATGGCGGAGACCGTTACCCGGTTGATGCGCAGCGGCGGCCGGCATAAACAGACCCTTGAGGCATCGAGCTTCGATGCCTGGACGAAATTCTACAAACAGGATGAGAACGCTCCCAACGCCATCGTCAGCTATTACACCAAGGGCGCGCTGTTTGCCTTGGTGTTGGATTTGACCATTCGCCTGCGCAGTAACGACAGGTGCTCGCTCGACCATCTGATGCGCGAATTGTGGCAGCGTTACGGCAAGCGCGGTATCGGTGTTCCGGAGAAGGGTTTCGAGGCCCTGGCGGATGAGGTGACCTCCCTTGATCTCAGTGCACTGTTCGAGCTGGGGGTTCGCACAACACAGGCGTTGCCGCTTGCCGAGATCCTGGCAGCGTTCGCCGTCGAAATGTACTTGCTGCCCGCCGACTCCAGCAAGGATCAGGGCGGCGTCGCGGAGCAGCCTCCGAAACCCTGTCCCGCCAAGCCTGTCCTGGGCGCGAAATGGTCACCGGGGGAGAGTGGGATCCACATCCTGCAGGTATTCGATGGCGGTGGGGCGCAACGGGCAGGCCTCTGCGCGGGCGATGAGATCGTCGCGGTGGACGGCTTGCGCATGAGCGCCAGACAAATGGAACGCTATATTGCCGAACTGGAGCAGGGGTCGTCGATTCGAATCCATCTGTTTCGTGGGGATGAGTTAGCGGAGATCGTGGTTGAACCGCTTCCCGCGCCCTTGGATACCTGTACGCTATACATCCCGCGGCATCCGGGCGGAGTACAACAGGCCCGATTGAATAATTGGTTGAAAGGCTATGCCCCTAAGTCATGAATTGATCGAGAGACTGGCAGACGGTCGATTTCACTCCGGGCAGGAGTTGGGGTTGTTGCTCGATGTGAGCCGAACGGCGGTGTGGAAGAAACTAAATCACTACAAACAGCGCTACGGCCTTGAGATCGATGCGGTGAAAGGGAGGGGCTACAGATTGCGGGAGCCCCTTGATCTACTGAATCAGGAGAGCATATTACAGGCGTTGGCGGAAGGCGGACTCGAGCCGTTGCCGGCGTTGTATCTGCACCCGTCCATCGATTCCACCAACAGTTGGCTGTTGCAGCAGGCTGGCGCGGGCGCTGAATCGGGAGCGGTCTGTCTGGCCGAGCAGCAGTTGGCCGGCAAAGGCCGGCATGGGCGACAGTGGGTTTCACCCTTTGGCAGGAATATCTATCTCTCCCTGTTATGGCGTTTCGAGCTGCCGCCGATGCAGATAGCTGGCCTCAGTTTGGCCTCGGCTATCGGGGTATTGCGCCTGCTGCATCAGCTCAATGTCACCGAGGCCGGCTTGAAGTGGCCGAACGATATACTCTGGCGGGAGAAGAAGCTCGCCGGACTCCTGCTGGAAATCGCCGGTGAGGCGGGTGGGCCGTCGCAAGTGGTTATCGGTGTCGGCCTGAATACCCGTTTGGGCGATCAGGGAGAGCAGATCGATCAGCCCTGGGTGGACTTGGACACCATTCCTCATGTCATGTCGCACACACGTAACCAGCTTGCGAGTGCCATTATCCTACGCCTGCGGGAAGTCATCGAACGCTACCGGCTGGAGGGTCTTGCGCCCTTTATCGATGAGTGGCGGCAATACGATCTCCTATTGGGAAGGGAGGTGGTCATACGCAGTCCCGGCCAAGCGCACAAAGGCGAGCATTTAGGCATAGATCCGTCCGGTGGAATCCGCATCCGCATCGATGGTCGGGAGCAGTGCTTCCATGCGGGCGAGGTGAGTCTGCGATGGGGGGCTGGCGAAGCATGAAGCTCTTTGTCGATATAGGCAATACGGCCATCAAATGGGCCACCGGGGAGGAGTTGGAAAGGGGGGTATTACACCGGGCGGCTGCGAACGACCTGCCGGGGGCCATTGAAGAGGCATGGACGGCGATGCCGAAACCGCGGGAGGTCCATCTTGCCTGCGTGCGCCAGCCCCAGGCAATGACGGGGCTGATCGAATGGGTCCGGCGGCATTGGCAAACGTCGCCAAGGCTTGCGCAGACGAAACAACAGGAGCAGGGTGTGACAAACGGATATGGTAATGTCTCACAACTGGGGGTCGATCGCTGGTTGGCGCTGCTGGGGGCGCGGGCGATTTCTCCAACCCCGGTGATTATCGTAGACTGTGGCTCGGCTACGACGATCGATGCCATGGACGGTAAGGGCCGGCATTTGGGAGGCGTCATCCTGCCGGGTTTAAGACTTTTTGCCGGCTGTCTGCGCCAACGTACCGATATGCCGTCTTACGGCGAAGGGCGGATATCTTCGGACTGTTTTGCGACTGATACCGCAACAGGGATCGCCACAGGTGCTATGCTGGCGCACACCAGCACGATTCGAGAGATGTACCACAGACTGCAGCAGCGCAGCAACGGTGAAGCCGATTGCTTATTGACCGGTGGTGATGCGGGTATGCTGGCCGGCCACCTTGAGCTGGCCCATGAATTGAGGCCCGATCTTGTCCTGCAAGGTCTGGCGTTGCAGTCTGATCAAGCTGAATGAACCGATGAAGTGGCTTTTTTTCATACTTTTGCTTGCCAATCTGGGGCTGTTCCTGTGGATATATCCGCAGGAGTCACGCGTCGACGACACCAGGCGCATGTTAGCGGATGTGGGTGAGTTGAAGCTGTTTCGGGAGATAGCGGAGCAATCTGCCGCCGATGCAGATCCTGAGATCTCCATGCCTGTCGAGGATGCGCAGGTCGAAGATCAGTCAGAGGAGCCAATGCATACGGAAGAGCAGTCCCCGAGCCAGGCAAGCGAGGCCCTCCCGTCGCCGCTGGAAGTCTTCACGGCCGCGCAAGTCGTGCAGGAGCCGCCACCACCACCACCCTCGCCGACCTGTAGTACAGTCGGTTTCCTGGAATCCCGTACGGACGCCGAACTGGCATCGGTGCGGCTGCGTGCGCTGGGGTTAAAGCCTGAATTACAGTCGGAGACGAGAAACGAGCAGGCGGGTTTCTGGGTGCTGATTCCGCCCCAGCCGAACCGGCGCAAAGCGATTGAGATCGCCGACAGCCTGGAAAAGGCCGGGATTGCCGATCTCTGGCGGTTCACCAGTGGCGAATTGGTGCATGCGATTTCGCTTGGCCTGTTCCGCGATGAAGAGCGGGCCGCCGCACGAAAAATAGAGATCGCCAAGTTGGGGTACGAGCCGGTGATTAAGCCCCGTTACCGGCAAAAGACCCGTTATTGGCTCCATTTTCAGATGAGTGACCCGCCGCCGGCCACCAAGGCGGGCTGGGACAGCCTGCTGGCGGATTTTCCCGGACTCGAGAAAAAGGCAGTGGATTGTCCCTGAGTTTGCCAGAAAGCGCAGAAAGGCATAGAATCCGCACTCTTTCAGCCGGCGTAGCTCAGCAGGTAGAGCAGCTGATTTGTAATCAGCTGGTCGGGGGTTCGAATCCTCTCGCCGGCTCCATTTTTTCCCATTGGTTACGATAGGATTTCGCTAACCCATTGGCCTGAATCTCCCTTAAAAGTACGGCCCCTCCCCTGATCGGGTGGGTAGATCCTACCAATCGCGACAATTCAGTTCGCCGACTCAGGATTGATTGTCCGCGAATAAACGCGAATGCGAATTTCCCGTCCTGCACGACGTCTTGATGGTTTTCAATCACTGTCCAGGCAGGCGACGGATCCGGACAAGTCCATTTGCGTTAATTAGCGGACTAATTAAGACAAAAAAACTCGAAGACGAACTGGATATTTCAACGAGCATTTACCCTTCCGAAGATTATAATATCTGTTATAATCTCTTATATCAGAGATAGGAGATACACACATGCACGCCCTGAAACTGCGCAAAATCGGTAGCTCTGTCGGTGTCATCCTGCCCAAGGAGATGCTGGAGCGCATGCACCTCCGTGAGGGTGACAAGCTGTATGCCGACGAAAATCGCAATGGCGTCCAGCTCAGCCCCTATGATCCTGAGTTTGAGGCCGCCATGGAGGCCTTTAGCCGGACTCGCCGGAAATACCGCAACGCACTCCACGAACTGGCTAAATAATGCCGGTCTGGATACCGGAGGCAGCGGTCCGCGCCATGCACGCGGAATTGCTGCAAGAGCATGGAGGTCTCGACGGTCCGGTTGACGAAAACGCGCTGGGGGCCACCCTAGCCCGTCCCCAACAGCTAGACCATTACAGCAACCCCGCTGAAACCCTACCCCAGCTAGCCGCCGCTTATGGTTTTGGCTTTGCCAAAAATCACTGTTTCCGTGATGGAAACAAACGGATTGCCCTGGCCGCCATCGATGTATTTTTACAGATGAACGGCTACGAGCTAACCGCCTCCGAAGCCGATGCGGTTATGACCTTCGTGGCCCTGGCAGCAGGAGAGTTCGATGAAAGCCAGTTGGCGGAGTGGATCGCCCGCAATATGCAGGCGGTGGACGGTAAGCTCTAAATGGCTTTTCATGAGCAGAATATTTTCCTAATTTAGTCAAAATTAACTGATTACTGGGCAAATTAAGCGTTATAATTTGCTCATGTGGATATGGCAACACCCTAATTGGCCCAGTTTTGACTATGTCGCTTCCAGCTTCGCGGAACGCATCGATGTCTTCTATCGCTCTGCCGAACGCCTTTCCGGCCGCATCGAAGGCATGGCCGAGCGCTACCAGTCAGGCGCCGTTATTGACCTCATGCTATCCGAGGCGATCACAACCAGCGCCATCGAGGGTGAGACGCTGGACCGTGATTCCGTCCGTTCTTCCTTGCTTAACCTGGTAGGCATCGAAGCTGCTTCGCCAAACGCTGACGAGAAGGCGTTTGGCGCTGCGATGCTGTTGGTCGATGTCAGGGAAAAATGGAGTCAGTCTTTGACCCATGAACTGCTTGGCGGCTGGCAGACGATGGCTTGTCCGGAGGAGAGAACCAGCTTGGCGCTGCGCGGCATGTATCGCGGTGACGCCATGCGGATTGTCAGCGGCCCGTATGGTCATCGGAAGGTGCATTATGAAGCACCGGCTGCAAAGGATGTCCAAGGAGAAATGAACCGTTTTTTTGATTGGTATAACAATACCAATCCAGCCAACGAAAATGCGCCGGAGATTCCCGGCCCGGTCCGTGCGGCAGTTGCTCACTTGTGGTTTGAGTCTATCCATCCCTTTGAGGATGGCAATGGCAGAGTAGGGCGCGCCATTTCTGATCACGCGCTTTCTCAATCGCTTGGACGCCCTACGATTGCTTGCCTGGCCACGGCGATCAACGAGGACTGTAAAAGTTATTACGCGGCACTTGAACAATCGCAGCGTGGCGACAGCCTGAATATCAACCGCTTCGTTGATTATTTCACCGCGACTGTCAATAAGGCCCAGGACATTGCCAAAGACGAGGTTGGCTTTGTGCTCAACAAGGCCAGGTTCTACGAGACCTATGGTGACCGATTCAATGAGCGCCAGGCCAAAGCCGTCGCCCGAGTTCTTGACGAAGGTCGAAAGGGATTCACTGGCGGCTTGTCCGGTAAGAACTACATGGCCATTACCAAGTGTTCCCAGTCTACCGCGACCCGCGATCTGGCCGAACTGCGCGATATGGGCGCACTGGTTTCCAGAGGCCAGGGGCGTAGCACACGTTATGAGATCGCTTTCCCTGAGTCGAAGCGGATGTTTTCGTAGGATTGGGTCAACTGTATTCCGCTCAGGGTAATGAATGCCTGTCTGTAACGTTGTACAGGTACACCAGCGGCCGGGCGAAATGTCCGATCTAGAGCCCCGAATCAGGACTGACATAACGTTGTCAGTAGCGTGGGCGTATCATTATGGTCTTTGAAATAATCAAGGACTAAACAATGGAAAATGAAAACCCAAGCATCATTTCTCACCTCTCGGTCGGCACCAATGATTTTGAACGTGCCGTTGCTTTCTACGATAAGGTGCTTCTGACACTCGGTTGTAAACAGCTCATGAAGTATCCGGGCGCTGCTGCCTATGGGCGTGAGTATCCGGAATTCTGGGTGCAGATACCAATAGATGGAAAGCCGGCAACCGTCGGCAACGGGTCCCATATCGGTTTTGTTGCAAATTCGAAGGAGACGGTGCATGCGTTTCATGAAGCTGCGCTGGACGAGGGGGGAAAAGATGATGGAGCTCCCGGACCTAGACCGGATTACGGTGAATCCTACTATGGATGTTTTATTCGAGATCTGGATGGGAACAAAATAGAGGCAACCTTTTGGGATGAAGGGCCAAAATAGGTCGCAGGGTTAATCATGACAATGAAATTTTGTAATTAGCTGGTTGGGGGGTAGAATTCCCCCGCCGGCCCCATCAATCAATGAACCATGGATCTCAATCACAGACAAGCTTGTATTTCAGCAAAGTTTAAGCGCTATTTTGGCGAACTATCCGCTTTAAAGGATGGCGGAACCGGTTATCGGTTTGGCTTTGGTTTCTTATTGCTGATTTTGTTTCCGGTTATGCTCCTGGAAATAGTGATCGTATTGTTGGCGGGCAGAGATCTTGGCCTGTTTGTGCCAGTAAAGCCTATGCGGCCATTAATCTTTAAGGAGGAAGAGGTTCCTGATTCGTTGCGCGACTTGATACCGCTTGCTAAAAAGTTTGGCTTCGGTGACGATGCCGAAAGGGGTGAGATCATGAGGTCTGCCTCGTCGAATGAGCTTTCAGCGTTAGAGGAAAAGGTTCTGCCAAGGCAGCAGGAGATTGCCGACTGGTTGGATACATTTTCAGAAACCGGGATTTCGGATACCGCATCATTTTTTCTTTATCTTGGGTCTGCTTGTGATGAGGTTTCGTTATATTAACCCGGCGACCAAATAGTGTACTTTCAGGGCTACAAGAATGCCCTTGATCAAGGCGTGGCTCGCAGGCAATGGTGATTCCCTTGTCAAGAGTCACAACGAAGAGCAAGGGCATTCTTGTAGCCCCTAACACATTGATATTTAATAGACAGGCCGCCGTGTGCCTGCCTGCAGGCTGCGTTATCAAAACTTGCTGTAGGGTGGCTACAACGGCGTTTTGATGCCTTGCTGCAGGCAGGCACACGGCGGCTGAAAGTACACTATTTGGTCGCCGGGTTAATATAAACCGGAAGCCAGGGCTCTGACCTGATCCAGAACGAACGGGTCATCCCACGCCAGGCCGCCGACAACACGTGCTGCAATCGTTCCGTCCCGATTGACGATATAGGATGTGGGTAATGCCAGTACTCGCCACGCATCCATGGCCTTGGCGTCAGGGTCCAGCAGGATAGGCAGATCTATGGCGACTCTATCGAGAAATCTCTCAACCTCCTGTTGTGTTTCACCGGTATTAACGGTCAGGACTGCGATCCCGTCTTGTTGCAGTATCTTGGCTGCTCGCTCAAGAGGCGGCATCTCCTTAACGCAGGGAACGCACCAGGTTGCCCAGAAGCTGAATAGGTAGGCCTTTCCCTTGTAATCCGAGAGTTGATGGATTCGTCCCGCCAGATCCGGCAAGTAGAAATCCACCGCCGGTTTCGGATCGGCATAGGTCCGTAGACCAATGCCCAATGTGTAGGCCGTGATCGGGAAGAGCGCTATCGCTGCCGCCAGGATATGCCTGGTTATCATGCGGATTCCAATAAGGCGAACGTCAGGCCCAGGTTTGCTGAACCCAACGTCACGTAAGATATATTTGGTTGCCGGGTTAGGGCCTCGGAAAAAAAGATTTAACCCAAACTACTTGTCTTCTTACCCGCCTTCTTTGTTGTAGCTTCGGTTACGTAGGCCCGGCTACGCGCCCTTCGCTACGCCTCGAAGGCAGGCAACAATCCAGCGCATTTTGGGTTAAATCTTTTTTTCCGAGGCCCTTAAATGGTTACTCGGCGGGTCTATCGTACTTGCTCATCGGTGAAACCTGTTGTCCCGGCCATGCATAACCGTCCTCATAGAGGGCCTTGCGCTCGAAATCGGCCTGTTCCTGAGTCCATACCGTGACGAACTTGTTGCCTTTCTTGACACGGAAAATATCGACCTTGATCGAATTGAATTTCGGGTGCCTGGTGCCTTCGACCTGAACGGTATCGAGTACATATCTTACCTTGATATCCCTGCTCAGGTTAGGCAGGAAGGCGTATTCGCCGTCATTGAGCATCAATACGAAGTCGGATTCGAGGGCGATGTGAGGATCAAGCCTTGCGCTGGGGCAGGAAACGCCGTGATGGGCGCACTCATGGCCATTGAGTTTGCCGGTGATCGTGTCGGCGCTCAGCCACAAAGGAAATGCGAAAAGGGCGGTCAGCGGTATGGCCAGTCTGACCCATTTGAAAGAGAGGGTATTCATTGCCGGGTTCTCCCATGTTTGTTGCTGATAGTTGGACAAACTGCATTTGTCGATGGGATTCCCCTGAAATTTCAAGAGTCTTCCCGTCATGGATATATACGATGGAGGGATAAAGCTGGATGCCGAGAATTCAGCTAATTTTGTGAAATTTTGTTGAGTATGTCTTTCTTATCCATTGAAAGAAATAAAATTATAAAAAAATCGTTTCTTGCCGATACAGTGTGATGAACACTCGAATTGCGTGCTGTATAGAGGCCCGAAGTTTCTAGGATTGCGTCAGCCATCGGGGCTGTGCCCTGCCGCTGAGTCTGGGCATCGGCATGTGAATAGGAGGTCAAGATCACATCAGGATCCCACGGGGGGCGTGTCATGCCATTGAAAAGCAGGAAGGAGGCGTTTCCCGGCTAGCAATCGAGACATGGAAGCCAATTCAGTTTTCTTCAGGATTGAAAAAGCAGACATGATCACTAACTGGATTTCAGCAAAATACCGGGGTCTTCTGGTCGCGCTTATTGCGGGGGCGGCGGTATGGGTTATGAACCAGTTTGGCCTGTTCTCTCTCCCCGGCGGATGGCTATATGACCGGTTTGTCGGTTTTAGCGTTGCACGGAGCTACCAACCCCATGTGGTTTTGGTGGGTATTCCCGCTGAGAGGCGGGTTACCCCTGGGGAGTGGCGTAGGGTTTTTCAGACATTGCAGCGTTTGCGGGCCGCCCAACTGGTGGTGTTCGCGCCTGATGAGACGGATGCCGGCTTTTTTGCGGAGGCGGCGCAAACGCCGAATCTGCTGCTGGGCCGTTACCTGCTCGATGATCAGACCGATCCCGCGAAACCGCGCCTGCAAACCTGGCCAGAAGCCGGCGCGGGGATTCCGTATGGCATAGCCACGCTGCCGTTGCCGGAGCAGGGCATATATCGAACCAGTCCCGTCAGCCAAAGGGTTGAGGGCGAACCGGTCCCGTCCCTAGCCGTTGCCGCCGCCCGCCAGCGAGGCATCGATTCGCCACGGGATTCGGCCACGGGTTTCATCATTAACTTCAACCAGGGACGCTATTCGCTACCCATCATTCGCCTGGAGCGTTTATTGTCCGGTGATCTGATCGAGGAGTTGGTTTCAGGCCGGTCAGTGCTTATCGGACCCATGCTTGGTTTATCCGTGTCTGGCCTGCATACGCCTGTCACGACCGATACAACACCGATGTCCACACTGGCGTTTCAGGGACATGCGTTGGATACGCTGTTGGGCGATCGGGTGATCACGGAGCTACCCGGCTGGGCGGTCCTGCTTTGGTTGTCGGCCGTGACGGTGGTGAGCCTCTTTGTCTACCAATGGTTTAGAGTGAATGAGAGCGCCTGGACAACTGTGGCGGCCCTGGTCATCTACCTGCTGTTGGGCTGGGCGGCGCTGCGCTTCCTATGGATCCGGCTGCCGGTGTTGGAGCTTGTCACCGCTCAGGCACTGATCTTTTTCTGGGTGACCCATGAAAAATCCTCCCGCATGGAGCGGGAGATGCGCACCATGCTGGCGGAGATGTCGACAAGACTTCGCACCAGCGCCTTACCTCCGCGATTCTACGATACCCCCCATCACTGGGAGCAGTTGGTGGCGATGGTGGATCAGACCCTCTCCCTGACCCGTCTGATCTTCCTCGAGCGGGTGGAGACGGACCACCGTGTCAGGGAGATCCAGGCATTGCGCTGTTCCCTGGACGTCATCGATGAGCGCCGCCGCGACTATGAGCGCACCCCCTACAGTACCGCGATTGCCGCGGGTGGTCCGATTCGTCTGGAAGAACACTATCTGGCGAAGAGCGACCTGGAAAGCGAGGATCAATATCTGGTGCCGTTGATCTACTCGGGCGAGATCCTCGGCTTTTGGGCCTTTGGCGTGGATATGGCCAAGACCCAATCCCGCCATCAGATGGAGAGCATGGCTAAGGATTTCAGTTACCAGATCGCTGAGCTGCTTTATCATCGCCGGCATTGGCAAAACAAAGAGGCTGAAGAGGCGCGGATTTTAAACCAATATCTATGCCTGCAGGGCGGTGAAGTGGTGCATAAGGATGTTCATCAGGCGCTTGAACTGATGGAGCGCCGGCTCTCGGTGCAGCAAAGCGTGTTCGATGGCCTGGAGGTCGCAACCGTGCTCTACGACCTGTTCGGCCGGGTGATGCAGGTCAACCACCATTTGGAAAAGCTGATGTCGGAAGCGGATATCCCCGCATTCGACTACACGGCCCTGGATCTGCTTGCGGCCCTGACCACGCTTGACCGTGAGACATGTCAGCAGTTGTTGCGCCAGGTCATCATGGAACGGAACGGGCTGTCGATCCCGGCGCGTCTGGAGGCATTTCCCGAGCGGCGTTTCCTGCTCAGAATACGCGCCCTCAGTTACGAGGAGTCCAGCGCCGGTCCCGCCATCGAAAGCGCGCCTTTCGAACTGCTTGGCGTGCTGTTCGAATTGGATGACGTATCCCCGATTCACCGTCTCTACAGCCATAAGGAGAAGCTGATTCGTCATCTTGGGAAACGGATCGGCCATAGTCTGGATGGCCTGCTCGAACTGGGCGCGGAGAAGCGTGCGGCCATGGAGTCGTCATCGCTTTCGCGGATCTGCGAGCGCATTCAGGATGAGAGCCGGATGTTGCGGGAGGCAACGGTGTTCCTGAACAAGGATATCGGCGCCATGTCGCTGCAGCCTTTCCCGGTGGATGCCCGCCAGCCGATTCTGGAGAATATCGAGGCGAGCAAGGGACGCACCGAAGTCTCCGACATCCATATCGTGGCCGATATTCCCGAATCCCTCTCGCTGGTGATGGCGGAACCCGAACAGTTGCATGCGGTAACGGCATCGGTGCTCGACGCCCTGATCGAGGATGCGGCCGAGGAGAGTGTCATCCAGATTACCGTGGAGGAAAAAGAGCGCTGGATCCGCTATGGATTTCGTAATCAGGGATTCGGTATGCCGAACGACAGGTTCCAGGAGTTTCTCTTCGAGGACGACGGGGCAACCGAGGATTACACTAATCTGCGCAATGCCGTTCATCGTGTGCAAAGCTGGGGAGGATCGGTTGAGGCCTCGAGTGAGCTTGGGGTCGGCACCCGTATCGAGATCAAACTGCGTGCATTCGGATAAACCACACTAGTTCACATGGAATTATTTCCTCTCCCGCTATTTCCCCAAGGCAGTCTCGCCAGTTCGGTCATCACCACCGTGTGGATCGGCGTCGCGGTGGTGGCCTTTTTCAACCTGCGTTTCGGCTGGGTGCTGTCGGGTTTGGTCGTGCCGGGCTACATGGTCCCGCTGATTATCATCAAGCCATGGGCCGCGGTGGTGATCATCATCGAGAGCATCGTCACCTATTTTATGGTCTGGCTGTTTTCAGAACGGTTATCGCGGCTGGGTTATTGGAGCCAGATGTTCGGCAGGGATCGCTTCTTCGCGCTGATCTTGATGAGTGTCCTGGTGCGGATATTGTTCGATGGATGGCTGTTGCCCGGTTTGGGCGAATGGGTGGTGGAGCGATTCGAAATCCCCTTCGACTATCGCAACAATCTGCACAGCTTCGGACTGATCATCATCGCCCTGGTCGCCAACCAGTTTTGGAAGAGCGGACTGCGCAAGGGGATCCTGCCTCTGTTCGGAAACCTGGCGGTGACATACCTGATCGTTCGCTATGGGCTGATGGAGATCACCAACTTCTCGGTCAGTAACCTGAACTACATGTATGAGGACATCGCCTCATCGATCCTGGCCAGCCCGAAGGCCTATATCATTCTCATAACCACCGCCTTTGTCGCCTCGCGAATGAACCTGCTCTATGGCTGGGACTTCAGCGGCATCATGATCCCCTCGTTGCTGGCGCTGCAGTGGTATCAGCCGAGCAAGATCCTTGCCTCGTTCTTCGAGGCCTTGCTCATTTTGGGCATCGCCCATTTATTGATGAAAACAGCGTTGTTCAGAAACACCTCCCTCGAGGGCGGGCGCAAGCTGTTGCTGTTTTTCAATATCGGTTTTATCTACAAGCTGCTGCTCGGTTACCTGATTCTATGGCTGGCCCCTGAGGTCAAGGTCACGGATACCTATGCCTTTGGTTACTTGCTGGCTACCTTGATGGCCATGAAGATGCACGACAAGGATATCGCCGCCCGTCTCACTCGGGCGACCTTGCAGACCTCCCTGGTGGGGGTTGTTGTTGCCAGTGTCATCGGTTTCACCCTTACCTTGCTGCCCGGAACGGATATAGGGGTCGGGACGGAAGCCAGGGCGGCAATAGCCAGTCAATTGATCGAAAGCGAGACCTCCATCATGGATAGACTGCGCGAGGACAGGGTGCGCCTCTACCAGCCTCAGAGCAATCAGCACATTCCGCTGCCCCTGGCAGGCGAGCTCGAACGCTTTTCCGAAGGGTTGCAACGGTTGCGGGACTATCTCGCCAATCCTGATGAGCGCCTGCTCGAACAGGCCCTGAACAAGTTGCACCAAGTCGGTTACCAGGTCCTGCATCATGCCGGGGGATACTATTACCTGAGGGAAAAAGGACCCGTGCGGGGTTGGGGGTCCTATGTGCTCAGGTCAGCGCCGAAGAACCGGCTGATCATCGAGGTTCCGGCTCCCTTGGATGAGCGTGGCGCAATGGATGCCGGCTTGCAGATCTTTGAACAGCTTGGCGCCCGTGGCTTGGCCATCGCTGGCGCCAGCCGGGACCTGCATCCGGATCGCTCAGCGGATGTGCTGACCAATCCCCAGAGTTTTTTTCAACTGTTTCACTCGGTAATCGCAAAACGAGACGCACTGCAGGTCAGGCGTTACACCAAGGAGACCTCGCGCTTGAGCGCCGCTATCGGCTTCGGCGAAGAGCTGGATCAGGCGGAACCGGAGAATGCGCTTTGGGTGCATGTCAATTTGCCGCCGGGGCTCGATCTGACGGCATTGAAAACCCTGGCCGGATCACTGCGGATTCAATGGAAAGACGCGCCGTTCGGCAATCGTCAACGGGAGATCTCCCGCGGCGGGTTTGCGGAACTGCTGCTCAATCAGCAGGGCGTTCGCTCGGTCCGCTCTCGCGCGATAGGTTTAGGCAAGGCGCCGCCGCTTATGGTGGGGGCTCAGCGCATCGACGGTTTTCTGCAAGACTGGCTGCTGGCGAGAAAAGATCGTATTGCCGCTCAGGGCAGTAATCAATATGTGTCGCCGAAGGTCGAGGAGTTGCTCTTTTTCGATGCTGAGGTGTTGACCCCTCTGCTGGAGGCCTTGGCAGAGGCGTATCGGCAGGGTGACTGGACCCCGGCGGGATTGGAGGCGTTACGCAGCATCCAGGCGGCCGCAAGCGTATTGAACTATCAGTTGATCCGCTACCGTCACAAATCGACCCACGAGGATTTTCTGATCCTGGCGGAGGCAGAGACTGGTGATCGGCGCTTTTGGGGGAGCTATGTCTTTCGTCTGAGCAATAGCCAAAACTATCTGGTGCAGGTGCCGAGGCCTTTGTATGAGGTCAGCAGTTTCGAATACGGTGTTTCACTGTTTCAACGGCTGCGGGCAAAGGCCCTGCTGTTGGCCGGGGCGCATCCCGGCGCCAATACGGATGGCAGCGCGGATATCATTCGCTTGGACAATGTGGTCAATCTGTTCAGCCTGGTCAATCAAGTCGTGCTTCGGGAGGCCAGCGATGCCCCCATGCTGGTGATTCACAGCCGTGCATTGAGTCGTCGCGGGCGTGGCGCCCTGAGTCAGGCCGACGCCTTGATATCAAGGATCGAGGCCCCCAGCTCCCAAGGTGTCACCGAGGCCCTGGTCGATCCGGTCCTCGATCAGTTGGCAATGGAGGGGGTGAGCTATCGGTTTGTGGAAGGGGAACAGGATACCGCAGGCTATGAGATCGCCAGTGTTGCCCAGTCGCTCTATATCAATGCCACCCGCAACAAAGGTTTTGTAGCACTCTGGCTCAGTCCGAGCGCGCGTTCCGTGTATCGTCAACAGGGCAGGAATCGTCAGGAACAACTGCGGTTTGATGCGCTGGGCATAGAGACCCGGGAAGCCGATCTCTATGAGTATTTACAGGCGCTAGGGTCCGCCGGAACAGCGACTTCAACGCCCTTGGCTTTGCGCCAGCGGTTGATCGCTTATTTGGGGAACCGGGATGTGGTCGCACTCAGCGGGCTGCAGCGGGAGTGGCCCGATTTTAATTGGCAGCGGCTGATCGATCTCAACTCGCGCCAATCCTTTCTGATCGGTCTGGACAAGGCGGCGCATTTGAGTCTGGTGGCCAACCTGAATCCACGCCAGGCGGATGCCGTGAGCGGTGCGGGCCGTCCTCTCTCCCGTAGCAGGGTGCAGGGGTTTATTGACAGCCGCAAGGCATTGCTGAATCTGGGGGGTGGGCAGTGAGACTCCTTGGCCGTCTGCTCCTTGTCGCGCTCCTTATGGGGCTGGTCTACTTCTTTGGCTGGGTGACCTGGAAGAGCGAGGGGTATCTTGAATATGCCGAACAGCTTTCGGGTAACCTCTCGCAAACCCGGCCGAGTATCGCCTATCGCCTCGACGAGGCGCGATGGACCGAATTTCCCTTGACCGGACATGCGCGGATGTTGCGTATCGTGACCAATGCCTCGATAAACAGACCGGTGCCAGAAGCGCCGGAAGAGGGTTGGTTGTATGCCTTGGACTTTCGTCTTCTGGACGAGGCGGGCCGTGAGTTGGAGAGCGGTGAGTTTTTCCACCGCACACGGATCCGCTTTTACCGCTCGCCGTCTGACGGCGAGATCATTAACCAGAACGCCTTTTTAGAGGCCGAGCGGATTCCCACTGACAGCCGTGTGCATCTCATGCCCCTCGTTGAATCCGCGGCCAGGCTTTTGCTCAGAGTGCAGCGTATGGACCCCCTATTACAGGCGGTGATGGTGCGCGGCTATGAACCGGAACAATACTCGGAGCATCGCCTGGATGCCGCCTGGAACCGGTTAACCTTCTCTCAGCGTGAGCGTATTGCCCGCGGTTCGGTTTTCGGTCCGGAACTGCTTGTTCCCCAAGAGCGGCGTAATCTGATGCGCAATCGCTGGAATCCCCTTGGGCCGTCCGGGGTGCAGGAGAGGGATTTCCAGGTGCGTAAGCTTTTCGTCAGGCAGGGTGATTTAGGCGAACCCATGGATGAGGAGATATTGCCGGCCGGTCTCTATATGGATGGTTGGCACCGGGCCATCGTCCACCTTGCGGAGGGACGTTCTCGGGTTCGGCTGCACTTTACCCCGGTCAGGCGGGAGCAGTTGCCGCAACAGGAACCGATATCGGTTCGTTGGTATGGCCGTAGCGTGGATCAGCGTCTGCAAACGACTTTTCACTGGACCCCGGATGAGGCGTCCTACAGCCAAGTCTATGATGGCGGTTTACTGGAGATCATTTGTGACGCTCCGCAGGTGCTGCGCGTCTATCGTGAGTCGGAAACAGCCTGGGAAGAGATCACCCCGGCGTCGAGCTATCTGCGCATCTACACCCTCGATAAGGATAGGCCTGTTCGCTATAGCCTGGCGCACAGTGCCTTGAACGCTACCCCTTTTCGCCTGGACCTGCGCGCCCCGGTCGGGGCGCCGGGGGCGTCAGGCAAGGATGGGTATCAAGCCCGTTATCGGCTGTTGGATGCTGATGGAAAGGTCCTCAAACAGGGGGAGTTGGCTTTTCAACCTGTGCCCTCTCTGTATGACCGGCTGGCCGGAGAGGACCCTGGCGGGCGTATCTCAGAACCGGTCAGCTTTCACTTTAGACTGCCCCGGAACGTGGCTGCGATCGAGATCAGGAGCCAGGCCCCTGTCTGGGCCAATGCCTATACCCGGCCGATGGAGCTGGTCCGGCGGGTGCGGGTTCCCGAAGACTACTACCGTGATCCCCAGGAGACCGATTTTCAACCTGCCTGGTTTGTGTTGGCGCCCGATGCGGAGCAGCAACTGGTCAATGGTTTGCGGGCGGCGGTGTTGGTCGTACAGCGGCGTCCCCCGAGCGATGATCCTGATGTGATCGCCGGTCGTTATGACTGGGAAGAGTTTCGCCCCCAGGGCCGCTGGCGCGGACGCTATCTATTGATACCAAGAACCACTCAACTAGCGATTCGAGACGAGGCCTTGGCAACCCTCTATCACCCCTTGCCCAGTGGGGTGGCGGTGAAGTTGGATCTACGGCCTCCCTTCGGTCAAGCCGTGTTACGGCCCACCTTGATCTACCTGAGAACCGGGCGGCAACAGGAAAAGCTGTCTCTGTTCGTGGATGGCGAGCCCTTTTATCAGACATCCCTCGCCGGATCCCAGGGCCAGATACGGCTGCCCTCCCTCGAAGCCGGGGCGCATGGCCTGCGTCTGCAATCGGCGCCGGGAACGGATTGGTTTATCAACTATGCCGATGGCGGCGAACAGCCGCGGTTACGCCGCTTCGCCAATAAGCTGGAAGCAGGCGGCATGGTTTTCCTCTATCACAAGCGAACGCCCCTTGAAGAGGTGCTGACCGGGCAATTTTTCAGTACCGGTTCGGCGTCGCGAGCCGGTATGCGGGTCAAGGTGGAGGCATTGGAGCGCTCGCTGGGTCCCTATCGTGAATGGTCTTTTACCGATCGGTATTACGACTTACGCATCAGCGGTGAGGGGAAGGTGCCGGTATTGGGGACGAAATCGCAACAAGCCGATAGCGGGGTACGCTTTTTTCTGCCCTTGGGAGAGGATCTCGAGCCTGGCCGCTACCGGATTCGCATCCAACCGGAACAAGGGGCTGAGGGTTACCTGTCGTTTTATCGATTGCGCCCAGGCGAGTCAGCCAAAAGCCACTTTTTCGTGGAGCGGTCATGAGAGCGACTGTCTATCTATTGGCGGGGCTGATCACGGTCTTGGCAACGGCAGAGGCGGATGTGCGGGAGGCGCACACCCTCTCAACGCTAGTCTCCGCGCCGCCTTGTGAACGCTATCTGATGCCCACCGACCGGGAGTTGGCTCAGGCGCGCGAGCTGTTCACCTCGATGCTCAGTGACGTCGGTGATGCGGATGAATTGAGCGCGCAATGGGCATCCCTCGGGTTTGAATGGTTAACGGTGGAGTGGCAGGGGATGGAGGGAGTGATCCTCAAAGAGCAGCGGTCCCGGTGTGAGGGGCGGGGGCTGTTCCTGTTTCGAACCGATACCGGAAGCCGGACCCTGTTGCAAATCCCGCATCGTTTTTACGATAAGTATACGGGAGAGATCGGCCATCGGCTGATGCAGACCGGCGATTTTCGCGGGGTGGCCTGGAATACGGTTCACCGCTATCTTGAAGAGGCCGAGGGAGGATCGGCGGACCTGGCCCACAATGGCGACAACTATTTTACCGTGCTTGCAGAGGCGGCGGCATTGCTATCGACCAACAGCCGCATTGTACAGTTGCATGGCTTCGAAGCGACCAAGCGTCGTACACCAGCGGGGCGCGGCAGTCAGGCGATCATCAGTGACGGAACCAGGCATCCATCCCGGATCGTGCGTGAATTGGCCAACTGCCTGGGCCAGGTGTTTGACGGTCCGGTACGACTCTTTCCACGGGATGTCAAAGAGCTGGGCGCGACCACCAACCGGATCGGCGCCAGACTTCGCGCCTACGCCCACCAGGGTTTCGCGCATATCGAGCTGAACGCCGAGGCCCGCCAGACGCTGCTTGCCGACGAGATGCTTATGACAGGTCTGGCAGCCTGCTTACCGGGAGCGAGAGAGTGATGTCCGTTTGGCGGTCTATGCTGATGACAGGGTTGATTTGTCTCGCCATGCCGGTGATGGCGGTCGATCAACAACAGCTGCTTCGCTCCAGTGGGCTGACACCTTTTCGCCATTGGGATAATCTCGAAGGCGCCCCCTATTGGCTGGCCGGAGAGAAACCCCGTTACCGTCGTGACGCAGGTCTACACACCATTCGCCTGAAACCAGGCGCCTCTTCCTTGATAAGGCTGCCGGCGGGACAGGGGCTGCGCCTGCGCAAGCTGGATGATCCATTGCTTGCGGATGAGTTGCTCGTTGCCCTCTCCAATGGTTCGGCGCTGTTCATGGAAACATCTCTGCGGGTGGGTCCCGGCAACAACTGGAACCTGCTGCCGGATGGCGCTGGCGACCGTCTGGTTCGACTGAGCCGTCCCCCGGGGTATGAGAGCGAACTCGAGATTGCTGTGTTCGTTTCGCGTTTGCCAGAGCTGCCCCCCCTGGCCAGGTATCGCCGGTTGCCGAGGGTGGAGGGGGAGGTGGCGCGATTGCAGGAGCGGGATAGACCGACAGCGCAACCGGTCTGGCTGGCGGGACCGAAACAAGGTGTCGAGGTTGAGATAGCGGGGCCTCAACGTCTCAAGCTCGAGAGTTGGCTGCGCTATCGGGGAGCGGCGGATCAACCCAGGCAGGTCTATCGTCTGCTGCCGGAACTGGACGGCGTTGCCGTGCCGTCCAGGGTCCACTACGGGCGCGCCGACCTGCATCGGCGTTGGTTGCTCGATGGTTGCCAGCAGGTGCTGGGACGGGTCCAGCAAGCCTATATCGATATCCCCGAAGGGCGCCATCGATTGAAGGTGGGGGCCAGCGCCGCTGTGTTGTTGCGTCTGCATGGCCGTCCCGAGGAGGGAGATTTTCTGCTGCCGGGCAATCGGCCGCACCCATCGGCCGGGATGCCGCCCCAGACCGATGCGATCGAATCCCGACTCATCGACCTCGGTCGTCTGGCGCGGGATAACCGTCACAGCGGAACAGCGGCGTTGGCCCTGGATTCGGCAGGCAGGCTGGCGGCAAGCCTTCCCTTGGAGCCTGAGCCGGGTGCGGAGGCGCAGGCGCTGGATGGCAGGCACGCCTTTTTTCGTCCACTGTTGCCGTCCAGCAAGCCTGACTCAACAACTGTGTCCCGGCTGTGGCCGGCAAAGCCTCGCCTTCGTTGGGATGACCGCAAACCCTTGCTGATCCCCGAGTCCTTGGCTTCCAGCCTTGCCAAGGGGGGCGGCGCGAGAGCATTTCTGACACTCCCTGATCGTCAGGATGAGGCCTATCCCTATCCCTTGCCGACAAGGGGTACGCCATCGCGTCTGCAACTACTCGTCGCACCGAACCCAGGCCAGGAAAACCAAGTGTTTTTTTTGCAATTCGACCAGCGGCGGCCCCGCAAGCTCATCCTGTTTTCCCGACCGCCGCTGCCGGCAGACGAATATTGGCCGGACAGTGCCGTGGCTGCGCGCGTGCTCTCCGCTGGCGGGAGTATGGCGATGCCCAGGGTTACCGAAGTAGCCGATATGGAATTGCCGCTGCCGGCCGATGTCAGCACGATTCGATTATGGCAGTCAGCGGGGAATCCGCGGCCGGTGTCGTTGGCATTGGGGATGCGGGTGGCTGGTCGCTACGCCGCCAACGAACCGGAATATCGCTTTATGATCGATGGATTGAACCCCGAGACCCACCTGCAACTGCTGCAACAGAGCCTGGCATCCATTGCCGAATTAGCCAAGTCACGACAGTCTGTCGTCCAGCTCATCGATAACCCGTTGGCAAACGGATCGGCCGCCAAGCGGGCATTGCTAAACGATTGGCTCCCCTTATTGCGCTTTCTCTATTCCCGCTATACGCGATTTGTCGCAATGGTGGAACAGCCCATGCCTGAGCGGAGATCTGAGGGGGGCGGGGAGGATTTGCCGGTGCAGGCGCTGCGCCGGCAGGCAGAAGAGGCGGTTATGGAGCAGGATTGGGCGGGGGCCGTTGAGACCTGGAGCGCTATGTTGCCGCGAACCAGCGGGGAGATGCGTGGTGACATCCTGATGCAACGTGTCACCGTGCTAAAGGCGATGGGCGAGGGTTATCTCGCCGAGTTGCTGCTGCGGGGGATGTTGATCCATGAACCGGACAGGGCCTTGCAAGAAGCGGCGGCTGAGGCGCTGGCGTTGGGTTATGCAAAAGACAGGGATGATCAGGGGCGTGTCAATCTGGCTGTTGTGCGGGCGATTCTCTCTCCGCAACCCGGTCGCCTGGCGGCATTGGCCCAGGCGTTGTTAAAGGATGGTCATCCAGCCTGGGCCACCCGAATCCTGCTATCGCTTCCCGTGGGCCTGCGCCCTCGATCGATACTCCTGCAGTCGAGTTATGCGAGCGGTTGGTGGCGCACGTTTGAATCGGCCCTGCAGGCAATCCGGGATCCGCAACAGCAGGCGCTTTGGCGAGGGTATCGGGCCCAGTTGTTCGGCGATTTCGACACTGCCTTTTCAGCATGGGCAAAGGCCGGAAGTGCTGGGGAAGCGTTGGTCACAGCGTTGCAACGGGGGTTGGGTCTTCGCCGGCAATTGGTGAAGCGCGAGACACCTGGTGAGGCGCTGCTTCAGGATTGGGCGGATTGGTGGGACCAGCAGCCGGGCGAGCGGGGTTGGCGCTCAATCGACGGCAGTATCATCGATTTTGGCGGTGTTGAAAAGCTGTTAGTCCCCGATCAGGATATGACCTTCCAGGCATTTCGGGCGCTGCGGGATTCGCCTGTGAAATTGACGATTCAGGGACCACGCCGATTGCGCTTCATTGCCAGGCCGCTCCATGCCGGTCCGGCTGAAGTGCCGATCGATGATTGGCTATCGGTTTCAGACGGATCGGAGACCTGGCGTTTCCCGATCAATGGAGACCGAACGGCAAAGGGGGTCCGGTTGATGCGGGGGAGTGCTTTGCCGGGACGGGCGCATCGTTTCGAATTCAGTGTCGGCGCGGGGAGCCACCAGCTGACCCTATCGCCCCATCACCATCCACTGTTGTTGCGCATCGAAGCGTTATCGGCGGCGAGGCCTTTGTCAGTACTGCCTGAGCCGATGCTGCAAGGATTGTCGCTGCAGCCGGTTGAGTCGACGGCAGAAAGCCTGTCCGATCCGTTTCCCGGTCAGGATGTAGTGTGGGTCAAGGCCTGCCCCAAGGCAGCGCGCCATGCAGAGACAGCGGAGTCCGGAGCTGTCGTCCATGATGGCAGCCCGCCATCCGCTCCAGCGGCAGGGGTGCCTTGGCAGCGTCTCGCCGCAAGGGACGAGGATTACGACAAGACCTATCGGCAGATCGCCCAATGGCTTTGGCAGGCAGAGCAGCGACCTGATCGCGCGCTGGCGTTCCTGGCCCAGGCCGAGGCCCTGTTCCAACGAGATGCGGCGCGCACCGAACTGCAAGGGATGATGCGGCGTCTGCGGCGCTTTGCCGTTTGGCGGCCGTTGGACAACCTGCTCTCCAGCGCTGGCCAATACTATCTGCAACAGGCGCAATTCCCACCCGAGAGTCCCAGGTTGCGGGTGCGCAGTGCCTTGCTCGAACCCCTGCGGGATGGCGAGCGGTGGATCTATCCCGGGCAAGGTTTGGGCATCGCGCTACACAACCCATCCGCGCCATCGACCCTTATCCTGACTTTCACCCTGGAAGAGCTGACCTATATCGATGCGCGGCATTTGACGGCTGGTTATCGTCTCGATGACGGGGCGTTTCATGCGGTTCGTTTGACGCCAGAGCAGCCGACTCAGACCTTGCGGGTCGTTATTCCGCCAGGTCGCCATCGACTCCGGGTCGCCATGTCCGATCCACGGCAAAATCAGATACTGCGTTTTGGCATCGGCGGCGAAGGAGGGCCGGGGGCGTCGAACAGGGAGCGGATTCAGGAGCGAGTCTATCAGGTGGCTACCCGGGATGAGCCGGTGGAGCTGGCCCTCGAGGGCCCGGCCTGGATACGGATCGATGAAGCGGATGGGAGGCAGACCCGTAGCCGCTATCTGTTTGTCGAACCGGGTTGGCGTGAGTTGCGGCTGATGCCCAGGCGCGGAAGAGAGTCGAGTCTCTATCGCCTGTTTCAACAGCGGCCCGCAACAGCAATCAAACAGAGCCTGCCGCGGGAGCGGCGTCTCTATCAACCGGATGTGATGCCTGTCAACCTGAGTCCTGGGTCCCGGCTGGCCGTAGCGCCTGTCGAGGATCTGTTGCCTTTGTCTGGCCAGGAGGATGGCACTTGGAGCTACGCTGGTCGACTCGCCAGCCGGCGCAACCTGGATGAGGATCAAGGCAGCAGTGAATCCGAACGGTTTTTAGAGCTGGGAGTCACCCATCGACGCTTTCAGCAGGCGGCTGACCGCTATCTGCAATCCGGCATGCTGGTGAGGGCCCGGGAGAGCGGTGGTCCGACCTTGGGGATCAATGGACGGATACGTTGGCAGACCGGTTTTCGCGCCCTCACCCTGGCGCTTCAGGGCGATCTCTATCTACAGCAACCGAACAGCGATATCGGTGTGGAGGGGGCGATGGTGTTGCGGGCCGAGCTATCGCAACACCGGCAGATGAATGCCGAGAGTTACCACCGGCCAACGCTCAGCCTGTTCCAGCGCTGGCTCACCTTAGACCGTCTGCCCGAGGATGGGCAGGAGGAAGTGGATCAGGATATCTACACCCCTTATAAGGATGATCATCAGCGTGGTCTCAGGGTGGGGGATACCTTGACTTACTACCCATGGCGTGACAATCGCCTCCGCGCCGGCCTGTTCCTGACCAGCAACGAGGCGCTGAATCCCTTTGATCCGGACTACACTGATCTGACCCTGGGCGCGGATCAGTTGCTGGGCGATTTGGATCTGGGTCTGAGCTATCGATGGCGCCACTATTTCGACGATGAAGACCGTCGCGATGACAGTAACCAGCACAATCTTCGCCTGCGCCTGGATTGGCGTCGCTGGTCAACGCCTCGACGGGGTTGGCATCTAGGGTTGAAACTGGATCATGAACTGGACTCGGGGGAGACTTCGGTCTTTATCACCCTCAGCCATGAGCTGGCCAATGGTCGTTTCTACCGGGATTATCGTCCGGGGACGGTGGCATTCGAAGCACTGCGTACAAGGCATGAGTTGGAACGCCATTTTTCTTCGAGCGAGGCCGGCCAATGAGTCGGAATCCTGCCCGCCGGTTACTGGAACTCGGTTTTCACCCGGTATGGCTGCGGACCGATCGGCCCTTGATCGACCGGCTGGAGTCTGGTTTCAAGGTCTGGCTCGATCATCAACCGCGCATGGAAGGCATCTCGATCACCGAAGAGAATCTGCGCGCCCGGCTGCTGGTGGAGTACCTGGGATTCTGGATTCGGGAAAAACTGGAACGGATGGATAGCCTGCGGGCGGGCTTTACCGAGTTCAGCCAGCGCCATGCCCATGCCGCCACCCAACGGGAGAGGGAGACCCATATCATGGGTTATGCCAAGCGGCTCGGGGCTACGCCCAGGCAACTGACTGAAGATCGCAAGGCGATCGGGCGCTGGTTCGGTTATGACGCCATGGCGGAACGCTTCGAACGCCGCTACCGGGAAGCGGAACGGGAGCTGGTGGTGGTGCTTGGGCGGTTGGGTGTCATCGCCGGCCACTATCTGGAGACCTTTGCCGCGCCGGAGCAGAGCATCGTTTCCTGGCGGCAGCTGCAGTTGGAAAAACTGCTGCGTCCGCTGCTCGCCTATGAAGGGGATTCGCGGGTGCGCATTGCCGCTTTCGAATCCTTGGCCGCCTCGCTGCTCAGTCTCCCCCATGCCTTGCAAGAACGAGCGGTAACCGACACCACATTGCGTTATATCTATCGTTCCGCGTTGGAGCGGCGACAAGAGATCTGGATCCAATGCGCTGCCTTGAGTCTGCTGCAGACACTCTCTACGGCGTCCTTGATTTCCGCCTTGGAGCATCGTTTGGAGAGTCCCGGCAAAGGAGATGATCTGTTCGTGCGGCGCCGCGCCATGCGCCTGCTCGGTCAGCAGCTTGCTGAGTCTCCTGAACTGGAGTCCCTGTTGTTCAAGGTGAAGGATGATCCCAGCCCTGCGGTTCGCCAACTGATCGTCGGGACTATCCACAAAGCGGATAGCCGGACTGCCGAAAGGTTGCTGGAGGCTTTGATTCTGCATGATCAGGAGACGACGGTCCGGGCGGCGACCCTGTTGGGGTTGCGCGGTCTGGCGCAGCGTGACGACCTGTTCGAGATAGTGCTCGATCAATTGCGGGCATCCCTCGCTACCGAGCAGCACCGCTTTGTGCTTCGGGTTGGGTTGAGAACCTTGGTGGCTATCCATCGCGACCTGTTTGAAAGCGGGCGTGAGGCGATGGCTTGCCGCTGGCATCGGTTACTGTCACCGGCGCTGGCCCGTTTGCATCGCTCAGCGGACGATCTGGCGGTAAGGCGTTGGGCCGCCGAAGTGAAGGAACGGATGTGGGTCGTAGAGACGCCGTCAGCGAGAAGCCTGTCAGCCGTTTTGCGTGAGCAGATAGGGTCTATCCCGCCAAGGCAAAGCGCCAGGCTGAAACGGGCGCTGCTCAACCAGACAGACCGGGACACCCTGGGACGGACCCTCGCTTGCCTGGCCCAGAGAGAGTTTGACCTGGAAGTTGAATCAGGCATCCTTGGCAGCCGTTTACGCCGCGGCGCCCGGCTCGGTTTTCGCGCCTGGCGGCTGTGGCATGAGTGGTGGCGTCCAGCCACTGACAAGCGACAGGGGTTTCCCCATACCATCGGCCGTGTCTATCGGGGATCGCTGCACGCCCCCTCCGCCGTGATGGCGGAGCTGGCCGAAACACGGGTGCCTGGGGAGCCCCTGTACCAGGCCGAGGAGGCTGGACATCGTCCCTACCTGCCCCTGGTGGATGAGGTAATATCGGCCCTGGATGCCGGTCTGTTTTTTGGTAAGCCCTTGTGGCTCTACAGCGCCGAAGGGGTAACCGAAGTCAGGCCGCCTGATTCGCTTGTGCGTCGGCTGACGGCACGGATCGCCCTGACCCTGCGCTTCGATCACTACGCTCGGCAACGCAACTGGCGCGAAGGGGAGCGTATGGCGCCGACGGCGTATGCCGAATCGCTACGTCGTCTCGGTATTGAAATGCACTTCACCGCCCATCGGGAGAGTCTCTGCGACAATCAGGACCAGGCTGAGTCCGAGACACTGAACTGGGGAGCGGATCCGGCGGTAGTGCGTTTTTTCCCTGGGTTGGCCGCAATGCCTTTCCCGTTCCAGGATTTTTTCGAACGCCTGCAAGACTACTTCTACTCCGTTTATCAGAACAATATCAAACAACTGTTGCTGTTTCTGGCCGCGGCGCTGGTCGGCATGTTCGGCCGTCATCTCTATCTCAATGCCCGGATCCGATCGGCGCGTCGATCGATGCCTTTGGTCATCGGTGGTTGGGGCACTCGGGGAAAGTCGGGCACGGAGCGTCTCAAGGCCGCCCTGATCAACGCCAAGGGGTATGCGGTGTTGTCAAAGACCACCGGCTGTGAAGCGATGTTTCTGCATGCCCATCCCAATGGCCGGCTGCGGGAGATGATGCTGTTCCGTCCCTACGATAAGGCGACCATCTGGGAGCAGGCCAACCTGGTGCGTCTGGGGCAACGCCTGAATATCGATGTCTTCCTGTGGGAGTGCATGGGATTGACGCCTTCCTATGTCGGAATACTTCAGCAGCAATGGATGAAAGATGATCTATCCACCATCACCAACACCTACCCAGACCATGAGGACCTGCAGGGGCCGGCGGGTTACAACATCCCGGAGGTGATGACCAACTTCATTCCCGAGAATAGCGTGTTGATCACCACCGAAGAGCAGATGCTGCCCATTCTGCGGGCCTCCGCCCGCTCCAAGCAGACCCGGTTGCGCACCGCGGGCTGGCTCCAGTCGGGCCTGCTGCCGCCGGACATTCTGCAACGTTTCCCCTACGAAGAGCACCCGGACAATATCGCTCTGGTCCTTGAACTTGCCGATGAACTCGGTTTGGAAGAGGATTACGCCCTCAAGGAGATGGCCGACCGGGTCGTACCCGATCTGGGGGTGCTCAAGACATCCCCCCCGGCCTCCGTGACGGGGCGGCGGATGGAGTTTATCAACGGCATGTCCGCCAACGAGCGCTTCGGTTGTCTGAGTAACTGGCAGAGAACCGGTTTTGCGGATCACGACCCCTACCGGGACCCCGACACCTGGCTCGCCACCGTGGTCAACAATCGCGCCGATCGAGAACCCCGCTCGCAAGTGTTTGCCACCATTCTGGTAGAGGATATCGCTGCCGATCATCACTTTTTGATCGGCACCAACCTGGATGGTCTGCGGGGCTACATTCGTGATGCCTGGGGGGAGGCCATGGAGAACATCTCCCTATTTGGTGGAGATGGCTCGAATGAAAGCGATCCTCTCCAAATATTGGAGAAAATGGCGCAACGATTTCGATTGCCTTACAGGCCGAGTCATGTACAGGGGCGATTGCGGGGGATGTTGCGGGGTGTCGAAGTCAAGTCTCTCGACGATGAGCTTGAGGGATTATGGGACAAACCGGATAGCCTGCGGGAAAAGCTGATCGCCGGGCAATCACCTGAGTGGGTCGAGACGATCGTCCGCTTCCATCGGCGCCAACTGGATCTCTACAAACAGTTTGGCGATCTTGCCGCCAGGCTCCAGGATAAATCCGCGGATCAGAGGTCGCTGGAGCGGCGCTTCAAGGCGCAACTATGGCGCTGGTTCTGGGGCAAGTTCACGGTCATCGAGGATCCCCACAGCAGTGGCGAGCAGGTAATACGCACAATCGTCAGAGGCACGCCGCCGGGCTTGAAAAGTCGGGTCATGGGCCTGCAGAACATCAAAGGCACGGGCCTGGATTTCGTCTACCGTTGGCAGGCCTGGGAGCTTTGCCACCGCTACTGCGCGCAACTGGATGCCAAGGATCCCGCCGAAGCCAGGGAAGGTCTGCGCAACCTCTCCGCTTTTCAAGACTATGGGCAGCTGAGTGAAGAGACGGTGCGGGAGGTTGTCGAGCGCGTACGCCACAGAAAACTCGCTCAAAATGAACTCTTCCAGGCCGAACTGCGCGTGATTCTCACCAATCTGGAAGCGGCGATGAAAGATGTCAGGCAACAAATGGACACAGGCCGAAGCGTAGGTCTGCTGGCCCGGTTCCTTGATGCCATTGAGGCCTTCCTCGATTCCGGGGACGCTATTCGCCGGCGTAAACTCGCCAATCGCATCTACCGGGATCTGCAAAACGAGCGCATCAGTCATGAGCGAGCGGCGCGCGAACTTCAAACCCTCAACAAGCGCCAAAAAGAGGGCTGGCTGAAACAGCGGGCCTTTGAATTGGCCAGTGGCGACAAACCGAGCCAGGGCGGGTAATTTGAGATCTGCGTTCCGGCGTGTGTTTGTGGATAAGAATCTGTCGCCTGAATTATATAAGAGCATACATGATATCGGCGAGGTGTTTGAAAGCCTGTCGGGGTTGGTCATAGCCGTGAGCGTCCTGTTCCTATTGGTCAGGATCAGGGCGATGACGAGAGTCGTAAGGCGTTAGAGCATCGGGCTAAAGTTTGACCTTTTGGTTGACCGCCCACACCGCAGCCTCTACCCTTGATTTCAAGCCAAGCTTTTTCAGCAGGTGTTTGACGTGTACCTTTACCGTCGCCTCTGCAATATCGAGCTTGCGTGCGATCACCTTGTTGCTTTCACCGCTGCTGATATGTACGAGAATTTCGCACTCGCGTTTGGTCAGTTCGGATATGTTGGCTACTCCCATTCCTCTTTTTTCAGACCGCAGCGCTCTGATAAGACATTCAGTGATGTTGGGAGACATGACTAGGCGGCCATTTGCGACTTCACGGAAGTTATCAAGTAACAGTTCCGGATCCATGTCTTTCAGCAGATAGCCATCCGCTCCGCCACGCAGGGCGGCAACGATATCTTCCTCTGCATTTGAAACGGTGAGGATGACCACGTGTGTGTCCAGATCCATCTGCTTCAGGGCTGTCAGTGTTTCCTGGCCGTTCATTCCTGGCATGTTGAGATCGAGCAGGACGATGTCCGGCTTCAGTTTTTGCACCATGATCAGCCCTGCGGCGCCATCGTCCACCTCACCGACGATTTCGATGTCCGGGCTAAGGTCCGCCAGTTGCTGCAGTCCTTTTCGTAACAACGGGTGGTCGTCGATGACCACGACTCGTTGGGTCTCTCTGGCGTTCATGATGCTGGATTCTCCTGATATTGCGGCTTGTTGGATTGATTTCCGTTGGGGATGAAGTTCAGGCATACCCGGGTCCCCCCGTCGGCCTGGCGCTCGATCTTTACATCGCCGTTTAGTGATGTGGCTCGCTCGCGCATGATGGCAAGACCATAGTGATGGGTGCGCTCGGCTTCTGTAGGGATACCGATGCCGTTATCCTCTACAGTGACAAGTATGTCCTGGTTGGATGGCCCTTCACTCAGTCGCACCCGAGCACGGGTGGCGCCTGAGTGATGTATTATGTTGGAGAGGGCCTCTCGTACAATCTGCAATACATGGATCTCCTCATTGACGCTGAATACCCCCCCTCTGATCTGATTATCGAGTGTGATTTCGACTTCCCCACGGGCATTGAAATCGGCGACCGTTTCGCTCAACATCGATGCCAAGCCACACCCATCTATCTGTAGACGAAAAGTGGTGAGTAATTCGCGCAACTGGCGGTAGGCCGCGCTGAGCCCCTCTTTCAGTTCTGTAAGCACTTCATCGACCGGCTGGTCATTGGCGCCTCTTTCACGCAGTATGGTAAGGCGGGTCACCTGGATCTTCAGGTAAGAGAGGGACTGGGCCAGTGAGTCATGCAGTTCACGGGCGATCACGCTACGTTCGTCGAGTAATGCAAGGCGACGGCGTTGAATAACCCGGCGAGCGACCCCAACCGATATGCCGATGTGCTTTCCCACGGTCTCAAGCATCTGCACCTGCCAGAGTTCGAGCGGATGATTTAGCTGCGGTTCGATCAGTAGCACACCGTAGTCGTGTTCCTGATCGCACACCGGTACTGACAGGATGGTAACGCCTTTGCCAAGTTCAGTACTCTCGAGCTGGCGGGTCCCTTCATCACTCAGACAGAGCGAACACTCCTCGGTTTCACACATCAGGGGGAGGGACTCGTTCGGGGCGGTATGATAGGCGCAGTTACTCTCTTCATCCTTGAGACAAAGGGTTATGCCGCCGCCTCCCACCACGCGTTGGATCTCGTTGAGTATTTTACGGTAGGTGATCTCAGCTACCGGCGCCTCGGTGAGATGTTGGGAGGTGTGGTAAAGCAGTTCCAGTGAACGGTTGCTTTGACTCAGTTCCTCTGTTTTTGCCGCCACCCGGTTCTCCAACTCACTGTATATCTTTGACAGGTCTGCGGTCATGGTATTGAAGGCTTGGCTCAAGCGTCCCAATTCATCGTCACCCAGATGTCCGACCCGCACGCTGAAATCCCCTTGACCGGCTCGTTCGGCAGAGCTGAGCATGTCGTGCAGTGGGTTGATGACATCGGTATGCAAAAAATAGAGGGTAATGATCGCGACCGTCAGGGTCAGCATCAGGTTGATCCCCTGAATAAGTCCCAGCATGTGGATGCGGGATTCCGCATCTTCTTCCAGGAGGTGGACCATGTGGTCGATATCGGCCACATAATTCGCAATCAGGGTGCGGAACACCCGCCGCGTCTCATCCAGGCTGTCGCTCGTAGAAGGCGCGGAGATCTGATCGACATAGTTTTGCACCATAGGCAATACGGAACTTCGCCATTGGTGTTTTATCTGCGCGTAGGCCTGCTGCAGTGATTTACGATTGGAATTGATGATTACCTTGGTTAGGGAAGATCTTTCGAGACGTTGCTGAAATTCCGTTGTCAGTTGAGTGACTTGACTCGCGGGATCAGGGCCAATGCGGTGCCCCGCCTCAAGTATGGCCGTTATCCTGTAACACTGCATGCGAAGACTGCCCGCCAGGTTGACCGCGGCTGCTTCGCCATGCGTGGACCGGGCTATATAGACTGCGCTCGCCATGCTCGCTACCGCCAACACGGTAACCACTCCCATCGCTAGACCCGCGCGTAGTAGCAGAGAGTGTCGTAAATAGCCGAGCATGAAGCGACCTCAGAAGATGTCTGCGATATATAAAATATCATCGAGACGTTACAAGACCTTACTGTTGGCTGGGTAAATGGGATTAATCCTTATTCCCCTGCGCGTTTTCAGGTTGTTTAGCCTTATTGACCGACCCTAACGGAAAATAACAATTTAATCAAAGTGTTATAGGTGGTACTCCTACTAACACAAAAGTAGTAGTAAGGGCTGGGGCCGTAAATCAGACTTGATCTCGGTCAATAGACACAATTTATTCAGTGTTTTATTTTGGCTGCGAAATTTGAGCTACGAAGGAGCATATTTATGGCTTCGAAGAGGGCGAAACAGCTTTCGGTTCTCACCATGAACACTCTCGCATTCACTGCCTGCTTTGCAGTGTGGGTGATGTTTTCCATTATCGGTATCCCGATCAAAGAACTGCTGATGTTGAACGAGACCCAGTTCGGCATACTGATAGCCACTCCGATTCTGACCGGCTCGCTGATGCGGTTGCCGGTGGGGATACTGACCGACAAGTATGGCGGGCGTATCGTCTATTTTATTCTGATGCTCGCCACCATTCTGCCGCTTTTCCTGATCGGCTCGGCCACCCAGTACTGGCAGTTTCTGATTCTCGGGCTGTTTGTCGGCATCACCGGCGCCTCCTTTTCGGTCGGCATTGCCTACACCGCGCGTTGGTTCAGCAAGGAGAAGCAGGGTTTTGCGATGGGTATTTTCGGCGCCGGCAACGCCGGCGCCGCGGTGACCAAATTCGTCGCCCCCTCCCTCGTGGTGGCATACGGTTGGCAAACAGTGCCCACGGTCTATGCCGTCGCTATGTTTGTGGTGGTGGTGGTTTTCTGGATGTTCACTTATGAGGACCCGGAACACAAGGTCGGTTCCCATGTGACCTTGCGAGACCAACTGCGTCTGCTAAAGGATCCGCGTATCTGGAAATACATGCAGTATTACTCGCTGGTGTTCGGCGGGTTTGTCGGTCTCTCACTGTGGATGACCAAATACTACATCGCCGAGTACGGCTTCGATATCACCACCGCTGCATTATTGGCAGCCATCTTTGTACTGCCCTCCGGTGTGATCCGGGCCTTGGGAGGCTGGTTTTCCGATAAATACGGCGCCTACCGTGTGACCTGGTGGGTGATGTGGATCTCCTGGATTTGCCTGTTCGTCATGTCTTATCCGCAGACCGAGATGGTGGTAAAGACCGTCAATGGCGAGGTCAGTATCGGCGTCGGACTCAATGTCTGGGTCTTCACCGTTCTGCTGTTTATTGTAGGTTTGGCCTGGGGCTTCGGTAAGGCCTCGGTGTTCAAGTTCCTGTCTGACGAATATCCCGGGGACATTGGCGTGGTCTCCGGTATCGTCGGTCTCGCCGGCGGCATGGGCGGTTTTCTGCTGCCCATCATGTTCGGCGCTCTGATCGACCTGACCGGCATCAACAGCGTGGTCTTCATGCTGCTCTACGGCGCCACCTGCGTCTCTCTGATTTGGATGCATTATACCTTCGCCAAGGAGCATCAGGAGGAGGACAAGGAGATCGCCCGCAAGCATGCCTACGATGTCTATGCCCGCGCCCATGAGAATCCTCAAGAGTATGCGTCGGCCCGCGCCGCGGTCGAGCAGGCCGCACTGTTGGAACAGTTGATGGAGAAGTACACCGCGGCGCGAAAGGCCGCGGAGGCAGAGGCAGAGAATATCCGCTCCGGACAACTGCTGGCAAGGCCGGCGGATGTCCTTGAATAACCCGTTTTTGAAAGTACTGCGCTGATTGCAGAAGAGGAGTTAAGTAATGGCTGATATAAAAACCTGGAATCCCGAAGACGCCCGGTTTTGGGAGTCTTCCGGTAAAAAGGTCGCCAATCGCAACCTTTGGATATCGATCCCGAGCTTGCTGTGCGGATTCGCGGTCTGGCTCTACTGGGGCATCATTACGGTGCAGATGCTCAATCTTGGCTTCCCTTTTGCCAAGGCCGAACTGTTTACCCTGGCCGCCATCGCCGGTCTGACGGGCGCCACGCTGCGTATTCCCTCGAGTTTCTTCATCCGCATCGCGGGTGGCAGGAATACCATCTTCTTCACCACGGCGCTGCTGATGCTCCCGGCCCTCGGCACCGGCATGGCGCTACAGGATCAGAATACACCGCTGTGGGTGTTCCAGATCCTGGCCTTTCTCTCAGGTTTCGGCGGCGGTAACTTCGCTTCCTCGATGTCCAATATCAGTTTCTTCTTTCCGAAACGGATGCAGGGATTGGCGCTCGGTCTGAATGCGGGGTTGGGCAATGCCGGCGTCACCACCATGCAGATCTTGGTGCCCCTGGTGATGACCTTCGGTATCTTCGGTGGCGAGCCGATGATCCTGCAGAATACCTCCGGCACCCTGATCGGTAAGATTCCCGCGGGTTCTGAAACCTATATTCACAATGCCGGTTATGTCTGGCTGCTGCTGCTGATACCGCTGGCATTAGCCGGTTGGTTCGGTATGAACAACCTCCGCACCGAGGAGGTCTCTCCACATATCGGTTCGCCGGCAGGGGCAATGTCCAAGATCATCGGCATGCTGATGATCGGCTTTGTCACCGCAGCCGTCGGCCTCTACATCATCCTGCCCGCGCCAACCGGCCTGGGTGCGCCAGGTTGGGCCAAATGGCCGGTGATTGCCGGGATCCTGTTCGCCACCGTGATGTTGATGAAACAGATCCCGGGCGATATCAAGCCGAATCTGCAGCGTCAGTTCAAGATGTTCGGCAACAAGCATACCTGGATCATGAGTGTCATCTACACCATGACCTTCGGCAGCTTCATTGGCTACTCCGCCGGTTTTGCCCTGGCGATCAAGGTGGTGTTCGGCTATCAGCACGTGATGGTGGATGGCGTGATGACTCACGATTTGGCCAACCCCAACGGTCCTTCCGCCCTGATGTATGCCTGGATGGGCCCTTTCATCGGTGCCCTGATTCGTCCGTTCGGCGGCTGGATCGCCGATAAAGTGGGTGGCGCCAAGGTGACCCAGATGGTCTCCATCGTGATGATCGGTTCCGCTCTCGGTGTTGCCTACTACATGCAGCAGGCCTACCAGTCAGCCACCCCGGAAGCGTTCTTCGTGCCTTTTCTGTTGTTATTCCTGGTGCTGTTCGCGGCGACGGGTATCGGCAACGGCTCCACTTTCCGCACCATCGCCATGGTGTTCCCCAAGGAGCAGGCGGGCCCAGCCCTGGGTTGGACCTCGGCAGTGGCCGCTTATGGGGCCTTCATTATCCCCAAGGTGTTCGGTGAGCAGATCAAGCTCGCAACCCCGGAAGTCGCACTCTATGGGTTTGCCGTTTTCTATCTGATTTGCCTGATCCTGAACTGGTGGTACTACCTGGGCCCCAAGGCGGATATCAAGAACCCCTAAGAACGGTTTTTATTTCCAGAATGCGGGTGGGCCTGCATTTGCTCCAAGGTTTCGTTCGGACCCCTCCGACACCTTGGCAGGCTCACCCCAACCGATATAGCGGGACGGCATCTTTTGTGACGTCCCATGGGAGAACGTAAAAATGAGTCACTTTCTCGATCGACTGAAATATTTCAAGAAAGTAGAGAGTACCTACGCAGGCGGTCACGGCATCGTGACCACTGAAGACCGTCAATGGGAAGACAGCTATCGCAATCGCTGGCGTCACGACAAGGTGGTGCGCTCCACCCACGGGGTCAACTGTACCGGCGGCTGTTCCTGGAAGATCTATGTCAAGAACGGTCTGGTCGCCTACGAGATGCAGCAGACCGACTACCCGCGCACCCGCCCCGACCTGCCCAACCATGAGCCTCGGGGCTGCCAGCGCGGCGCTTCCTTCTCCTGGTATCTGTATAGCCCGCACCGCATCAAGTACCCATTGATACGCGGCCGCCTGATTGAGCTGTACCGTAAAGAGAAGGCCGCGGGCAAGGACCCGGTGGCGGCCTGGGAGGCGATCCAGAGCGATCCGGAAAAGCGCAAGAAGTACACTGCCGTGCGTGGTCTGGGCGGCTTCGTCCGTGCCGATTGGGAGGAGATGACTGAGATTATCGCCGCCGCCAATATCTACACCATCAAGAAGTGGGGACCGGACCGGATCTACGGCTTCTCTCCCATCCCGGCGATGTCGATGATCAGCTATGCCGCCGGTTCGCGTTACCTCTCTCTGATCGGCGCTGCCTGCGGCTCTTTCTACGATTGGTACTGCGACCTGCCGGCCGCCTCGCCACAGGTGTGGGGTGAACAGACCGATGTGCCGGAAGCGGCGGATTGGTACAACTCAAAATACTTGATCATTTGCGGCGCCAACCTGCCGATGACCCGTACCCCGGATGCTCACTTCGCCATAGAGTCCCGTTACAACGGCACCAAGGTGGTCTCGATGGCGCCGGACTATGCCGAGTATGTGAAGTTTGCCGACCTGTGGATGCCGGTAAAACAGGGCACCGACTCCGCTGCCTTCATGGCCATGGGACACGTGGCGCTGAAAGAGTTCCATATCAACAAGCAGGATCCCTACTTCACCGAATACGTGCGGAAATACACCGACCTGCCGGTGCAGTTGATGCTGCGCAAGGATGGTGACCGTTATGTCTCCGACCGCTTCCTGCGCGCTTCCGATTTCGACCGTAACATGGGCGAGACCAATAACCCCGAGTGGAAGACCGTGGTGTTCGATGCTAAGAGTAACGCCTTTGTCGCGCCCAACGGATCCGTCGGCTTTCGCTGGGGAGAAGAGGGCAAGTGGAATCTTCTGGAGAAGGGCGGCCAGGATCAGGCCGAGATCGAAGCGGAGCTTAGCTGTATTGACAGTAAGGAGGCCGTGGTAGCGGTCGCCTTTCCCCACTTCAACCCGGATGACGGCGACACCCTGGTGCGCAATATCCCGGTTCGCAAGCTGATCCTGGCCTCGAGTAAAGAGGTTCTGGTTACCTCAGTGTTTGATCTGCTGGTGGCCCAGTACGGCATAGATCGCGGTCTGGACGATGATCTGGCGACCTCTTACGATGATGAGCGTGTGCCCTACACGCCGGCCTGGGCGGAGAAGGTCACCGGTGTCAAACGCGCTGACCTGGAGCGCACCGGCCGTGAGTTCGCCCAGAACGCCTCGGCAACCAAGGGTAAATCCATGGTCATCATGGGCGCCGCGATCAACCACTGGTACCACAACGATATGGGTTATCGCAGCATCATGAACCTGCTGCACATCTGCGGTTGCGTCGGCCAGACCGGTGGTGGTTGGGCGCACTATGTGGGTCAAGAGAAGTTGCGTCCCCAGGCAGGTTGGGCGCCCATCGCCTTTGCCCTCGATTGGCACCGTCCGCCTCGCCACATGAACAGCACCACCTACTGGTATTTCCACACCGATCAGTGGCGTTACGAGAAGTTGCAGGCCGATAATGTGCTGGGCTCCACCGCCCAAGCCAAGTACCGCGGCTACCAACTGGCCGACTACAACGTGGTCTCCCAGCGTCTCGGCTGGTTGCCCTCCGCGCCGCACTTCAATAAGAACCCGCTGGAGATCGTTAAAGAGGCCGAGGCCGCGGGCGCGACCGATGAAGCAGGTGTGGCCGACTATCTGTCTGAGCAGTTGAAGCTTGGCGAAACGGCCTTTGCCTGCGAAGACATCGATGCGGAAGAGAACCATCCCCGCAACCTCTTTGTCTGGCGCGCCAACCTGCTGGGTTGTTCCGCCAAGGGCCATGAGTACTTTCTCAAGCACCTGGTGGGCGCCCAGAACGGTGTCATGCAAGAGGGTGTGGAAGGCAAAAGCGCCAAAGAGATCAAGTGGCGCGAGACCTCCCCGGTGGGCAAGTTGGATCTGATGGTGGATATCAACTTTCGTCTCAATTCAACGGGCGCCTATTCGGACATCATTCTGCCGACGGCGACCTGGTATGAAAAAGCGGACCTCAACACCACCGATATGCACCCCTTCATACATCCGTTGGGCAAGGCGGTGGATCCCGCCTTCGAATCCAAGTCCGATTGGCAGATATTTCAGGCCATCGCCAAGAAGTTCTCGGCCTTGGCCGAAGGGCATTTGGGCATCCTCAAGGATGTGGTCTCCCTGCCCATGCAACACGATTCGCCGATGGCGCTGGCACAGCCCTTCGGTGAGGTGAAGGATTGGAAAAAGGACGAATGCGAGCTGATTCCCGGTAAGACCGCGCCACTGTTTAAAGTGGTTGAGCGTGATTACCCCAACACCTATAAGAAGTTTTCTTCGGTCGGACCTTTGATGAACAAGTTGGGCAACAACATCAAGGGCCTGGATTGGAACACCGATCTGGAAATCGAGCAGCTGGGCGAACTCAACGGTGTGATCAAAGAGGAAGGCGTCTCCAAGGGACGCCCATCGCTGGTGGAGGATGTGGCGGTATGCGACACCGTGCTGCAGATGGCCCCCGAGACCAACGGCGAGGTGGCGCACAAGGCCTGGAACGCACTGAGCAAGAAGACGGGTATCGACCACAGCCACCTCTACGAGGGGCGGCATGAGGAGAAGATCCGTTATCACGATATCGTCGCCCAGCCACGCAAGATCATCACCGCGCCGACCTGGTCCGGTATCGAATCGGAAAAGGTGAGCTACAACGCCTGTTATACCAACATCCACGAGCATATCCCTTTTCGCACCTTGACCGGACGGGCCACTTTCTACCTGGATCACGAATGGATGCGCGATTTTGGCGAGGGTCTGTGCTGCTATCGTCCGCCCGAGGACCTGGGGGCGCACAACAATCTGCCCATAGCGTTGGCCACCAAGTTGCAGGGCAAGAAAACCCTGACCCTGAACTGGATCACCCCTCACTCCAAGTGGGGTATCCACTCCTCCTACCAGGACAACCTGCGCATGCTGACCCTGTTCCGCGGCGGCCCTTACTTCTGGGTCAATGAGGATGAGGCCAAGAGCATCGGCCTGAAGGACAACGATTGGGTGGAAGCGGTCAACGCCAACGGCGCCACCGTGGCGCGGGTGGTGATCAGTCAGCGCGTGCCCAAGGGCATGGCCTTGATGTATCACGCCCAGGAGAAGAACGTTAACGTGCCGGGTTCCAACACCACCGGCAAGCGTGGCGGCATTCTCAACAGCGTGACCAAGGTGGTGATGAAGCCGACCAACATGATCGGCGGTTACGCCCAGCTCTCCTACTCCTTCAACTACTATGGCACGGTGGGAAGTCAGCGTGATGAGCATGTGATCGTGCACAAGATCGAAGATGCCGACGTGAATTGGTTGGAAGGTGATCTGACGCCGGCACGTGAAGCCCAGCTCAATCCCCCTGGGATCAATAACTGAGTCAGTTGACCCTATGGCTGCAGGGTGGAATTGAGCATCACCCTGCATCCCGGTGGAAAGAATTTTGAGGAACATAAAGATGAAGATACGCGCCCAAATCGCCATGGTCCTGAACCTGGACAAATGCATTGGCTGTCATACCTGTTCGGTGACCTGCAAGAACATCTGGACCAATCGCAAGGGTGTGGAATACGCCTGGTTCAATAACGTAGAGAGCAAACCCGGCGTTGGCTTCCCCAAAGAGTGGGAGAACCAGAAGAAATGGAACGGTGGCTGGGTCAAGGAAAACGGCAAGCTGGAGCTAAAGGCCGGCGGCCGTTTCAGCAAGCTGGTCAACCTGTTCGCCAACCCGGATATGCCGGAGATCGACGACTACTATGAGCCGTTCGATTACGACTATGCGAAATTGCAGAACAAGCCATTGTCGGAAGCGGCCCCCACTGCCCGCCCGCTGTCCCAGATCACCGGTGAACGGATGGAGAAGATCCATTGGGGGCCTAACTGGGAAGATGACCTGGCCGGCGCATTCGAAGACCGTTCCAAGGACAAGAACTTCGAGGGCATCCAAAAACAGATCTACAGTGAGTTTGAAAAAACATTTCACATGTACCTGCCTCGCCTGTGCAATCACTGTCTCAACCCGGCGTGCGTGGCAAGCTGTCCCTCCGGCGCCATCTACAAACGGGACGAGGATGGCGCGGTCCTGATCGACCAGGACAAGTGCCGGGGCTGGCGGATGTGTGTCAGCGGCTGTCCGTATAAGAAGATTTATTACAACTGGGAGTCGGGCAAGTCCGAGAAGTGCATCATGTGCTACCCGCGTATTGAGTCGGGTATGCCCACCGCCTGCGCCGAGTCCTGTGTCGGCCGCATCCGTTATATGGGGGTCGTGCTCTACGACGCTGACAAGATCGGTGATGCCGCGGGCACTGACAGAGAGAATAATCTCTACCATGCCCAACTCGATATCTTCCTCGATCCCAATGATCCCAAGGTGATCGCCGAGGCGCTGGCGCAGGGCATCCCCCAGCAATGGCTCGATGCCGCGAAGGACTCGCCGGTCTACAAGATGGCCGTGGAGTGGAAGATAGCCTTCCCGATTCATCCCGAGTTCCGCACCCTGCCGATGATGTGGTATGTACCGCCGCTGTCACCGGTGCAGAGCCAGATCGATCAGGGCAACCTGCCTACCGAGACCGATGGGGTGATTCCCAAGTCGGAGGTCCTGCGTTTCCCGGTGCGCTATCTTGCCAACCTGCTGACCGCGGGTGATGAGGCGCCGATCATCAGCGCCATCAACAGGTTGTTGGCGATGCGCAGCAACCAGCGCAGCAAGGCGATCGAGGGCGAGCCGAATACCGCCGTACTGGATGCGGTCGGATTGACCGAACTGCAGGCTGAAGCGATGTATCAGATGCTCGGTATCGCCGACTACGAGGACCGCTTCGTGATTCCTACCGCTCATGAGGAGTTGATGCAGGAGGATCCCTACGCCTTCCAGGGCCAGAGCGGTTTCGGGCCCGGCAACGTCAGTTCTCACGGCAACGAATCCGGCCAGGGCTTCTCCCTGTTTCCAGCGCCGCGTAAACGCACCCATACGCCACAGGGCATCCAGCCACGCAAGAAGGGCTAAGCGGGGGATATCACCATGCATCTATACAACATTATGGCGCGTCTGCTCGATTACCCGACCGGGGAGTTGCTGGAGAACCTGTCTGTGATCATCGAAGCACTCAAAGCGGATCCCGAGGTGAGCGAGCAGGAGCGCGAGGAGCTGATGCAGTTCATCGCCTGGATACGATTGCATGACCTGATCGGCATCCAGAGCGACTATGTGCAGACATTCGATATGACGCCGGAACACGATCTGCATCTGACCCATCATCTGTTCGGTGATGATCGTGGGCGCGGACCTGCGCTGATCGATCTGGCGGAACACTACAAGGCCGCCGGGCTGGAGGTCGACGAAGGCGAGATTCCCGACTATTTACCCCTGATCCTGGAGTACATATCCACGCTTGACGCTATGCAGGCGCGGATCTTTCTGGGTGATGCCGGCAAGGTCATCAAGGTATTGGCAGAGAATCTGGAAAAGGCGGAAAGCCCCTATGCGCGGCTGCTCCGAATCATTGAAAACCGTGGACATTTGGCCCAAGCAGCCTGAGAGGAGAGAACGGGATGAACTTACATGACCTTGTTTTTGGGGCTTACCCCTATCTGGCGGGCACTGTTTTTCTGTTGGGAAGTTGGATTCGCTTTGACCGCGAGCAGTACACTTGGAAGACCGACTCCAGCCAACTGCTGAGCAAAAAGGGTATGCGGTTGGCCAGCAACCTGTTCCATGTCGGTATTCTCGGTATCTTTTTCGGTCACCTGGCGGGCATGTTGCTGCCACACAGCTGGTTTCTGGGGCTGGGCATCTCCGATGTCGCTCACCAGTATATTGCAATCTATGTCGGCGGCATCTTCGGGATTATGTGTTTGGCCGGTGCGGTCATGCTGTTTTTACGGCGCATCAACGAACCGCGTATCAAGGCTACCAGCCGCAACCGTGATACCGTTGTTATCGGGTGGTTGGCGGTCACCGCCGCTTTGGGATTGAGCACCATTCTGGTCTCCTCGGGTCATGCATCGCAAGGCGATGTGTCGGAGATGATTGCACTGACCGAATACGTCAAGAGCATCGCCACCCTGAGTGTCGACCCCAGTCTGATCAGTGATGTGTCACCGATCTTTAAAACCCATATGTTCTTTGGCATGACGGTGTTTCTGATCTTTCCGTTCACTCGTCTGGTGCATGTCTGGAGTGTGCCTGTGACCTATCTTGGGCGTGCCTATCAGATCGTTCGTGTCAAGCAGGTTCGGATGAACGGATAGCGACCACTACTTAGGGCCTGTTAACACTAATTTGATAGCCACTGCCAAGACCCTGTTTTTGTCCAGCAAGGCAGAAGGAGCGCGGTGTAGCTGGGTCTACATAAGCGACTGATAACGCCGCTGGGCGAAAACAGGGCCTTGGCCCTTCGGGTTGCGCCTGAAAAAGCGCCACTCGGCGTTACTCGTTGCTTATTTGGAACAACCAAACTACGCTCCTCGTGCCTTGATTGGCGCTTTTTCAGGCACAACAGTGGCTATCAAATTAGTGTTAACAGGCCCTAGTGTGGTGTAACGTATAAACTGTACCAATCAGCGAGACGCTAAGCCGTTAGCTGCTAGGCGCGTTGCGCCGGGAATGGCGCGCCCTTTCCAAGCAACGCAACAACGCAGATGACGGCTTAGCGTCTCGCCCGAAGGGAGGCCCGTCAATGCCTCAATCCTGCGTTGCAGCGCTTGACAAGGGCGCTGCCATTGCCTGCGCGCTGCGCCTGGTCTTGAGGCATTGACGGGCCTCTGATTGGTACAGTTTATACGTTACACCACACTAGTGTCTGTCCAGAAACAGCTCTTTGATAACGCAAAGTACGCGGAGAAACACAATGAACGCAAAGCTTATAGATTGATATCTCTAAACTCTTTGCGTCCTTTGCGTTTCATGGCGATCTTTGCGTTATATTTTTTCAGCGTTTCTGGAGGAGTACTAGACTGAATCCGGAGGTGGTAGATATGAGCACGAATCCCTATGCCGTGCGTATTGAATATCTGAATGTGGATGGCGAACGGATCGCGACTGATCAAGAGGGTTATATCCAGAATATGGAGCAATGGTCAGAAGGCTTTGCCCATGCTTTGGCTGCGAATGAGGGACTGGAGCTCAACGAAGAACACTGGGAGGTTATCTACTTTATTCGCAAGTACTACCAGGATCATCGGGTGCAGGCCCAGGTGCGCGATATGATCAAGCATTTCAACAAGCTCTGGGGAGGGCGGCGAGGCAACAATCGTTATCTGCATGATCTCTTTCCCAGGGGCGGGCCACAGAAGCAGGGAAACCGCCTGGCTGGTATTCGTCGAACAAAGGGTGAACATTAGGCTATGGGTTTGCGGCGTCCTACCTCTCCCACCGGGCTGACTGTCGTCTAATCACCCTTCGGGTTAGTAACCCCGTTATTCCGACAAACGCGTCATTCCGGCGAATGCCGGAGGAGTGGTGCATGGACGCACCGTTTACGGACCAAAGGATGGAATCCAGGGATTGAGGCAGGGATGTGGATGTCTGTTTAGAAATCCGTAGGTCACGTTGCGCAGCTACGTGACACCCCCATTGAGTCAGGTAGCCGCTCCGCGTCAACCTGACCTACTATTAGTTTTGCGTGCTTCGCGTCTTTGCGAGAGTATCAATCCGGCGAATTCAGATCGCTCAGTGTGTCAGAGTAGGCACAAGCAAAACTGACATCCGGAAATTCAGGGTTGTTTTGTTACCTTCCCAGCCATGAAGCTCACTTCAGATCATACACTTGGTCATTTACCCGCGCCGAGCCCTACCTACAGATTTTCCTGAGGATTCTAGGTTGATACGGGGTTACATCCGTGGAAGGTATGTGGGTGCGGGATGCTTGCATCTCCGGCAGATTTTTTTATTCGGGCCGGACTGCGATAGTATGCCCCGCATCCCTTTTTGGTTCGATAGTGCAAAATAGGGATTCTTAAATTACTGCGATATCCGATCCATGACATCGGGTGTCGCCTCAATGACGGAGTGATTCATGGCCTCGGGTTCTAAAAAGGTAATCTTTGCCGCATTGATTGGAAATACCTTGATTTCCGTTACCAAGTTCGCGGCCGCCTTCGTCACCGGCAGCTCCGCGATGCTGTCCGAGGGGATTCACTCCCTGGTTGATACAGGCAACCAGGGACTGCTGCTGTATGGCATCGCCAGGTCGCAGAAGCCGGCGGACGAGGATTTCCCCTTTGGACATGGCAAAGAGGTCTATTTCTGGAGCTTTATCGTTGCGATCCTGATCTTTGCCCTCGGGGGAGGCATCTCCATCTATGAGGGAATCAAGCACATTCAGCACCCGGAGCCGATCAGCAATCCGTTGATCAACTATATCGTGCTCGGGTTGGCGATCCTGTTTGAGGGGGCGGCTTGGTTGTTCGCCTTTCGCGAGTTTTCCCGGGCAAAGGGAAAATGGGGCTATCTGGAGGCGGTCCAGCGGGCCAAGGATCCCTCGATCTTCGTGGTGCTGTTCGAGGATACCGCCGCCATGCTCGGCCTCATCGTCGCCTTTGCCGGCATTGCCCTGACCCAGTTGACCGGCTATCTCCTGTTTGACGGTATCGCCTCGATCATGATCGGCCTGATTCTGGTCGGTACCGCCGTCTGGCTGGCCTATGAGACCAAGAGCCTGTTGATCGGCGAGAGCGCAAACCCTGCCGTGGTCCAGGGTATTCGTGAGTTGGCGGGCGCCAAGGCATCCGTGGATTGCGTCAATGAGGTGTTGACCATGCACATGGGACCGGACTTTGTTTTGGCGAATGTGAGTGTCGATTTCAGGGACAGCATCACGGCGGATGAGGTGGAGAGGACGATCGGTGAAATGGATGGCGCGATCAAAGAACGCTTTCCTCAGGTGAAACGAATCTTCATCGAAGCGGAAAAGCGTGTTTTATCAAATGGTTAGTTACTGCCAAGCATGTGGTTATCTCTCTCGCAAAGACGCCAAGCCCGCTAAGGTAAAAAGTCATTACAAAAATCACAAAGTGAAAAAACTTTGCGGGCTTGGCGTCTTTGCGAGAGCTATTTTCTTTCTGAACGGAAACCGGTTCGGTTTTGAAGGCTTGCTCGGGACGTGAACGGACGTCGCGCTGAAGATGGTTGACCAGTCCGGGGCTTGTGGGTAGAATTCCCGCTCTTTACCTCGCCCGGCTGTCCGGCGGGGGAATAACGGTATTTTTTTCGGGGATTGATGCAATGTATGCGGTAATTCAAACCGGCGGCAAGCAGTATCGCGTTTCTGAAGGCGACACCATCAAGGTCGAGATGCTGACCGCGGATGAGGGCGCCTCCGTCGAGCTGGACAAAGTATTGATGATCACCAGCGGTGATGACGTCAAGGTCGGTACGCCTTATGTCGATGGCGGCAAGGTTACGGCTACGGTGAAATCCCATGGTCGCGGCAAGAAGGTCAAGATCATTAAGTTTCGCCGCCGTAAACATCACCTGAAGCGTCAGGGGCACCGTCAGTGGTACACCGAACTTCAAGTGACCGGCATCAGCGGCTGAGGAGAGAGACAGATGGCACATAAAAAGGCAGGCGGCAGCACACGTAACGGCCGCGATTCAGAATCCAAACGCTTGGGCGTCAAGATCTATGGCGGTCAGGCGGTCAAGGCAGGCAATATCATCGTGCGCCAGCGCGGCACTCAGTTCCACAACGGCGTCAATGTGGGCGTCGGCAAGGACCACACCCTGTTCGCCAAGGCGGACGGTAAGGTGCAGTTCGAGATCAAGGGTCCGCGCAATCGCAGATATGTGAGCGTCGTTGCCGAGTAGGCGGATCCGTTGCGGAGCCATTAAAGCCTCGTCAATCGACGGGGCTTTTTTGCTTCTAGTGGTAGGGTGCGGCCCTGCCGCACCATGGGCGTGTCTGATCAAACGGAAGCTAGCCCGCATTTCTCACCAGGCGGACCGTACTAATTGGGAAAAATCATGGACATTAAGCATGTTACTACCTTTCAAAATATGGCGCTCGTACGACAGTCTGTCCTATTTCGTTTTTGGAACCATCAGGCCGAGCATCTTGAACGATCAGCCTTGAACCATAGGCCTGCTATGCTTTTGCGGCCGATCGTCCAACCTGCTTCGACCTGATGGCCCCAAAAATCGAAATCCTGGTGAGAAATGCGGGCTAGTTGCTATCGTTGTGTATTGTCTCTCAATTGGGAATGGATCTGTAGACAAAGCGTTCGGTGCGGCAGGGCCGCACCCTACAGGGTTGTTACCCACCCGGTCAGGGGTAGAGCCTTACTTTCTATACCATGAAATTCGTTGATGAAGCCAAGATAAAAGTCCTTGCCGGTGACGGAGGAAATGGCTGCGCCAGTTTTCGCCGGGAGAAGTACATTCCCAAAGGCGGGCCGGATGGCGGCGACGGCGGCAACGGCGGCAGCGTCTACCTGATTGCCGACAGTGGCTTGAATACCCTGGTCGATTTCCGCACCCAGCGAACCCATAAGGCTGAACGCGGGAAAAACGGCATGGGACGAGAGCGCACCGGACGAAAAGGGCAGGATCTCTTTGTCCGCGTGCCGGTGGGGACCAGGGTTCTGGAAGCGGAGACCGGCGAGTCGTTGGGTGAGTTGCTGACCCATCATCAGCGGTTGCTGGTGGCCAAGGGCGGCGAGCGCGGTATCGGTAATGTGCACTTCAAGAGCAGCACCAACCGGACCCCGAGGCAGTTCACCCATGGCACTCAGGGCGAGCGACGCGATCTGCAATTGGAGCTGATCCTGTTGGCGGACGTGGGGTTGCTGGGGATGCCGAATGCCGGCAAGTCGAGCCTGATCAGTAAAATCTCCAGCGCCCGTCCCAAGGTGGCGGACTATCCCTTTACCACCCTCTATCCCAATCTCGGTGTGGTGAGTCTCGGCCAGGGCCACAGTTTTGTGGTTGCGGATATTCCCGGTGTTATCGAAGGCGCCGCCGAGGGGGCGGGTCTCGGTCTGCAGTTTCTCAAGCATCTGTCACGCACGCGGCTGTTGCTGCACCTGGTGGATATCGCGCCATTGGACAGTGCGGTGGATAGCGCCGCCGAGGTGAAACAGATCGAGCGGGAGTTACTGCGCTATTCCCCAGGGCTTGCCGATAAAGAGCGATGGTTGGTGCTGAACAAAAAGGATCTGCTGCTGGATGATGAGTTTGATGCGCGGCGCGGACAATTGCTGGAGGCACTGCATTGGGATGGGCCGGTGTATGCCGTTTCCGCGGTCACAGGGGAGGGAACCCAACGGCTTATCGGCGATCTCATGCAGCGTCTGGAGGCGATTTGGCAGGCGGAGAGGTTGGATGCCGGCGCGGAGGATGATGCAGAATGGGACCCACTGCCAGGTTAATAGTGTAGGTATCAGATGATTTCCCGGGAAAAGATCGCCACTTCCAAGCGCTGGGTCCTCAAGATCGGCAGCGCCCTGCTCACCGCCGACGGCAGGGGGCTCTCCCATGAGCTGCTTACCGGCTGGGTCGAGCAGATGGCGGCCCTGCGACATGCCGGGCATGAGGTGGTGCTAGTCTCGTCAGGTGCCGTGGCGGAAGGGATGAGCCGCATGGGGTGGCGAGCCCGCCCCCACAACCTGAATGAACTGCAGGCGGCGGCGGCCATCGGTCAAATGGGACTGGTGCATGCCTGGGAGGCCTGTTTTCAGCGGTTTGATCTGCATACGGCGCAGATTCTACTGACCCGCGATGATCTCGAGAATCGCTCCCGCTACCTGAATGCCCGCAGCACCCTGCGCACCCTGCTTGAGTTGGGCGTGGTGCCGGTGGTCAATGAAAACGATACGGTGACCACCGACGAACTCCGTTTTGGCGACAACGATACCCTGGCGGCCTTGGTGGCCAATCTGATCGAGGCCGATCTGCTGGTGTTGCTGACCGACCAGGATGGTCTGTTCGACGCCGATCCCCGCTACAACCCCCATGCGACCCTGATCGACCAGACCCGGGTCGATAATCCTCAGCTCGATGCCGTGGCGGGCGGGAGCGCGGGCGGGCTCGGTCTTGGCGGCATGGTGACCAAGGTGCGGGCCGCGAGACTGGCCGCGCGATCAGGCACCGGCACGGTGATAGCCGCTGGACGCCGGGACCGGGTGGTTGAATCGATCAGTCGGGGCGAGCGCGTCGGCACCCTGCTGGTGCCGGTGCAAGAGCCACAGGCAGCGAGAAAGCGGTGGCTGGCCGGCCAGTTGCAGCCACGCGGCAGCCTTACCCTGGATGACGGGGCGGTGCGAGTGCTGCGCGAACGGGGCAGCAGTCTGCTGGCGGTCGGAGTGTGCGGCGTGAAAGGTGATTTCGCCCGCGGCGAGGCGGTGGTCTGTCTCGATCAGGCCGGTTGTGAGGTTGCGCGCGGGCTGGTGAACTACGATACCCAGGAGACGTTGCGGATCATGGGTAAACCCAGTAGCGAGATTGAATCCATGCTCGGTTATGTCGATGAGGAGGAGCTAATCCATCGGGATAACCTTGTGCTGCTGTAATGATGAGCTATTCGTTCTTTATTTATAGGGTTTTGTCCGCAAATAAACGCTAATTAACGCAAATGTATCGACTTCGTTTTTCCTGCTTTATGGTCAGCAATAGCTGCATCAGCAAGGTTATCGAGTTTTCCAGCAGCGGCATCTTTTTCTATCTGTTCATCCCAAACGTCTGAATCAAACTTTTCGTACCATGCGCGAAACCTCCTCAACTGATCTTGAGGTAATTGTACGATTGCTTTTTCAATGTCTTCTACAGTTCTTGCCATTTGTTATGCTCCGATTTCTTTGCGCCATAACGGCTGGGCTAAGCGGTGTGAGTTTACGAGTGCCAGTTGGGTGGCTTTGATGAGATAAAGCTTCGCATCGTCCCCCAACTTCCCGGATACCGTGATTGGTTTACTTATCTTTGGGATGAACGTGATTCCGATGACTTCCTTTTCCGCCTCAATTGGAAAAGCCTGCCTTCTCAAGTTTAGCAATTAACTCCCGTATCTTTGGAGGCATCCGATTTTCCTCTTGATTTTCAAAGCATAACGTCACAAATAACCGAGCGCAAATGAGGCGCAGTGTGATTAGCGGTCGTGCCACTTGCATGGTAGTCGGCAAGCCGGTGGAAATCCAGGCATGGCGACAATCTAGAAACCCAGTATTTTCCTACATTCCAAAAGGAGTGCTTTTTTGCATTTCAAAATAACAAAATAATGGATGTCCCTGCATTTCGCTGCATTTCGATTGAATAGCGCACAGTTCTTCCAGTAGGAGAGTGTGTTCCTTGTCACGGAATCAGGATTTTCCCCCTTTATTAAGTCTCGTCTCGCATGCCAGACTCGCATTCAATCTTAAGCGGTCTGATTCCTCAAAAGATTAGGATTCCAATTACACAGGGACTCAAGGAGTGGGTGAAATGAGACATTGCGTGGAAAACAGTGGATATGACCGCCGGTCGATAAGGCGTATTCTATTCGCCGGTCTATTGGTGGTGATGGGCATGGCATCACCCCTGAGGGCCTATGCGGCTATTTGGGGGACCGAGGAGACAGTGGTCTTCGATCTGGTCAACCTGCAACGGGGTTTCAATAGCCTGAATGCCTTGCAGCAGGATGATCGCCTGTACGCGGCCGCTCTGGGGCACTCCCAGTCGATGGCGGACAACGGCTTCTTCAGTCATAACACCCTGGCGGGCAGCAATGGCGCCACCTTTGATGCGCGTGTCACCGATGCGGGTTATCACTGGACCGCGGTGGGAGAGAACATCGCCGCCGGACAGGGACGTGTCTTTCCGGGGCCCACCCAGATGAGCGCCGCCGATGCCGCTCGGGATGTCATGTACGGTACGGCTGACTTTGGTCTGATTAATGCGTTTTTCACCGATTATGCCGGTGTTTCCGCGTTTGATTGGAATGATCTGGGTGACGGCCTCACAGGAGCGCACTGGGATGCCTGGCAGGCGGATCAGGGAGGATCAGGCGGTTGGATGGGCAGTAGCGGCCATCGTAATAATATTCTCAGCGATCTGTTCGATGACCTGGGCGTGGGTTATGCCTGGGAACCGGACGATAGCGATCCTATTTTGCTGGATGGGGGCGGTTTTTTAAACTATCCACTGCATACCTACTGGACCCAGAGCTTCGCTGCCGGAGACTCGCTGGCGCCGGTACCGTTACCCGGTGCGTTCTGGCTGCTGGGTTCCGGGCTGGCAGGCTTGGTTTTGGTAAGCCGTCAGAGGCGAGCAACGGCCAGCCCTGTTGAAGCGGCGGGTTAGATCCCCGTCTGGTGTGCAGCATGACGACACTGGAAATGGCGCCTAAATCGCTACGGCCATGCGGTTGGTAATAGTGAATTAGGGGTTGGTGGAAGCTGTTCATTCAAGACGCGCAGTCGATTTACATGGCTTTGATCTGAACGTTCAGACGGCTCTTATGACGGGCGGCCTTGTTCTTGTGGATCAGACCTTTGCTGACGGCGCTGTCGATCACCGGGACAGCCTGTTTGAAGGCTTCCGCCGCGCCCTCTTTGGAGCCGGCTGCGATCTGCTTGGCGACCTTTTTGATCTGGGTGCGCATTTCGCTGCGCTGGGCCTGGTTGCGGCTGTTCCGCGTGTCGGCCTGGCGTGCACGTTTTCGAGCTTGGGCTGAGTTGGCCAAGGTTTTCTCCTGGATGAAACTAGCTTTTCAAAGGGGGCGCATTCTCCCCAATAATCCATACCCTGTCAACATTTTTGATCCGGCCTGCTTCTGCTGGTATGGTCGCCCAGCAGAGAGACCATTCGCTTCTGAACAGTTAAGGACTTTACCCTGAGCTCTTTTTTTCGCGCCTTTACAGCGGTCGGCAGCCACACCCTGCTTTCGCGCATACTCGGTTTTGTGCGGGATCTCGTGCTCGCCCGGCTATTTGGCGCCAGCGCGGCGACCGACGCCTTTTTCGTCGCCTTCAAGATCCCTAATTTCCTGCGCAGGCTGTTTGCCGAAGGTTCCTTTTCGGTGGCATTCGTGCCCGTGCTCTCCGAGTACCGGGGCCAGCGCTCAAAACAGGCGTTGCAGACGTTCGCCGACCATATGGCGGGTTCGCTGGGGTTGGTGGTGTTGCTGGTCTCGGTCGTCGGGGTGGTTGCGGCGCCGCTGCTGGTGATGGTGTTCGCCCCTGGCTTCTGGAACGAGAGCGAGGGCAAGTATGAGTTGACGGTGGAGATGCTCTACCTGACCTTCCCCTATCTGTTCTTCATCTCCATGACCGCTTTCGCGGGCAGTATCCTGAATACCTTCAATCGCTTCTGGGTGCCCGCATTCACCCCAGTGTTGCTGAACGTTTCGCTGATTGCCTGTGCGGTGTGGCTCTCCCCATTGATGGAGAGGCCGGTGGTGGCGCTGGCCTGGGGGGTGCTGATAGCGGGTATTGCCCAGTTCCTGTTTCAATTACCGTTTCTCCGGCAAGTGGGACTCTTGCCGAAACCAAAGGTTGCATTCAAGGATTCCGGGGTGATGCGGGTCATGCGCCTGATGATTCCCGCGTTGTTCGGTGTCTCGGTCAGTCAGATCAATCTGCTGCTCGATACCCTCATCGCCTCCTTTCTGGTGAGCGGCAGCATCTCCTGGCTTTACTACTCGGATCGATTGATGGAGTTTCCCGTTGGGGTGTTGGGTGTAGCCTTGGGTACGGTGATTCTACCGAATCTATCCAGAAGACATGCGGAAAAGTCCCCCGAGGCCTTTTCACGAACCCTCGACTGGGCGCTCCGGTTGAACATCCTGTTCGGCATACCGGCAGCGGTCGGACTGTTTTTACTGGCAGGCCCGATGCTGGCGACGCTGTTCTTTTCCCAGGCCTTCGATAGCCATGATGTGAGCATGGCGACACGCAGCCTGATGGCCTACGCGCCAGGTTTGATGGCGATCATGCTGATCAAGGTCCTGGCGCCCGGTTTTTACGCCCGGCAGGATACCAAGACACCGGTAAGGATCGGTGTTATCGCCATGGCGTCGAACATGGTATTGAACATCATTTTGGTATTTCCTCTGGCCCATGCGGGTCTGGCGTTGGCCACCACACTCTCTTCCGGATTGAATGCCTGGCTGCTCTATCGGGCATTGATCAAACAGCATATCTATCTCCCTTCCGCCGGCTGGACGGCGTTGCTGGTGCGTACGGTTTTTGCTTCATCGGCGATGGCCGGACTGTTGTGGTGGGGAGCGGGGGATATCACGGCATGGCTGGCGATGTCCGGTCTGGCCCGGATCGGGCAGCTTGCCGGTTTGATTCTCTCGGCGATTCTGCTCTATTTTCTGACCCTTTTTCTCCTCGGCGTCCGGCCTGGTCATTTCCGTTCTGAAAGATCCTGAATCCAACCGCGCCTCCTGCGCGTATTAGTCTACATTGAAGCGATATCCGCACCTTTGACTAACCGTGAAGGAGAAGAATATGCACAGGGTTGTTGCGAGCCTTTTGACGCTTGTCGTCTCGCTGTTTTTTTTCGTCCTGCCTGCCGCTGGGGAACCACAAACCAGGGAGCCGTCCCATGGGCGACTGTTGGTGTCTGACTCGGGGGTGTTCGCGTTCGACCCGATTACCCTGGAACTGCGCTGGCGACAGTTGCTGGACCAACAGACCTTCGAGCCCGCAGTGATCGGTGGGCGGGTGCTGGTGACCGGCAGCCGCGGTCTCTATGCCTTTGATTCAGAGAGCGGGGATTTGATTTGGCAGCGCCCTTCGAGACAGGTGGGGTTCCCGGCGGTGTCGGTCGGCAAGACAGCCTATCTGACCGACAGGGGCGGTCTGCTGCAAGCGATCGATAGCCACGATGGAGAACTCCTTTGGCAACGGCGTTTTCCCGGCTGGGTCTATCCGCCCGCCCAGGCCGGCGGGTTACTTTTCACCGGTGGCAGCGACGGCCGTCTGTGGGCGATCGACCGGGAGAGCGGCGATGTCCGCTGGGCCTACCCCCTCGGTCAGGAGATGGTCTATAGTCCCGTGGCCTTGCCTGACGGGCGAATCATCGCCACCACCTTCAATCGTGAAGTCATCGCGCTGGACTCTAGCGGCAACCTCCTTTGGCGACAAAACTACTCTGCGATTCTGACCACGCCCATGGTGCTGGATGGTCAATTGATCTTCAACGGTTTGGATGGCCAGCTCCGTGCGGTGGATGCAAAGGACGGCAAAATCCTTTGGCGGCGCCAACTCCCGGAGCCTCTGGCAGTCGGTTTGGAACATCAGCAGGGGATGCTCCTGGCCGCTCTCGATAGCGGTCGGGTATGGGTGCTGGCCAGCGACAGCGGCGAACTGCGGCAAGCGTATCGCCTGCCCGGCGAGCCGGTTGCCAGACCCCGGTTCATGGATGGAGAGATCTTGAGTTTTGTTCGTGCTTTTGGCGGTCCAAAAGCAATTTTGTTAACCCGTAACAACCACTAGGAAGTGAGGAGAGAGTGATGAAACAGAAAAAATTGGCGGCCCTGGTTCTGACCACGATGATGGTCCCGGCGACTGCAATGTCGGCCCCGTTCGGCGGTAGTGAGGATGTCTCCTACGCAGCCGATCTCTGGTCGAGTATGAGCACTGCCGGCTTGGCCGGAAAAGGGGCGACCATGTCGACGCCCTATACCGGCATGCACCCCCATGGGGCGATTCTCGATACCATCGATACCCGGCTAAAGGTCGGCGGTAACGATGGCATTCTCATTATCAAGCGCAACTATGGCGGTGAGGGGGTCAGCAAGACCGCCGTGGCCAATGCGCCTGATAAATACCTGAAGGCCGTCACCGTGATGTACAAGCGAAAGGGCTACGACGCGGATATCAAGGATTGGTTCTGGGTCAAGTTCGCGCCTGACGGTTCTGTGCTGAAGAACCCCAAGGGTGTCAGCCTGGCGGGACGGGTCGGCAAGGGTATGGCCAAGGGTTGTGTCGCCTGCCATCAGGGAGCGCCGGGCGGTGACATGGTCTTCAACCACGATCGTTACGTTAAATAGTCTGGGTGCGTGTTGACTGCCGGGACAGCCATTCCTGCCCCGGCAGTTTTTTTATGGCGCTTTCCCTGATTGTGGGGATTCGTCTTTGCTGACCTTCTCCCTCGCGCCGGGACGGGATCGGCAAAAATGGTGCGGCAGGGCCGCACCCTAACTCTATATTCGCGGGTAGGGTGCGGCCTTGCCGCACCAATCCAATTCACTCACGGCAACACCACGGATCGGGGCGCGATTCGGATGCCTAGTATAGGACACTACACTAGTGTGCTATTTCCCCCTCAGGCCCTATAATTGACCGCTCGAATTTGGGCGGTCTATCTATGCAACTGGTTCGCGGACTACATAATCTGAAATCTGATCACCATGGCTGTGTGGCCACTATCGGCAATTTCGATGGTGTACACCTGGGCCATCAGTCGGTGTTTCGTCACTTGATGGAGAAGGGCGCGGAAGTGGGTCTGCCGACCACGGTAGTCACCTTCGAGCCCCAGCCCCGGGAGTTTTTTCAGGCTGCCACCGCGCCGGCCCGCCTCACCCGATTGCGAGAGAAGCTGCAGGCGATCAAGGAGACGGGCGTGCGGCGGGTGGTGGTGCTGGAGTTCAACAAGCGCTTGGCGGCGATGTCTGCCGAGACCTTTGTCGAAGAGCTGCTGGTGCAAGGGCTGGGAGCCAGATTTCTCTCGGTCGGCGATGATTTCCGTTTCGGCCGTGGCCGCCAGGGGGATTTTGAATTGCTGCAACGCATGGGCAGGCGGCATGGCTTCGAAGTCGAGAATATGAACACCTACAAGCTGGATGCCGACCGGGTCAGCAGCACCCGGATCAGAGAGCTTCTCACGCAGGGTGATCTGAAAACGGCCGCCCAGTGCCTGGGGCGTCCCTACCGCATCTGCGGACGGGTGGCTCATGGCGACGAGCGAGGCCGGACGATCGGTTTTCCCACCATGAATGTCGATCTGCATCGCCGTGTCAGTCCGCTGCAGGGGGTGTACGCCGTCAAGGTGGACGGACTCGATACCCAACAACTGCCGGGTGTCGCCAATATCGGCGTGCGTCCCACGGTGGAGGGGGATAACCGTTATCTGCTCGAGGTGCATCTGTTCGATTTCGACCGTAGTGTCTACGGAGAACACGTCACGGTAGCGTTTGTTCAGAAGTTGCGGGATGAACAGCGCTTTGACTCTTTCGAAGCGCTGCGACAACAGATTTGGCGCGATGCCGCTCAGGCCAGAGAGATCTTGAGTGTGGCCAACGCTTCTTGAGATGCTGCATAAGGATCCAGTCTGCTGCCCGTCCAGAAACAAGACAATTTCTCTCGCAAAGACGCCAAGGAAAACAAATACGGCAAAAAAAAACAATGAGTTATAGCTTTGCGATCTTGGCGTCTTAGCGAGAGTTTTTCTTTTCGGATATACACTAGTGTGGTGTAACGTATAAACTGTACCAATCAGCGAGACGCTAAGCCGTTAGCTGCTAGGCGCGTTGCGCCGGGAATGGCGCGCCCTTTCCAAGCAACGCAACAACGCAGATGACGGCTTAGCGTCTCGCCCGAAGGGAGGCCCGTCAATGCCTCAATCCTGCGTTGCAGCGCTTAACAAGGGCGCTGCCATTGTCTGCGCGCTGCGCCTGGTCTTGAGGCATTGACGGGCCTCTGATTGGTACAGTTTATACGTTACACCACACTAGTACTCTTTCAACCTGATAACTAAGGATGCAGTGTGCCCCACATCATCCAAGGCAAGGCGCAGTCCGCAGAGAATGGCATGCCCTTTTCAAGGACTGCGAGTACTTAGAGGCCCGCTACTACAACCGTTTCTGGGTAGTTGGTCCCTGTGTGGCAATTAAGATCCCCGGAAACTTTGCGCCTCACGCCATTTTACGTTTCAATACTCTACTTTTTCGCACCCACAACAGGCAGCCGTCAGTGAGCGATTACAAGCAGACACTCAATCTCCCGAAAACCGACTTTCCGATGCGGGGCAATCTGGCTCAGCGTGAGCCGGAGATGTTGAAAAAGTGGCAACAAAACGATCTGTATAACAAGGTGCGCGAGGTTTGCGCGGGTCGTCCGGCCTTTATTCTGCACGACGGCCCCCCTTACGCCAACGGCGAGATACATATCGGCCATGCGGTGAACAAGATCCTCAAGGATGTCATCGTCAAGAGCCGCACCCTGGATGGCTTCGACGCCCCCTATGTGCCGGGTTGGGACTGTCACGGTCTGCCGATTGAGCTGCAGGTGGAGAAGAAGATCGGCAAGCCGGGCAAAAAGGTGAGCACGGGGGCGTTCCGCAAGGCCTGCCGGGAGTATGCCGCGAAACAGGTGGACGGCCAGCGGGAGGACTTCAAGCGACTGGGGGTGTTGGGTGACTGGGAGAACGCCTATCTCACCATGGAGCATAGTTTTGAGGCCGATATCATCCGCTCCCTTGGCTGGATCGTCGTCAACAATCATGTGCAGAAGGGTTACAAGCCAGTACACTGGTGCACCGATTGCGGTTCCGCCCTGGCCGAGGCCGAGGTGGAGTATCAGGACAAGGACTCCTTTGCCATTGATGTCCGTTTCAGGCTGGTGGACGAGGCGGCCCTGCTGGAGCGTTGCCATCATGTGCCAGAAGGTTGCGGCGAAGGGCCGCTATCGGTGGTTATTTGGACCACCACCCCATGGACATTGCCGGCAAATCAGGCGGTTGCCCTCAATCCGTCGTTGGAGTACGCAGTGGTGGAGTGTGAGAGCGGGCGGGGCAAGGAGCGGCTGATCATCGCCGACGCCATGCTCAAGGATGTGTTGGACCGCTATGGCTTCGAGCACTACCGTGTGGTGGGCTATGCCAAGGGCGAGGCCTTCGAAGGGCTGCTGTTGCAGCATCCGTTCTACCAGCGCCGGGTGCCGGTGATCCTCGGTGAACATGTCACCCTGGAGGCCGGTACCGGCGCGGTGCATACGGCCCCCGGCCACGGCCTGGATGACTATGTGGTGGGCATGCGTTACCAATTGCCAGTGGATAACCCGGTAGGCGCCAACGGCTGCTTTGTCGAGGGCACGGAGCTGTTTGCCGGCCAGCATGTGCTGTCGGCCAACGAGCGGGTCATCGAGGTATTGCAGGAGCGCGGCGCCCTGCTGCATGAGGAGCGTGTGCGCCACAGCTACCCCCACTGCTGGCGTCACAAGACCCCGATCATCTTCCGCGCCACTCCCCAGTGGTTTGTCAGCATGGAGCAGAATGGTCTGCGTCAGATAGCGCTCAGGGAGATCGACAAGGTGACCTGGATGCCGGACTGGGGCGAGGCCCGCATCAAGGGGATGGTGGAGAGCCGTCCCGACTGGTGTATCTCCCGTCAACGCACCTGGGGCGTGCCGATCACCCTGTTCATCCATAAGCAGAGCGGCGATCTCCATCCACAGACACCGGCGTTGATCGAAGCGGTTGCCAAAATGGTCGAAGAGGCCGGTTTCGAGGCCTGGTTCAATCTGGATCCCGGGGAACTGCTGGGGGATACGGCGAGCGACTACGAAAAAGTTACCGACACCCTGGATGTCTGGTTCGATTCCGGAGTTTCCCACTACTGTGTGCTGGATGCCCGCGAGGGGTTGGGTTTTCCCGCCGATCTCTATCTCGAAGGTTCGGATCAGCATCGCGGTTGGTTCCAGTCTTCGCTGATGACCTCGGTGGCGATGAAGGGATGCGCGCCCTATAAGGCGGTGTTGACCCATGGTTTCACCGTGAATGCCGAGGGGCATAAGATGTCCAAGTCCCTGGGCAATGCCGTGGCGCCACAGAAGGTATTGAAGACCCTGGGCGCCGACATCATCCGTCTGTGGGTGGCGGCAACCGATTATCGCAATGAGATGAGCGTCTCCGATGAGATCCTCAGACGCACGGCCGACGCCTACCGGCGCATCCGCAACACGGCGCGTTTCCTGCTCTCCAATCTGAATGGTTTCGATCCCACGCAGAACCAGGTCGAGCCGTCACGGATGATCGCGCTCGACCGTTGGGCGGTGGATCGCACCCTGCAACTGCAGGAGGAGATCGTCGAGGCCTACGCCAGCTATCAGTTCCACCTGATCTACCAGAAGATTCACAACTTCTGCGTCAACGAGATGGGCGGTTTCTATCTCGATATCATCAAGGACCGGCAATATACCACCCAGGCGGACAGTCTGCCGCGCCGCTCCTGCCAGACCGCCATGCACCACATCATCGAGGCGATGGTGCGCTGGCTAGCGCCAATCCTCAGCTTCACAGCCGACGAGATCTGGCAGTCGATGCCAGGGCAGCGCAGTGAGAGTGTCTTCCTGGAACAGTGGTATTCCGGTCTTTTTCCACTCGATGCCGATAACCGTTTCGACCGCGGTTTCTGGCGTCAGGTCATCGCTGTGCGCGAGGCGGTGGGCAAGGCGATGGAACCGTTTCGCGCCGCGGGCAACTCGTCGCTGGATGCAGACGTGGTCATCTACTGTAGCGATGAACTGAAGGCGAGCCTGGCGCAGTTGGAGGATGAGTTGCGATTCGTGCTGATCACCTCCGATGCACAAGTCCGCGAGCTGGCGGGCAAACCGGCCGAGGCGATCGTCGACGATGAAGCGGGGCTGGCCATTCAGATCCAGGCGTCACCCTATGCCAAGTGCGTTCGTTGTTGGCATCATCGTGAGGATGTCGGGGCTGACAGTGAGCATCCCGAACTCTGCGGCCGCTGTGCTGACAATGTATCCGGCGGCGGCGAATCCCGCCGCTTCGCTTGATGGCGACCGGGGGCGCGGGACGATGATGCATTGGCTTTCTCTCTCTGCTCTGGTGATCCTGATTGACCAGGTTACAAAGCAGTTCGCCGAGGCCGTGCTTACCCTCTACGAGCCGGTCTATGTGCTGCCCTTTTTCGACTTCACCCTGCTCTATAACAAAGGCGCGGCATTCAGCTTTCTCAGCAACCAGGGTGGCTGGCAGCGTTGGTTCTTCATTGTCATGGCGATTGGCGTCACCCTGGTGCTGATTGCCTGGCTCTGGCGTCTGACGCGGCAAGAGAAGTGGACCGCCGTGGCCCTCTCTCTGATCATCGGCGGTGCCATCGGTAATGTCATTGATCGCATCCTGTTCGGTCAGGTGATCGACTTCATCCATCTTCACTATCAGGAACACTACTGGCCGGCCTTCAATATTGCCGATTCCGCCATCACGATTGGGGTGGCGATCATGCTGTTCGATGCGTTGATTTTGTCAAAAAAGCGGGTGTGATGCGTCGGCATATCGTGCCGTACAGCCATTGGCTGTACGGCCCATGCTCTGGTTATGGTAGGAACGCTTTGATACTGCTCATCAACCGATCCGCCTGCGATTGCAGGGTCGATAGTTGCGCGGATGAGAGTTGCAGACTGACTTCGGGCCTGAATACCTCGCCCTTTCGTCTGGCCTTGCAATACGCCTTGAGGCAGCGACGGAATATATCGGCATCGATGCCCGCGGTGACCAGCGAAGACCACGGCACTAGACTTGGACAAATTGGGCGTTTATTCTTCTTAGGGCCGTGGAAAAAATAAATTATCCAAAGATCACGTCAATATTTGGGTAAGATTCGGACGATTTGATTGAGCAAAGCCGCAGCCCTTATTCCCCAAGGAATATGCCACACAAGGAAATAACTATGAATATAAGCACAATACTAACTCTCGCCCTTTCAACCACTCTTTACATGCAATCCGTACAGGCTTACGAAAAAGTCTATGATGAAGACTCTCTTCGTCAAGCATTCGAACTTGCTTCATCGGACAGCCGTATCGAAGAGATCATCTTCACAAAGAACGCCCATATCATCCTTAATGCGCCAGTCATCTACACAGGTTCGCAACCACTGAAATTGGTTGGACATGGCGCGGTTATTGACGGATCCGCTGCGGGTGGTTTTGTGCTCGATGCTGATTTAACCGCCATTACAGAGGATGGTGCGCTGATTTTCAATACTGCTGCCGGTATCACCATTCGTAACCTGAGTATAGAAAACAGCGCCTCAAGAGGCATTGTGGTCAATATCCCAGATGACGCGACGGGTGATGACCTCACTGTCAATCTGCACAGAGTCCATATCACCAATTCAGCTTTGTTCGGACTCCACATAGACGATAATGCAAACGAGTTCGACGACGGCGCTCTCGGTTCTGCCATTGGAATTGATTTAAAGATTAGCCGCTCAACCTTTACCGGCAACGGTACAGGGGCCGTTGATTATGATGGCATTCGTGTTGATGAGCGGGACGAAGGTGACATTAACGCGGTCATCACCTATACCAAGGTTGATGGCAACGGTGGTGATGGCATCGAGCTGGATGAGGCGGGAGAAGGCGACGTTGAAGCGTCCATGGCCCATGTCACGCTCAATGGTAACGGTTTTTACAATGAAGACGATCTGGATGACGGGTTTGATATCGATGAAGCTGGCGAAGGCGATATCGAGGCCACGTTGAAATATGTCACTATTCAGGGAAACCTGGATGAGGGACTGGATTTCGACGAAGCCGGCGAAGGCGATGTGGAGTTAAGACTGGGCCGAATCAGTGCTGCCAACAACTCCGGTGAGGCGATTAAGGTTGATGAACAGGATGCCGGGCATATCGAAGCTAAACTTAAAAATGTCATGGTAAAGGAGAACGGTGATGATGGTATTCAGTTCACCGAACTGGGTGAAGGCAAGATCGAAGCCACACTAAAGCGAGTCAGCGCTTGCGAAAACGATAAGTATGGCATTAAATTGGAACAATGGGTTATCGAGGATGAGGATATATCCGTTGAGGATTCTGGCTCGCTCGTACTTAAACGGGTCGTGCTTAGTGGAAACGGCAAGGGCGATGAAATTGCGACAAATAATATAACCATCAAGTAAGACGCTCCGCCCTTGATGTTCAAACCTCACCTTCGGGTGAGGTTTTTTTAATGCTATAGTTTTTTTCTTCGCGTCTCATATATAAATGATAGCTGTTCAATAGCCTGAGGGTCGACGCGCGCAATTGAACAGTGGCTATCAAAATTAGTGTTAACAGGCCCTAATTAATAGCTTTCATTCAGCATTGTGTGGTTTATGCTCCCAGGCTTCAAGCCTGCCCTTGCTCGGCGTTGTGGCTCTTGCCAAGGGAATCACCCTTGCCGGCGAGCCAGGCCTTGATCAAGAGCAGGCTTGAAGTCCTGAACGCAACCTATTATGGTATCGGGTTAATATCTTCGAGCCCCTCGATTTTATCGCCCGCCTGGCGGCCCTGTTGCCCAAGCTCAGGATGAATCTGGCGCGATTCCACGGTATATTTGACCCCAACAGCAAGCATCGGGCATGGGTGACAAAGGCTGCGCGGGGCAAGGGCATCCAGGCCAAGGGTTCAGAAGAACCGCAAACACCGGCCGAGCGCCGCGCCGCGATGACCTGGGCACAAAGATTAAAGCGCGTCTTCAATATCGACATCGAGGCCCGTCGGGAATGCGGTGGTTTCCTAGGGCCTGTTAACACTAATTTGATAGCCACTGTTGTGCCTGAAAAAGCGCCAATCAAGGCGCGAGGAGCGTAGTTTGGTTGTTCCAAATAAGCGACGAGTAACGCCGAGTGGCGCTTTTTCAGGCGCAACCCGAAGGGCCAAGGCCCTGTTTTCGCCCAGCGGCGTTATCAGTCGCTTATGTAGGCCCAGCTACACGGCGCTCCTTCTGCCTTGCTGGGCAAAAACAGGGCCTTGGCAGTGGCTGTCAAATTAGTGTTAACAGGCCCTAGAAAAAGGGTGTTTATACTTTCAATACTCTACTTGAGGTCAGCGGCCGTCCATGAAAAAAATAGTACTAATGTTGTTATTCAGCTGTTTCTCTTCAGTGCTGTTAGGACAACAAAATGTATTGGAACCACTGTCGGTTGATCACGTCAGAACACAACCTCATGATGCCATAATTTCCACCAAAGGAGGGATTGAGGTCACCACCACTGACGGTGAATTTTCGTTGCAACTTGGCGGTAGGGTTCTAATTGATGCAGCTGTCTATAGTGAGGACAAAAATACCCTTGGTAACGGCTCTGAGTTGCGTGATATCAGATTGGATTTAGAAGGGCGGCTTTATGCTGACTTCATCTATGAATTGAGCATCGATTTTTCTGATGGAGAAACGGATGTCAAGGATGCCTGGCTTGGTTATGATGCCAACTATCCTTGGCGTTACACAATCGGTCACTTTAAAGAGCCCTTCAGCCTGGAGGAGATGACCAGTAATAAGTATCTGACCTTCATGGAGCGAGCATTACCTAATGCCATGGTGCCTGGGCGTAGTCTGGGATTTGGGATTAACTGGGTAGGCGAGCAGATCACCCTCTCTGCAGGGCTATTCGGCGATGATTATAATGACGATGTAGATGATGAAGGTGATGAAGGGTGGGGGGCTACAAGCCGTTTGACTTATGCGCCCTTTGCAGAGGAGCGATCGGCGCTACACCTGGGATTGGCTGTAAGCTACAGGAAATTAGACGATGAGCAGGAATTTCGTTTTGATTCACGCCATGAATCACATCTAACCGATATCCGTTATCTCGACAGCGGGAAACTAAGTCAAAGCGATTCCCTAACCCTGTTTGGCTTTGAGGGGGCATGGGTATCGGGATCACTCTCATTACAAGGTGAGCTGATCCAAGCAAATTTAGAGCGCAAGGCGTACGAGGATCCAAGCTTTAGTGGTTGGTACCTTCAGGGAAGTTGGTTTTTGACGGGTGAGAGCCGCCAGTATAAACAGAGAACCGGTCGGTTTGGGCGTGTTCGACCGCTCAATGAATATGGCGCTGTTGAGTTGGCGGCTCGTTACAGCACACTGGATCTTAATGATGTTGGGATTGAGGGTGGATCGAGTGACAATGTTACCTTAGGTGTCAATTGGTATCTCAATCCACAGATCCGTTTAATGGCGAACTACATTTTTGTGGAGAATGATATTTTTGCAGACGCAGATGGTGACGTGAATGGCGAGGATGAGCCGACCTTGCTCCAGTTTAGGGCTCAGGCGGATTTCTGAATGAATAATAGGTTATTGAGCAAAGGGATGCTCGTGCTGCTTATTCTCGGATGCTGTTTCCCGGCAGTTCAAACCTATGCCAGTTCTAAAGATCCCGATACGCTCGTAATTGGAAAAATCAGTCACAATCCGAAGAAACACTATAGATACCTCAAACCTATGGTGAAGTATGCAGTCGAGAGAATGCAGGATTTAGGTATTAGGAAGGGTAAGATCAGAATGGTCAGGAGTAAGGAGCAGCTGGCCGATATGGTGCGTAGAGGAGACGTGGATTGGGTGACTGAAACACCAATTGCTGCCGCATACTTACACGAAAAAAGTGGCGCTGAAATATTGGTGCGAAAATGGAAAAAAGGCGTTCCTGAATACCATTCAGTATTTTTTTCATTGGAAAAATCAAATATTAACAAGCTGGAGGACCTGGTAGGAAAGGTGATCGCGCTTGAGGATCCAGCCTCTACATCAGCATTCTATCTACCTGTCTATGCAATGTTGGAAAAGGGATTGAGGTTGATTAAACTGAGAAACATAAGAGAAAAACCTCCTGCCGATATGGTCGGTTTTGTATTTGCGCGAGAAGAGATCAATATTGCGACCCTGGTACATATGGGTATTGTCGATGCAGGAGCTTTTAGTAACACGGATTGGAACAAGGAGGATCATCTACCCTCAAAGTATCGTGCAAAGTTATCAATTTTTATGCGCACTTCCCCGATTATACGTGCAGTTGAGATGGTGCGCCAAGACATCGATCCGGCTATTCGTAAGCGGCTTGAAGAAATTCTATTACAAGCTGGCAATGATCCACAGGCAGCACCCGTATTGCATGCCTATCAACGAACGAAAAAATTCGATAAGTTGAGCAGAGATCAGGAAACGATGATATACAATCTACGCCAAATAATGGACGTAGTTGACCCAGTGCTCTAACCTAGAATGCCAAAGAATCTGCAGTTTCGTTATACAGTCGCCATTGGAGGTGGTATTGTATTTGTGGCTCTTATTCTAGCGGCGATGTTTTTCTTTCAGTTTCGTGATCTCTTCACGACCATCAAAATTACCAGTAATAGCACCATGAGTGAAGCACTCCATGGTGAAGCAACCAAACGCCTTACAACCTTAAGCAAGATTCTAAGCCAAGACCTGGTCAATCCTCTCTATGATGTTGACATGCTGGCCATTTTTCAACTACTGCAGAGCATCGAACAATTGGATGATATACACCATGTGATGGTAATTGATCCTGAAGGAGTGATTGTCCATGATGGAACAGAGGTGTTGGATGATTACGGCAAACGTCTTGAAATTCATGAGATTCTTAACTGGATATCAAAGGAATCAACGCCTCTGTTACTGGAGTCGCAGAGTGCGATGGAAATTGTCTCTCCAATATTTATCGCTGATGAGATATTGGGATGGGTCAGGATTGGTCTATCCAGGAGAGATCAGTTGCTCAATTCAGCGAAAATGACAGATCGCTTGACCAATCTGATATCGAAGTTTGAGCAACAGGGACGATACATAACTATTTTCGTTACCATTTTTTTACTTATTATCGGTTTACTGTTGGCCGCATTAATATCCAGGCGGCTGGTATCTCCTATCCGTCAGCTATCAGAGTATGCGATTCGCGTTGGTCAGGGAGATTACGGTATCGAGTTACAAAATAACCGCCAAGATGAACTTGGTCAATTGATCCACGCCTTCAATCGTATGAGTAGGGATTTGTCCAGTACTACAGTATCACGTCAATATTTGAATGATGTTCTCAATAACATGCGTGATGTGTTGATCGTCATTTCTGAGCAGGGAAAAATTCTGATGGTTAACCAGGCGGCTTCTGATATGTTGGGCTACGCCAGGGACAAGCTGGAGAATAAATCTTATCTGGAATTGATTGATTATCGGGATAGTGAACGTGTGAAAAAATGGCTATCTCAGGTTATGGAAGATGACGCAGACAGTCTGGACGCTAGATATTTGACAGCTAATGGTCAACAGATATTAGTCTCGCTATCAGGCGCCTATCTAAAACTAAAGGGTATGCCTAAGCAGATCATTTGTGTTGCGCAGGATGTGAGTGAGCGACGAAGAAATGAGGAGCACATACGTTATCTTGCTCAATATGACGGCCTTACCAATCTGCCGAATCGACAACTATTTCGTGACCGTCTCAAGCATGCCATGGAGCAAGCAGAGCGTGGTGAATACCTGATCGCTTTGATGTTTATCGATCTTGATCAGTTTAAGAAGGTAAATGACAGTCTTGGCCATTTGGCGGGTGATCGTCTACTGAAAGAGGCAGCATTGAGGCTTAAAAAGATACTTCGCCTAGGTGATACTGTAGCACGTTTGGGCGGCGATGAATTTACTGTAATCGCGGAGCAGATTAAGTCTATTCACGATAGTATTAATATTGCGAAAGCAATTACTGAGACTATAAGGGAACCATTCGAGATAGAGGGGAGAAAGGTCTATATCAGTTGTAGTATCGGAATGGTTTTCTATCCTTTTGCTAAAGATGATCTTGGTAGTCTGGTGCAAAAGGCAGATATGGCCATGTATCAGGCAAAAAGAAGCGGTCGTGGCCAATATCGTGTTTATAGCCATCTCTTGGGTTCAAGTGAGGATGGAATTTTACAGCTTGAGAATGAACTTATTGAAGCTTTGGAGTTGAAAAGTTTTCACTTGCTCTATCAACCGCTAGTTTATACAAAAACGGGTATTCCAACCGCGATGGAAGCTTTGTTACGCTGGGATAATCCTCGTCGTGGCACATTGGAACCTACAGAGTTTCTCCCATTTCTGGAAAATTCGGGCCTGATCGTTGAATTGGGTGATTGGGTACTGGAGAGGGCTTGTCTGGATATGCTCTCCAATGACCACTTAACCGATCAACCATTGCGTTTGAATGTCAATGTTTCTATTCACCAGTTCAATCAAGGTGATTTTTCCAGCCGAGTTGAATCTATCTTGAAAAAAACGGGCTTCGATCCTGGTCGACTGGAATTGGAGATTACTGAGAGCAGCTTGGTCGATGATTTTGAACTGAGTAGAAATATTGTGCGAAGCCTGAAAAAACTAGGTGTTCGCATTGCTGTAGATGATTTTGGCACCGGTTATTCCTCATTTACCTATCTCCGGGATTTTGATTTAGATAGTCTGAAACTTGACTATAGCTTTATCAAGGATCTTCCCGTGGATAACTATGCGGTTGGTATATGCATGGCGCTGATTGCGATGGCCAGAATCATGAACCTGAATGTAGTTGCGGAAGGTGTTGAACGAGTGGAACAGTTACAGTGGCTTAGTCAGGCAGGTGTCGATGAGTATCAGGGATTTTACTTCAGTGAGCCGATTTCTTTAGATGGATTCAATACACGGTAACATTAAGGAATAGCTTCATTAATCATCCTGGCAATCGCTGCCACCCTGGTGTTGATTGCCTGGCTATGGCGTCTGACACGGGAAGAGCAGTGGACCGCCGTGGCCCTCTCTCTGATCATCGGCGGCGCCATCGGTAATGTCAAATGTTAAGCGGATAGCTGACATGATCGGATATCTCCTCCTTGATGATGGATGCAGTTGTGCATGGGGAAGGAGGCAGCATGCGCCGCCGCCATTCGAAGGGGAATTAGATTCTGAATTCCCAATGGTCTAAGCATCGACCATGGAGCGGAATCGATCTGCGGAATACTTCACAGGGGAGTTGTGCGAAATCTCGCCAAATACCCGAGTCAGGGCCGTACCAGGCGAAGCGGCTTTTGCGAATTTCAGGAACAGCGGATATTTTTACCTTCCAATACAACATGCTCCGCAGATGATAAACTTTGTAAGATGGAGTAATAAGGTTCACACAAGGTCGTGAGAATCCAGATGAGGATCTATCATGTCCGTGCCCGCCGAATACCGGATCAGTGAAAAAATTCATGAAGGCGCACTCACTCTCATCTATCGCGCACGCCACCGGGAAGACGGTCGCCCCGTCATCCTGAAGACCTTGCGCAGTGAGTACCCAGGCCAGAGGGAGCTTGACCGCCTGCGCGTGGAATATGAGAACGCCAAGGGCCTGGATGACGATAACATCATCAAGGTCATCGGCTACGAAGAGCGGGGTAAGACGGCCACGCTGGTGCTGGAAGATTTCGGCGGCACCTCAATCGACCGCATCCTGAGCGTTGAGCGCCCAGGCCTCGAGGATTGCCTGCACATCGCCCTCAAAGTGGCGCAAGCGATGGAGACCCTGCATGCCCGGCAAATGGTTCACAAGGATATCAATCCATCCAACATCGTATGGAACCGGGAGAGCAACGAGGTCAAGCTCATCGATATGGGTTTCGCTGCGGTGCTGCCGGCGGGGAGGGCCATGCCGTTCTCTCCCGATGTGGTGGAAGGCACCCTGGCCTACATCTCTCCGGAGCAGACAGGGCGCATCAACCGGCTATTGGACTACCGTAGTGACTTATACTCTCTAGGCGCCAGCCTGTATGAGTTGGTCACCGGCCAACCGCCTTTCTCGACGGACGATGCCATGGAGCTGGTGCATGCGCATATCGCCAGACAACCTGTCCCTCCCCACGTCATGGACCCGGCCATCCCGGAGGGGCTTTCTGCGGTGATTATGAAACTGCTGGCCAAGACCGCGGAGGAGCGCTATCAAAGCAGCTACGGGCTGAGGCACGATCTTGAAGCCTGCGTGCGGCAGTTGTGGCCCGGCCACACGCCAGAGCCTTTCACTCCCGGCAAGGTGGATATATCAAGCACTTTCACCGTCTCACAGAAGCTCTACGGCAGGGAAGAGGAGAGCGCAGTTCTGCTCGACGCCCTCGAGCGAGCCAATCGAGGAAGCGGTGAGCTGGTGATGATCGGTGGCTATTCAGGGGTGGGGAAGACGACCCTCGTGCATGAGATCCAGAAGCCCGTTGTGGAAAGGCGGGGCTATTTTGCGATGGGTAAATTCGACCCACTCAACCGCAGTATGCCCTATCAGGCGTTCATTCAAGCCTTCAAGGCGTTGGTCAGGCAACTGTTATCAGAGAGCGAGGCGAGCATCCAGCGGTGGCGACGGCGCTTGCTGGGCGCACTGACCCCGAACGGTCAGGTGGTGGCGGCGGTTATTCCTGAAGTGGAGCACATCATAGGCCCCCAGCCCGCGATTCCGGAGCTGCCGCCCCAGGAGTCGCAAAACCGCTTCGATCTGGTGTTCCAACACTTCATCCAGGCTTTCTCCAGCACCGAATACCCCCTGACGCTGTTTTTGGACGATCTGCAATGGGCCGATGCCGCTTCGCTGCGGCTTCTGGAGCTGTTCATGTGTGACGGCGACACCCAGCATTTGCTGATTCTGGGGACCTACCGCGACAACGAGGTGGATGCCGCCCATCCGTTGAGTCTGACGCTGGATCAGATTCGCAAATCCCACGCCTCCCTATCGGAAATCACCCTCCAGCCCCTGACGTTGCAGCACGCCAGGGCGCTGATCGCAGACAGTTTGCATACTGAGGAGGGAAAGGTAGAGGCCCTGGCAGGGATCTGTATGGAGAAGACCCTCGGCAACCCGTTTTTTCTCACTCAGCTCCTGCAGGCCCTGTATAGCAGTGAATGCATTACCTTCAATCCCGAGCAGGGACAATGGGGCTGGGACCTGAAGCGCATCGCCGGGGCGGAGATCGCCGACAGTGTGGTGGATTTGATGGTGGAGAAGATTCACCGGCTCCCCGAGCCCACCCAGGCAGTACTCAAACTGGCAGCCGCCATTGGTGAAAGATTCGATCTCAAGACAGTGGCCATCGTTCATGAACGATCGATGAGCCAGTGCTCGGAAGCGCTGTTGCCCGCCGTGCAATACGGCTTGATCTACCCGGCAAGCGATACCCGGCTGTTCACCGAGGAGCCGGGTATCGATCATCGGGACCTGAGCTACCGGTTCCTTCACGATCGCGTGCACCAAGCAGCCTATTCGCTGATCGACGATGCCCGGAAACGGGCCGTCCACCTCCAGATCGGCCGCCTCCTCCTGCAACGGCTGGATGCTGAACAACGGGATGAGCAGGTCTTCAAGCTTGTCAATCACTTCAATCTCGGTATTGCCTTGATCACAGCCCCGAAGGAGCGGGAGCAACTCGCACGGCTCAACCTGCAAGCCGGTCAAAAAGCCAAACGCTCGGCCGCCAACAGCGCTGCCTTCGGCTACCTGACTCAAGGCATCGAGCTGCTGACTGAGTCGGCCTGGGACGACTCCCATGCGTTGGCCATGACACTGCACGAGGAGGCCGCCGAAGCCGCCTACCTGTCCCAGCGCTATGAGGAGATGGAGACATTGCTTGAGCAGGTGCTCGCTCATACTCGAGCCGTTCTGGAAAAGGCGAAGGCCTATCGTATCCGCATCCTGGCCAATACCGCCCGCTACCGGTTAAAGGAGGCGGTGGAGACCGGGCTGGAGTTTCTTGATTGCCTCGATATTCACTTTCCGCTACCGGCCGATCAGGAATACATCGGTGCGCGTCTGACTCATATCGGCAAGGCCCTGGGGGAGCGCAGTATCGACAGTCTGAGCCGGTTGCCGAAGATGACTGATCCCAGGGCGCTGGCCGTCATGGAGACCCTCACCACCCTGGCGAGTCCGGCCTATAACTACTCCCCGGAGCTGTTTCTGCTGCTGGTGCTAAAGCAGGTGGAGTTGTCCCTGAGCCGGGGTAATGCCGCCGACTCCGCCTTTGCCTACTCCACTTATGCCCTGGTGCTGTGTGCCGTGGAAGAGCGTTACGATGACGGAGACGCCTTCGGGCGCCTCTCCATCGATCTGATGAGGCGGCTTAAGGCAGAAAGCTTCAAAGCCAAGATCTACCTCGACGTCTATCTGTTCGTGCATCACTGGAAGCACCCGCTGCGGGAGACCTTAAAACCCTTGTTGGAGGCGTATCGCAGCGGATTGGATCAAGGAGATCTGCTGTTCGCCGCGTTGAGCGCCCATGTGTATTGCCACCATACCCTGTTCAGCGCCCGCAGCCTGCCGGAGACTGCCGAGGAGTTCACCGCCTACCATGCGGCGATTGCCCGGCTTGACCAGCAGGCCGTGCTGCACTGGACGGAGATCTTCCAACAGACCGTGCTGAATCTGGTGGGCCGCAACGACGAACCTCTGAACCTCAACGGCGAGGCCTTCAGCGAGGTGGATAAGGCCTACCTGTTCAAGGAGGAGAATGATAAGACCGCCTGCTTTCTCTACCATTTCAACAAGCTGATACTGTGCTGCCTGTTCGGTGTCTACGACCAAGCGCTTGTCCATGCGCAACGTGCGGAAGACTACCTCCACAGCGTGATGGGCATTATCCATGTGCCCCTCTGCCGGTTCTATGCCTCCCTGACTCGGTTGGCCTTGACCGGCAGCGCCGAGGGTGTGCAGCGCGAAGCCTTGCTGGCGACGGTGACCCCCTACCGTGAACAGCTTAAGCAATGGGCGGACAGCGCCCCCATGAATTACGCCCACAAATATCTATTGGTGGAGGCGGAGAACTGGCGGGTGCTGGGCAAGTCTGACAAGGCCGAGACCTGTTACGACCAAGCCGCGACCCTGGCGGCGGAAAACGGTTATACCCACGACGAAGCCCTGGCTAACGAGCTGGCAGGCCGGTACTACCTGGAAAAAGGGCGTCTGAAGATCGCCCGCCTCTATTTGCGCGATGCGCTTTACGCCTATAGCAGGTGGGGCGCCGAGGCAAAGGTGCGGGCGTTACAGGAGAAGTACGGTGAACTCTTTGTCGCAATGGAGACGCATTCCCTTCGGTCCGGCACAGAGCGCCTCGGCAGTTCCGGTGAGACCTCCATGCACAGTCTGGATCTGGCCTCGGTGCTGAGGGTCTCCCAGACCATTACCGCTGAGATCGTGCTGGAACGCCTGCTCGATAAGGTGATGACCACGGTGATGGAAAACGCGGGGGCGCAACGGGGTTTTCTCATCAGCGGCAACCAGGAGGGACGGTTGGGCATCGAGGTGGAGGCTCACTCGGCTGTCAAGACGAGAAAGGTCTTCAAACCCGGTCCTTTGGCGGACAGGGATGACCTCTCCGCCGCCATTGTCCACTATGTCGCCAGGACTGGGGAGACGTTGGTGCTGATCGATGCCGCTAATGAAGGCCTGTTCATCGCCGATCCCTATGTGCTCGAACATCATCCCAAATCCATTCTCTGCATGCCGCTCTCTAACCGGGGCAGGCTCACGGTCATCCTCTACCTCGAAAACAACCTGATTACCGATGCCTTCACCCCCGACCACTTGGAGCTGCTCAACCTGCTGAGTTCCCAAATGGCGGTCTCGATCGAGAATGCCAAACTTTACGAAGGGCTGGAAGAGCGGGTGGGGGAGCGTACCGGGCAGCTCAACGATAAGGTGGAGGAGCTGTCTCAAGCCTATGAAACGCTCAAGCAGACCCAATCCGAACTGAAACACGCCAACGCCAAGTTGGAACGGGATAAGGAGCTGTTGCAAGAGCTCTCCTCCACCGATCGCCTGACCAGCCTCTACAACCGGTCAAAACTCGAAGAGCTGTTCGAGTACGAGCTTAACCAGTGCCGTCGCTACAACACCCCCTTGTCACTCATTATGATCGACCTGGATCACTTCAAGGCTGTCAACGACAGCTATGGCCACCATGCCGGGGACTTGGTGTTGCAAGACATGGCCGCCATTCTCACCCGGTCCTCCCGCACCAGTGATGTCGTGGCGCGTTGGGGCGGTGAAGAGTTTCTGATCCTGGCCCCCAAGACCGACCTCGATCATGCGGCGCAACTGGCGGAAAAGATCCGCGCCGCTGTTGAGGCTCACCCCTTCGCCGAGGTCGGCAAGCGGACAGGCAGCTTCGGTGTCGCCTGTTACCGGGAGCGCGATACCCTGACCAGTCTATTGCAACGGGCCGATCTGGCGATGTACCAGGCCAAGAAGGAAGGCAGGAACCAGGTGGTTGTGGGCAGAGATGACACCAGTGCGTGATAGGACGCGATGGGGTGGGTAGATCCTACCAATCACAACAATTCAGTTCGCCGACTCAGGATTGATTGTCCGTGAATAAACGCAAATCAACGCGAATGCGAATTTCCCGTCCTGCACGATGCCTTGATGATTTTCAATCACTGGCCAGGCATGCACTATTTCTCTCGCCAAGCTCGCAAAGCACGCCAAGAAGGCATTGTCTGGGAATCCTTTGCGGGCTTAGCGATCTTGGCGAGAATTTCTTTTCGTCGTATGGTCTCAGTGAGGTATCAGTATCGAGCTCCCCGCCCGAACCGGCCACCCGGCTGTACGCCGGCACGCCGCAGTCGCTTCGTGTCACGCCGCCAAAGGAGGTGATTGACGGGTTCAGCGCCGTCCCTCTCATCACCCTTCAATGAGTGGATGTCAGAAACTCGTAGGTCACGTTGCGCAGCTACGTGACACCTCCCTTGAGTCAGGTAGCCGCTCCGCGTCAACCTGACCTACGACTTTATTACATCCGAGTTGATGGGTTTGTTATATGAAATCGGTAGTAGTTTCATTTCATATAATTACTCATCCGTTCACGGATGTAGGTTGATAGTTCCGAATCATTGCCGAAGACCTCCTCGGCCAGGTCGATCGGCCGCTTGCCGTCGTGGCCTCTCAGGCTCAGATCGGCGCCGGCGTCTATCAGCAGTTTGGCGCACGTCTCGAAGCCGTGCCATAGGGCGTCATGGAGTGGCGTGTAACCATTGGTCGGGCCTTGATAATCGATAGCTATGCCTGGCTGGGCCAACAGCAGGCGCGTCATATCGACCCGGCCGTTGTAAGTGGCCTTATGTAAGGGCACGGCGAGAAAGGTCGGCTCGACAGCGTTGGGATCGGCGCCTGCGGCAAGCAGGTGTTCGGCCGCCGCGTAGTGACCGTCGCGGACAGCTATCAGCAGCGGTGTGTGGGCATCGTTGAAATTGCCCAGGCAGGGGGTGCGTTTGTCCACGGGAAAGCCCTCCTTTAGCAGCGCCTCGACTTTTTCCAGGTCATCCTTCGTCACCGCGTCGATTAGCAAATTGCTCTCCTGCAATGCCTGATCCCGGTCCTGACGGTTTTTCACGGCAGCTTCGATGGCCTTGAGTTTGGCCTGTTCGTCGGGTTTTTGGTTGACCTTCAGTTCGTAGGCAAGATGGTCGGTCAGGGAAAAGCCGTAGTGAGTCGGAATGCTGAGCCTGGCGTTCCGCTCCAGCAGGTATTCGACGATGTCGGCAAACTTGAACCACACGGCCTCCATCAGCGGGGTATGGCCGGTAGCGGCAGATTGACAATCGACCATGGCGCCATGTTCCACCAGCAGTTCGACGATAGCCAGGTGTCCGCCCTGGCAGGCCTTGTGGATGGGGAAGGCGCCGCCCTTGCTGTCGGCGCAGTTCGGGTCCGCCCCCCTTTCCAGGAGCCGCTTCGCCAGCTCCCCATAACCATAGCCGCATGCGATCATCAATGGCGTCAAGCCGGAGTCCGGGCATTTGGCGTTGGGATTGGCGACCTGCTCCAAACAGGTCGTGGCGCCGGCAAGATCATTATTTTCCATGCTAGTGCGTAGCTTGATGTCGCTGTCTGATTCGACTCGGGCTTTCATCATAATCCCCTTCCATTTATGTTAGAAAACCTGTCATGTCCCGGGCCCATGAAGCCGACCCCGCCGACTACAAAGCGCTTGCCGGTCAGGGTCGACGATAAAGGTGGGTGAAGGCTGATCCCTCAATGGCAGGTCACTCAGCGAAACGCCGGTCCGATGACCCAATGCTCCTCTGTCGCCATGGTGTGGATGTATTTCAGTTCGGTGAACTCGGACAGGTCAGGTTCCACCAGTTGTTTGTATTCCGGCGATTCCCACATACGTTCGATAGCCGCCACGTCATCGAACCATAGCATAAAAGCGGCATCCAACAATGTTTCGCCGATGGTGTAGCAGCCGTCCCGTACATGGCATTGGTAGTAACGGCGCAATCCGGGAAGTCCTAATACCTTGGGTGCATGTGTTTCGAGGGCGTAGCTACGGAAGTCATTCAGGGGCATGCCGGGTTTACGCTTCACCAACACGAATAGTTTGACCAGGGAAGCGTCCCGGCTGAGCGGGGGACCTTCCATCATCACATGGGCCGTGGTATCCAGGACGACGGTGCGCCAGAAGGCGGCCCAGCGAGGTTCATCAGGCCGGGCGCCTTCCAGGAATGCCTTGGATTGCAGCGAGGCCAACTGCTCCTCTTCGTTCTCTATCCAGATCTCACCCACGCCGCTGAACAGGGGGTCTTCCGGTTCCGGCCCACAAGGGACACGGGTATCCACCATATAACGCCGGATCTGGGTGATCTTGCTCGCGTAGTTGACGGCGTGGATGTTCACCCAATAATCCTGGAACGCCGGTTCGCTCATTCCAGGCTTCGGATGGGCAAAGATCAGTTGATGAATCATGGTGCTTCTCCTAGAGGAAGTTTTGTTATTTCCGTACTTGTACTCCGTCAACCTGACGTTGCTGAACACACTTGCGGTCGGGATTTCCTCGGCTTTGTACCGGTCAGGCCTCTATTTACAGAACATCGAGACGTTTATGTCATCCTCGGGCCTGTTTATTCTTAAATCATCCTTGGGTTTTATGCAATAGGTAGCGCCGTACTCGGTGACGACACGTGTCGTGCCGTCCGATAGCATGGATACCCCTGGCGCCTCTCGAGGTTTATTCAAGGCCTTGTCCAGCTTTGAGGATATTGAACTACTATCTTTTTTGGCATCACTTGTATCCTCGCCGGCTATTTCACTGGCAACATCCGTTGCCGTGGCCATGATTTTAGCTGTTGATATCGGGCGGCCGCTATTTGGCGCTGTTTGGGACTCGATTTCTCTGGTAGTGTGCGTGGCTGTTTTTTGGTCAGGTTTCGCCTCTGATATGGGATGCGTATTGGTCTGCTTTTCCTGAGTGTGCGTCAGCGGTTCCATTATCTTTTTAGGGTCGGTTGGTGAGGGGGAACTGATTTGTGTCGTCGTGTCGATTTGGTTTGTCACTGGATGCGCAATAGTGATGTGAATAGTCGTCGGTAGAGAAGAGGTTGGAAGGGTATGAAAACCTGTTTGGCTATCGTTTGCGGCTAACCAAATCATTAGCGCATGGAGGCCAACCGAAATAATGAGCGCTAGTTTTAATCTAGATGAGGAATGCATATCCGGTAAACAACTCAACTCTTTCCAAGGCCCAATCTCATAAAGCTGGTGTTAAGGGCTGCGGTAAAAATAAATTATCCCAAACTGCTTGTCTTATTCCCTGCCTTCGTTGTTGTAGCTTCGGTTGCATAGTCCCGGCTATGCGCCCTACGCTACGCCTAGAAGGCAAGAAATAATCCGGCGCATTTTGGGATAATTTATTTTTGCCGCAGCCCTAACGCATGGTCACCAACTCCTCGGCAGCGCTCGGATGAATGGCAATGGTGTCGTCAAAATCCTGCTTGGTCGCGCCCATGCGCATCGCCACCGCGAAACCTTGCAGCATCTCATCGGCGCCGATCCCGATGACATGGCAACCAACGAGCTTTTCCCGTGCGCCTACGGTAACGAGTTTCATGGCGATTTTACTCTGATGTTCGGTAAAGGCGTGATACATGGGGGTAAAGCGAGACTGGTAGATCTTCACCGCGCTGCCGTGGATCTCCCTGGCCTCGCTCTCCGTCAAGCCGACAGTGGCGATGGGCGGATGAGAGAAGACGACCGTCGGGATTAGATCATATTCGAGTTTGCGATCCTTCATGCCGCCGAACAGCCGGTCCGCCAAACGGCGCGCGGCGGCGATGGCTACCGGCGTCAATTGGGCTCGGCCGGTCACATCGCCGACGGCATAGACGCCTGGTATATTGGTGTTCTGGAATGGGTCGGTCTCGATGTACCCGTCCTGGTCGATCGAAACACCGGCATTGACCAGATCCATCCCAGGGGTGGCCGGGGCGCGGCCGATGGCCCACAGCAGTTGATCGAATCGGCCGATCAGTTGCCCGGTGTCGGCGCAGATCAGATCCAGACTCCCGTCAGATTGCCTGATGATTTCGCCGATCTGAGATGAGGTGACGATATTGACGCCGGCATCGATCATCTCCTCCATTAAGCACTCTCTCAGCATGGCATCGAACGGCCGCAGCAGGTGCTCCCGCCGCAGCAGCATGGTGACATCCGCGCCTAAGGCGTTGAGCATGCCGGCGATCTCCACCGCAATATAGCCGCTGCCGACCACCGCAACGCGTTCCGGTAGCGTCTCCCAGGCAAAGAAGTCGTCCGAGGTGGCGCCGTGCTCAGCTCCGGGCAGTTGCGGAACCACCGGGTATGAGCCGGGCGCGATGACGATATGTTCGGCGCTGAAATGTTTGCCGTCCACCTCCAGGGTATTGGCATCGATGAAACGGGCATGGCCGGTTATTTCATCGATATCGGAGTCTTTCAGATAAGTGCGATACCAACTGTTTATGCCTGAGACATAGTCGTCCCTGGCATGCTTCAGGGTCTCCCAGGAGAAGGCCTTGAGTGTTACATCGAAACCATAATCCGGGGCGTCCCGCAGGGTATGAGCGACGCTGGCGCCGTACCACATGACCTTTTTCGGCACACAACCCAGGTTGACACAGGTGCCGCCAAGTTTTTTAGCCTCGATGACAGCGCATTTTGCGCCATATTTGGCTGCGCGTTCCGCGACGGAAAGGCCACCGCTGCCTGCGCCGATCGCAATCAAGTCATAGCGTTTGGCCATTATTCACCTTCAAGTATCGAGTTGTTGCAAGCGGAACGGGCTGAAAACGTCAAACAGCATAGGACACTACACCAGACATAATGTTCTGACCTGCCCATCTCAACGGACGTGGATTATGTTGAGATGGGAACCCCAAACACAGAGCCATACTTGAGAGGGCAGGTCATGAAAGAGTTTAACAAGAAAAAGCATCAACCTGGAGACAGCACCGTCCGCCATTACCATGAAAGTCAGTCAGGCAGTCGATAAGCTGGAAGCCTTGCTGCCGAGGAACATGAAGTCTGAAGTCAAGCAAGTATGCTGATTTTTGGTGCTTACGTACAAGAGCCATGGCGATAAACTGCGACCAACGGGGCATCTTGCGCAGTTTTCTACCTTCTTGGTGCTGATTCGTCAGGGTCTCGAATTCATGTCAAGGGGCCATTTTGAGTCATTGCTACTCGTTTCCGTATCTGCTAGCATCGCACTGATCGTCTGTGTGGTCAGGTTAGGGGTAGTGCATTGATTTCTAAGGCATTATTGCTGGCAAAGAAGCAAAGCCAGTAAGTGTAGCCTATTTAAAGACTGCAGCGAAAAGTATACGGTTCGAATCATATTTGGGTGAATTGGAATGGGAATTGACGGGTTACTGGAAAAAGGTTTTGTAACGACTAGCGCTGATAAGGTGATCAATTGGGCTCGGACAGGCTCATTGTGGCCTTTGACATTCGGTCTTGCTTGTTGCGCGGTTGAAATGATGCATGCCGCAGCTTCTCGTTATGATATCGATCGATTTGGCTGGGGGGTTTTCAGGGCCAGTCCAAGGCAAGCGGATCTGATGATCGTGGCGGGTACGCTTACCAACAAAATGGCACCCGCATTGCGCAAGGTATATGATCAAATGGCAGAGCCTAGATGGGTTATTTCGATGGGCTCATGTGCTAATGGGGGGGGATATTACCATTATTCCTATTCGGCAGTCCGCGGATGCGATCGCATCGTGCCTGTTGATATTTATGTACCAGGGTGCCCGCCCACGGCCGAAGCGCTGATATACGGGATGCTCCAATTGGCGAATAAAATCAAGCAGACAAATACGATTGCCCGCTAGCGGTAATCCGGCAACCTGATAGGCGTTTTACGTTTTCAGCGTGACGAGAAGCCATTAGCCGCTAGGCGCGGACTTTTTTAACTTTCTTAGATATTGTCCCGTGTGAGAGGCGCGGATTCTTGCGAGCTGTTGCGGTGTGCCCCGGGCGATGATCTCGCCTCCTCGGTTGCCCCCCTCGGGACCCAGGTCGATGATCCAGTCGGCGGTCTTTATCACATCCAGATTGTGTTCTATCACGATGACGGTGTTGCCGTGGTTGCGGAGTCGATGCAGCACCTCCAGCAGGTGGTTGACATCGTGAAAGTGCAGGCCGGTGGTCGGTTCGTCGAGGATATAGAGGGTCTTGCCTGTGTCGCGCTTTGAGAGCTCCCTGGAGAGCTTGACCCGCTGAGCTTCACCGCCTGACAAGGTGGTGGCGTTCTGTCCGAGGCAGATGTAGGAGAGACCGACATCCATCAGGGTCTGCAGCTTGCGCTTGATACCCGGCACGGCATCGAAGAAGGCCAGCGCCTCCTCAACGGTCATCCCCAGCACCGCATCGATGGTCTTGCCCTTGTAGTGGATCTCCAGGGTCTCGCGGTTGTAGCGCTTACCCTTGCAGACATCGCACTGGACATAGATGTCGGGGAGGAAGTGCATCTCCACCTTGATCACTCCATCGCCGCTGCAGGCCTCGCAGCGCCCGCCTTTGACGTTGAAACTGAAACGCCCGGGGGTGTAGCCCCGTGAGCGGGCCTCATGGGTGCCGGCAAACAGTTCCCGGATAGGGGTGAACAGGCCGGTGTAGGTGGCCGGGTTGGAGCGGGGGGTGCGTCCGATGGGACTTTGATCGATGTCCACGACCTTGTCGAAATAGTCCAGACCCCGTACTTCGGCATGGGGAGCAGGGGAGGTATTGGCCTTGTTGAGGGCGGCGGCGCAGATCGGGTAGAGGGTGTCGTTGATCAAGGTCGATTTGCCAGAGCCTGAGACGCCGGTGATACAACAAAAACTGCCGACCGGAATGGCCAGATCGACGGCCTTGAGGTTGTTGCCGGTGGCGCCCAGGAGTTCCAGGTTACGGGTCGGGTCGATCTCTGCGGTGCGCATCGGGATTTCGATGGTGCGTTTGCCGCTGAGGTAGTCGCCGGTGAGTGAGCCCTTACTTTTGGCGATCTTGTCGGCCGTCCCCTGGGCAATGATGCGGCCCCCGTGGACTCCCGCGCCCGGTCCGATATCGACCACATGGTCGGCGCTGCGGATCGCCTCCTCGTCATGTTCCACCACGATCACGGTATTGCCCAGGTCCCGCAGATAGGTCAGGGTGTCGAGCAGGCGCTGATTGTCCCGCTGATGCAGGCCGATGGAGGGCTCGTCCAGCACGTACATGACCCCCACCAGGCCAGCGCCGATCTGACTGGCCAGGCGGATGCGCTGGGCCTCGCCGCCGGAGAGTGTCTCGGCGCTGCGGTCCAGGGTCAGATAGTCGAGCCCGACATTGACCAGAAAGTGCAGCCGCTGGTCGATCTCCTTGAGGATCTTCTCCGCGATCTTGCCCCGTTTACCCGGCAGTTTCAGTCCTGCAAGGGAGCTTTTCGCCTGGCCGATGGGCATTCGGGTAACCTCGGGGAGGGTGTACCTTTCGACGAAGACGTGGCGCGCGGCCTGGGTGAGGCGGGTGCCGGCGCAGTCCGGACAGGGCTGGCTGGAGATGTAGCGCGCCAGCTCCTCGCGCACCGCATTGGACTCGGTCTCCCGGTAGCGACGCCGCATGTTGGGAATAATACCCTCGAAGGGGTGGCGCTTCTTTACCGATCGGCCTCTTTCATTGTGATAGCTGAATTCGATGGACTCACGGCCGCTGCCATGGAGGATGATCTTCTGTACTCGCGGCTTGAGTCTTTCCCAGGGTGTCTCGGGATCGAAGTCGAAATGACGGCCCAGGGAAGCGATCATCTGGAAATAGTAGGCATTGCGCCGGTCCCAACTTCGCACTGCGCCACCCGCCAGGGAGAGTTCCGGGTGGGCGACTACCTTTGTCGTATCGAAGAATTGCTCTATTCCCAGCCCATCGCAGGTGGGACAGGCGCCGACCGGATTGTTGAATGAGAACAGCCTTGGCTCCAACTCCGGCAGGCTGTAGCCGCAATGGGGACAGGCGAAGCGGGAGGAGAAGACCAGTTCCGTCCGGCTGCCGTCCATCCAGGCCACCCGGACCAGGCCGTCGGCCAGATTGAGGGCGGTCTCGAAGGATTCCGCCAACCTCGTGGCAAGATCCTCGCGCACCTTGAAGCGATCGACCACCACCTCGATGTTATGTTTCTTATGCAGTTCCAGGGTCGGGGCGTCGTCGAGTTCGAAGACCTCGCCGTCGATGCGCGCGCGGATATAGCCTTGGGCATGCAGCTCCTGCAACAGTTTGTGGTGTTCGCCTTTACGCTCCTGAATTACCAGCGCCAGCAACATCAGCCTATCCCCCGCCGGCAGGGCCATCACCTGGTCGACCATCTGGCTGATGCTTTGCGCTTCCAGGGTGGTGTCGTGCTCCGGGCAGCGCGGCGTGCCGACCCGGGCGAACAGCAGGCGCAGGTAGTCGTAGATCTCGGTAATCGTGCCGACGGTGGAGCGGGGGTTGTGCGAGGTGGTCTTCTGTTCGATGGAGATGGCCGGGGAGAGCCCCTCGATATGGTCCACATCGGGCTTCTCCATCAACGACAGAAACTGTCGCGCATAGGCTGAGAGCGACTCGACGTAACGGCGTTGTCCCTCTGCGTAGATAGTGTCGAAGGCCAGCGATGACTTGCCGGATCCCGACAGGCCGGTAAAGACGATCAATTTATCACGCGGCAGTTCCAGGTCGATATTTTGCAGGTTGTGGGTGCGTGCGCCGCGAATGCTGATGGTGTCCATGAGGTAGTACTGCATTGGAATGAGCGAACCTGATACTATACGCCCTCTTTTATTTCACTGGCAAAGCGATCGATAGATGACAAATGGACGGGCCGGCGACGCCGGATTGAATGCGATTGAACGGCGGGCGGCTTATTCCCTGTCAGGGCTTTTTTCCCTGAGAATGCTGGGGCTTTTTCTGATCCTGCCGGTTTTCGCCTTGTATGCCGAAGGGTTGCCGGAGGTCACGCCCCTGTTGGTGGGGCTCGCCATCGGCATTTATGGCCTGACCCAGGCGGTTTTGCAGATCCCCTTCGGCATGCTCTCCGATCGCATCGGGCGCAAGCCGGTATTGATCGGCGGCTTGCTGATCTTCGCCCTTGGCAGCGCGGTGGCGGCCAGCTCCGAGACCATCTACGGCATCATTTTCGGCCGCGCCCTGCAGGGCAGCGGCGCCATCGCCGCGGTGATCATGGCGATGGCGGCGGATCTCAGCCGCGAACAGAGGCGCCTGCGCATGATGGCGATTATCGGCATCAGTATCGGTGTCGCCTTTGCGGTGGCGTTGATCCTGGGCCCGATCCTCAACAGCTGGATCGGCGTGCCGGGGATCTTCTGGCTCACCGCGGCACTGGCCCTTGGCGGCATCGGGATCGTCGTTTTCGTCGTCCCAACCCCGAAACAGAGCCATTTCCACCGGGATGCGGAAGCGGTTCCCGGACAGTTCGGCAAGGTCTTGTCGGACCCGGAGCTGTTGCGACTCGATTTCGGCATCCTGACCCTGCACATGGCGCTTACCGCGATGTTTCTCGCCTACCCGCTGGCATTGCGGGATCTCGGCCTGGTCAGCGACGCCCATTGGCAGGTCTACCTGCCCGTGATGTTGTTGTCGATGGCGGCGATGGTGCCCTTTGTCATCATCGCCGAGGGCAGGCGGCGCATGCGGCCGGTTTTCGTCGGCGCGATTGCCGCGCTTGGTCTGGCAGCGCTGGCGCTCTACGGTTTCAGCCACACCCTCGTGGGGATGGTGGCGGCGCTGTTTGTCTTTTTCACCGCCTTCAATCTGTTGGAGGCAACCCTGCCGTCGCTGATAGCCAAGGTGGCCCCCGGAGAGCGCAAGGGCACCGCTATGGGCGTCTACTCCAGCTCCCAATTCATCGGCGCCTTTCTCGGGGGGGCGTTGGGAGGCTGGTTTCACACCAGCTACGGCAACCAAGGGGTTTTTCTGTTGTGCGCCGGGATGGCGCTGGTCTGGCTGCTGAGCGCCTGGGGCATGTCGAATCCCAGTTATCTGAGCAATTATCTGCTGCCGGTCGGCAAGCTGGATGAGGCGGATGTCGGAAGCCTGGCGGCTAAATTGATGGCCATTGACGGCGTGGCCGATGCGGTGATTATCGCCGAGGACAGGGTTGCCTATCTGAAAGTTGATCTGATGGTGGTGGATCGAGAGGCATTGGATGGATATGCTGTCCAAGGGTAGGTAGACTGGGCGACTGAAATGAATCAAGGCGTCTCATATCGTTTGAAACGCAGCACCTGGGGCTCCAACGGAAGGAGCTAATACAATCGTGGAGAGATAAAGATGGCTCGAGGAATCAATAAAGTAATCCTGATCGGAAACCTGGGCAGGGATCCGGAGACCCGTTATATGCCCAGCGGCGGCGCCGTCACCAACGTGACATTGGCGACATCCGAGTCCTGGAAGGACAAGAACAGCGGCGAGCAGCAGGAGCGGACCGAGTGGCACCGGGTGGTATTTTTCAATCGCCTGGGTGAGATTGCCGGCGAGTATCTGAAAAAGGGTTCGAAGGTCTATGTCGAGGGGAGTCTTCGTACTCGCAAGTGGCAGGGGCAGGATGGTCAGGATCGCTATACCACCGAAATCGTAGCCAGCGAGATGCAGATGCTCGACAGTCGTGGTGGCACCGCCTCGTTCGATGCACCTCAATCACAAGGCGCTTCGAGGCCTCAGCAATCGACAGCGCCGACGCCGGTGCCTGATAACGATTTTGATGATGATATCCCGTTTTGACGGGCATTCGTTCTTAAATCTCGTTTGTCCGGAAAGAAAAACTCTCGCAAAGACGCAAAGGCCGCAAAGTTATTACATATCGTTTTTTTAACGTTTTTATTTTTTTCTTGGCGATCTTTGCGTCTTTGCGAGAGAAATTGCCTTAATTTCTGGACGCACACTAAACAGGTCTAAAAACGGACAAAGGCGGACAATTTGTCCGCCTTTGTATCTAGCCAGGGTGAAACTCCGGGCTAGGCGTTTACTTGGCTTCGGCGGCAGCCTGCGGTGCGACAGGGGCGCCGTAAGGAGCGACCGGAGCGCCATAGGGGGCGTAACCGTAGTAAGGACGGTTGTAGTAGTTGTTGTAACCACGGCCGTAACCGTTGCCGGCGCCGCGGGCGCTACCGCTCATGTTGAAGGAGAAGTCTCCGTCACCGAAGCCGTCGCCCATGAAGTCATTGCCGTTGCCCCAGCCGTTGTTCCAAGGGTTGCCCCACCAGGCGGAAGCAGAAGCGGAAGCGGCGATCAAAGCAGCGGCGGCTGCGATTTTTACAATTTTAGACATCAGTCATTCCTCGATTTTCGTTGATTTAAAGATCTGTAAAGTTGGTTACTGCGTTACTTCTGGTGAAGAAGAATATTAGTAAATACTAAATTAGTCAATATCTATTTTTTAATCGAAATGAGGCATCCATAGGGATAAGCTATTTCTCGGGTAAAGCTTGAGAGTTTGAACGCATCCCAGCGTCTATCCAGGACGTCCGTCGATTCGTGGGCGTGCCAGTATCGGCAGGTAGGTCAGGCAGAACGTGAGATAACAGACCACCCAGAGAGAGCCAGAGAGCCCGATGCATGTCTGGTAGTCGAGGATTTCGGTCAATGGTAGGAAGACTCGGATGACTACGGCAAGATTGATCAGGACAAAGGCGAATGCCATGCCCCGGTGTGTCTGTATCTCCCGGCCGGTATGACCGAGAGAGACCCGCGCCATCATTCCAAAGGTGAATACGCCGATGGCGCCGGCGGTCAGGGCGTGGGTCGAGAGGTTGAGGGGAAAGGCGCCGATAGCGGCGAGCGCCTTCAACAGGAAGCCGATGACGAACCATCCCAGGCCGGTAAACAGCACCCAGAGAATGGGGTGTTGCCATACGCCAGGGTGGTGCCAGTCGATCAGACGCCAGAGCTGGGTAATTGCCACGCCCAGCGCGGCAACGAAAAGCAGCCATGCCGCAGGCAGCAGTAGTTCGCTCAGGGTCCAAAGGATGATGGTGATGTAGACCCACTGCTCCCGCTGTTTGCTGAATCTCGGCTCAGAGCCGCTGACGGCCTTTTCTGTGAAAAAGGGGAGCACCCTGCCCCCGACAAAGACGATCAGCAGCAGGACCAGGTTGAGCATCAGCGCTATGCCTTGTCTGCCGGTCGATGTGAATCCCAAGCCTTGCAGATGGTAGAGCAGGTTGGCCAGGGCCATGCCTGCCAGGAGGGGGAGGAAGAGGCGGTTGACGCGGTTCGCCCCCCTCATCAGAGGAGAATAGAGGGCCAGTATAAGTGCAGGGATAAACGACAAGTCCGTTACGGCAATGAGCCAGCCCGGGATGGCTGGAATCAGCGGCAGAAGCCGGGCGATCAGCCACAGCAGGGCGAGTAGCGCCAGCGGTCTACCCGTTGGGGTATCCATGCCTGTCCAGTTGCGTACCGCGGTAAGAAGGAAGCCGGCGATGATAGCGGCGGTGAACCCGAACAGCATTTCATGACTGTGCCATTCGCTAAAGCCAAAGTAGGCGGAAGCTGTCAGATTCGTCAGCCTGAATCCTATCCACAAGATCATCAACAGCAGGCCGGAGAGACCGGCCAGCGCGAAGAAGGGCCGAAAACCAAGGGCAAAGGGAGCCCATCCTTTTGGCGGTGTGGATGGTGAGGGATGCTCGCCGAGAGAAATGACTCCCATACTGTGGTTTCCTGAAGGGTTAGATTCAGGGGCACCCTAATTCGCAGGCCTGGTTCTCACCTTGATGTGTATCAAAGGGGCCGGACCGTCGTGTGTTGTCCAGAAACAGCCCTTTAAAACGCAAAGCACGCAGAGAAGCGCAATGAACACAAAGCTAATCCATTGATACATTAACATTCTCTGCGTCCTTTGCGATTCATGGCGATCTTTGCGTTATATTCTTAAGCGTTTCCAGCCAATCATTTTTGGCTCTTCCCCAATTCGAGTGGGTGAAAAAAGTCGTAGGTCAGGTTGACGCGGAGCGGCTACCTGACTCAAGGGGGGTGTCACGTAGCTGCGCAACGTGACCTACGCATCTAAACAGACATCCACTCAAAATCACCTGGGATTTGAATGGGTGATGAGAGGGACGCTCTACTGAGTGGCGCTGAACCCGTCAATCACCGCCTTTGGCGGCGTGCAGGATGGGAAATTCGCATTCGCGTTGATTTGCGTTTATTCGCGGGTAATCAACCCTGAGAATTGTTGTGATTTGTATGATCTACCCACCCGATCAGGGGAAGAGCCTCATTTTTTACCACGAAACAGCAGTGGCGCCACCTCTTCAAAGACAGAGGCAAAGTGGACCTTCAAGCCTTTACGGATATGCTCGGGGACTTCTTCGAAGTCGCTGCGGTTGTCTTGCGGCAGGATCAACTCACGTATCCCGGCGCGGCGCGCGGCAATCACCTTCTCGCGGATGCCGCCGACCGGGAATACCTGTCCGGTCAGGGTCAGCTCTCCTGTCATGGCGATATTTCGCACCGGTTTTTTTCTTGCCAGGGAGAGCAGTGCCGAGGCCATGGTGATGCCGGCAGAGGGGCCATCCTTCGGGGTCGCCCCCGCCGGGACATGCAGATGGATGAAGGCCTTTTCGAAGAAGCCCTGGTCCGCGCCGAACGCCTCCGCATGGCTGACGATATAGCCGTAGGCGATCTCGGCTGATTCGCGCATCACCTCGCCCAGTTGGCCGGTGAGTTTGAAACCACGATTGAACTCATGGATGGCGACGGCTTCGATATTCAGGGTGGCGCCGCCCATGGCGGTCCAGGCAAGCCCGGTTACGACGCCTGCGCCGCTCAAGTTGCGCTCGTCCTTGAACAATGCTCCACCGAGATAACCCTTGAGATCGTCGTCAGTCACTGCGATCGGTTTTTTCGCCCCTTCGAGGATCTTCACCACCGCCTTGCGGACGATTTTACCGATCTGCTTTTCCAGACGGCGCACACCGGCGTCCCTTGCATAGCCTTCGATGATGGCGCGCAGGGCGCTGCTGTTGAGTTTGAGTTCGCTGCGCTTCAGCCCGGCCCGGTCAAGCTGGCGTGGCAGCAGATACTTGCGGGCTATCTGCAACTTTTCGCTGGCAATATAGCCGGAGAGGGCAATGGTCTCCATGCGGTCGAGCAAGGGCCTTGGAATGGTGTCGAGCTGGTTGGCGGTACAGATGAACAACACCTTCGAGAGATCGAAGCGCAGATCCAGATAGTGGTCGAGAAAATCGCTGTTCTGTTCCGGGTCGAGCACCTCCAGCAAGGCGGAGGCGGGATCGCCTTGGTAGGAGGCGCCGATTTTATCGATTTCATCCAGCATGATTACCGGGTTTTGTGTGCCTGCGTCCTTCATCGCCTGGAGAAACTTGCCCGGCATGGCGCCGATATAGGTGCGGCGGTGACCCTTGATCTCCGCCTCGTCACGAATACCGCCGACGGAAAAGCGATAGAACTTGCGGCCCAGGGCCTCGGCAATGGAGTGACCGATAGAGGTCTTGCCGACACCGGGAGGGCCCACCAGAAGGATGATGGAACCGGCGATCCGCCCCTTCATGATGCCCAGGGCGAGGAATTCCAGGATGCGCTCCTTGACGTCCTCCAGGCCATAGTGATCCTTGTCCAGGGTCTTACGGGCGAATTGAAGGTCGAGCTTGTCCTCTGAGTCTACTCCCCAGGGTAGCAGGGTAATCCAATCCAGATAGTTGCGGGTGACTGAGTATTCGGCCGAGCCGGGCTCAAGCACCGCCAGCTTGTCCATCTCTTCGTCGACTCGCGCCTGGGCCTGTTCGGTGAGGGTGAGTTTCTCCAACCGCTCGCGGAACTTGTCCAGTTCGGCGGTGCGATCATCCTTTTCTATACCCAGTTCCTGCTGGATGGCTTTCAGCTGTTCACGCAACAAGAACTCACGCTGCTGTTTCTCCATGCGCTGTTCCACGGTCTTGCGGATCGATGCCTGAGCCTTCACCACCTCCAACTCACGATGCAGCAGCTCCAGCACCTTCTCCATGCGAGGCAGCAACTCGATGGTCTCCAAGACCGCCTGGAGTTGAAACTTATCGGAGGTGGTGAGACTGGCGGCGAAATCAGTCAGGTGTGACGGGTCGTCAGGTCCAAAGCGATCGAGAAACATCCGTAGCTCTTCCGCATACAGGGGGTTGAGCGGTAGCAACTCCTTGATGGTGTTGATGATTGCGACGGCGTAGGGTTTGATCTCCTTACTGTCGCTGGTGGGTTCAGGCAGGTATTCGATGCGGGCGGTAAAGGGTGTTTCGGTGTTCACCACTTTCTCGATGCGAAAGCGCTGGAGACACTCCACCAGGACTTGCAGCCGGCCTTCGGCGCGCTGTACCCGGTGGACCCGGCAGACAGTGCCGATACGCTTGAAGGTGTCCGAGGTGGCGCTCTCCGACGATTCCGCATCCGCCAGCACCACCCCGAGCAGGCTGTGAGTGGAGTTGACAACCGCCTCCATGGTGCTTTCCCAATGTTCCTGCTCCATCAGTAAGGGAACCGCCTGGCCGGGAAAGAAGGGCCGCGCGGAGACAGGCAACAGGTGAATGAGGTTCGGCAGGACCTCGTTGGTGCGCGCCAGGGTTTGGCCGCTGATGACTTCAACGGCTTCTTCTTGGTTGTTCTCTTTTTCCTGCATCCTTATACCCTTTAACTATGCATCTGATAACCGGTTGACAGACAGGACTCGACTGGCCAGGTTGGCGAAATCCTCGACGGAAAGCTGTTCCGCCCGAACACCCGGGTCGATACCGGCGGCCTCCATTGTTGCGGTGGATAGGAAATTTCTCAGGCTGTTGCGCAGGGTTTTGCGCCTTTGCGAGAAGGCTTGGCTGACCAGCTTGCTGAAAATATCCCAGTCGTCAATCCGATATGGGGGCGGATTACAGGGTTGCAAGCGCACGAACGCAGAATCGACCTTGGGGGGCGGATTGAACGCCCCAGGGCCGATACGGAAGAGCGATGTCACTTTGGCCCTGGCCTGCAGCATCACCGAGAGTCTGCCGTAGGTCTTGCTGCCGGGTGCCGCGGCCATACGATCCACCACCTCTTTCTGCAGCATGAAGTGCATATCGAGGATCTGCCTGGACTGATCGAGGAGATGAAACAGCAGCGGTGTGGAGATATTGTACGGAAGGTTGCCTACCACTCTGAGGGGAGCGTCGGTCTTGGCCAGCCGGCTGAAATCGAACTTCAGCGCATCCTCATTATGGATTTCCAGTTCGCCCAGAGGGGCGCACAGATGGGCCAATGGTTCGATCAAATCCCTATCCAGCTCAACGACATGCATCTGATTCACCAGTGGCAACAATTCGGTGGTGATAGCTCCGCGTCCCGGGCCGATTTCCACCAGATTGTCGCCCGGTTGCGGATCGATGACCTGGATGATGCGCTGGATGGTGGCGGGATCGTGGAGGAAGTTCTGGCCGAATCTTTTTCTGGGTCGATGATTCAAGGGTTTACTCTACAATTGTTCTGTCAATCATGAATAGGCCGCCAATCACCGCCAGTGGACGCAAATCTCTCAATGCTTCGGATTGATAGTGAATCAGTTGCTTGTTACTGATTCAAGTCGGCTTATCGGATGGCGCCCAGGATTCACGGGTTCCGACAACCAGATAAATTGCAAACCGGGTTGTCAGGCGCCGCATAGAAGGTGAAACCATTCGAGTTGATTGGCGTCCATTTGCGGTTAATAACGGCTACCCCGCATTGCTCACCAGGATCTGGGTTTCTGGGGCAAGCCGGCGAAGGTGGTTGAACGATTAGCCTTAGCGCCCAGCCATTGGGTTCAAGGCTTATCGTTCAAGATCCGCCCCCCCAGGACGTGCCCTTGGGGTGCGAACCCAGCTTGTTGCAAAAACCCAATAGGACAGGGTGTCAGTGTACTACCACCATTCTTCGATGTTAAGTCGGTTAAATGTCATCCTGTTATCCATTCATCCGGTCCGTCAGGTAACAAATGCGGGTCAGTTCGCTCCCTGGTCAAGTGGGTTAACAGAAAGCACATGAATGGGCCGCTAATGGACGCCAATCACCGCCAATGTACGTAAATCTCTCAATGCACTTGAAAAGAAAAAAACTGATCCCTATATAAAAAGCGGTATGTCAAATCAGATTCATGAAAATCAATAGGAGGTACTGACATGTTCGGGAGACTGAGCGGTTTTGAAGGCAGCCTGTTTGATGAACTCAGGCGTATGGAGCAGGAGGTGGATCATCTGTTTGGCGCTGGACCCTGGTCAAACGGTATCCGCGCCGTGGCGAGAGGCACCTATCCGCCTGTTAACGTCGGCAGCACCCCGGATCAGGTCGATGTCTATCTGTTTGCGGCGGGGATGAATCTGGAGAGTCTGGATATCTCCATACAGCAGAACCTGCTTACGATCGATGGTGAGCGGCGTTTGATTACTGAAGAGGGGGCTGACTATTTCCGCAAGGAGCGTTTTGACGGCGCCTTTCACCGGGTTGTCACCCTGCCCGATGACGTGGATTCCGACAGGGTGGACGCGACCTATCGTGATGGTGTGTTACGTATCACCATTAAACGTCGTGAATCGGTCAAGCCGCGGCAGATTGAGGTCAAATGATGATGATTAACCCGGCACACGACGGCTGAACATGGCCTATTTGGGTGTCGGGTTAATAGGAGGCAAAAGAAATGAACGAGAGAAAAAAGGTGGTGACACAGACTTCCACGTCCGGACAAGCGGCGAAGGAGCAAAACCGGGTGACCCGGCCGCAGGTGGATATTTTTGAAGATGACACGGGTATTACCGTGCAGGCCGATATGCCTGGCGTATCGAAAGACAGGCTCGATATCCAGATCGATAGCGACACACTCTCTATCGAAGGCAAGGCGGAGATTCCAATGCCCGAAGGCATGGAGGCATTATACGCCGACGTCCGCTCCACGCGCTATCAGCGTAGCTTTTCTCTGAGCAGTGAACTGGACGGCGAAAAGGCTGACGCCACGCTGAAGGATGGGGTGTTGAGTTTGCGCATTCCCAAACGGGAGCGATACCAGCCTCGTAAAATTGAGGTGCGTACTGAGTAAACCGGTTTCCACGGAACCTGCCTGTCAGGGACCGCTCCGGTTCTGACGGACCGGAGTGAATCGCTTTGTGCTGTATCAGGCGATTGCTGTGTGTTTTCTCCACCACGGATGTTTAGCGTTGATCAGCTCTTCCCAGCGGTCGTCGAAAGTATCGAGGATTTCATAGTACTGGCGGGTTCGCCATCCTACCAGGCCGCCGGCATACTCGAATACCTCATGGTTGTCCTCGTTTTCCACCTCATGGTTGTCCTCGTTTTCCAACATCATTTCCAATAAATTTTGCATCACGGATACGTCATTCATGATGCCCAGCAAGTCTTGTAGCCTTTTCATGTGAGAAATGAACTCATCCAAGCCTATGAGAACGGGAATAAAAAATTCCGCGGCGTAGCGCAGCTTTTTACATTCAATGCGTAGCTGGTGCATTGCCTGGGCGGACTCCTTATCGACGTGGCTGCCCGCCTCCAATACACGCCGCTCAAGACCATCCAGTAGCTTGCGGGAAAAGGGAACAATGTTTGATGACAGGGTTTTTCGATGCTTCATTTTCAAGTCTGCCTGTTCCCACTCCTTTCCATCGAGCCAGGCCGGAAATGTTGTCTTGAATTGAGCATATCGGTCGCTGTCGAGCATAGCGTTTACACCTTGATAGGCAAGCTCCCGGTGTCGATGGGCGATGGCGGTTATGCTCTCTTCGCCTCGTAACGGCAGTTTTCCCTGTACGGCCCCAAGCCCCTCATCGATGAATACATCCAGGTCGCGCGCCATACCGAGCTGATTGGCAAGATATCGAAGCTCTTCAGACCAGGTTTTGCTTGTTTTGCGGGGAACCGCGGAACGGAAGGCCGATAGTGCTGAGCGCATGCGCCGGAAAGAGACGCGGGTTTGGTGTACGCCCTCAATATTATCCCAGGAACGCGCAGCCAGTTCCCATTCCTGCAGATAGTTGAAATTGTGCCTGAGAATTGCCTCAAAGGCTTCACTGACGGTTTGCTCAGGGTTGAGAGGGGCAAATGTTTTGTTTTTTTTTGTCATTAGGGTCTGTTTGTCAAACAATGCAATACCAAAAATTTGACTCTAGCAGAAAAAAGCGTTTTTGGTGCAAAATAGAAAATAATGCTCCTCTCAGGGACAACCCTATGCATATTGAATTCTATGGCGCGACCAGTGGAATAACCGGCTCATGCCATATTCTCCGCGCTAACGGAGAGACCATACTGCTAGATTGCGGCCTGATTCAGGGGCGCAGAGAGGAGATGGAAAAGAACCGCAGACCCTTCCCTTTTTCTCCGGACGAGATCAGCGCGGTGGTGTTGAGCCACGGCCATATCGATCACTCCGGGCGTATCCCTCTTCTGGTCAAGCAGGGCTATCAGGGACCGATCTATGCACAGAACGCAACCGTGGATTTGTGTGACATTCTTCTCCAGGATTCCGCCTTTCTGCAGGAGAAGGACGCCCAGTATGAGAATAAATGGCGCAAACGCAAGAAAAAGCCGCTCATCGAACCGCTCTACACGGTTGCCGATGCACGGGATGCGCTGAACAATCTGATCGGCCTGCGATACCGGGAGAAGCAGGAGATTCTCCCGGGTGTATCGATCCGCTATCAGGATGCGGGACATATCCTCGGATCCGCCAGTGTGGAGATCTGGTTGGATGAGAAGGGTAAACAGAGAAAGGTCGTCTTCAGTGGGGATCTGGGACAATACGACACCCCCATATTGAATGACCCGGCAGCGATAGGGCAGGCGGATCACCTGATTGTCGAAAGCACCTACGGTAATCGCCGGCACCGGGATCGGCAGAACACCATCGACGAGATCGGCGGTATCATCCGTGAGGCGGCCCATGAGAAGGGAAATTTGCTGATACCGGCCTTTTCAATCGGCCGCAGTCAGGAGATTCTCTACTATTTGGGAAAATACTACGATCAGTGGGAGCTGGATCGCTGGCAGGTCTTTCTCGACAGTCCGATGGCGATCCGGGCAAGCAAGGTCTATTGGGAGTATCCCCATCTCTATGACGAGGAGGCAACCAGGTTACGCAAGCGGATCAACGAAATGCCCCATTTGAGAAATCTGAAACTGACCCAGACGCCCCAGGAGTCGATGGCCATCAACCGGATCAAAAGCGGCGCGATCATTATCTCCGCCAGCGGGATGTGCACCGGCGGTCGCATCATCCACCACCTCAAGCACAATATTTCACGCAGCGGCGCGCATGTCATGATCGTGGGGTATCAGGCCAACGGTACCCTGGGCCGGGCGCTGGTCGATGGCAAATCCCTGGTGAGGATTCATGGTGACGAGTATCGGGTGAAAGCGAATATCCATACCGTCGGCGGTCTTTCCGCGCATGCCGATATCGATGACCTGATGCGCTGGGTCGGGAATTTCAACAGCCATCCTCAGGTGCATGTGGTCCATGGAGAGCCTGAGTCGAAACAGGATTTTTGTGACAAGCTGGCATCCGATCTCAAGTTGAAGGCCTCTGTTCCCATGTATGGCGATATTCTGGAGTTATGAATATCACCCAACCAACGTCCGGGTTATTAACCCGGCAATCAAATATGTTGCCCAAACCAAGATGGAGAGTTCCTTCACCCACCGGGAGACAAATCGGCAGGGCAGCCGACTTGTCTCCCGGGTGGTTCATAACTGCAACGTCAGGAGCATCACGTTGGCCAGGCCGAATATCAGCAGGAAAAGGCCCAAACCGATCAACGCATAACCTACACCGAAGTAGAGGATGCGCAGTGGAACCGGGGCGGGTGGGACCCGTAACCGATCGAGACGCCCTTCCGTCTCCAGCCGGGCGATCCAGGCTGGGTGCTCTTGACGCAGGTGATCGATGGCCTTGCTGCCTTCGAACATGGTGGCGCTGAAGGGAAAACAGCGGGGGCGAAAGTGTTCAATGAAGAAGTGGATGGTGAAGATGTGGGCCATGGCCAATACGGCCTCGATACGGTGCACCCATAACGCTACGTTGAGTAGCCAACCGGGCATATAGTCGCTGGTAAGCACCGGGTCATAGAGCATGAGGCCGGTCACCCCGACAATGATGAGCCCCCACCACACGGCCCAGTAGTCGAATTTTTCCCACCAACTCCAGCGATCGAATTCAGGGCCCTTCGAAAGTCCGAGTATCCACCCCAAGTGGAGGAAGAAATCCTTCACATCCCGCCATTGGAAAACCATTGAATCGCGGCTCATCAGGGAGTCCGGGAACTGTTTCCAGTCGATGCTCCAAATTGTGTAGAGCACGTGAATGCCAAACCCCGCAAGTAGTATCAGGCCGGTGATGCGATGCACCTCCAGCGCCCCGGCGTAACCGCCGAAAAGGCTGGCCAGGACCTGGCCCCAGGCGGTTTCGATGTACATCCAGGCCAAACCGGTCACCGAAAGCAGCATGAAGGTGATAATCAGGCCGAAATGGAACAGCATTTGGGTTGGAGTGAAGCGCTTGACGTTGTCAGTCATGACTGTACTTCCTCCCACTGAGCAGTCCTATGAGTTCGCGTAATGCCCACAGCGAGACATAGGGAATGAAAATGGCGAACACCCCGCCCGCCAGAATTACCATCAACCACACGGCATAATAGAACAGGCTGAATTCCTGCGCTGTGGCCAGGGACAGGGGGGATGGCTCATGGATCACATAGGTGGCGAAGGAGGGGCTGGCTCCCTCATGACATTTGGCGCACACATAGGCGTGCTTGCGGATAGGGTTCAAGGCCGAATAGTAGTGGTGGATGCCGGCTATGGGTTGTCCCCGGTGGCATTGAATGCATGTGACATTGCCGCGACTTGAGTGCAGGCTGTAGCGCTGCGCCTGGTGGCAACTTACGCAGGAGCGTATGCCGTAGCCCGCTACTCCCAAATGGGCGTCGGCGCTGAAACTCGATCGTTTGACGGAGCCACTGCCAGGGCCGATACCCCACCAGGCGCCCCCACCTTCCGAGCTCCCCCGGTACTGGATATAGGCGCCGGGGAGGGTGTCCTGGTCGCGGAAATAGCCGCTGCTCGCTGCTTCATAGGCATTGGGGTTTGCCGCCACCGAGGTGGCGGGGCCGTGGAGTAGCAGACACGACAGCACGCCTGCCAAGACGCGCCGGATAAGATGTTTGCTCTGCATGGCCCTAGCCTCCGCTCCGGGTACAGTTTCTCTCGCAAAGACGCAAAGATCGCCAAGGAAAAATAAATACGGTAAAAAAATAATCAGTAATAGCTTTGCGATCTTGGCGTTTTAGCTATCGGTCTTGGTTGCGGTTGCCACCGGCTTGTCTCGCGTGGTTAGTTCGTCATAGCGCTGCTGCAGTTCTTTCAGATCCTCGTCTTTATGCTTGTGACAGGTCTGACAGGAGTTGGGAATCTTTGGGTTTTTCAGGGTGTCCTCGGGCAGCAGGGCGACGAAGACATGGCTGTGGATGTCACCGGATTCCGCGCTCTTGGCGATCCGGGGCATGTGGCACGCCACGCACTTGGCCGATGAGTGAATCGAATGAGCGCCGACCCTGTTGATCATGGTATGGCAACTCAGGCAGGTATTGTCCCCGGAGCGCTCCAACGTCTGCCCTCTCACCACCGGGTTGCCCAGCTTGTGGACGAAATGGCAGGAGAGGCAGGTTACCCCCTCCCGGTAATGGGCCGATTGCTTCCAGTCGATGTACTGTTGGTGATGTCCCTTGGAGAACTCATTGGCATACACATGTTTGGTGTCCCCCGCCGCGAAAGAGGTCGATCGGTAATAGGTTGTAAGCGCCTTGCCGGGCCTGTAGCCGACCGGCCAGCTGGAGCCCTTGACTTTGGTTGACTTGCCGCGGTTGTGGCAGGCGCCGCATATCTGCACGGCAACACCGGGCGTCAGTTTGGACGGATTGATGATGGTGGCGCGTTTCTTGAAAATCTCGGTCTTGGGCAGGACCGCATGATGGGAACCAGGCCCGTGGCAGGCCTCGCATCCGATGGCGGGTTCGGTAAAGCTGTTCCGTTCCAGGTCCACGCCGGTGGCATGGCAGCCGCCGCACTTTTTAAGCCAGGGGCGTTTTTGCCAGTCGTGCTCGTGGTAATTGACCCAGCGGCCGGTCTCGGCATTGAACTGAGTCGGCGCGATGAACAGGGTGCCGTCCCGCTCTATCAGATAGCGTTGCTTCCACTGGCTGCCGATGGTGTATTTGACGTCTTCGGCCTTGAGGATGTGGAAATCTTCGATCGGCACCTTGAGTTTTTTCTCGATTTTCTTCAGGTCAGCCTTGATGATTTCCGCATCGATATCGGTGATGATCACATCCTTGTTGGTCCGGGCGTCCTGAAGCATGCGGCTATGTAGAGTCCGTTTCCAGGCATCGTAATGTTCCAAGTGGCAGGTCCGGCATACCTCTGATCCCACATAGGTTTTGGGTTGGGAGAGGAGCTTCTTCGAATCGAGTTGCGTATCACTCAGGGCGGCAGTGCCACCGCCGATGAAGAGTAGGATTGCCGATAGGGAAGTCACGAACTGATGAATGGCCATTAGATTCCCCTCCAGGTTTGTGGGAAGCCGCAGTCGCTGTATTGTGTGGTCGAAATTGAATTGTGTTCTAAAGGCGCATCACCCTGAAAAAGCACCAGGGGAATCTCTAATATTTTGTTATTGCAACAGAAATGTTTTTCCTGTCACAAGTTAACGGTAGTCGATATTTTTTGGTATGCAAGACAGGGTCATCATTCACGGGTTGATACGTCTCCTCCCCTTTTGTCTTGCTGAAGGAAGAAACCATTTATGTTTTTGGGGTATGCGAAAGCCACAACGCCGAGCAAGGGCAGGCTCGAAGCCCCTAACATTTTAATTTTCTTAAGACAGGCCGCTGTGTGCCTGCTTACAGACGACGTTATCAAAACTTGCTGTGGAAGTACTACAGCGGCGTTTTGATGCGCAAGCTGTAGGCAGGCACACAGCGGCTGAACGCAACCTTTTAGGGTGCCGGGTTAATAATAGGGCTCTTCCCCAATTCGAGTGGGTGAAAAAAGTCGTAGGTCAGGTTGACGCGGAGCGGCTAGCTGACTCAATGGGGGTGTCACGTAGCTGCGCAACGTGACCTACGGGTTTCTAAACTCGGCTCTTCAGGAAAATTCGTGGGCAAACTTCCCTGATCCCGTCATTCCGGCGGATGCCGGAGAAGTGGTGCATGGATGCACCGTTTACGGACCTAAGGATGGAATCCAGATGCTCCGTGATTATCGACCGTTTGTCATGCAAAAAAACACTTCTCGTTAGATTAGCTCCGGATACAAATCCCGCCAGCGTGGGTTCAGCACTTCAATCGTCTTTTCCTTCCATTTCGTTTGCTGGCTAATAGGTACACGCACGGCTGTCGTTCCATACCCCGCCTCCCTGCCATATTCTCTGGATTCCGGCATTCGCCGGAATGACGTAGTCACACGATATCAATGGGTCTGTTACTCAGGCGGCGTCCTGTATTCAGAACTGGCCCTCGAAAAAAATGCGCCTAATAACCCCAGTATTATGAATATATTTCAATAGGTTAGTGGCATTTATCATTCAAGGATACCCACGAATTTATCTAACCAAGCCTAAACTCTAAACAAAACTCTAAACAGACATCCATTCAAAATTACCTGGGATTTGAATGGGTGATGAGAGGGACGCTCTACTGAGTGGCGCTGAACCCGTCAATCACCTCCTTTGGCGGCGTGCCGGCGTACAGCCGGGTGGCCGGTCCAGGCGGGGAGCTCGATACTGATACCTCGCTGAGACCCTACGACGAAAAGAGACTCTCGCAAAGATCGCAAAGCCCGCAAAGGATTCCCAGACAATGCCTTCTTGGCGTACTTAGCGAGCTTGGTGAGAGAAATAGTGCATGCCTGGCCAGTGATTGAAAACCATCAAGGCGTCGTGCAGGATGGGAAATTCGCATTCGCGTTGATTTGCGTTTATTCGCGGACAATCAATCCTGAGTCGGCGAACTGAATTGTTGCGATTGGTAGGATCTACCCACCCGATCAGGGGAAGAGCCAATAATAGTACACAGCCATCTGTTTTATCCGACGGCGTTCCCGCTCATGTCGAACAAGCGTAGGCCGTCGATGTCAATGCCAAGCTGCAACGTATCGCCCGGTCGGAATCTATGCTGGCCGGGTAGGACTGCGATCAGGGGCGGGGCGGGGTCGGTGGATGCTGCGGGGTCAGTGGCGTCGCTGGCGATGCTGGCCAAATCGGTGGCGAGATGGAGGATGGTCTCATGTCCCAACGACTCGACAGCATGCACCCGTGCCGGCAGACTGTGCTCAGCCAGGTCATCGGCCAAGCGGATGGCTTCGGGGCGGATGCCGATCAACAACGACTCGCCGGGCCGCGTTTGCAGACCCGGATGTTCGGTAAGCACCTGTTCCGGCAGTATCAACCGGTTCGGTCCGAGGCGCAGCACAGGATTGCCATCCTTCTCCTCCATGGTCCCGCGCAGCAGATTCATTCCCGGACTCCCTATAAACCCGGCAACGAAGATGTTAGCCGGCCGTCGATAGAGTTCCCCGGGCGGAGCCACCTGCTGCAAGCGTCCCTCTCTTAGCACCGCTACCCGCTGGCCCAGGGTCATGGCCTCTACCTGATCGTGGGTGACATAGAGGGTGGTGACGCCGAGACGGGTTTGGAGGGTGGCGATCTCGGTGCGGATCTGCACCCGGAGTTTGGCGTCGAGGTTGGAGAGGGGTTCGTCCATGAGGAAAGCGTCAGCGTCGCGCACAATGGCCCGTCCCATCGCCACCCGTTGACGCTGGCCGCCGGATAGAGCCTTGGGTTTGCGCTCAAGCAGGGCGGTGAGGTCGAGCATCTCCGCGATCCTCTCCACACGCCGTTTGATTTCACGTCCCGGCAATTTTCGCATCCGCAGCGGGAACTCCAGATTGCGGCGTACGCTCATGTGGGGGTAGAGGGCATAGTTTTGGAAGACCATCGCCAGGTTGCGTCGTTGCGCCGGTATGCCGTTGACCACCTGGCCGTCGAGGCGGATCTCGCCGGCGCTGATCGCCTCCAGTCCCGCCACCATGCGCAGGGCTGTGGACTTGCCGCACCCTGAAGGCCCCACCAGCACCAGCAGTTCGCCGTCCTCGACCGTCAGGCAGAGTTGCCGGATAACGTCCACGCCGTCGCTGTAGGTCTTGCTGACATTGTCGAAGATGATTGAAGCCATGCCCTATCCCTTGATGGCCGAGGCCGCCACACCGCGCACGAACCAGCGCTGGAACATGATAAACACCACCAGCACGGGCGCCACCATCATCGTGCCGAAGGCGAGGATATCCCCCCATAACAGCGGCGGCAGGGTGAAGAAGCCGGCGATGGCCACCGGCAGTGGACGCACGGACGGACCGATAGTCACCATCAGCGGCCACAGGTAAGAGCCCCACCAGGTGAGGAAGGAGAGGATCGCCACACTGGCGAACACCGGTTTGGAATTGGGGAGGATGATGGTGAAAAAGATCCGCAGGGTGCCGGCGCCGTCGATACGCGCTGCCTCCTCGAACGCTTTGGGCAGGCCGATGAAGAAGCTGTAGAAGAGATAGATGGAGAAGGCGTTGGCGATGAACGGCAGGATCTGTGCAAGATAGGTATCGCGCAGACCGAGCATGGAAACGCCGTAGAACAGCGGCACAGCGATTGCCTCGAAGGGCAGGATCATCAGCGCCAGCACCAGATTGAACAGCAGGTCTCGTCCACGCCACTGCAGGCGGGCGAAGGCGTAGGCGGCCAGCGAATTGACCAGCAGGCCACTGGTGACGATGGCGCCGGTGATGAACACGGAATTGAGAAAAAAGCGCAGGAAGTCGCTGCGTCTGAACACATCGGCATAGTTCTGCAACGATGCCTCCGCGGGCAGGAAGGCAGACAGGGTTCCTGCCTCCACCAACACCCGTGCGTCCGCTTTCAGGCTGCCGATCAACATGATCATCAGCGGGGCCAGGAACAGCAGGGCAAGGAGGGTAAGCGCGGAGTAGAGGAGTAGCTGAGTGAGAGCGCGAGTCGTGGATTTCATGTTACCTCCCGCTGTTGGCGAACGAGCCGGCGTTGCAGCCAGGTGATGGCGAGCACCAGGAGAAAGAACACCACGGCCATGGCGCAGGCCCGTGCCACCTGCTGGCGGGTGAACACGGCCTCTACCGTCTCATACATCACCGTGGTGGTGGCGTTGTCAGGGCCGCCACGGGTCATGATCTGCACTTGGTCGAACAGACGAAAGGCGAGAATGGTGGTGACCAGCATGACGAAGATCAACGGGTTGCGTAGTTGTGGCAGGGTTATGTGAAATAACTGTTGCCGGCGGCCGGCCCCATCCATGGCCGCCCCTTCATAGAGCTCCTGTGGAATGCTCTGCAGACCGGCGAGCAGGATCACCATCTGGAATCCGCTTCCCTGCCAAATCGAGAGCAGCATGATCGCCGGCAGGGCCAGGACCGGGTCGCGGAGGAAGTCGTGCGCTTCCCAGTAGCCGAAACTCAGCAGGGTGAGCAGGGCGTTCATCATGCCGTTGGGGCCGGGTGCGTAGATCAGGGTCCAGATCACCGCCACCAGGGACATGGGAAACACCACCGGCATGAAGAACAGGGTGCGGAATACCACCGTGCCTCGCAGTCTCTGATTTAGCAGCAGTGCCAGCGCCAGGGCAAGAGCAGTCTGCAGGGGCACCACCACAGCGGCGAACAGCAGGTTGTTGGCCAGAGCGCGCAGGAAATCGGCATCGCTGAAGATGCGCCGGAACTGCTCCAAACCGACCAGCTCCACCGGTAGCGGTGAGCCCAGGCGCAGGTCGGTGAAGGCCAGCGCCAACGCGGTCAGGAAGGGCAGCAGGATAAACAAGGCCAGTCCCAGCAAGGCAGGGATGGCCAGCATCAGAGCGGTTGGGGTCTGGTCGCTAGCCTGCATTCCTCACCCCCCCTCCTACTGCGGCGGCCCAATGGCACGCCCTGTCTGGCGTTCGCTCGGTCGGGGTGCTCAACATAGTGTCGGTCGGCTGCCTGCGCGCCCCTCGGTCGCGACAAATCCGCCGGGAGCGGATTTGGACAGCTTTGCTGGCCCGACACAACGCCAGCCATGACGCACCCTTGAACCGCCTCGCTACGAACGGGTGAGAGAAATGCAGGCTAGGGCTCATGGGAGGGCAGTATCGTCGGGTAACTACGGTTGTCCTCGATCTCTCTATCGATCGCCTGCACCGCCTTATCGAGTGTCGCCCGCACATCGCCTCCGCTACGGATGCGGTCCAGGACCTGTTGGAACTCTGCTGTGATCAGTGGATAGGCCGGGGTGCGAGGGCGTGGCACCGCATGGCCGCCTTCGAGCTGCTTGACGAAGAGGTGCAGCGGCCCGCCGGGGCGGTAGAGAGGCGAGCGGGAGATGGCGGAGCGTGTGGCGGGGACAGCGCCGTTGGCATTCGTCATGGAGAGCACCTCATCGCTGTCGAGCAAAAAGGTGAGGAACCTGGATGCCGCCTTGGTTTGCCGGCTGCCGGCCGTGACGGCCCAACACCAGGAGCCCTGTCCGGTCTTGCTGCCCCGGCCAAAGTCGGGCAGGGGCAGCAGTAACAGGTCGTTGCCCAGGCTGGCATGATAACGGCGGTAGTTCCAATGGCCGCCGACCGCCAACGCCACGCGGTGGGTGACAAAGGCCGCATCGTCGATATTGGGATCGATTCTGTTGTCTTGGATCCAGTTTTGCAGGGTCGTCATCATCGCCACGGTTTGCGGGCCGTTGAGAACGCCGTCGGCGCTGGCGTAGCCTCGACGGTCGATGAGATCGCCCCCGGCTGATTGAATCAGTGGCGACAATCCGTAGGTGTACCACTCTCCGGCATAGTTGAGCTTGAGATCGAGTACCTGTCCGTCCGGGTCCTGTCGTGCCAGACGCTGCAGTATTTCCTCGAACTCATCCTCTTTCCATGGGTTTTCCAGGGTGGGAATGCGTATCCCGGCTTGTAGCAGCTTGGCGCGGTCGGCATAGAGTCCGAGGCCGGAATCGAACACGGCCACCGACCACAGGCGGTCCTGATAAAGGCCCTGCTGGATGATCGAGGGGAGCAGGTCGGCGCGCAGCGCATCGCTCAGCAGATCGTCAAGGGGGCGTAAGTGTCCCTGCCAGGCATAAGCGTAGAGAAACGGTCCGTCCAGCTCTAGGATGTCCGGCAACTCCCCGGCCACCGCCGCGGCCTGTACCTGGGCGTTGTAGCTTCCCTCGGGGATCAGGGTGAGCTGGATCTCAAGATCGGGATGGGTATTGTTAAACCGGCTCGCCTGCGCCTGCAGGGTGGCGCGTTCGCTCTCCTGGCCGGCATGAGCCCAGACCGTCAGCTTGGCGACATCCGCCTGAGTGGTGCCACTGTTTTCACACCCGTACAGCGTCGCCGCCAACGCTATGCAAAGGAGCATGCGCAGAACCGGGACGAATGTGAATGGCCTGACCGGATCGACCCAAAGCGTTTTCCTGAGACGCATGTTCGCGTTCCTGTTTTGCCGTTTTCGTACAACTTATAACGATTTTTCCGCCCAGGCTACCGGGATGACGAACGCCGTTGTTTCTGAACGGACCCTATGCAGGGCATTGGATTTTGAATTATGATCCGATGAACACTCGAATGGTATCCGTTACGGGCGATTATTAACCCGACATACTTGGTTGCCGGGTTAATAACCAGTGAGGCCGGATTGGAAGAGTACGAATCCCTGCAAGCGCAATTGGAGCTGAATGACGGTATTCCGTATACGCCCGACTGGTCCGCGGGGGGCGATTTTATTCAGATCATTGTCGATGCCTGCCTGAGCGCCAGACCGTCCCTGGTCCTGGAGTGCAGCAGCGGCTTGACCACCCTGATGCTGGCGCGCTGCTGCCAGATGAACGGGCGGGGGCGTGTGGTCAGCCTCGAAGATGGTGAGCAGTATGCCGACAACACTCGCGCCTATATCGACCGTTACGGGCTCGGCCGATACGCCTCTGTGATTCATGCGCCGCTGCGAAGATCGATGCTGGACGGCGCTGAGTATGCCTGGTATGCCATTGATAAGATTCCTGAAAAAGGGATCGATATGCTGGTCATCGATGGGCCGTCCGGCTTTATTCAGAAGCACTCGCGCTATCCGGCGTTGCCCGTCTGTTATTCGAGACTCTCCGAGGGATGCAGGATCTATCTCGACGATGCGGCCAGACCGGATGAACGGGAGATCGTGGCCTTATGGCAGGCCAGGTATCCGACTGTCAGACACGAGTATCGTGAAACATCCCGGGGGTGTTCGATTCTGACGGTTGAATATCCGGGCTAGGGTCAATATTAACCCGTATATGGTCTCCTCCCATTTTGCAAGCCTTTGTGCAGTCGATGATAGGGACAGGATTGCTTCCGTATATCCGGCCTGTTT